>DATFZY010000094.1:0-20160 GCA_035313865.1 Candidatus Acidiferrum sp.
CCCCGACGAGAGTCACGGTATCGCGAGGACTTATCCTGAACAATAGTTGCTGGAGCAGTCTTGTGACTGCCACTGATATGGCTATACCCGCGAGGAGACCGACAGCGACAACGGAAATAACGTCGAGCATGACCAGCCGGAGGATCGAACCCGGTTCCGCCCCCAGTGCCAGGCGGATTCCGAACTCTCTCTGCCTCCGTGCCACAAGATAGCTAACCGTACCGCAAAGACCGATCAAGGCCAGCATTAATGCCAAGGAACCAAAGAAGCCGGAAAGCTGGGCGAGCAGGCGCTCCTGGACCATCGAGTCGCTTACCTGCTGCGCCAGCGTGTGAAACTCAAGGGAAATCCCGGAGTTCACAGACGCTACGGCGGCCTTGACCGACGAGATGAGCGCTGTAGGTCGTATTGCGGTGCGCAACTCGAACGCATCCGCCACCAAGAGGTCGGGAGCCTGAGTGGCAGGGAAAAAGACCGTGGGGTGAATCTGCTCGCGCAGTGACTGGTACTTGGCATCGCGAACGATGCCCACGACCTCGATCGGCGGTCCGGGTTGCCCCGCAATGCCGTTAATCCAGAATGTTCTGCCAACGGGATCCAGGCCTGGAAAGAAGCGGCGTGCCGCCGTCTGATCAATGATCGCCACCATGGGAGAGGTGGCTGCGTCGCCGCCATTGAAGTCCCGGCCCGCCACGAATTGCATTCGCAACGTTCCAAAATATTCGGGCGAGACGTTGACGGACATAGACAGAGGCTCCGCATCTGTGTAGCCTTTGCACCACTCGGTGTGAACGTTATGTGCCCAGTAGCTTACTTCGGCAGGTGTCACGGATGAGCGGCTCGCAGAAAGGACGCCAGGAAGAGCCCGCAGCTGGTTCTCGATTCGGTCGAGTACGGAGGGACGCTGATCTCGAGGTATTTTCGCCGGCCACAAGTCGGTATACACGATTAGGACATTGTTGCGATCAAAGCCGGGATCGAGCGTCGCCAGCTTCGCGAAACTACGCAACAACAATCCAGCGGCCACCAATAGCACCAGCGAAAACGCTACCTGCGACGCCACGATCAACTTGCGGCTCCGAAACCGAGCCGGACGGTCCAATTCGACCGTTCGGATACCTTTCATGGCCGAGATCAGCGATACACTTGTGGACCGGAGGGTGGGGAGGATGCCAAACAGAGCCACGGTGAGAATGGCAACCGCAGCGGTGAATCCAAGAACACGGCCATCGAGCGAGAGATTGAGAAGCACAGGCATGTTCCCGAGCGCGTAGATATTGTGAATGGAGATACTGCGAATCAGAAGAACGGCGCCCCAGCGCGCAAAAAGAAATCCGACGATCGCGCCCATCAGAGAAATCAGCATGCATTCCGTAAGGAGTTGCTTCATTAGCCGCCACCGGCTTGCGCCCAATGCGTACCTTACCGCGATTTCCTTTTCACGGACAACGCCGCGGGTCAGCATCAGGCTGGCAATGTTTGCGCAGGCAATTAGCAGCACGAGGCCCACAATGGCCATCAGAACCTGCAAGGGCTGGTCGAATTGCTGCCGCAAGGCCGAAGTGCCTGTCGCAGCTGAAGTCACCACCAGCTTCTCCTTCACAAAGCTCCGCTGCTCGTCGGCAGGCCAGTATTGGGGCAAAGCGGCGGTGAATATGCGAGGGGAAAATACCTGGAGTCGGTCGATCAATTGGGCTCGGGCGATGCCGGGCTTGATCCGGCCGGCCACGTTCAGCCACCACATGGAGCGCGATTCCAGTGATCGAATACCAGAGATCTCCACGGTGCAGATCGGCACAAAGACTTCGGACTCTCGACCCACGTCCATTCCGTAAAAGCCAGGCGGAGCGACGCCGATGATTTCAAAGGGGTGGTCATCGAGCGACAGGGCACTGCCAACGGCGCTACTTGCGCCGCTATAATGACCTTGCCAGAACCCATAGCTTAGGACAGCCACGGGCGGGCAGCCGCGGTGGTCGTCAGACCCTGTAATCAAGCGTCCGGCAGCCGGACGGAGCCCTAAGGTCGCGAAGAAGTCACCACTCACAAACGACCCCTCCGCAGGCTGTACTGTTCCACCTCTGGTGAGATCGAAGCGCTTATTACTCCAAGCGAAAACGCCTGAAAAAATATTCTGTTGATCTCGTACTTGTTCCCACAGAGGGTTATTGAAGGAGGGCGAGGCTCCGCCGTCCCACAGAAAAGAAAGGAGATTGCTGAAGCTGGCCGGACCTCCGCCGGCGTAGCGGGGATCTTGCCTCTTTAATTGCAGCAGCTCGTCAGGCCGCTCGACCGGCAGCGTTCGCAACATGACTGCATCAATGAGGCTGAAAGCGGCCGTATTAGCGCCTATACCGAGGGCCAGCGTCAGGACCGCGACGGCGGTAAAGCCTGGAGATTTGCGCAGCATGCGCAGGCCGAAGTGGACGTCTTGAAGCAAATTTTCGAGGAGGTTCGTTCGGCGGGCGTCGCGGCATTCTTCCTTGACTTGTTCGACGCCGCCGAATTCGCGCATGGCCGAGCGGCGCGCCTCCTGCGGCGTCATTCCCGCGGCTATGTTTTCTTCCATTTGCCGTTCGAGGTGGAAGCGCATCTCATCGCTTAGTTCGCCTTCAACGGCGCGCTTGCGAAAAAGGGAGCGTAGGCGATGCGAAACGGTCTGTGGCCAGCGCATGATGCGTCTCCCCTATACCGTTTTGAGGACTAGCCCAATCGCGGACGAGAGTCGTTCCCAGTTCGATTCTTCCGCCTTGAGATATTTCTGCCCGGCTTTTGTCAGCGAATAATATTTCGCGCGCCGGTTGTTCTCCGACTCGCCCCATTTGGATTGAATCCAGGCTTGCTGTTCGAGGCGGTGCAGCGCCGGATAGAGCGCGCCCTGGTTCACCTGAAGAACGTTGTTGGAGACACGGCGAATGCGTTGCGCGATGGCCCAGCCGTGCATGGGCTCGAGCGCGATGGTCTTCAGGATCAGGAGGTCCAGTGTGCCTTGGACGAGGTCTGTTGGTTTGGTCACGCGGCTTCCCCTTAGTAACTGACAGGATTATGCGACGACTCCTGTCAATAAGCAAGGGGAAGGAAAATCGCCCGGGCACGCGAGGCTTGGTCTCGCCGCGAATCACCGTTCGTGCGACAATCGCGGTGCAACGGGAGATTTTATGCGTTTTCGCTTCGGACTCTTCGAATTCGACGCCGCCAACCGCGAACTCCGGCGGGACGGCGTGCTCGTTCGCTTGCAAGCTCAGCCCTCGCAGGTTCTGGAATGCCTGATTCAACACGCCGGTGAAGTTGTCTCCCGCGAAGAATTGCAGCGGGCAGTGTGGGGCGATGGGACGTTTGTAGATTTCGACCGCGGACTGAATTTCGCCATGGCCCAGATTCGTTCCGCACTGGGAGATGAAGTTAGTGAACCGCGATTTATTCGTACAATCCCAAAGCGTGGCTATCAGTTCATCGCCCCGATAGAGCGGATACCGAACGCGGAAACGAAACCGCCGCAAACGACTCGCGAACGAAAGAATATTCCGGGCGTCCGAGTGGCGGAGGGGCTCTTCGTTGGACTCCTTCTCGTCGCCGCTGCATTCGCGGCGGGATACCGCTGGCGAACACACCAAGCGTCGGCTCACATTCCCATCGTAGCGGTCGCGCGATTTGACAACGAAACCGGCGACGCGTCCCTGGCGAGTTTCAGCGACGCACTGACAGACAACGTCGTCGAGCGGCTGACAGCGGCAGGCGATGGCCGCTTTCAGGTTATTGGCAACGCGCAAATCCTGCGGCGCTCCCGGGAAGAGCGCGATCTGAAGGCCGTCGAATCCAGCCTGGGCGCGAAGTACGTCATTCTGGGGCAAGTGTTGCGCAGCGGAAGTGAAACGCGCGTGCTGGTCCACTTAATCCGCTTGTCGGACCAGACACACCTGTGGGTGGTGCGATTGGACCGCGCTCTGACCGACCCACTCAGCCTCGAATCCGAAGTTGCGGAAAAAGTGGCGGCCGAGTTTCCGCCGCGAATCGCGAAAGACGCCAGCGGAATCGCCTTGCCACCCCCTCCAAGTCAATGAATCTCCGCTAGATAGCGCCTCATGTTTTTCTAGGCGGTGAATCGCAGGATTTGGTTTGCCTTGCTTCCAGCGCCGCGCCATTCTGCCCCCGTCAATCTGTCTATAGGAGACAAGCCAATGGCGAGCACGTGGCACCGCCGAACATTCTTACAGCTAAGCAGCTTTGCGTTGCCGATGCTGGGAGCGATGCGAAAGAACGAGGAGTGGGGTGACAAAATGCCGAACGATGAAAATCCCGGCCCGCAACCGTTGCCGGACCTTTTTCCGACGCAACCACCCGAGCTGACACGGGAGATGGTCACGGTGGCGCATTTCGATTTGAAGCGTGTGAAAGAGTTGGTGGAAGCCCGGCCATCGCTGGCGAAGGCCGCGTGGGACTGGGGGTTTGGCGATTGGGAGAGCGCGCTGGGCGCGGCGTCGCACATGGGAAACCGCCCAATAGCCGAATACTTGCTTTCGAAAGGCGCCCGCCCCTCGCTATTTTCGGCGGCAATGCTCGGTCAAGTGGACGTAGTGAAAGCGTTTGTGAAGGCGCAGTCGGGCGTTCAACGGATACGCGGGCCGCACAGCATCAGCCTCCTCGCGCACGCCAAAGCGGGAGGCGAACCGGCGCACGCGGTTTTGGAATTCCTGCAGGAACTGGGTGATGCCGACGCAGAGCCGCAGATAGCGCTATCCGCGGAAGACGAAACCGCAATACGTGGCACATACGTATTCGGCATCGCCGCAAACCAGCAAATTGATGTGACCACCGAGCGCGGCCAGGCGCTGTGGACAAGAAAGGGCACCATGGGGCGCCCGCTCTTTCATCTTGGGCAGCGGGAATTTTATCCTCTAGGGGCATCGGCAGCCCGGATTCATTTCGCGGAAGAAACAGGAACCATTGTCATGACGGTCCGCGATCCGGACCTCGTGCTGAAGGCGCGAAAGAAGGAAGTGAAATAAGAAAGTGAAGTAAGGAAGTGAAGTAAGGACCCCTTTGGTTTGCAATACGCTGAGAACTCGACTTCGCATTTCGCATTCAAATGGAAGTCAGGCTAAAATGAATATGTAATGGTCACACAAATCAAAGGCACTGACGCGGCTGCTGCTGGCAGGCCGCGGCGCAAGACCCACGGCGTGCGGGTTGGCCACGTCATGGTCGGCGGCGGGGCGCCCATCGTCGTGCAGTCCATGACGAACACGGACACCGCCGACGTGGCCACCACTTTCAAGCAGACCGTTGAGCTTGCCGAAGCTGGTTCAGAAATTGTCCGCTGGACAGTAAACGTTCCCGAGGCTGCCGCGGCTGTTCCCGAAATCAAGAAACGCTTGCAGGATACCGGTTGCGAAGCCCCTATTATCGGGGACTTCCACTACAACGGCCACGTCCTCCTCACCAAATATCCCGAGTGCGCCAAAGCTCTCGACAAATACCGCATCAATCCCGGCAACGTGGGCGCTGGACAGCGCCGCGACGAGCAATTTTCCACCATCTGCAAAATCGCCCGCGATAACGGCAAGCCCGTGCGCATTGGCGTCAATGGCGGCTCCCTCAACCAGGAACTTGTCATGCACAAAATGCAGGAAAACACCGACAAGAATCTGGGCAAAGAGTCCGAAGAAATTATCAATGACTGCATGGTTCTCTCAGCGCTGCAATCGACAGAGCTCGCGCTCGAGTGCGGGCTGCGGCACGACCAAATTATTATTTCGTGCAAAACTTCGCGGCCGCGCGATCTGATCACCGTGTATCGCGACTTGTCGGGCAAAACGGAGCAGCCGCTGCATCTCGGCTTGACCGAAGCGGGCATGGGCATGAAGGGCCAGATTTGGTCCGCGGCGTCTCTGGGCGTTTTGCTCTATGAAGGTATCGGTGACACCATCCGCATTTCCCTCACACCAAAACCCGGCGGCGACCGGCGTGAAGAGGTTTATGCGGCGTGCGAACTGCTGCAAGCGCTGGGGCTGCGTTCCTTTTCGCCCAGCGTCACTGCCTGCCCCGGCTGCGGCCGCACCACCAGCACCACTTTCCAGCAATTGGCCGAACGAATCCAAAATTACATCCGCGACACCATGCCCGTCTGGAAAACGCAATACGAAGGCGTGGAAACGATGACGCTGGCGGTGATGGGCTGCATCGTGAACGGCCCGGGCGAATCGAAAGCCGCGAACATCGGCATCAGCCTCCCCGGAACCGGCGAAGCCCCCCGCTGCCCCATATATATTGATGGAAAGAAAGACGTAACGCTCGAAGGCACCTACGACGAATTAGCTGCCGCGTTCCAGTCCCTGGTAGACAACTACATCGAAAAGAAATATCCGCGGAAGACCGCCGAAGCCATCTCCTCGCGATAATCGAAGGCTCACGACCATGAGAAAACTCCCTCCTGAGATCGCTGGTTATAGCGGTGTCGATCGGGTCGCTTGTTGGACTTACTGACTATGTATTCTCGATTCGAGGAGGCGCAAGGTTACGATCCACCGATAGCTGAGGACGAGTGGCTCAGGCTAAAAGAGCTTCCTGTCGGGCAGTATGTCGACGCGCTCTCTAGTCGAAGAAAGCCAGTCACCCGTATGCGATGGCTAGAGGATTCAATTAGATATTCGTTCTTCTGGAAGGGCGTCGCAAGGCACAGTGTCTTCCCGATCGGGGGCGTGCTTCTTGTTTGCCTTCTTGTCGGGATCCTTCAAATACGAGACGCCAAAAATCCGCTTGAAACAAATAACTAATCATAAATCTGGAATCTCTGCGCCAAGTCGGTTTAAGGCAGCTGCGGACACCCCGCTGTTGCCACGCTCCTCAACTTATCAAGCGCAATCGCCCGCGCGCGCGCGTATGCCTTTGTATCGTCCAGCAACTGATGCGCCCAATGTCCGCTCATCGCGATGGCATGTAGTTCGAAGGCCAGCCGCGTCGCTTCCAGCTTGGGGTCGAGATGCCCGACTTCTTGCGCCAGCTTCACCGCCCGGGCAATTGCCTCAATCCATTCCCGCATGATCGCCGACACGCGGTCCCGCACCGGGCCTCTCCGGCTGTCAAACTCGAACGAGGCTGCGCTGAAGAAGCATCCGCCCTTGAAAACGCTCTTTTCCCCTGAAGAAAGCCAAAAATCGATGAGCCGCCAGAGCCGGGGCATACCCTTCGTGGCGCAAATTGCAGGCGCCGTAACCTTGTCAATAAACCTCAGCCGGGCCGCCTCCACCGTGGCCAATTGCAGGTCTTCCTTCGAGCCGAAGTGCGCAAATAGCCCGCTCTTGCTCATTCCCAATTGTTCCGCCAGCGAACCTACCGTCAACCCTTCCAATCCTTCCACAGAGGCGATGTCCACGGCACGAGCCAGAATCGCTTCCCGCGTTCGCAGTCCCCGCGCCTGACGCTGTGGGGGCCTCTTCTTGTTTTTGACAGGTCTGGGCCGCAGGGAGCTTTGAGCACGGGGCATGAAATTACTGTAACACACGTCATTAAATAGAACGAACGTTCGTATTTATATGCTACACTCCTTCCCCATCGAGGTGCGGCCCATGGCCTTCTTGTCTCGCAGGCGGTCTTTTCTTTGCTCCCTGCTTCTTCTCGGCTCTGTCGTCCTGCCGGAAGCCTTGCCGGCCCAGGAAATCCCCCTCGAACACTGTGACACCCTGCCTGTCATCACCGTAAAAATCGGTGACCGCCCGAGCCTCTTCCTTGTGGATACTGCCGCGACTTCCATGCTCAATCTCGCGTCCTTTGCCGAAGGCTCCGCCAAAGACATTCGCGTCACTTCCTGGACGGGCACTTTGGCCACCAGCGCCAAAGAAGTCGCCATTGAAGAGCTCGCCGTTGGCCGCACCACTCTCCTCAAACTGAAACTTCCCGCTATCGATTTGTCCGCCATCGGGAAAGCTTGCGGAAAGAAAATTGACGGCATCCTCGGTGTGGACTTGCTTGGCAAGCTTGGGGCCAGCATTGACCTCAAACAACAAACCCTGCACCTCACCACCACCGACGAAAAGCGCGCCGAGGAACTCGTCACCGCGATGCAAATAGAGATGCATCGCTGTGTTGAAGCATTCAATTCATCCGATGAACAGGCCTTCGGCGATTGTTTGGATCCGAAGATCGTTCTGTTCAGCGGCGAAGCCGAACTCTACGGGCGAGAGCAGGTAACCGGCTATTTTCGCGAAAAATATTTCCGCCAGAAGCCTGCGGCGCGCCTGGAAATCCACGAGAGCGCCTTCCATCCCATCGGCGAAGCCATCTGGTACGAATACGAGTTCACCATCGAATCGGCACGCGGCAAATTGCGCGGCCGCGGAATGGCCATGTGCAAAAAGTCCGAAGGCCGCTGGCGCATGGCCACCATGCACCACTCCATTCTCGAATGGCAGTCCGCCGAAGCGCATCCCGAGAAACAGTAAATGAATGAGTCCGCGACTATGGCGTGCGGGTGCGGCAGCCACTCGCTATTCCGCCGGGAGCCTTTCTCCTCTAGAATGCGTTTAGCATAAGGACCTCCTGAATAGTGGCGGCCCGGAGAACAGATGAGAATGTTTCGAGCAGTGGCGCTAGCGCTCGGCGCCAGCGTTGTTTTTGCCGCCTGCGCCCCGGCGCAAAACGCCGAGTTCACGGAGACTCTGAAGAAAAATCGCGGCGCGATCGGCGTGCAGGACGGCAAGCTCGCCGGCCCCACGGCGGAAGTGCTGCGCACAGCGTTGGAGGAAGCCCATTTTGTCGCGCTCGGTGAAGATCACGGCATCCGCCAGATTCCCGAGTTCTCTGCCGCACTCTGCGCCGAGCTAGCCCCTCACGGTTTCCATCACATGGCGCTTGAGATTGGTCCGGAGGTTGCACCAGATCTCGAGAGATTTGCGCGCGCGGTGGATGGCGTAAAGCAGCTCACCGAATTCCTCAAAAAATACCCGGAAACCGTGGCGTTTTACGATTGGCAGGAGGAGTTCGCCATGCTCCAGCAGTGCCAGAAGGCAACTGCGCCCGGCCACATGACCATCTGGGGCCTGGACCAGGAATTTATGGGCGCGGGCGGGTTTCTGCTCGACAAAATTCAGGCGACAAACCTGGGACCGGAAGCAAAAGCTGCGATAGAGACGCTTGTGAAAGAAAACAACGACGCCCATGCGGCTGCCGCGAAAAGCGGCAATCCCGGCGACCTTCTAATGATGGCCGCGAAACAAGAGGAGTTGGACCGCGTACGCGATCTGCTGAAGAATCAAGCCAAGCCCGAAGCCCAGAAGCTCTTTGAAGATCTCCTAGTAAGCCGCGAAATCTATAAGAAAAACATGACGGGCGACTACTACAGCTCGAACCGCCAGCGCGCCTTATTAATGAAAAAGAATTTTTCCGAGCCTTTCGCGGCGTCACCCAGGAACGATGGAGTCCTCCCGAAAGTTTTTTTTAAGTTCGGCGCTTATCACATGTTTCGCGGAATCAATCCCCTGCATTCCAGCGAAATCGGCAACCTGATCGGCGAAGCCGCCGAAGCCAACCAATTTAAATCCGTCCATATCCTCATCGTGGGCGTGAAAGGCGAACAGCTTCACTTCGCCGGCATTGGAAGGCCGCCCGAAGCCGCCCCGCTCGATCTGGCAGGCGACAAGGACTCGGATTTTCTCTTTTTTAAGCCGCTCTTCGACGTGCAAGTCGAGAATTCCTGGACGCTCTATGACTTGCGCGCTCTCCGCGATCACTTCTCGAAGTATGGAAAAATCGATCCCGAGCTGGAGCGCGTAATCTTCGGCTATGACTTCGTCGTGTTCATCCCCGACCCGAAGGCCTCTCATACGATCCAGTAGCCCCCGGCTATGCCGCGGGGATATGCTAGAATTTTCCAATGTTCTAGCTCTAATTTCTAAATGTAGCGGAAGACAGGAATTCGCCGTGAAAATCACGCGGGAAGACGTGGAACGAGTAGCGGAACTGGCCTACCTGGACCTGACCGAGGCCGAACTCGAAAGCTACCGCCAGCAAATCGACGACATCCTCGAATACATCGGCAAGCTCGACGAGCTGGACACTGCAAACGTGGCCCCGATGGCCCAGGTGCTGGCCGACGACCAGACCGCCGACGCAACTCTGCGCGAGGACGTAGTAGTCCCCTGCGGAGTCGCCGCCGAAATCTTGCAGCAAGCCCCCGATCCGAAAGCTCCTTATTTCCGGGTGCCGAAAGTTATAGAACGATGAGCTCGGAGTGGACAATCGATGGAGTGCGTGAGGCGCTGGCGGCAAAAAAGCTCTCCGCCCGCGAGCTAACCGCCGATTTCTACAAACGAATCGGGGAGCGCAATCCCGAGTTGAACGCCTACCTGACGCTCTCCGAAGAACGCGCTTATGCGCAAGCCGACCGCGTGGATGCCTTGGTAGCATCTGGCAAGCCGCTCCCGGAACTGGCTGGCGTGCCGGTAGCGATTAAAGATGTAATCAGCACACGCGGTGTCCGCACCACCTGCGGCTCAAAGATTCTCGAGCATTATGTCCCACCCTACGACGCCACCGCGGTAGAACGCCTCGAAGCTGCCGGCGCAGTCATCCTAGGCAAAACCAACTGCGACGAATTTGCCATGGGCAGCTCCAACGAAAACTCCGCCTACGGCCCAGTGCGCAATCCCGAAGCAACGGACCGCGTGCCGGGCGGCTCCAGCGGCGGCTCGGCAGCAGCGGTAGCAGCCGGTCTGGCCGTAGCCTCCCTTGGAACAGACACAGGCGGCTCCATCCGGCAACCAGGCTCGTTCTGCGGTATCCCAGCCATGATGGGCAGCTACGGCCGCGTCTCACGCTATGGCCTGATCGCCTTTGCGTCGTCTCTGGACCGCATCGGCCCGTTTGCGACCAACGCTCGCGATGTGGCCGCCATCCTTAAGGTAATCGCCGGAAGAGACTCGAACGACTCGACTTCCACAACTGCGCCTGTCCCGGATTATCTGGCTGCGATGGACCGGCCAGTGAAAGGGCTGCGCGTCGGCATTCCCGAGGAGTATTTCGCCGGGGGCATGGATGACGGCGTCCGGAAGAAAATCGAAGCCGGGATCGAACTCCTCAAAAAAATGGGCTGCCAGCTCCACGAAATTCACATGGCCCATACGGGCTACGCTATCGCGGCTTATTACATTATCGCGACGGCCGAGGCCAGCTCCAACCTGGCCCGCTATGATGGTGTCAGATATGGACTTAGGGTCGATGACGACTCCCTGCTGGCGATGTATCGTAAAACGCGTGGAGCCGGCTTCGGAGCAGAGGTTAAGCGACGCATCGTGCTGGGCACCTACGTCCTGTCTGCAGGCTATTACGACGCCTACTACCTGAAAGGCCAGAAGGTCCGCGCCCTGATCGCCCAGGATTTCCGCGATGCTTTTACCAAGGTGGACGTGATTGTGACGCCGACTTCGCCGGTCCCGGCATTCAAACTGGGGGAGCGCACCGCCGACCCACTCCAGATGTATCTTGCTGATATTTATACAGTTACGGGATCCTTGGCGGGCGTTCCGGGCATGTCCGTTCCCTGCGGCAGAATCTGCGGCAAGCTGCCGGTAGGGCTACAGATCTTCGGGCCAGCGTTTGGTGAAGCGAACGTTCTTCAGCTGGCGCACGCCTTTGAGCAAGCTGGCGGAGCGACTCTTTAGGTGAAATCGGGCCTTGTATTTAACCACAAGGTTGAATACAAGGCCATTCTTTGGGATTTTTGGGTTCGTATTTAGCCGATTGGTTAAATACGGGGCTCATTCTAAAAGACTTAGCCGCTAGTATTTAACCATTTGGTTAAGGAATGGACTTTTTAGGCCGTTTTGAGGACGCTTTGGAGGCACTTTGAGGCGTCGCCGTCCGGCGGGGAGGGTAGGACGGTCCCTCAGTCCTCGCCCCGGCCTAGGGGAGCCGTCTGGGAGACAGGTTTGGCTCAGGAGCTTCAGTCGACTCTCGCTTATTTGGCTCGATCCCAGGCCGGGTTCTTGCGTACCGCTGACGGCGTGCCAGCCGAGGCGTGGAAGACTCGGCCGTCTGAGGGCAGGTGGTCGGCGGCGGAGCTGGTGGCTCATTTGATGATGGTGGAACGGGCGGTCGTGGGGAAGGCAGACCGTATCGCGCAGAAGGCGCCGAAGCATTATCCATTGTTAGAGAGGATTCATCTGCCGATTGCGCTAGTGCATTCGCGCATCATCCGGCGCAAAACGCCGGTGCCTGTCGAGCCGGAAATGCTGCATGACAAAGAGGAGATGCTGGCGGAATTGCGCGAAGTGCGCGGGCGAACCCTGGCATTTCTGGATGAAATGAAGAGCCGCGATTTGAGCGAGTATCTATGGGCACACCCTGCCCTTGGGAATTTAAACACGTACGAGTGGATTAAGTTTCTCGCCGCGCACGAAGTTCGGCACACAAAACAGATGCGAGAAATTGCCGAGAGTATCCCGAAAGCCATAGAGACTTTGCAAAAGTAGGACATTTTTGCTCCCTTGTTTCCCGTCCTTTTCTCTTTTTCCCGGTCGTACTACTCGCGCCTTTTTTCGAGAAATCGCGTTAATGTCTTTTTACACAGGGGTTTGAAACAAAAGTACTAGGCTATTCGTTTCATATGTGGAGAACGGAACTACTATTGCTCTTAAAAGCGTGCATCGCGTACGCTGCAAGAAGCATCAAAGGGTTTGGGAGCAGGAATCGAATACGCGGTGTGGCAGACAGTTAAAGGGACAAGGCCATGGTTACCGTAAAATCGAGCCAAAAGATTTTCACTGATGCGGAGATCGCCAGCTTGACTGGCATCTGCGTGGACCACATCCGCAATTTTGCGAAGAGCCGACATCTGGGCTTTATCGCGCGGGCTGCGGAAGCGGCGGGCAAGCAGGCAGATCAATGGTTGTTCACATTGTCTGACCTGATGGTACTGGTCACCTTGTTCCCGCGCTGCACGCACTGAGCATTTCATCAGCGAGTTTTAGCTTTTTTCGCGAAAGGCTCTTTCCGGAAGACCGGAAAGAGCCTTTTGCTTTTTGTGGTGTCCTGATTTCGGTCAGCCAGAGACAGGAGCTCTTGTACCGCTGAAGAAGAAAGGGTCATCCTCAGAAGGATGACCCTACGAATTCCCCGATCCAAAGGCGGGAGCAGGGCTCACTCCAAATTAGTACACCTCCCGCTTTTTGGGACAGTTGCGGGCTGCGGGGCAGCGAGGTATGCTCGCCAGTGGACAAACTGAAATGTCCTGCCGGCATCTGAAAGACCAGAAACCCCCATGCGCTTGGCTCCCACTCTCGCCTTAGTCCTTCCCGTCGCGGTTATTGCCGGTGCTGGAGCTGGTTGGAGCGCCCCGTCAGTCGTAGCTGGCACCACGCAGCAGGATTCGGCGACGGCTCCCGCGGCTTCTGCACCCTCGGCGCCGCTTCCTCGTGGCAAGAAATTGATGTTGAAAGACGGCAGCTACCAGATCGTCCGCGACTACGAGAAGAATGGCGAGCGGGTGCGGTATTTCAGCGTCGAGCGGGGTGCCTGGGAAGAGATTCCGGCGTCGCTGGTGGACTGGGACGCGACCAAAAAGGCGGAAGTTGCGGACGAGAAGACGACCGCGGCCATGCTGGAAAAAGTGCGCATCCAAGAAGCCGCCAAGAATGCGCAAACACCCGTGGATGTGGACGCTAGCCTGACGGTGGCGCCGGGCGTGTTCCTGCCGGAGGGCGAAGGGATGTTTGCGCTGGAGGGCAAATCCATCAAGCGGATGGAGCAGGCGGGCTCGCAAGTGAGAGCGGACAAGAAAACGGTCCTGAAACAGGTGCTCTCGCCCATTCCGATTGTCCCCAGCAAACACAACATCGAGCTTCCGGGCATAAAGGCCACTGTGAGGCTGACCAACCAGGCGCCGGAGTTCTATTTGCGCGAGCCGCCGCCCGATCCGGACAAGGTTTCTTCCCTAGAGAGAACGGGCCGGCAGGACATGGCCGGGCCGGAAGTCGTGCTGGTGCGTGCCAAGGTCAAGGGAAACAAGCGCATGCTGGAATCCATCCGCAGCCTCTTTGGCACAGAGCTATCGCAGGACCGGGTCGAAATTTCGATCCAGCGGTGGGAAGTTGCGCCGGATATTTACAGGTTCACGCTGAGTGAGCCGCTGCCGCCGGGGGAGTATGCGCTGGCGGAAATCCTGGACGATGGATTGAACCTGTTTGTGTGGGATTTTGGGGTGGATGCAGCGGCTCCCGCATCCAAGGCCGCCGCACACTAAGCGGAAGACTGTTCTCGGCGATAAATGCCGGACGGGTGGGACACACACATCGTAAAATGCGCGGACCCTCGTTCCAGGTCAGCTTGCGCCGCGCCTACGGCGCTTCCCTTCCTCCCTATTCGTTATCTAGGATCGACAATGGATAGCGGTGATCCGCCGGAGGAGGCTACAAAGAGCTGGCCGGTGTTCGGGTTTACGGCCAAGGCGTAGGGATTGCCTTTGGAAGGGAGAGTTTTTAGAACGGCGTTGCGGGCACTGTCGATCACCGTGATGGTGTTGCTGTGGGTGATGGCGACGTAGACGCGATTTCTTGTGGAGTCCACGGCAATTCCCTGGGGGCGTTCTCCTACTTTTATGGTGGCGATTACCGAGCGGTTTGTTCCGTCGATTGCGGTTACTGTGTTGTCGGCATGATTGGCGACGTAGATTGTGTTTGTGGCGGGGTTGAGGGCGACGGCGCACGGGATTGCGCCGGTTGGAGCCTTTGTTACCGTGCCGGACTTTTCGTCGACGATGGCCAGCGTGGAGCTTCCCGATTGCGTGACGTAGAGCGTAGACGTGGACTCGTTTACTGCGATGGCCCAGGGATGCAAGCCCACTGGGATTTTGGCGACTATGGAAGGTGCTTTGTCCAGGACCGTCAGATTGATGCTTTCGTAGCCCAGGAGATAGACCTTGTCTAGCCTGGAATCCACAGCGATGGCGTCGGCGGAGCCGGCCTTGAGCGTGGTCGTGGAATTGGTCGCGCCGTCAATCGTGGTGATGAGGTCGCTGAACGTGTTCGATACGTAGATCTTGTTTGTCGCTGGATTGACTGCCAGGACATACGGAAGAGGGCCTACAGAGACGGTGGCAATCGCCGCGTCACTCGTGCCATCGATCACCGTCACGGAACCGCTGCCATTGTTGGCTACATAAATGCGATTCGTGGCTTCGTTTACGGCGATGGCCACGGGTTCGGCGCCGACAGGCAGGCTGGACGTCGAGTTCTTTTGCGGATCGAAGACGATAATCGCACCTTGCCTGGTATCCACTGCGTAGGCTTTGCCAGTTTTCGAATTCAGGGCAACGGCTCTGCTACTGTTCAGCAGCGCCGTGGAAGGCTCCCCGGTCTGCGGGAAACGCCATGCGGCGATGATGCAACAAAGCAGAGACGTGATAGCGAGTATTTTGGAAGGGAAAAGCACGCGGTGCTATGTTATCGCGGTGGAAAGCGCGGGGCAAAGAGAGATGAAGAACATTTTTAGCAGAACCCTTTTGTACTGGCTGTATTTGATGTAAACATAGCGCCGGAAACTCCGGCGGCGGACGGAAACGGCGACTCATGGCAATGCGGCGCATGTCTTTTCAACTACGCGCTTTTGGTCTGGCGATGCTCGCGGCTTCGTTAGCAGTTTGTGTAAGCGCGGCGTTTCCCCGAAGCCATGAACCCGGCTTCCGAGTCATCGCCCTGGCCGAAGAGAACAGTATTCACAGGCCTTTTGTGGATGCCGCCAAAATCTGGCTCGAAAAAGAAGCGATTGCCGATCATTTTTCGATCGACTACATCCAAAACACCGAGAAAATCGATGCGGCGTTCCTTTCGCGGTATCAGCTTTTTCTGCAACTGGATTATCCGCCTTATATGTGGACGGAAAAAGCCGAGCGGGCTTTTACGAACTACATTGAGGAAGGGAAAGGCGGGTGGATTGGCTTTCATCACGCGACCTTGTTGGGAGAGTTCGACAACTACCCGATGTGGAAGTGGTTCTCCGACTTCATGGGCGGCGTTCGCTTCAAGGACTACATCGCCAAGTTCGCGTCGGCGAAGGTAAATGTGGAAGACAAGGGGCATCCGGTGATGGAGGGGCTCGGCTCGTCATTCGAAATTGAGCGGGAAGAATGGTACACGTACGACAAATCGCCGCGAGCGAACGTGCAGGTGCTCGCTTCGGTTGACGAAAACAGCTACGCTCCCGATTCGCCGATAAAAATGGGCGATCATCCCGTCGTGTGGAGCAACGAACACGTGAAAGCCAGGAACGTTTACATTTTTATGGGGCATCGTGCCGAGCATTTCCAAAATGAGTCGTTCACCAGGCTGTTTCACAATTCCATTGTGTGGGCCGCGGGCCGATGATTCGGGCGCTCGCTGCTTTTTTGCTGGGCTTAATTCTTTTTCCCGTGACTGGATCGGCTCCCCCGCAAGCGGCCCGCTTCCACGTGCTGGCCTTCTACACCGATCAGGGCGAGCCGGATCATATCGACTTTGCAAAACAAGCCTTGCGCTTCTTCGCGGACCTTGCCAAGAAAGACAATTTTGAATTCCAGGCGACCACGCGATGGGAAGATCTGAACGCGGAAAGACTGAAAAACGTCCAACTGACTCTTTGGCTCAACGACTTTGCTCATACTGGAGAGCAGCGGAAGGCTTTTGAGGAGCACATGAAGGGTGGCGGGGCCTGGCTGGGATTCCATGTATCCGGTTACAACGACAAGGACACGCAATGGCCGTGGTTCGTTGACTTCCTCGGGGGCGCCGTTTTCTACGGTAATAATTGGCCTCCGCTGCCGGCGACACTTGTGGTGGACGATCGAACTCATCCGGTGACGCGGGACTTGCCTGCTACGTTCACGTCGCCGGCAAACGAGTGGTACATCTGGAAGCCCAGTCCTCGTCTGCATAAGGATGTGAAAGTGCTGCTGACGCTCGATCCAAAGAACTATCCGATCGGACTGAAAGACACGATTACTGGCGGGGATCTCCCCGTGGTGTGGACAAACACGCGCTATCGGATGATCTATATGAACATGGGGCATGGCGACAAGATTTTCACGAGCAGCCAGCAGAATGCGCTGTTCGAGGACGCCGTGCTTTGGCTCGGAAGGAAATGAAGCTTTCGCGGCGGGGCCTTGCCAGGCAAGGGCGTGGGTCTATTCCGGTGTTATTTCGGTTTTAGCGGTGGCGAAGATTTCGAGGAAGAGGGCGAGGACCTCGGAAATGCGGAAGGGCTTTTGCAAATGATGAGGCTCGCCTGGCAGTAGAGGTCCGTCGGGGGTTTCGATGAATTCTCCGCTCATAAAGATTAGCTCCGGCTTGTGGTCACCGGCTACCGAGAGGAGTTGATCGGCGGCGGCTTTTCCGCTGGAAGAGCCGCCGTTCTGGGAGAGATTCAGATCACATAGAAGAACGTCGTAAGAGCGCTGGGCCAGGAAGGCGAGTGCTTCTTCCAGAGTGGCGGCACAGTCCACATGCAGGTTGCGAGCGGAGAGGCCTTCCTGGAGGAGACCGCGAATGCTTTCTTCATCGTCGAGGACTAAGACGGAGCGGCCATTCATCAATTCCAAGGTTGGCAAGGGCGCGGCGCCGGCTGCGGCCGACGCAGCGGCTGAGCCTGGAACAGAAATTTCGTCCGCTGCCGCGGGGAAAAAGACGGTGAACGCGGAGCCGCCTGCCGGAAGCGCGGCAGCCTCGATCGTGCCTCCGTGCTCGCGGACGATGGAGAGACAGATGCTGAGGCCGAGGCCAGTGCCGCCGCCGGGGCGCTTGGTGGTGTAGAAGGGGTCGAAGAGGCGCGCGATGGATTCGGGGCGGATGCCGATGCCGTCGTCCTGGAACGTTGCGGAGACGCGGGAGCCGAGGTTCGCAAAACGGATTTGAATGCGGCCGGAATCGCGGACTTCGCGAATGGCCTGCTCGGCGTTGGTGACGAGATTGAGAAAGACCTGGATGAGCTGGTTGGCGTCGCCGACGACGCCGGGAAGATCGAGCACGGGGCGAATATCCACTTCGACGTTGCTGCGGCGAAGAGAGTGTTCATGCAGCTGGAGAGTGCGGTCGACGATGCTGTTGAGGTCGAGCGGTTTTTTTTGCGGCGAAGCTGGGCGAGAGAATTCGAGGAGGTTCTGAACGATGCGCGCGGCGCGGCGGGCCTGGCGATGGGTTAGTTCGAGCTGGCGGCGGGTGGGGTCCTCGAGATTCTCGCGCTCGCGGAGCAATTCGGTGACACCGAGGATGGCGGTGAGAGGATTGTTGAGTTCGTGAGCGACGCCGGCGAGCATCTGGCCCATGGCGGCGAGTTTTTCGGCTTGAATCAACTGCTCTTCGAGGCGCTTGATTTCGGTGACGTCGCGGCCGGAAAGGACGACTCCTTCGATTTTTCCGTTTTCATCCGCGAGAGGGCTGAAATTGAAGCGGATGCGGCGCCAGTCGCCGCGCTTGTGGCGCACGCGCACTTCGAGCGAAGCGAAAGTCTGCCGGCCGGCGAGAATATCCGCGAAAAGGGAGAGCAAGAGCGGCAAGTCCTCCGAATTGGTGCGGCCGCCGAACTCCATATCAGCGGTTTCAGAGAGCTCGTAGCCGAGAATTTCGGTACAACGCGGGCTGACGAAGGTGTAACGCGAATTGGTATCCACGACCAGGATCAGATCCGGGAAGCTGTCCACGAGGCGGCGGGCGAATTCCTGTTCCTTGTGGAGCTGGCGCTCCATTTCGCGGCGGGCGGTGATATCCATGAGCGAACCCTGATAGCGGAGGACGTGGCCGGAAGTGTCGCGCACGGCGGTGGCGGTGTTCAGGCAAACGATGGGCGAGCCATCCTTCCGCAATAGAGTGACTTCTCGAGCCTGAGGCTTGGCCTGCTGCTCGACTTGTTCCTGGATCGACCTTCTTTCCGCGGGATCGGCGAGAACATCCTGGACCTTCTTTGCCAGGAATTCTTCCTTGGAGTCGTAGCCGAGCATGCGGACGATGGCGGGATTGGCGTCGAGGATGCTGCCATCGGGGGTGGTGATGTAAATGCCTTCCTGGAGAGTCTCGAAGAGCTCGGTGAAGCGGGCTTCATTTTTGCGGAGGGCGGTGATGTCGCGGCCGAGAACGGTCATGCCGTGGACGACGTTGTCGCGGGTCATGGCGTGAGCGACACAGTCGTAGTAGCAGACGGAGTTCTGTTTCTTGAGGCGAATCTGAACGATGCCGGACCAGTGGCGGCGCTCGAGGAAACGGGGCATGGCGCGACGGACCAGTTCGGCGCCCTCACCGCCGCCTTCCTCAATGAAATCGGTGAGAGGCCGGCCGATGAGCTGCTGGTAGCTGGAGCCGACCAGATCGGCGAAGCTGCGATTCACCGCGCGGATTTCGCCCTCGAGAGAGACAGCGAGGAGGACATCATCGAAGGAGTCAATGAGATCGCGATAGCCTTGCTGCGAGCGGGAGATGACGGAGAAGAGCTGGTCCATCTGCCGCTCGCTGGGAGGGGCGGTCTCGTGATGCTCGAGGCCGCGGACGAGGCCGCGGAGCTCGGAAATCTCCTGATTGCGCTTCCATGCGTAGGCGATGAAGAGAAGCACAATCACGACCAAGCCCGGAAGAAGAGGTTCGAGGCGCTGGGTGAGGGTGCGAATGGAGTTCCAGGAGACGACGGCAAAGCCGATGGAGATGGCGAGGAGAAGGAAAAAGGTTAGATACCAGAGTTCGCGCTGGCTCTTTTCAAATTTTTCGAGACGATAGGAGATCGTGGAGCGGTTGGCACCGCCCGACGATGAATTTTTTGAAGGAGCTTCTTTGAGATCGTCTTGGTTTGGCATGGGTACAGGGGCCGATTCCGGCGAAAGGAGCCGGGAAGCTGCCCAAAAAGCGTTCAAGTCATTGTAGAAACGCGGCGACGCAGGAGCAATGAGCGAGACTTCGCAAAGTGCCTGAAGGGTACCCTTGGAAAGCGCTTAAAAAGAAAGCGTCCCGGGATGAACCGGGACGCTTTTCTATTTTAAGCGTGTTAGTAGCGGGCTGCGCCGGGCCAAAGGCGATTAGACTTCAGTTGCGGCGTCGGACTCGGCGTCCTTTTGGAGGAAGTCGAGAGCGGCGGCTTCTTCCGCGGTGAGCTCGGCGGCTTCCGGGATTTCCTCGATGGGCGCGGGTGCGGGCATTTCCGTCAGCAACTGAATGCTGC
>DATFZY010000095.1:0-26802 GCA_035313865.1 Candidatus Acidiferrum sp.
CTCCGCGCTTGCTTTCGACTTTCGCTTCGCCTGTGGCGCTGGGCATCAGGTCGGTGCCTTGAAAATCGACGTGTGTCGAACCGCTGCGGTGTTTGTAGCTCACCGCGCGCGCGGTGCGGCTGACGACGCTGATTCGGTATGTCGGTATCGGATCACCCGGCTGTGCGGGCGCCTGCGATTGGGCCTGGACGTACACGGAAGCGCTTAGCGTGATTGCCAGCGCTAACGAAATCTTTGAGATAGTCTGCATGAGTCTCCTTCGAAAAACTGCGAGACCCAGAGTGTGGTTCTTTTGGCTCACGAATACTGTGCGTAAGTGCACTATCTTAGAAAGAATTCATAAAGAAGACGCGCTTCGATTGAAGATCGGAAGGTACAGGTGGCGTTTCATTCTGGAACTAACCATCGGAAGCCAATCGCGAAAAATAAAAATCGAGGGCGCAGCCGCAAGATTATCTTTGCGAATTCTCTTACCTGAAAGTTTTGTGACTGGATCCGTGCCGAATGAAGTGCAAACCAATACCGCCAACTGCTTTCTGCTGAGGGCCGTCACTACGGGCGAAAAACCTTCTGATTCTTCAGGCGAACCAGCTCGAGGTCATCGGATTGTTTTTTCTCGAGAGCAGCGGCGGTTTTGGGGGCGTTCTGCTTTTCCAGAATGAGGGCTTCGACGAGCGCTAGTTCCGCCTGGGCGTTGGCAGCCTTGGAGTAGATGATCAGCCCAAAACGGTCGGTGAAGGAAGAACGGACGAGGTTAAACGAGTACTGGGTGTTCTCCCATGTCGCGACGAGCGTTCCCTTCGCGTCATAGTGGTCTTTCGACGTGGGATCGGAAACTGGCGCAACACTTGTGGTCGGCCCGTACTTCGCGGAGATGGACTTCATCATGTCGTCCGCCGTGAGCCCTTCCGTGGACGTTTGGTCGTACGTCACCGACATTTTGTAGAGCAATCCGTTGTGGAATGAGAACAAGATTTGTTCGATGCTGTCCGACCGGTGCGAAGCACCTGTCGTGTTCGCAGGCCACCACGTCACTTCCTGCAACAGCGCCGGACCGTCGTGAGTGACGTTTGCATCGGCCAGCTTCTGCTCCGTCTGTTTCAGCACGGTGGCAAGGCTTGCCCCAAGGGAGAAGTCGCGATATTGGGAATAGTCCTGCGCGCGAAGGATCGGCGCAGCAAGAAAGAATGCAGTAAGGCAAAGAATTGAGCGGCGTACGGTTTTCATTTTGTTTTCCAGGACTGAAGAGCTTAAGAATTCGGTCTGCCTAGCCGGTAGGGGTAATCAGGCTTTCGATAAGGAACAACTTAGGATGCGAAAGGAGGGAGACCGCCCGCCCCTGCGCTTGAGCCGGCCGATGTCGCTCCTTCTCGCCGCCTCAGGCAAAGAGTTTAGAGAATCTGCCCGCCGGGCGCTGTCCTGTATTGCACAGTTAAACGTGGCGTATCCCTGATAGGCTCAAGACGGCTGAAGAACGCTTTCGTGGCGCTAAAAATATGAAACCGTACAAAATATGAAACCGCTCAGACGCAAGACGAATGGGGACGCCAAGTCCCATAGACCGAACGGCGTCTTCGATCCGCAGGTTTTTCTGGACACGGCAGGCGTCTCCAGGAAAATCACGCAATACCGCCGGAACGAATCGGTTTACACGCAAGGAGATGGCGCAGAGAGCGTCATGTACGTGCAGCAGGGCGGAGTGAAACTGACCGTGGTGAACGGCTCAGGGAAAGAGGCGGTGGTGGCCATGTTCGGCCCGACTGATTTTTTTGGCGAGGGCTGCATGGCGGGGCAGACCGTTCGGATGGGAACGGCCACGGCTATCACGCCCACGACACTGCTGGTTCTTGAGAAGGACGAATTGCTGCGTGTGCTCCATACGGAGCAAGAGCTATCTGACCATTTCATCCGGTACATGCTGGCGCACAACATTCGGGTCGAAGAGGACCTCGTCGACCAACTATTCAATTCGAGTGAAAAGCGGCTGGCGCGCACGCTGCTGCTATTAGCGCGTTACGGAAAACAAGACCAACCGGTTCGCGTGCTGCCGAAGGTGTCGCAGGAAACGCTGGCGAGCATGATTGGAACGACGCGCTCGCGCGTTAATTTTTTCATGAATAAGTTCAGGAAACTGGGCTTCATCGAATACAACGGCAAGATCAAGGTGAATAAGTCGTTGCTCACGGTTGTGCTGCACGAATAAAGCGGGGTATTTGTTTCTTCTCGCTCCGAGACCCTTCTATGCTTTGGGGCTTTCCTCCGTGAATTTCTGATTGGCGCTTGGTTGCGGTTCGGGCGGGGCGGTCGGCCTCATCGCACATCCTCATCGGTCATCCTCGGAAGGATGACCCTACCCGGGTGCTCGGGCTTCTCTTAACACAGACGGCGCGAAGTGCACGGAGGGTTCGGAGACTTTCGCTCGAATCTCTAAAACACATTCGTATAAAGAAAAAAGGCGGCAGAAGAGCTGCCGCCTTTTACGTAGTTATATCCACAAGCATTATACTGGGGCGACGGTTGTCTATCAAAACATTTGAGTGGGTGGCGTCCTCATTTCCGGCTGCGTCTTTTCGATTCGATGATCAATCGGGGAGACTAGTCTGGCCAAGGGGAGAGTGGTCTGGCGGGTTGACGCTTCTATTCGAGGGCGAGGTTTTGCAACGTCCGAAATCTCAAAAGCGGGAGCAGGGCTCCCGCACTCCAAAGTAAGACAGCTCGCCGGGACTTGGAAAAGTCCCGGCGAGCTGTGCCTTGCTGCTGCGAATCAGATATTAATTCGAGCCGCGTTTTGATTCGTTAACTGGTGAGTGCTTCTCAAGAACGTTGACGAGACGGTGACCTGACTCAGGCACCCCGGTATGTTCGCCACGGACGATCTCGCTGGCCTTCATGCTGTGACCGTAGACGTCGCCGCTGGCGTCGTCATCAGGGCGAATCGTGGAGCCTTCGAGGGAAACTCCTGCGAAGACGCCGCGTGAACGGGAATAACTGAGGATCTCGGCGCGCATCCAGGCGTCGGTATCCGCGGAAGCATCACGTCCCTTGGGGCCTGCGGCAACGGAGGCATCGCCGCCCAATTTCACTTTGCTGCTGAGGATGGAATCCATACCGCGGCCATTCATAACGAGAAGGATGAGGTCCGTCTCTTCGCCGCCGATTTGGAAGCCTACGCTGCCGCCCTCAAGAGCGTACATTGCCGGGGCTCCCCATGCTCCGCGGAAGTGTTCGCCGGTGCGGCAAACCATCGCGCCGCGGCCGTAGTCAGCGCCGACTCCAAACGCCAGTTTCTTGACGCTGGGGATCACGATGACGCACTCGGCCTTGTCCAGAAGGTCCTGGGGAATGTTATCTGGTACGTGGAGAATCTCGGACATTACGGTGCCACATTCTTCGAGGCGCCGTTGCTCTTTATTGAATTCCCTTGCGTAGAGTGCACCTGCCACGAGCGAAAGACATCCTGCGGTAATCAACAATTTTTTCATCACTGACCTCCATGGTCGGAACTTCTTTTGAAGACATTTGCTGCTGTACAACCCGATGTTGAAGGACCTCCAACATGGTTAAATTCGTGAGAGGGCGATGCGTTTCCCGACTCTCAGGCGGGTGCTTTTGCGAATTCGATCTAGGAACTTTTTTTGCTTCCAACGACTAACAGAGCAATACCGCCGACCAATGCCAAGCCGCCGAGTATGGGCGGGATGGAAACATGCTTTTGTTCGTCGGCAGTGGCATGGATGGGACCAATATCAATGACTTTCTCGCGTTGGGTGTAGTTGAATCCCTGGTAGGCGAGAGCGAGACCGCCAAGGACAATCAACACGATTCCAGCTAGAGAGAGTGGTTTCATGTTTGCGATTCCTTGATCAGGAAACCATCCTTCTTCCCGACAAGAGGCGGAACAGCAGGACGATGACCGCAAGTACCAACAAGATGTGGATGAATCCACCCATCGTATAGGAAGTGACCAATCCCAAGACCCAAAGGACAAGGAGAACTACGAAGATTGTCCAAAGCACGTGGCCTCCTTTTTTCGAAGGTGAGGGTTTGAAGCCGAGGCTATTGGGCTAAAGCGGGTGAATGGGTTGCGAAACAGCGCTCTTGCTACCCTTACGGAGAGGAATGTTAGATGAGTTGAAGGGGAGAGTCTGTCCAGTAATGCACACATCTGCATTTCGATTATTGTTCCAAAAGGGTACGCGGCCAATTCTAGGGCGCTGGAAGCTGCGAAGGCTCCGCAGGAACTTCGCGCGCGCGAACGATGAAGCGGTTGGGGGCTGCGCCAATGTAGTCAAATGGGAAACAGGTGATCAGCGTTAGTGTGTGGCCCTCCGTTGGGCTTAGGACTTCTACGGCGCTGGCGGGCACGACTGCCGTGGATTCGACTTGATAGCTGAAATCACCGTCGAGAGTTTTGAGATGGATGGTGTCGCCCAGACGGATATGCTGCAGCGGGCGAAAGAATGTGTCGCGGTGGCCAGCGAGGGCGACGTTGCCCGATTGTCCGGGCAAAGCGGTGTCTGGAATGTGGCCTACGGCATGACGCAGGATGGTGTGCGAATCGCCCTGGACGACGATGGCTTTCAGGTTGAGGCGTGGAACTTGAATCTCGCCGATTACGCCGCCTTCGACGAGGAGATGCGGGGCTTCCTTTTGGCTTTGGGTGGCGTTTTCAAATTTTGATAGCTCTCTGGCTTGATAGGCGTGCGCTTCTACGACGACGTAGCCGACGTAGCCGATGGCGAGGATGCCGACGCTGAGGAAAAAATAGTATGCCGCGCGGAGAATCGGGAAGCACTTTGGAACGGGGCGTTGTGCGCCGACGCTGACAAACTTCATGAAGCGCCCTTGCCGGATTGCGCGGAGACTTTTTTCTCGTCCGGAGCGAAATAGCCGGGCCGTGAGCGGACATTCAGCTTGCCCTGTCCTGTGGCGGACACTTTCACTTGAATTTTTCTAAAGGAAGCGGCACTGCCTTGCTTTTGTGGGGCGAAACCGATCGTGTACTGCTCGCGAAGGTCGCGCGCGATTTGATTGGTGATGCTCGCGACGGATTGCTTCGCGTCTGGAAAGTAAGCGATGCCGCCGGTGCTTTTGCAAAGGCGGCGAAGGATGCCGGGATTTTCTTCTTCGTCGGTGTTTAACAGGACGATGGAATAGATCATGACCTGCGAGCGTTGCGCGAGAGCGAGAATGTCTGAAAACTTCTGATGGCTGGCGTTATCTCCGCCGTCGGTCACGAGGATCAGGGCTTTTTTCTCCCAATGGCCATAGCGCATGTGATTGATGCCCTCGGCGATGGCGTCGTAAAGTGCCGTACGGCCGCGCGCGCCGACGGCGGCGATAGCTTTCTCGAGGTCGCCGGCGTCGTGCGTGAAGAGCTTACCGCCTAGCATCTGGAGCCAGACGTCGTCGTTGAAGTCCACGACGAACATTTCGTCTTGAGGATTGGTGGAGTGAGAAAAGGCATAGACAGCGGCGGTGACTTCAGCGAGATTCTTGCCCATGCTGCGGCTGTGGTCAACGACGAGGCCAACGGTTACGGGAGCGTCTTCTTGCTGGAAAAGAGTGATGGATTGCGGACGGCCTTCCTCGTAAACCTGGAAGTCCTGCTGGCGCAGGCCGGGGACAAAATTGCTATGCGCGTCGGTGACGCGGACGGGGATGGCAACGAGATCCGATTGCACGGAAATTGTAGCTTGGCGGGGAGCGTCGGCAGGTGGTGGCGATTGAGCGGATTGCGAATGGGCTGCTGAACTATAAATGAGGAGAAGGGCAGCAAGTAGAAGACAAGAGCGGAACAGACCGAGCTTGCGAGATAGGATAGCGAGATTCACTGGCAAAACTCCTGGCGTCGCGGGATGAGAATGGATACTCGGACCCGCGACGCACTGGAGATTCTATACGTTGACGAGCTTAGCTCGCGAGACGCTTGAGAAGGAACGCGGCGCCGAGCGAAGCGAAACCAAGCAGGGCGAGAAGAGGAAGCAAGCTGGCTGTCTGGGGCAGTTGCTTCGTTTCGATCACTGCTGGGGCTGGTGCGGCGGCAACGACAGGCGCGGGAGTTGCAGCTGCCGGAGCGGCTTCCGCGACCGGAGGAGTCACTTGAATTACTTCGGCAACCGGAACTTCTTTCTGCTCCGGAGTTACGGCGACGATTTCGACCACTTTCAGATCAGCGGCGTCGGTGGGCATTGCTGGAATGGGTTCTTTGACGACGACGGCCAATTGAATGGCTCTGGACTTCGGGTAAACAAATTCCTGGCCGAAGTTATCGCCGGGATAGAACCAGGCCTTGAGGGCTTCCGGATTGTCGCCCGGGCGCTCGGAGAATTTAATGACGGTGTCGCCGGTCGGAGTGAGGCGGTAGTTGTTGATGGCCAGGACGGTGGTGATGAGATGAGAGCCATCGGCATTGAAGATTTGCACGATGTGGCGGTCGGAAGGTGAATCGAGCAAAACGAAAGTGTAGGTTCCCGCGGGGAGGATCTGGCCGGGGATTTCGATCGGTTGACTAAAAGTGAGAACGGTCTTTTTGTTCCACGTGTCGGCTCCGGCGCCGGAAGCCAGGGTAACGCTGAACAAAGTGAGTGCGAGCACAGCTAAAATTGTCTTTATGAACTTCATTTCTATTTCCTCCCAAGAGTTACGGATCCATTTGTTTCTGGTGGAGGAATATTACTGTGCCGCAAATTGAAAAGCTGTTCTCTTAGGGACAGTATTGTGGTTTATGCGGAAAAACAGGCGGGGGTTAGAATTTTGCGTATGCAGCCATGAGACGGCGGGAGAATGCGATCAACTTTGCGAGGTGGGGGCCGGACTTATTGGCCAACTGCTCGCTTGCCCACCAGAGGAGGACGGCGGCGACAAGGGTTATCGCCAGAAGGAGGAAAGCCACGCTAAAGAGGGCAAGCGAGACGAGAAGTTCGTGCACGTGGTAAGAGTAGAGATCAAACCCGGCGACCACAATGACGAGCTCGCAGAGGAATTCAAACCTTTTTCGAGGACGCAGGATTTCCACGTGGCCGCCTACCTAGGTCTTTCCAGTGACATCGCCGGCGCGACCATCTCACTTGGTGACGCAGACTTTAAAAGGCAGTTGCACGTAGTTTGGATGCGTCCATCGTTACCTCTACGTGGGGGTTGCAGCCACTACCACTAAATGCGTCCGATAAGCACGAGAATTACGACGATGATCAGGATGAGGCCGATACCGCCGGTGGGGCGGTAGCCCCAGTCTCTGCTGTGCCCCCAACGCGGAAGCGCGCCAAAAAGAGCCAAAATCAAGAAAATGATTAAGATAGTTCCGAGCATTTTTCCTCATTTCGAACAAGAAAATTCAGCACTTCGAACAGACAATTCGGCGATTTATGTGTTCGCCGGGGGGCGGATAATTGAATTCCCGATGCGACCTAATGCCGCAGGCTACCGACATGGATTTGCGAAAGTGAATGGAATAATCCGAATACGTTCAAGAGCCATAGGACCACGCAGATGACGACGACGGCGTTAAGGATCGACTTGATGCTTCCGGCCATGGGAATGAATCGGTTTACCAGCCACAACAGAACGCCTACAACGATCAGGGCTAATAGAATTTGAATGAGAGGCATGCTTTTGAACCTTCCTTGTCCGTGTTTCGGACATTTGTCCACGCGTTTCGAAACTGTGAAGTGTTCTGCCGGAAGCGGAGAAGGTCTGAACAACACTCCTTCCACGAAGCGGGGCTTATCTCGAGGCAGGCCGCGCGAGTCGCGGGTGGTTCGCATCCTCAGCGAATATGCGATCTGCAAAGATCCAGCTGAAGAAGCCGGAGTGGAAAACACCACGGTCCTTTTGCGGCGAGTCCATGTTGGACTTCGCGAGGCGCTTCGTCTGTTCTCTTATGTACAGTTTTGAAGAATGATTGCAAGGGGCGGCGCGAGGGTGCAGAGCTCGTGACAGCGGGACAGTAAGGTTCGCGCTATTCGGCTTCGTTCCACACGTAAAGGAAAGTCGCGTCGCTGGCGGTGGCAACTTTGAGGCCGGTTTTGCGAGTCGCGCGATTCAGAGCTGAGCGGACTTTTTCTTTTGATCCCAACAATTCAGACAAGGGGACTTTCAGCGCGGAGCCGGGTTTCAGACGACCGAGGTCTTTGAGGATCGTGGTGACGATCAGCTTGTGCTTTCCATTGCGGCCTTGCGGCACATCCAATTGCACCATGGTTTTAAAGTGTGTGGTTCCTAGTTTCACCTGGGCGCTCCCCATAAAAGCCTCCTAGCGAAAGAAACGCTAAATAGACGTACCGCTATCATATCCCAGCGTAACGAGTCCTGCAAGTAAAAAGCGCGAGAGGCGGCAGAGACGAAGAGACGAAGAGACGAAGAGACGAAGAGACGAAAGGCTCTACTGGGAGGACGAATGCTTCGGCTCGTCTAAACAGGCGGCTGCGAAGCGACTAAAGCCATGTGGCGCGCTGCTAAAGAGTCAGCCCGTATCACTTCAGTGCTGCTAGTCTCAGGACGATCGGGGAGGTCCTCATGTTCAATTTGAAAACCCATTTCGAGCAGGTTCCGTTGGAGATTGTACGGAAAATTGTGGGCGAACAAGTTTTGAGGGAAACAACGGCCGGGAGGCCGCAACAAATCAAGAAAGAAAAGTCGAACAACGCTCTCGCCGAGGCGGAAGAACAATTCATCGTTCTGCCCCTTGCGTTTGGGAAGGTGGGGCCATAAAAAATGCCAAATCCCAGACACAAGAAAACAAAAACGACTCTGGCGAACAAAAACGGGTTCGACGCGCAAGCGTTTCTAAACTCCACCGGGGTTGCGAGAAGCGTCAAAGAATGTGAGAAAGCGGAAGTCGTCTATCAGCAAGGCGATGCAGCAGCCAGCGTGATTTATTTACGAAATGGCAGCGTGAAGCTATCGGTGGTGAGCGAAGGTGGCAAAGAGGCAGTGGTCGCTATTCTGGGACCCGGCGATTTTTTTGGAGAAGGTTGCCTGGCGGGGCAGTCGGTTCGCATGGGAACAGCGAGAGCGGTTACGGTCAGCACGATGCTCATCATTGAGAAGGATGAGATGTTCCGAGTTTTGCACGAGCAGCACGAGCTCTCCGACAGGTTCATCGCGTTCATGCTTGCACGGAACATTCGCATTGAAGAGGACCTGGTGGACCAGCTGTTTAACTCGAGCGAAAAGCGGCTGGCGCGGACGCTGCTGTTGCTCGCGCGTTACGGCAAAGACGATTCGCCGCATGCCGTGTTGCACAAGATATCGCAAGAAACGCTGGCGGAGATGATTGGGACAACGCGGTCGCGGGTGAACTTCTTCATGAACAAATTCCGGAAACTGGGGTTCATCAAGTACAACGGAGTGCTGCAGATCAATACGTCTCTTTTGAGCGTGGTGCTGCACGAGTGAGGCAGGACGGCATTATCGGACGGCATTGCAGAGAGCCCAGGCTGCAGCCATAGGTCGCGCGAGTTTCTGCCCTGACAGAAGTTTAATGCAGAAAATGGGGCGATCGGAGAGCTTGGCTGTGCAGTGGTCTTGATTCTGGCGTGCGATGATCGGGGCGCCCCCCGGCTTTCGTCTCGCGCTCCATCGCAATGGCGGCCAAACACGCGGCTCGTTCGATCAATGGAAGCTCGTGGGAAGTAGGGCTACGCATCGTGCAGCAGTACATCTCGAGCGAACCGAGCTCCTGGCCGAATTCGCTCAAAATATCCACGGAAAAGAAAATGTGCAGGCCAAAGACCGCTGCGTTGCGCGCAGCTTCAGGGGAACTTACCACACCGTCGTCCGGCACTGAGATTAGGGAAACCATGTTTCCGAGCTGGCAGTCTAGAGCGGTACAGATTCCATTCAGGACTTCGGAAATGGGCGCTTGGGCTGCGATGGAGCGAAGTATTTGTTCTTCCGCCGCCAGCAGGTATTGAACGCGGCCCTCCGCGTGGTGCGACTGCGCGGGAATCACTCGCTTTCCGCGATGGCGGAGACGATTTTCATCCATTGGATTTCCTTCCCTCGAAACGGTTCGCGTTCTCCAGGATTTTAGGCCGCGTGCGAGCGACTGTCGGGCGCTTGTCTTTCATCGCGTACAATGCGCGGTCCGCGGCGTAGAGAAGAGTTCCGATGGTTTCGGCGTCCCTCGGATGACTGGCAATCCCGACGCTAACGGAAAGGGAAGGCTCTTCGACTTCCCCGGCGAGAAGATCGCAGATGCGATGCGCTACCAAAGTAGCGGAGGCCATACCGGTTTCTGGCAGCACGAGGGCAAACTCATCTCCACCATGGCGCGCTGGGGTGTCAATCGAACGGCTGCAGTCTCTGAGAATTTGCCCGAGCCGGCAGAGCGCCCTGTCACCCGTAGGATGGCCAAACAGATCGTTAACCTGTTTCAGACCATCGAGGTCCAGCAATATGAGAGAAAATTCGCGTCCGGTTCGGTTGGAGCGGCAAATTTCCGCGTGCAGCTCTTCGAAAAGCCGGCGATGATTGGCCAAGCCGGTCAGCGAATCGGTGGATGCCTGATGCCGCAGCTGATTCTCAATCGTTCGCTGTTCGGTGACGTCCACGGCGATGACTTCATGGCCGGCGAAATTTCCATTTTCGTCGTAGACGCCTCGGCCACTCAACCTGGCTTTTAGAGTGGTGCCGTCCTTGCGTTTCCACTCCGTCTCTACGGGTTCGATGGACTTGGCTCCGGGGACGTGTCCCATCCATGGCGATCCGCCGCTGAGGGTGGGAAGAAGTTCTGTGGCGCGACTGGACGCGAGGAGCTCTTCCTTGGTTGCGTAACCCAGCATGACGAGCAGCGCCTGGTTAACGTCAATCGTTTCGCCATCCGCGTTGCATCGGAAGATTCCGTAAACGGGATTGTCCACAAGTGCGCGATAGAGCGATTGGGAATGGCGCAACGCGTTTCGAGCTTCCTTCAACTCCGCGCGGAGTTTCTTTTCGTTGAGTGCTTGACGGACGGCCATCGGCAGTTGGGCGAGGTGGTCTCGCTCCACGTAATCGAAAGCGCCATCGGCAGCGAGCTGGGCAATAGACTCACTGCATAGTGCGCCCGCCACAAACAAAAGGGGAGTCTCCTGTAATTCATGGTGCAGAGTATGCAGTGCCTGCGAGGCTTTTAGACTCGGGCAAGGATATTCGGCAACCACAACGTCGTAAGATTGAGAATGAAGCCGCTCACCGCACTGTGCCAGGTTCAAGACGAAATCGGCGCTCACCGTGAATTGAGCTTTTTTGAGCTCTCCCATACAGCCGTCTATCACGTCCGCATCGCGATGGACGAAAAGAACTCGGAGAGGCCGTCGTCTGTGAGAGGCGGAGTTCTGCGTCCGGAGACTCGCCAAGTCAGGCTGGAAATCGCTCTGAGCCAGATTTGACATGGAAACACACATCGCCAACCGAAACCGCTGGTGCAAATCGGCGTAAGCAGCCAGGAGGTTGACCCTTTCCAGCCCAAAGTACGTGGCCGTGAAGGGGGCGTCTGTACCGTTTTGAACATTGGCTCGGGGACGCCACAAAGGGGTGGCAGCTGCGTTTATTTAATGGGGGAATGTTCAAAACGAAACAGAGAGCTGTTTCATTTCACTATAACTTAAGCGGGTAGTTCAGTTGTCGAGGTTGCGTTAGGAGAATGACCATGAAGGGCTGTCCAGAGTGCAAAAGTACAGGAATCCATCGGTCTCGGAGAAAAGGAACAGTGGAAAGAGTAATTCTAACCATGATTTTTCTTAGACCATTTCGCTGCCTGAACTGCGACTTGCGTTTTTTCCGTTGGTCGCTTTTTGGAGATGTTCCCACATCTCTTCAAATGCGAAGCAACTAATACCAAACGATTTTTGTTTTTGCCGTTTGACGCGTTTAGTTTCCGTCCGTGCATGGAGTTGAGCGCCGGACACTATCCATTGCGCTCGGCGATTTATTTCCTTCCTCTGATCTGCAATCCGCAAACTTGCGGTAAGAGCCTCAAAGCCGCCGCTACGGTTAGCGCCGTGATTGCCAAACTCACCCATGGCCCCCAAAGCGCCTCACCGGCTATGACCTCAATGGCAAAGAGAGAGGAAAGAACGATCTTCCGAAGATTAGCCCAGTCTGTGACAAAAACATTCGCAAGCGATGCCTGATGGATGCACTTTTTCCCTTCGAGATTTTCCTTCGCCGTGTTTTGTATTTCCGGAAGGGAGAATCGCCGCGCCCTGAGACTGGCTATGAGAGAGTCCGCGAATTAGGGAGTTACGGCTTGACCGAAGGAATTAACGGCCGCCGTTTCGTCATCCATGACGTCGAAAGCCGTGTACAGCCTTGTAATTTGCAGTAAGTCGTGAACCTTGTGAGTGAGGTTGAGAAGTTTGAGCTCTCCGCCTTGCTTCCGCACGCTCGTGAAAGAACCGACCAGACTGCCCAAGCCCGAACTATCGATGTAACTGACATCGGCAAGATTGATCAGAATCTTCTTCTGTCCCTTGCTCAACAGATCGTTGATCAGATTGCGCAGTGAGGCGCTTTCTTGTCCGAGAACAATCCGGCCGCTGATGTCCACAATGGTAACGCTGCCTGCTTGCCGCGTGCTTGTCACAAAGTCCATTGGTAACCTCCTGCACGGCGACTATAGTGTCACAAATCAGGCGGTTTTAGTATGCAATATGCAACACTGAGAGGCGCCATATAAAACCGGCAGGCAGACCGCGGTCACAAAACATAGACGAAGTACGGCTTGCCAGAAACTCGTGCCGTGGAATCCAAAGAAAAAGGCCGGGCGCCTGTGCCCGGCCTGTGGATCTTAGATTGGTTGCGGGGGTCAGATTTGAACTGACGACCTTCGGGTTATGAGCCCGACGAGCTACCAGGCTGCTCCACCCCGCACATTCACTATAGCGAACATGCAGGGCCCCGTCAAATCATTGCAAAACGTTAACCAGCCAATTCTTCGCGCCACGCGCCATTTTCCGCGAGCAAATCTACGCCGAACCAGCAACAAATCGAAAACGGCGGCAAAGTAAAACCGCCGCTATCCCAAATAAAATCGAAAAATTCGCCCTACCAGCTGCTATAGGCCGTCCCGTCAAACGGGGAGGTTCTTCCCGAATGCGAATGCAGGTCCACCATTCCCGTGGTCACCTGATCCGGACTCAACACCACATTGTCGAACACCGCGTCCCAATCCGTGGCCTGGGTCATGGGGTCCAGGGGAACTTCCCTCAAGTATCCCGCGCTGTGCAGATCTTCGAGCGATTGCGGCGCCGCCTGCTTATCCAGCGTGAAGTTATCGATCGCCTCGCGCATCACTTGCAAATCGTGTTTGAGCACCGCCTCACGCGACCTCGCGATCGTCTTGTCATAGCGCCCCGCCGCCAGCCCCAGCAGAATGAAGATAATTGTGATGACGATCATCAACTCAAGCAGCGTGAAGCCCCCACTGAAGCGCCGTGCACCGCGCTTGCGTCCAGCCATTCCATCACGAACTCTTCCTCTTACTCCGTTCATTTCAGCACCTCTACCGATCTACCAGTCGCTATATTTTGTCCCATCGAGCGCCGTGCCCGCGGACATCGAGTACACATCGAAAATATTGTTGCCACCCCAGGTCTTGGAATCGAAATCGTCGCTCACCGACCGCAACCCCCAATCCGCCTTCCCGGTCATGGGGTCCACCGGAACGCTTCGCATGAACCGCAGCCGCTTATCGCCTGTCGCGCCCAGTTGCACGCCTTTCACCAGCGTCTCCAGATCCGGCGGATAATTCTGGGTTCCTACCTGCGTTCGGAACTTATGCTGGTCCGCGAGTTCCTTGTAATAGTCAATCGCGTCCCTCATGGTACGCAGGTCATAGCGAAGTTCGGATTCTTTCTGTCGCAGCGCCGTGTAACGGAAGATCGGCAACGCCATGGACGACAGTATAAGCAGAATGGCGCAGGCAATGACCAGCTCCAGCAGCGTCATGCCCGCCTTCGGGGAAAGGCGCCCCTGCTGACTACGTCCGCGCAAACAAAAACCGCGCCACATCAGAACCTCTCTATTGGACTACTGCTGAACCTGCACGGTAGCCTCGCTCGTGACCAGTGGAATGGGCCGCTGCTGCGAGTCTTTCGCGTTTTGCTGCACAATCGACAAGCCCGAGGAGCCCGGTGCGATTCCTTTGATCACGATCCCCAGCAAAGTTCCGCTTCCGGTCACCCCGGCCGTGTTGGGCTGTCTCGTCGCGGAAATAATCGCCTGCCCCTTCTCTTTGTTGACGTTCTGCACGATGGCAATTTCCTGTGTTCCTCCAGAGAGGAACCCGCCGTGTTGCCCATCGCCCACGGCATGCTGCACTTCTTCCACGCTGATCACCGCGGGGTTGTATTGAAGCAACATAGGTATCGAGAACAGGTCGTTCACGTTGTCCACGACTACCGCGATCGTTTTTGTCTCACCGACTTTCAGCGTCAGTCCCTGCGGCTCGAACCGTAACTTGCCAGGCTGCCCTTGCGGCGGATTCGCCACCGGAGTTCCTGGAGCGGTCCCGCCCGTCGTTGGCGTAGCCGCCCCGGGCGCTGCACCCGCGGGAGGCTGCCCGGCAGGCTTCGCGGGTTCCGGCGTCGGCGTGCGGATATCGCTCTCCCGCTTTACCTGCACGGCGAGCTCTGTTCCAGAATACAGCCCGCGCAAATTCGCCTTCGTCCAATCCGGGATCCGCACAATATGCGGAATCAGCACGATAAGCACTTCGTCTTCCTGGTGCTCCGTGTTGTCGTCCGAGAACAAATACCGGATGATGGGAATCTTGGCCAGCCCCGGCCAGCCGTTTAATGTCTTCGTGTCCGTCCGCTGAATCAACCCGGCGAGAATATTTACCTCGCCCTCCTTCAACCGGATGTCGTTCTCCACGACCCTCTGGCTGATAATTGGCTGGCTGATTCCTCCGATGGTGGACGTGCCCGTAACCGACGAAACTTCAATCTTTTCCTTCAGGCTGATATCGCGATTCGGATGCACGCGCGGCGTGATATCAATATTCACGCCCACATCCTGGTACTGGAATTGCGTGTTCACCAGCGGGTTGATGCCCGCTCCTGCTACTCCGCCCGTTACTCCGATGCCCGAGGAAAAGCTGCCTGTTGCAATCGGAATGCGATCTCCGATCTTGAGCTTTGCCTGCTGTCCGTCCACGGAGCGAATCTCGGGGTTTTGTATGATTTTAGTGTAGGTGTCGGTCAGCACGGCGTTGGCGGTGAAGTTCGGAACAGTGACGCTGTAATCGCTGCTGTTCAATTGCCGAAGATTCTGAAGCGTTAGATTGTTCGTCGTCGTGGTTGGCGTCGTGGTTGTCGTGCTGGTCGTGGTTGTCGAAGCGCCCGGATTTATAGCGATGGACGCGCTCTGTCCCGGCAGAATTCCCAGATTGCGCAAACGGTCCGTGCGCGCTTCCAGCACTTCCACTTGAATCACCACTTCCGGTTTGGCTTTATCCACGTCGTCCAGAACCTTCTGGATCAGCGTCAGCATGTCCGGCGTCGCGCGAATGACAATTGCGTTCTGCGAGTTCAGCTGCTGGATGCGCTTCAAATCGAATAACTGCCGCAGCCCCGTCACAATTTCCGTCAAATCCTGCGGCGTCACTGTATTCGCCAGATAAAATGTCTTCAACACCTCTTCTTCATAATCGCGGCGTTTCTGCGCCTGGTCCGGAATCACCATGACGATGTTTTCCGTGATCGGTTTCGTGAAGGCCTTGCTCTCCAGGTTGACTATTTCCAGGGCCTGCCCGATCGTCACGTTATTCAGGTCCACGCTGATTCGCCGGGCAGGGAATTCGGGATCGTAAATCATCGTCAGGCCGGCCAGCTTCCCAATTGTGTCGTACACCATCTTGGCGTCGGCGCCGGGAGCCTTATAAGTGATGGCTATGTTGGAAAGCGGCTTGATCTGCGGCGGCGCGGACATGAACTTTTGCGATTCGTCTTCCGCGGGCGGAGCCGTGTTGTCGTTTGCGTGGGTCTGCTCAGCGATCATCGCCAGTGTTCTCTTTAGTTCCTGCGATGCCACCGGGCTGGCGGGATCGATCATCTGCGCGCGCTGGAATTGAGCCGCCGCGCCTTGCAAGTCCCCGTTCTCCCGCTGCTTAACGCCCTGCTTGACGTGCTGCTCCCCGGCATCGAACCGCGCTTGATTGAATTTGATTTTGTAGCCGGCGTTATAGGGGTCGGTCTTCAGCGCCTTCTGGTAAAATTCCATTGCGGCATCGAAATCTTGCAGAGTCTCGGCTTTGGCTCCCTTGTTGTAGTCCGTTTGGCCCTTCGGGCAGCCCGAAGCGAACAGACCGATGCACAAACACAAGCCGACACTTAGACTACGCCGCATGGACTCTCCGGGGCCTCGACACGAAGCCATTGCAGACTGCCACCCAGTCTAACACTCGGTTTAGAGCACGGGCAATACACGGAAGGTTGGCTGCACGCTTTCAAGTAATGTGTCCAAACCATATCCATAGCCAAGTTTTAACACTCCAGTTATGATGAGAGATTGTGCCGAAGCCATTAAAGAAGCCCGAGAAGGGCGCCAAATCCGAAGAGCTAATCGTGGCCCAGAACCGCGCCGCCTCCTATAACTACCATCTTCTTGACCGAATGGAGGCTGGGCTCGTGCTTCATGGCACCGAAGTGAAGGCTTTGCGCGAAGGAAAAGCGAATATCCGAGATGCTTATGTCGATTTCAGGCCCTCCGGCGCCTGGCTCGTTAACGCGCACATTGCACAGTACATGCCCGGCGGGCCCTGGAATCACGAGCCGCTTGGCACGCGCAAATTGCTTCTTCACAAGAACGAAATTTACAGGCTTGCCGGGCGTACCCAATCCAAGGGTTTGACCGTCATTCCCACTAAGATTTATTTCAAGAACGGCATCGCCAAGGTCGAAATCGCCCTGGCCCAGGGCAAGAAGTCGTGGGACCGCCGCCAGGACGAAAAGGATAAGGAAGCACGAAGAGAGACCGAAAAAGCGATGTATAACAACCGGAGGCGATAAAGAAACATGCAGATCACACTGGAAACAAAGCCGTACGCTGGACTCGAAACCGAAGCCGTCGTCTCCTATGTCTTTGAGGAGACGGATCCTATTCAAGGAAGGCTCGCAGAGATTGACCAGGCTGCCGGCGGTCTTCTTAAGAAACTGGCCAAGAGCGGTGAACTGACTGGCAAGACGCTGGAGTTGACCCTGATTCATGCTCCCGCCGGACTCAAAGCCGGCCGGCTGTTGCTGGTCGGAGCCGGGAAGCGCGAAAAATTTGATAACGCCACGCTTCGCAAAATTTCTGGCGCTGCGCTGCGCAATTTGAAAACTCGTGGCGCGCACAGTATTGCTTTCGTTGTACGCGAAAACGACGCTACCGAAGATTTCGCGCAAGCGATCGTCGAGGGCGCGATCGCGGCCGACTTTGAATCGGACAAATACAAGACTGACAAGAAGAACGACAAGTTCATCGACTCCGTCGTGGTCGCCGGTTTTTCTGATGCGGAGCGCGCCGCGGGCGAAAAAGGCTTCGCGCGCGGACGCATTATCGGCGAGTCGCAGAATTTTGCGCGCGACCTGATTAACGAGCCTTCCAACAAGCTCACGCCGAGAATTCTTGCGGAAAAAGCCGAAGCCATGGCCAAACAAGCCGGGCTGTCGGTGGAAATTCTCGACGAAAAGAAAATCGCTGATTTAAAAATGGGAGCGCTCCTCAGCGTCGCGCAGGGCGGGCCGGAACCGCCCCGAATGATTGTTGTTACCTACACGCCAGCGAATCCGAAGCCTGGTGCCCCGGTCATTGGACTTGTCGGCAAAGCCGTTACGTTTGATACCGGCGGTATTTCCATCAAGCCCGCCGACGGCATGGAAAAAATGAAGTACGACATGGCCGGCGGGGCGACCATGCTCGGCGTGATGCGCGCGCTGGCGACGCTCAAGCCGAATGTCAAAGTTATTTGCGTTGTGCCTGCTACAGAAAACATGCCTGGCGGGACTGCGCAGAAGCCCGGCGACATTCAGACCGCCATGTCCGGCAAAACCATCGAAGTTTTGAACACCGACGCGGAAGGCCGATTGATTCTTGCCGATGGCGTTCACTACGCGAAACAGCTTGGTGCTACGCACCTTGTTGATGCTGCTACGCTCACAGGTGCCATTGTTGTGGCGCTCGCGAGTATCAACGTTGGAGTGTTCAGCGGCGCAGATCAAACTTGGACTGACAAGTTGCTTGCTTCCGCAAAAGCCGTCGGCGAAAAGATGTGGCAACTGCCGATGGACGACGAGTACCGCGAGTTCATCAAGGGCACCGTCGCCGACATTCAGAACATTGGCAGCGGCAAGGGCGGCGGATCCATTACCGGAGCCTGGTTCATCCGCGAATTTGCCGGAGATACGCCTTGGATACATCTCGACATTGCTGGCACCGCATGGAATGACGACGCCAAGGCCTGGCTTGCTAAGGGTCCTACTGGCGTTGCTTTGCGTACCCTCGTACATCTCGTGATGTCCTACTGATCTGTGGGACAGACGTTCGTGTCTGTCTGTTGTTGTTCAAAACAAAAGAGACAGGCAGGAATGCCTGTCCTACCTTTTCCCTCTGCATTATTCATATCGCCCCTACAAAGTCATCCTTCGTCGGTTGCGGACACGTACGTTGAATATTGCTCGTTCGTTATGGCCGTGAACGGGCGGAACGTCAGCGGTCCTGTTGCCGTTTCGGCGTGCCATGTTTGTGGACCTGTTTGAGTTGCGGCTAGCAATTGTTTGCGCGTCACGGTTGGCGAATGGTTGTCGATCGCAAAAAGGACTTGCGGGCCCCAGAGCAGGGCGACTGTATCCGGGTGTTGCGGGTTAATGGGTTCGAGGCGGGTCTTCAGCGGCAATTCCAGGTCGATGCGATCGCCGTTTTTCCACTCCTTCCGGACGGCCCCGAATTGGCCGGGTTTGCTTGCCATCGTTGGTCGTCTGCCATTGATGTAAATGGTTGCGCCTTCCGTCCATGCTGGAGTGCGGAACCCGATAGTGAACTCCTTCGGGGAACTGGCTTTCACTTCAAATTGGATGTGGCTGTCGAAGGGATACTCTGTTTTCTGAGTTAGAGAATAGCGCGCGCCGCCCTGTGTCCAGCGCAGCGTGCTCGGAATGTAGAGATTCACGTAGATGCCGTTTGAGTCGCGGAAATACGTGTTGATTCCGTAGTCGGCGGCAACTTGCGGAAGCGTGCCCGAGCAGCACGCCCAGTGGCGGTCGGAATAAACTTTGTTGGCTTTGAAATTGTAATCGGCGTAGTAGAACGTGCTTCCGTCGGTTTGGAGTGGCTTGGCTCCGAGTACTGTGTTGTACATGACGCGCTCCATGCTGTCGCCGTAGCGCAGGCTTGGCGTCGCTTGTAGCAAATAGCGCGTCAGCTTGAAATGCGCATAGGAACCGCAGGGCGTTTCAAAACTATTGTGGCTCTTCGTAAGACTTTCGTAGAGGCCATCGCTGTCGGGCGCAAGCAATGTTTCGTCGGGGCCCCAGCCCCCAGTCGCAAAACTCTGCGCAGCGAGGAAATCAAAACCGTTTTTTGCAGCGCGCAAATGCTTTTCGCTGCCTAGGGTTATGTAGGCCTGCATCGCGGAGCACAGCGAATTCACGTGGCTGTAGGCATGGCGCCCGGCGAAATTGCTTTGGCCATCAGCGAGGGGATTGAAATATTCGTCGTCGAGATATTGTTCGCCCAGCGTGCGGTAGCGGTCGCCTGCGCCGCGTTGATACGCGAGGAAGAGATTTTCCGCGATGGTGTAGGACTCATCCATCGTGTAGGTGTCATCTTTGCCGGGGCGCCAAGGGATGCCGTGTTCGATGGCCTTTCCAGGGAGACACGGCAGGGCCACATCGGTCGTGTGATCGAGAATTCGGAGAGCGTCAGGATCATTCGCCAGGCGGTGCGAATCCATCAGGCCGCAGACGAATTTGTCGTAGCAGTAGGCGGGGAAGCGGTTGTTTTCATAAAAAGCCGCGGAAATTGTTTTGGCGTAGGCACGATTGAGGCGCAGAACTTTGTTGCGGATTTTTTCGTCACGAGTGATTGCGTAGGCGCGTGCCAAAGCGGAAACCCATTGGCCGAACGTGCAGGCCGGTGCGAAGCCGGGGCCAAGGGAACGGCCATCAAAAGCGGGATCGTAGAGATACCAGCCGCCGAGTTCTTCTCCGGAGGCGGGGAGTCCAGCCATTTTTCGTAAAGGTTTTAACAGGCTGTCTTCGCTCAGCTCCATCAGGACGGAAATGTTGGCGTCGAGTTGCTGATTGTGGAGTGGGCTGGCGAGTGTTACGTCGGCGTAGTCGAATTCGGTGAGCGGTGTACGGGCTGCCGGGGAATCCACGAGGCCGCCGAGGAGAAATTTTGGTGCAGCCAGGCTTGCGCCGAGGAGCGACGTAATGGACAGGAAATCACGGCGCGAAGTTTTATGTGTTGGCATAGGAATTTCCTACATTTTCTCCGGGGCCTCGATGCCCAGAAGGTTTAGTGCCTTTACCAATTGCGATTCGACCAATTCGGTCAGGCTGAGGAGGAAGGCGCGTTTGTGGGCGTCGGCCTCCGTTAGGATGTGGTGCTTGTGGTAGAAATTGTTGAAGGTTTGGGCCAGTTGGAAGGCGTATTTCGCAACGAAGGCGGGTTCTTGCGCGCCGATGGCTGCGTCGACGGCCAGATCCAGTGAAGATGCCGATAGCACAAGTTCCCACAAATCATTATTTCCCGCGCCTTCGAGAAATTTGGCCGTTACATCGCCCCGGGTTGTTTTGAAAAGTTCCACTGCTTCGCCTAGCGCTGCCTCGGTCACAATGTCCGGGGGACGTTCGACCCCCCTTCGCCAAATTCCGCGCGCACGGACGACCGCGTATTGGCAGTACGGGCCAGTTTCGCCTTCAAAGCTTAGGGCGTCTTTGAAATCGAAAGCGATGATGGCGTTGCGCGTGAATTTTAATAGGAAGAAGCGGAGCGCGCCGACGGCAACTGCATGGGCGGTTTTTTTCTGGGAGCCCTCGCCCATATCTGCGTGGCGCTCTTGGACTTCCGCGAGCGTGGCGGCTTCCAGTTTGTCGAGCAAGTCATCCGCTTTCACGCCGAAGCCTCTTCGTCCGCTCACCTCAACGTAGGCCTTTTTGGCTTCTTCTGGCGTAAGTTCGTAGCCCATTTCGGCGGCGCAGCGCGGAGTCAGGGCGACAATTTCGTAAGACAAGTGAATCGACTGCTCGGCAGCTTTTGCGTGACCCAGGCGGCGCAATCCTTCAGCGACTACGTCCTGCAAATAGGATTGCCGCGCGTCGATTACGTTGTAAACCACGGAGGCAGGTTCGCCAAAATGCGGAGCTGCGGGATCACTTTTGAATGTCGTGGTGGCCCACGTTTTTTCGCCTTCAGGCGCGCCGGGCCAGGAGCGGTAATTAAAATCTTTGCCGAGAAGGCCGAATTTCCAGAGCTGGTAGGCGATGTCTTTGCCGACGTAGGTCACGATGCCATTTGAGCGGACGATGATTTTGTCCTGCGTATTCTCTTCGTCTTTGTCTTTCTCTGTGTCCGCGGAGTTCTCCGCGGCCTCTGCATTGGTTCTGGAATCTTTTTCTTCTTTCCAGGGCATGATCCAGCAGCCGGCCATTCTTCCGGTGGTCGCCAACTGGATTGTGCCCGAAGATTTCAATTTGTCGAAAGCGGCTTCCCAGAATTTCAGGTGGAGAATTTCGCTTTCGCGCGCCAGCAATTCGTAAGAGATGCCAAGACGCGCCATGGTGCGCAGATGCAGAGTGACGATGGCATCGGCGACGACTTGCGCCACTTCCGCTTCTTCGCCACGGTCTTCTTCGATCGCTTTCAGCGTGCGGCCGCGGAGCTCGGCGGCGCGGGCTTTGTCTTCTTCAAAGAAGTGCGTGGCTTTCGCGTAGAGATCCCAGCAGTAGTAATCGAAGCGCTTGTCCATCGCGGCCATTTTCACGCTGACGGGCGTGAGGCGCTCCATATCGAGGAAGCCGATCACTACGTCTGCAACCTGGACACCAGTGTTGTCGATGTAATTTTGGACTTGCACGGGGTGGCCTGCGTGGCGCAGGACGCGCGCCATGGTGTCGCCGAGGACCGCGTTGCGCACGTGGCCGATGTGAGCGGCTTTGTTGGGATTGATGCTGGTGTGTTCGACGATGACTTTGCCGGCGTGCTGCGGCGTAGAACTTGCTTTCGCGGACGCTTCGTTTTGTGTGGATTCCAGGAATGCGGCGCGATCGAAATAAAAATTAAGGTAGCCGGCGCCAGCAACTTCCACGCGGGCAATGCCTTCCACCTTGCCGAATCCGACAGCGATTTCCTGGGCGATCTGGCGAGGGGCGCGCTTCAGGCGCTTGGCTAGCTCGAAGCAGACAGGGGAGGCGGCTTCTCCCATTTCGATTTTGGGAGGGCGCTCGAGAGTGACGTCCATGGTGATGACGTACTGCCCCTGGATGTAGCGAGCGAGGGCGTCGCGGAGGCGGCTTGTGAGTGTTAGATACACGGAACCCCAGTCGTAAGAGAGAGGTGAGTATACGTGGAGGAGAAGAATGGGGTCAAAAGGTAACGTGGGGACTGTTCCGGCGGGATGCACGGATACCCCCACCCGGGTGTTTTGTGCACAGAGTGTGGAATGTATTGAAAACAAAGGAGATGGGATAATTCGTGATGCACAGGAGTGCACGGGTATGTGAGAACAAAGGGCTGCTAACGCTTTTGGAATGAGCATGATGCGAAGTGTCCGTAAGAGTGGCAAACAAACGGCTTACGGACGCGATGGAGTTGCAAAAAGGTAACGAGATTGGGTGGAGTGGTCTCGCTGAGGTGTGAAGGACCAGCCAGCGGAGAGCCATTTTTCTGAGGCAGATAAATCCCGCCAGTGTCGCCTGTGGTTGTAGTATATCAGCGTTACTTGTCAAGTTATTAATAATAAATAGTTTGTTTTCAGCGGGATAGCAAGCGTGCGTCGTGCGAATATCCCGTGGAAACCATCAGTGAGTGTGGACGGAGCCTGGGGAACGGACTTCCGCCGCGGACATGTTGGCGTCAAATTTGAGGTTGAAGAAGCCCACCATCATTTCGTCCCAGCTCTGCTGGCCCCAGATGACGGCCTTGGTGGGGTCGGGGTTTTCGGGATTGCCGGGGGAATTGTCGAAATGGGCGGTGCATTCGATCTTGGTGCCGCGAGGGAGGCTGATGGGATCGGTGAGGTTGTACCAGAGCTGCCAGTGCCAGTTGAAGGCGGGGACGCTGAGGATGGTTTCGGTCCTGCCATCGGGAAAAGTCAGGCGATATTCAAAAGACTTGCCGCGGCTGTGCATGTGCGGGTGCAAGGCGACGAGCTTGACGTCTTTTTGCACCTCAAAGGAGGCGTCCACTTTGTAGTCGGGATCGCCCGGAGGAATCTTAAAGGTTCCGTTGGAGGCGGAGAGAGTCAAAACGCGTTCAGCTGGGGGCGTTTTTGCGAAGACGAGGCCGAGCCTGGTCTGGTCTCTCGTAGCTTTTCCGTTTGGCGTGTAGTGGACTTCGAAAACTATGTCCGAGCCTGCTTTGATGAGCTTGCCTTCGCCGGGGCGGAGAATTTCCGCGGGTTGTCCGGGAGCGTAGCCGACCAGAAAATCGCTGGGCAGAGCGCTCGTGTCGACCTTCTCGTCGGCTTTCGCGGGCGGAGCGATAAAAAAGACTCCAGGCTTCTGATCCTTGAAGTAGTTGGAACCCGGCTCGCGAAGATAAGCAATGATGTGGTGGACGACCGCTCGGTCGGTTGGGCGAACTTCGAGCATTTGCACCCATTTGTCCTCTTTGAAGCCGGTCGGAATGATGACGTATTGATAGTCCATGACGCCTGAAGCGGGAACGTCAAAGGGCCTCGGGAGTTGGAGAACGAGGTCCGGAGCTGGGATGCCCCAGCCTTCGACGAAGTCTTTTGCTGGAGGCGGCATGTCGGTGTCGGAGCCTTTTTGGGCGCCGCCGTTGACCCACGCGGCGAGAGTTCGGATTTCTACGGCGGTCAGCGAGCGTTCGTTGGAGAAATGGCCGTAGTGCGGGTCGGCAAACCACGGTGGCATGACTTTTTGGGTGACGGCCATTTTCATCATGGTAGCCCAGGGGCGGGTGTCTTCGTAGGTCAGCATGGAAAACGGGGCTGCTTCGCCGGGGCGATGGCAGGTCTGACAGTGCTTTTGCAGGATGGGAGCGACGTCTTTGGTGAAGGTGGGAGGGGGATTGCCTGGCTCCTGGGTGTGGGCCGGAATGGCGAGACAAAGCGCGAGAGCCAGGATCAGTGGCAGGAAAGACTTGATGGGGCGATGGGCCGCTGGCATTCTTTTGTTAAGCCTCCACAGGTGCTGGTGCGAAGGAGAATAGCTCAATTCCGAACGAATGCGAAGCACTACTGCGTGCTTGCTTGCAAATAGGTGCGGCTTTTTGCCCCATCCGAAATCTCAAAAGCGGGAGCAGAGCTCCCGCAATCCAAATTAGGACACCACTCAGCGGCTGCGTGGTTTGACACTCCTGTGCTGCGCCGATAGTATCGAATCATCTCCGACGGAACTTACAAACAGGCGTTCCTGCGGCGGCGAACTTCCATGAAACTTGCTTATTTTGATTGCTTTTCGGGGATTGGCGGGGACATGACGCTTGGTGCGCTCGTGGATGCCGGTTGCCCGGTGGAGCTGCTGCGCTCGGGGTTGCGCGGGTTGGATGTGCCTGGTTGGGAGTTGACGGCAGAGAAAGTTTGGAAGAATGGGATGGCGGCGACATATGTGCGGGTGAAGACGGCGGATACGTCGAAGCACAGGTCGCTTGGCGCGATTTTGGAGATTTTGGAGAAGTCGCGGCTCGCACCTGTCGTGCGGCAGCGGGCTTCGGCTATTTTTCAGAAGCTGGGGGAAGCTGAGGCGCGGGTTCATGACGTGCCTGTGGAAAAGATTCACTTTCATGAGGTTGGGGCGGTGGACGCGATTGTGGACATTGTTGGGGCTTGTATTGGGTTTCATGCGCTGGGCATTGAGAAGTTTGCGTGTTCCCCTCTAAATGTGGGTGGTGGGACGGCGAAGATGGCGCATGGGGTGTTGCCAGTGCCTGCGCCTGCTACGGCTCGGTTGCTGCAGGGGAAGCCTACTTATTCGAATGGAGTATTGAAGGAGCTTGTTACGCCTACCGGGGCGGCTATTGTCGCCACACTTTGCGAGGCGTTTGGGCCGCAACCGGGGATGATTGTTTCGGCGATTGGGTATGGGGCTGGGACCGCGGATTTGGAATCGCAGCCAAATGTTCTGCGGATCATGGTTGGAGAAACTGCGGAGAAAACGGTTGCCGGGTTCGATGAAGAGATCGCGGTTATTGAGGCAAACCTCGACGATATGAACCCGCAAATTTATGGATATTTTTTGGAGAAGGCTTTCGCGGCGGGAGCTTTGGATGTTTACACCACGCCTGTGCAGATGAAGAAAAATCGGCCGGGGATGCTTTTGACGGTTTTGTGCAGGCCTGGAGATACGAATTCGTTGATGGACTTGATTTTTGCGGAGACTACTACGTTTGGGGCTCGCACATATACGGCTCAGCGTCGGGTTTTGCCGCGCGAGTGGGTCACGGTGGCGACTTCGTTGGGGGATGTGCGCGTGAAGGTTTCGCGAGTGAACGGGCATATTCGGCATGCTACGCCGGAGTATGAGGATTGCCGGAAATTGGCGGAGGAGAAGAAGGTGCCGCTGCAGACCGTGATTGCGGAGGCTGTGCGGGCGTACGAGAAGCGGTAGCAGGTTTTTCTTAACACAGAGTTCACAGAGGGCACAGAGAAGTGTAAGAACGGAGAAAGATGGCTTCGGGGAAACCAAAATATTATTTGACTACGCCGATCTACTACACGAACGGGTTGCCGCATATTGGGCATACGTATTCGACGATAGTGTGCGACACCATTCGGCGGTACAAGCGGATGCGCGGGTTTGATGTGGTGATGACCACCGGGACCGACGAGCATGGCGTGAATGTGGAGAGGTCTGCGAAGAAGGCGGGGGTGCCGGAGTCGGAGTTTGTGGCGAAGATGGCGGCGCAGTGGAAGGCGCTGTGGGATGAGCTTGGCGTGCAGGGCGACGAGTTTATTCGTACTACAGATTTGAAGCATGCGCATACGGTGCAGTGGCTATTTAAATTGTGCCGGGAGAACGGGTTTGTTTATCCGGGGCATTACACGGGGCAGTATTGCATTTATGACAATGCTTATGTGGATGTGAAGCCAGGGGAGAATTGTCCGGATTGTGGGCGGCCTACCGAAACGGTTACGGAGCCGAACTTCTTTTTTAAACTTTCGGCGTTTCAGAAGCCCTTGCTTGATTTTTATGCGAAGAACCCGGACTTCATTCAGCCCGAGGCACGGCGGAATGAGGTTTTGAGTTTTGTTGAGGGCGGGTTGCGGGATTTGAGTATTACGCGGACGACGATTCGCTGGGGGATTCCTGTTCCGGGGGAGGAGCCGCACGTTTTTTATGTTTGGTTCGATGCGTTGACGGCTTATTTGAGCGCCGTTGGCGGGCCGCAGTACGAGAAGTCCGGATATTGGCCGGCGGATTTGCATCTGGTTGGCAAAGAGATTATCCGGTTTCATGCGGTTTACTGGCCGGCGTTTTTGATGGCGGCTGGGCTGCCTGTGCCGAAACAGATTTGGGCGCATGGCTGGCTCCTGATGGACAGCGCCAAGATGAGCAAGTCGCTCGGGAATGTGGTACGCCCCCGTCCCATCGTGAATGTTCTGGGAATGGACGCGCTGCGTTACTACTTGCTGCGCGAGACGGTTTT
>DATFZY010000096.1:0-9143 GCA_035313865.1 Candidatus Acidiferrum sp.
CCCGCAAACGTGAACCACCGGAACCTCGAGCCTATGGGAATCGGGATCGCGAGCAAGTGCAAGATCAACGCCAATATTGGAAATTCCGCGACCAGCTCCAACATTGACGAAGAGCTGAAGAAGCTGCATCACGCGGTGCACTACGGGGCGGACACCGTAATGGACCTTTCGACCGGTGGAGATATTCCGACGATTCGAAAAGCGATCATCAATGCGTCGCCGGTGCCGGTGGGAACGGTACCGGTTTACGAGGCGATTTCCCGCGTGCGGCGTCCAGAGGATTTGACGATTGATTTGATGCTCGAGGTGATTGAAGAGCAGGCCGAGCAGGGCGTGGATTACATGACGATTCACGCCGGCGTGCTGCGCGAACATGTGCCGCTGGTGCGAAAACGGATTACCGGGATTGTGAGCCGCGGCGGCTCGTTGATGGCCCACTGGATGGAACACCACAAGAAGCAGAATTTTCTGTACGAGAATATCGAGAAGATTTGCAAAATCTTTAAAAAGCACGACGTCAGCTTTTCGTTTGGCGATGGTCTGCGGCCGGGGTGCATTGCGGATGCCAGCGACGAGGCGCAGTTCGCGGAGTTGAAAGTGCTCGGCGACCTGACCAAGATGGCCTGGGAGCACGACGTACAGGTGATGATTGAAGGGCCTGGGCATGTGCCGCTCGACAAGATCAAGGAGCAGGTAGATAAAGAGATGGAATGGTGCCACGAGGCGCCGTTCTATACGCTGGGGCCACTGGTGATTGATATCGCGCCGGGATACGACCACATCACGAGCGCGATTGGCGCGGCGATGATCGGCTGGCATGGCGCATCCATGTTGTGTTACGTCACGCCCAAAGAGCACTTGGGTTTGCCGAATCCGGAGGACGTGAAGCAGGGCGTGATTGCATATAAAATCGCGGCGCACGCCGCGGACGTGGCGCGTCACCGGCCTGGTGCGCGGGATCGCGACGACGCTCTGAGCTACGCGCGGTTTTTGTTCGACTGGAACAAGCAGTTCGAGCTCTCCCTCGACCCGCCCACAGCGAAGGCTATGCATGACGAAAACTTGCCTGACGATTTTTACAAGGAAGCGAAGTTTTGCTCCATGTGCGGGCCAAAATTCTGTTCGATGAACATAACGCAACTGGCGGACGCCGAGGGCGGCCACGACCAGTCAGAACGGAAGCAGAAGTTCGTTGAGCTCCTTGCAAAAGTTCAGGGCGCGTAACAGGGAGTCGAGCGTGGGCGATTCGATTGAAGAACGCGTGTACGCGCTTGTTTCCAGGGGGTCTGGAATTCCACGTGAAAAACTTACATCAGCCAGCAGACTCAGCTACGACCTCGGCATGGAGGGCGACGATGCCGTTGAATTTTTCGAAAGGTTCGCAGATGAGTTCAAGGTTGATCTGAGCGGTCTTTCGCAGGACTGGAACCGTTATTTCGCTCCTGAAGGCGTGACTTTGGCCGCCGCATTAGTCGTGATTGGTCCTATTCTGCTGTTAAGTTTTGCAATCGAGAAGATCTTCTCTGGGCTTGCTTTTGGCCTCAGCCTGCTTCTCGGCTTCCTGATATGGATCTTCCCCTTTTACTATTTTATGAGAAGGCGCAGCCAGCGCTCTCCTCAAATCAGCATCCAGGACTTAGTTGCTTACGCTGAGGGAGGAACCTGGCGCAAGGTTCTTCACGAGCCAAACAAGTTAAGGCTTGTCCGGCGATCTTGATTCAAAACAAGAAAGCAGGCTAAATGGCGGTGACGGAGATCGCTGCATGCCATTTCTGAGTGATGGAGTCGCCGTTGTGACGGGCGCTGCGAGCGGCATCGGGCGGGCGCTTGCGCAGCAGCTTTCCGCGGCAGGGTCGGCGCTGGCAATTGCCGATGTTGACGAAAAGGGCCTGGCCGAAACCGCGGCTTCGCTCTCGAGTAAGGGGCAAGTTTCGACGCACATTCTGGATGTCTCCGACGAGGAAGCCGTCAGGAGCTTTGCCGAAGACGTGACTGCGCGGCACGGTCGCGTGACGCTGCTCATCAACAACGCCGGTGTGGCACTCCACGGAACCTTTGAAGAAATCTCACTCGACGATTTGCGCTGGGTGATGGGCATCAACTTTTGGGGCGTCGTTTATGGAGTGAAGCATTTCTTGCCGATTCTGAAGAAGCAGCCGCGTGCGCAGATTGTCAATTTGTCGAGCGTGTTCGGGATTATTGCTCCCGCGGGACAGAGCGCCTATTCCGCCAGTAAATTTGCCGTGCGGGGATTTACAGAGGCTGTGCGGCACGAACTCGAAGGCACGTCGGTTTTTCTCTCGTGCGTGCATCCTGGCGGAATTCATACGCCCATTGCAAAGCACGCGCGCCTCGGCGCCAACGCATCACCAAGCAAGAAAGACGAAGCGGTCGCATTCTTTGAGAAAGTCACGCCTACTTCCCCGGAAGCCGCGGCCGAGCGCATCCTCAAAGGCGTCGAAAAGCGCGAGCCGCGCATCTTGATCGGCAAGGATGCGCGACAAATCGACATCGTGCAACGCCTGCGCCCTGGCACGTATTGGAAAATAATGGCCAAAAGGGCGCAGGCGCAAAACTCCTCGAAATAAGCCGCGCGTTCCTCGATTTTTGACGAGGCCCAGAGCGAAAGGTATACTCGGCGGCGTCTGGGAAGAACTTTACTAGCTTAGTTCGCGAATTCACTATCAAGGAGCAACCATGCCGTTTGTGCGTGCCGCCAAGACCGCCGAGGTGCCGGCAGGAACGATTCACGAAGTGCAGGTTGAGGGAAAAGCCGTGGCGCTAGCCAACGTCGCGGGTAAGTTCTATGCCATCAACAACACCTGCCTACACCGGGGTGGGCCTTTGGGCCAGGGATCGCTCCAGGATAAAATTGTTACCTGCCCGTGGCACGGATGGGAATACGATGTGACCACGGGGAAGGTAGTCCAGAACCCCAATGTGGGTGTTCCTTGCTACGCGACGGAGGTGCGGGGGGAGGAGGTTTTTGTCGAAATTGCTTGAGTTTTTTTTCTAAGTCATTGAAAATAAAAAGGATAGACAAGAATCTCTCTGTTTCGACCATTTTGGACTGATTTCCACTGGCGAACCGGAAAACCCGCTAACCTCCATATTTTGTTTCGCTTTTTGGTCTTCCCCGTGTATATTGCTGCCGACTCGACGCCTCGATGGCAACGCCGACTTCGCAACGACACTACTGGGTATTTAGCGCCGACCCACACCACTACCACTGGGATACGCTCTTCGTAAAGGGCAAGGAAATGTGGCACGGTGCGGAGTCGAAACCCGACGCTATTCGCGCGCTCAAACAGGTGCGAAAAGGCGATCGCGTGCTTTGCTACCACTCCGCGCCGGAGCGGACTCTCTATTCGATCGCTGAAGTGACCCGCGATCCCTACCCCGATCCGCACGATAAGAAAGAAAAGAACCTGGTGGCGGACCTGAGAGCCTTTGACCGTTTGCCAAGACAGGTTTCGTTGGCGGAACTTCGCGCCAATCCGGCGTTGAAAAAGCTGAAGTTACTGAAGAATGTCCGGCTGCTGGTCTCGCAGATCGCGGATGTTGAGTACCAGGAAATTCTGCGCATGGCCGGCATCGTGGCCTCCCCCGGAATTCCGCTCCCCTGACGCCATGCTTGCTGGGATTCTTTCCGGGAAGACGCGGGTCCTGGACCTTGCGTACGCCATCAACGGCCGCCTGGTGCCGTGGCCTGCGGATGAGCGCTGGTTCGAGGCCAAAACGAATGCCAGCGTGGAGAAGGACGGGTACTTCACGCGAAGCTTCTGGATGCTGGAGCATTACGGGACGCACTTGGACGCGCCCATTCATTTCCCACCTGGAAAAATACCGATTGACCAGATTCCAGTGAGACAACTGTTTGGTCCGGCAGTAGTTTTGGATGTTCAAGCAGAAGGGACAAAAGACGCGGACTATCAGGTTTCGCCCCGGCGGGTTGATGAGTGGGAAAAACGGTACGGACCAATCCCGGAGGGCGGAATCGTCTTGCTAAGAACCGGTCGGGCCTCGCGTTGGCCGGATGCTCAAAGATATCGCAACCAAGACGCGTCGGGCCAGATGCATTTTCCGGGCTTTTCCGCGGAGGCGGTGGAAAAGCTCATCGAAAGCAAGGTCAGCGGCATTGGATGTGACACAATGAGCGTGGACTGCGGCACATCGACAGATTATGCGGTGCATCATTTAGCGCTCGGTGCCGGTCTTTATCACCTGGAGAATTTGTCGGATTTAAGCGAATTGCCTGAAGAAGGCGCGTTTCTCGTGGTTGCGCCAATCAAACTGGAAGGTGGTTCGGGCGGACCGGTGCGGGTGTTTGCTCTGCTTCCCTAAAAAGGCACAGATAATCGTAAACATTTGCTGGGGAGCATACGTCTTACTGTTTTGGTGAATCGGGGTGAGGGTGTGTTCATGAAAGCCATCAAGTACCGCAGTTCCATCGTTTTGCTGCTGTGTGTTTTGAGTGTTGCAGGTGCGCCTGCGCGCGGCCAATCGCAAGAGTTTCCCGTCAGCACGCACACGCTGAAGAACGGGATGAAAGTTCTCGTACAGCCGGACCACAGCATTCCGAACGTGGCGCTCTACATTTTCTACCGCGTCGGCTCGCGGAACGAACATCCCGGGACGACCGGTCTCTCGCACTTTTTCGAACATATGATGTTCAACGGCGCAAAGAAATACGGGCCGGGCGAGCTCGACAAAGTGATGGAAGCAAACGGCGGATCGAACAACGCTTATACCACGCAAAACGTGACCGTCTACCAGGACTGGTTCCCGCGCTCGGCGCTGCCGTTGATTTACGACATCGAAGCCGACCGCATCCGCGATTTGACTTTCGATCCCAAGAAAATCGCTTCCGAACGCGAGGTGGTGGCTTCCGAGAGACGCCTCAGTGTGGACAACGACAACAGCGGCCTGCTCGACGAGCAGCTTTGGGCCACCGCGTTCATCGCCCACACGTATCAATGGCCGGTCGTCGGATGGATGAGCGACATCGAGCACTGGACGATGGAGGATTTGAAGCATCACTTTGAAATGGGCTATTCGCCGAGCAACGCGACGATGGTGGTCGTCGGAGACGTTTCGCCCGAGGAGATTTTCGAGCTGTGCGAGAAATACATCCAGCCGATTCCTTCTCACGCGCCGCCTCCGCCGGTGACGACCATCGAACCGGAACAATTGGGCGAACGGCGGTTAGTCGTTCACAAGCCCGCGGAACTGCCACTGCTGATGATCGCCTATCACATCCCGCAAACTGACAATCCGGACTACTATGCGCTGAATATTCTGCGCAGCGTGCTGTTCCAGGGAGAGAGCTCGCGGATGTATCAGCGGCTGGTGGATGGTGAGCAGATCGCGCTTGACGTCTCCTCTAACGTCGAGCCCGCATTTGATCCCACACTGGCCATCATCACGGCTCAGCCCCGGCAGGGAGTAGATCCGCAAGCCTGCGAAAAGGCCATCTACGAAGAGCTGGAGAAAGCCAAGAAGGCGCCGATCAGCGATCAGGAACTCGAGAAAGCAAAGAACGCCCGGCTTGTCGAGTTTTACCGGGAGATGCGGACCATCAATGGACGCGCGAATACTATCGGAACCTATGAAGTCTTCATGGGGGACTACAACAAGTTGTTTGATGCGGCCAAGAGCTACTCGGCGGTGACGAAGGAAGACGTGCAGCGCGTAGCCAGGAAATATTTCGGGCCCAATAATCGCACCGTCGCGACGCTGCTCCCCGAGAACGACGAGAAGGCAAAACAATGACTCGCGAAAGAACCGCGGTACGCCTCTTCGGGCTCTTCGGATTTTTGCTCCTGATTTGCCCCATGGCGCCGGCGCAGTCGCTGCACATGCCGCCGCATCAGAAATTCGTTCTCAAAAACGGATTGACCGTGCTCCTGATGGAGAAGCGCGGCGTGCCTCTCATCGATATGTTCGCGATGGTGAAAACAGGGTCCGCGGCGGATCCCGCGGGACAAGAAGGGCTTGCATCCGTCACGGCAGCACTCTTGCGCAAGGGAACTAAAACTCGGACGGCGCAGCAGTTCGCGGCCGAACTCGACTACATTGGCGGGGCGTTCGACGCCGACGCCGGCGCTGAGTTCACCGGTATCAGCGCCGAGTTTCTCACCAAAGATCTTGCCCGGGCGCTGGACCTTTTTTCGGATGCCCTTTTGCACCCTGCATTTCCCCAAAGCGAAACCGATAAGGTGCTGGCGCAGAGCCTGGATGGAATAAAAGCTGCGAAGGATGAGCCGCGGTCTGTTTTAGGGTTTTACTACCAGGGCTATCTTTACGGTACGCATCCGTACGGACGCCCCTCGGATGGCGATGAGCTTTCGCTCCAACGCATCCAGCGCGAAGCCATCGCAAAATTCTACGAAGCGAACTATGCTCCGGGAAATGCGGTCGTCGGGATTGCCGGCGAATTCGACGCAGCGGAATTGAGAAAAAAGCTCGAAGAAACATTCGGCGCGTGGCCAGCGCGCGCCGTCACAAGCACGGTGATCCCCGCTGCGGCTCCCGTGAAGGGGAAAAGGCTTTTGCTGATCGACAAGCCCGACGCGACGCAGACCTATTTTGCCATCGGGAACATCGGCACCGCCGTGAGCGATCCCGATCGCGTCGCGATTCGCGTGGTCAACACCATCTTTGGCGGGCGATTCACTTCGGAATTGAATGAAGCGCTACGCGTCGAGTCCGGCTACACCTACGGAGTAAGCTCGCGTTTCGATTCACGTAAAGTTCCCGGTCCGTTCGGCATGTTCAGCTTTACGAAGAATGAGACCACGACACCGGCGATCGACCTGGCGCTGCAAGTGCTTCAGAAATTGCACAAGGATGGCGTGAACCCCGAGCAACTGGCTTCCGCTAAGAGCTACATCAAGGGCCAATTTCCGCCATCCATTGAGACTTCGGCGCAACTGGCGCGCCGCATTGTAACCGACGAATTTTACGGGCTGAACGACGACGAAGTGAACCAGCTCGAAGCACGCGTAGATGCAGTTACGCCGGAAATGGCCCGCCAGGTAATCGCAAAACATTTTCCACTGGATAATCTGGTTTTTGTGTTGATTGGGAAGGCTTCTGCCATCCGCCCGGCGGTTAAGAAATACGCCGACAAAATGGATGAGCGTTCCATCAGCGAGCCTGGCTTCTGGCCGCCACCGGCTGGCGCCCAGAAGTAGCGGAATGCTGAGCTGCGGCGATTGCGGCGCCTAAGAGTTTGCTTGAAGTTCTTCAGGAGGAATGATGCGCTTTCGAATTTCAGCGTTGATGGGGGTCCTCTTTTTCGCATTGCTGAGCACGACGAGATTGTCGCTCGCCGCGGACGAAAGTCCGCTGCTCATGCAGCAGCCCACGATGAGCAAGACGCAAATCGTCTTCGTGTACGGCGGGTATCTGTGGAGTGTGCCGCGGGATGGCGGCGAAGCGCGCCAGCTTACAACCGGAGGCCACGAATCCCGGCCCAAGATTTCTCCTGACGGAAAATGGGTCGCCTTCAGCGGCCAATACGACGGAAATGTGGACGCCTACGTCATGTCCGCGGATGGTGGCGAGCCAAAACGGCTGACCTGGCATCCTGACCCGGACGTGGTGGAAGGCTGGACTCCGGACGGCAAGAAAATTCTAATCAGTTCTCCCCGCGAGGCGTTCGCCGATATCGATCGCCTGTATACCATTCCGGTCGAAGGTGGCGTTCCCGAAGTTCTGCCGATGTGGCGCGGAGAGGCGGCCTCCTATTCGCCGGACGCCACGCGTATCTCTTACGTGCCGAACCTTAAGTGGCAAACCGCGTGGAAACGCTATCACGGTGGACAGACCACGCCAATTTATCTGCTGCGCTTAAGCGACTTGCAACTTGAAAAGGTGCCTCGCGAAAACTCCAACGACGATGACCCCGTCTGGATTGACGACACGGTTTATTTTCTGTCGGACCGGAAGGGGCCTGTAACGATTTTTGCGTACGACACAAAAACGAAAAAAGTGAAGCAAGTCCTGGAAAACACCGGCCTCGACCTGAAATCTCTGTCCGCTGGGCCGGACGCGCTTGTCTACGAACAGTTCGGCGGAATTTATACGCTTGATCTGAAGACCGAGAAACCGTCCAAGGTTGTGATTCACATCTCCGGCGATCTGCCCGCGACGCGGCCGCACTTCGAAAAGGTGGGGGACAAGATTCGGAATGCCGCAATTTCGCCGACCGGTGTCCGCGCGGTGTTCGAGGCTCGCGGCGAAATCCTGACTGTTCCGGCAGAAAAAGGCGACGTCCGCAACCTCACGCGGACAACGGCGGTTGCCGAGCGTGATCCAGCGTGGTCTCCCGATGGAAAGTCTATCGCGTTCTTTTCGGATGAATCCGGCGAGTACGCGCTGCATATCGCCGATCAAACTGGCCTGGGAACGGTGAAGAAAATCAATCTCGGGAATCCGCCGTCCTTTTTCTACAGGCCGACATGGTCTCCCGACAGCAAAAAAATTGCGTATACGGATAAGCGCTTGAATCTCTGGTACGTGGACGTGGAGAAAGGAAGTCCCGTCAAAGTGACGTCCGATCCCTATGAGGATCCCTCCACGCAGATCGATGAAACCTGGTCCTCGGACAGCAAGTGGCTGACCTATTCAAAATTCCTCCAGAACCACATGCGCAGCATCTTCGTTTATTCACTGGAAACAGCCAAAGAATCCATGATCACGGATGGGACCAGCGACGCGCGCTACCCGGTCTTCGACAAGAGCGGCAAGACGCTCTATTTTGCGGCCAGCACGGACCTCGGACTCTCCATCGCCTGGCTTGACCTTTCGAGCTATCAGCATCCTGTCTCGCGGAGTATCTATGCCGTCGTCTTGAAGAAAGGCGATCCTTCTCCTGTCGAACCGCAAAGCGACGAGGAAAAGTCCGCCAGCGACGAAAAAGGCAAAGACGGCGACAAGCCTAAGGAAGCCGATAAAGGAAAAGAAGGCGAAAAGAAAGACGAACCGAAAGTCACGATGGATCTGGACGGAATCGGCCAGAGGATCGTGGCCATGCCGATCAAGGCGGCCAACTACATTTCACTGGACACGGGGAAGTCCGGCGTTTTATTTCTGAGCGAAATACCGGATGTGCCGAGTCTTACGGAACCCACTCCGGT
>DATFZY010000097.1:0-2618 GCA_035313865.1 Candidatus Acidiferrum sp.
GCGAGGATTTGCCGTGGTCAATGTGCCCGGCGGTCCCGACGATAACGTGTTTGATGGCTTCCATGGCGTGCGCGCAGGCCCAGTCATGCTAGCAGGAAACGACCAGCGATAAAATCGCATGTCAGCGCGGCCTGGCGACTCAATCATGCAGCTGTCCGTTTTCGTGACGGCGCGTCTCGGAATCGCCCATCACGCATCCCGAAACCGGCGGACGAGTCGTGGTAAGTCATTCCTGAACATACAGATCCCACGCATCCACTTAAGGACAGGCACGTGCATATCTACCACCAACGCAGGGGGAGGATAGATTCATGGCCACGCTCTGGCAGGACGTCCGTTACGCCTTCAGGATGCTCGCGAAATCACCCATGCTGACGGTGATCGTGATCCTCACGCTCACGTTGGGCATTGGCGCCAACACCGCCATCTTCGGGATCGTGAATGGGATTCTGCTGCGACCCCTGCCTGTGAAGTCCCCCGAACAAATCGTGGTGCTGGCCGGGCACGCGCAGGGCGACACGCTGGGAATTTTCCAACTTTCCTATTCTCAACTCGTGGATTTGCGCAAACAGTCCGATGCGTTTTCCGATGTGTTCGCTTCGCAAGTCAATTTCGGAGGGCTCAGCTACGCCGGCAAAGCAAATCAATTCGTGTATAGCTATGTGACCGGAAATTATTTTTCTGGTCTGGGCATACAGCCGGCGCTGGGCCGGCTGTTCCTTCCGACGGAAGCAGAAGCAGGTGGCAACCATCCTTACATAGTGCTGGGTTATGACTTCTGGCAGAAAAAGTATGGCGGCGATCCCGGCGTCGTCGGAAAGCAAGTATTGCTTGACGGCCGGGAGGCCACAATTATTGGCGTGACGCCGAAAGTATTTCAGGGCACGCAATTCTTCCTGAACCCGGACGGTTACGTCCCGCTGAACATGCAGCCGGCGCAGGATTTGGCCACGTTCTGGACGGACCGCAGTGCTCGCTCACTCACTGCGGTGGCAAGGCTAAAACCGGGCGTGAGCCTGAAGCAAGCGCAGAGCTCCCTGAACGTGCTGACGGCGCGGCTGGCGCAGCAATATCCTGCGACGGACAGCGGAATCACCTTCCGTGTGATCCCGGAGAGACTGGCTCGCCCGTCGCCGTTTGCCAGCAATTTCATTCCGTTCATCGCCGGCATATTTTTGGCGCTGGCAGCGCTGGTGCTGCTGCTGGCCTGCATGAACGTCGCAAATATTCTGCTGGTGCGCGCGACCATGCGGCAACGCGAAATGGCCATCCGCGCGGCCATGGGAGCGAATCGTTGGCGTCTGATCCGTCAAATGCTAACCGAGAGCATCCTGCTCTCGCTATTCGGCGGTATCGGTGGGCTGACGCTGGGAGTGTGGGCCGGCGGAGCGATTGGCGCCATGTTCCCGGCGGGAAGACTTCCCATTCGGGTGGATTTCGGTTTTGACTGGCGCGTATTCGCGTACGCGATGGCCGCCGCTCTGGTCACCGGCGCGATCGTCGGTTTGTGGCCGGCATTGCGCGCAGGGCGCACGGACGTGAACAGCGTGCTACAGAGCGGTGGCAGAAGCGATACAGCTGGGGTGAGTCGTCATCGCTTGCGCAGCGTGCTGGTGGTGGCGCAAGTGGCGGGCTCCCTGGTGCTCTTGATCGTCGCGGGACTATTCGTGCGCAGTCTGATACGTGCGCAACATGCGTACATGGGATTCGACGCCGACCACGTTCTAAATTTGACCCTGGATCCGCGAGAGGTGGGCTACGACGAGGCCCGCACCAAGACGTTTTACCACGACCTCGAAGCCAAGGTCCGCGCATTTCCGGGAGTGCAATCGGCGAGCCTCGCGTTCAGTGTGCCCATGGGACCTGTGCAAGATGGCAGCATAATTTACGTCGAAGGACAACCGGCCACGCCCGGCCAGCCTCCTCCCGTGGTGATTTACAACCATGTGGACGAGTCTTATTTCGACACCATGCGCATTCCGCTGCTGCGCGGGCGTGCATTCCAGGAAAATGACAATGACAAGGCACCGCTCGTCGCCGTCGTGAATCAGTCCATGGCGCAGCAATTCTGGCCGAATCAAGACCCCATCGGGAAGCGCTTCAGCCTAAAGAGTGCGGCCGGACCATTCGTCGAGGTCGTTGGAATAGCCGCCGATGGGAAATACATATTCATCGGGTGGGACAAAAAACCGTTCTTTTTTGTTCCCCTCGCGCAGAATTACACAGCGTACCGCAGCTTGCAGGTTCGCTCCTCGCTGCCGCCTGAAAGCATGATTGCGCAAATGCAGAACGAAGTCCGCGCGCTCGATCCCAACATGCCCGTTACCGACGTCGAGACCATGCGGCATTCCCTCAGCGGAGGAAACGGATTTTTCATCTTCCAGATTGGCGCAATCCTGGCCGCGGCCATGGGCTTTCTGGGACTCACGCTGGCGGTGGTGGGCGTCTATGGAGTAGTTTCGTTCGCCGCCAGCCAACGTACCCACGAGATCGGCATCCGCATGGCGCTGGGTGCCGGCCGCCGCGACATCCTGCAGCTGGTTTTACAGCAGGGATTGGCGCTGGTGATAGTGGGCGTGCTGTCCGGCGCGGTGCTGGCGTGGGCGCTCACGCGCTCA
>DATFZY010000098.1:0-3190 GCA_035313865.1 Candidatus Acidiferrum sp.
TATTTTAGGGCCGCCCTCGATGGGCGGCTCAATTTTGATTTCCGCAATTCGATTTTCGCAATTTAAACCCAGAGAGAGGTTCCAGTGGAAACAGCAACGAAACTCGCAGGCGACGTAAAAGACATTACGCTAGCCGAAAAGGGCAAGCGCAAGATCGAATGGGCCAATCAGCAGATGCCCGTCTTGCAGCTCATCCGCAAGCGCTTCATTAAGGAGCAGCCGCTCAAGGGCCAGCGCGTTTCCGCTTGCCTGCACGTGACCAGCGAGACGGCTAACCTGGCGATCACGCTGCGCGATGGCGGCGCCGACGTGGTGCTGTGCGCCTCGAATCCGCTCTCGACGCAGGATGAAGTGGCCGCGTCCCTGGTGAAGGACTACAACATCCCCACGTTCGCCATCAAAGGTGAGGACAACGCCACGTATTACTCGCATCTCGCCGCGGCGCTCGATCACAAGCCGCACATGACCATGGACGATGGCGCCGACCTCGTGACCGCGCTGGTCACCAAGCGCGCCGAACTGGTGCCCAACGTTATCGGCGGCACCGAAGAGACCACCACCGGCGTGATTCGCCTGCGGGCCATGGCCAAGGACGGCACGCTGAAGTATCCGGTGATCTCGGTCAACGACGCGCTGACCAAGCACATGTTCGACAATCGCTACGGCACCGGCCAATCCACTCTGGACGGCATCATCCGGGCCACCAACATGCTCCTCGCCGGCATGCGCGTCGTCGTCGCCGGCTACGGCTGGTGCGGACGCGGCGTGGCGATGCGCGCTAAAGGTCTTGGCGCGGACGTAATCGTCACCGAAATTAATCCCACGCGCGCCCTGGAAGCCATCATGGATGGTTTCCGCGTCATGCCCATGGCCGACGCCGCCAAGATCGGTGAAATTTTCGTCACCGTCACCGGCAACAAGTCCGTCATCGCTCAAGAACACTTCGAAAAAATGAACGACGGCGCCGTAATCTGCAATTCCGGCCACTTCAACGTAGAAATTGACATCCCCGCGCTGGAAAAGCTGGCCAGCTCCAAGAAGCCGGCCCGCCCCTTCGTTGACGAATACGTTATGAAAGACGGCCGCAAAATCTATCTCCTAGGCGAGGGCCGCCTCATCAATCTAGCCGCCGCCGAAGGCCACCCAGCGGTGGTGATGGACATGAGCTTCGCGAACCAAGCCCTAGCGTCGGAATACATTGTGAAAAACGCGAAAGACCTGAAGCCGCAAGTCTATTCAGTCCCCGAACCCATAGACCGCCAAATCGCCAAACTAAAACTAGAATCCATGAACGTTCACGTAGACAAACTAACAGCCGACCAAGAACACTACCTAGCCAGCTGGTCCGAAGGCACGTAGCCTTTCGTGGCACAGCCACTCGTGGCTGTGCAAGCTGTCGGAAGTTGTTTCCGTAGGGGCGGGTCTCAGACCCGCCCTTTTTTTCGGCGCGTCGTAGTAAATTCGTTCCCGTCTTCGACGCCCGCCACCACCCCCATGTACACACACGACCGTTTGCTTTCTCCCCGCTCTCTCTCTAAAATACGCAGATGATTTTTTTGCGCAACGACGGCCATCACGAACCGTACCAGACCCCGAATTTCGCACCACCCCCCGCGCTCCGCCCCAAATTTCTATTCAATACAAATGAACGACTCAGAAAATCCGCAATCGCCGTAACTCCTTCAAAACCAATGACCGACCCATTTTCTATTCAATACAAATGGACGTCCCGCAGCACGCCGCCGCACTCCACAATAATCGCCAATCCCGCCGGCAGGACTCCCCGCGCATGATGCAAGACTGGGCCGCCTGGGCCATCGAAACCGCCAAGCGCCGCGGCGCCACCTATTCCGACGCACGCGTGATGGACATCCGCCAGCGCGAAATTGGCACCAAAAACGGTGAAGTCGGCACGCTAGTCGAATCCGAAACCCTCGGCATCGGCATCCGCGTGATCGCCGGTGGAGCCTGGGGATTCGCCTCCACTGACCGCCTAACGCGCGAAGGCGTCCAAGCCTGCGCCGCCGAAGCCGTCGCCATCGCGAAATCCTCAGCCCTGGCAAAACGCGCCGACGTGGCACTTGCCCCTGAGAAACCGCACGTCGATACGTGGCAGAACCCGTTCCTCAAAGATCCCTTCCGCATTCCGGTAGAGCGCCAGATCGCCGTGCTCCTCGCCGCCGACAAAGAAATGATGCGCGTCAAGGGCGTCACCCTCGCCGAAGGCTCGATGTCCTTCAAGCGCATTGACCAGCTCTTCGTCTCCAGCATCGGCTCCGTAATCCACCAAGTGAAAATGCATTCAGGCGCGGGAATTGTCGCCACCAGCTTCGCGGGCACTGAAATTCAGAAGCGCTCTTATCCGAATAGTTTCGGCGGCCAGCACGCTCTACAAGGCTACGAGCTGGTCGAAGCTCTCGATCTTGTTGGCAACGCCCAACGCACCGCCGAAGAAGCCGTAGCGTTACATTCCGCCGCGCAATGTCCCGAAGGCACGAAGACAATCATTCTCGGCGGCTCGCAACTCGGCCTGCAAATCCACGAATCCATCGGCCACCCCATCGAACTCGATCGTGTCCTGGGCCAGGAAGCGAATTTCGCCGGCATGAGCTTCCTCACCATCGAAAAATTGCGCAAATTAAAATATGGCTCAGACATCGTCAACGTCGTCGCCGACGCTCGTCTTGAACACGGCCCCGGCCTCGGCACTTTCGCCTACGACGACGAAGGCGTCCCCGCGCAATGCACGCCCATCATCACCGACGGCCTCTTCACCGGCTACCTCAGCAATCGCGAGCTGGCTTCCACCATCGGCGAAACCCGCTCCGGCGGCACCATGCGCACCGAATCCTGGAATCGCCTCCCCATGATTCGCATGACCAACATCAGCATCAACCCCGGCACCTGGAGCTACGACGACCTGATCGCCGATACCGACGACGCGATCCTGATGGAAACCAACCGCAGCTGGTCCATTGACGATCGCCGCTATCATTTTCAGTTCTCCACCGAAATCGGCTGGGAAGTAAAAGGCGGCAAGCTGGGCCGCATGATAAAAAATCCCAGCTACAGCGGCATCACCACCGAATTCTGGAACAGTTGCGACGCAATCTGCTCGCGCGACCACTGGACGCTCTGGGGCACGCCCAATTGCGGCAAAGGCCAGCCGATGCAAACCATGGGCACCGGC
>DATFZY010000099.1:0-2500 GCA_035313865.1 Candidatus Acidiferrum sp.
GCTAACGCGCCTGCCGGTACCGTCTAGCATCGCGCTGTCTGCCCTTGTCATGGCGGGCGTTCGTCACGCCCGCGCTCGACCACTGGGCTCCATCAAAAACGCGCTGTCGGAAAGCTAGGAACTGAAAAAGGCTATGCAGAACGCTGGAGTGGTCGGCGCACCGACAATCTGGATCACCAACAAAACATAAGATCAGATATAACTTCCGCGCGGGGACGTAGCGCGTACCCGCACCATATAAGCCCCCTCAAGATACTGCCGGAGAGATCGCCTCGCGGCGATCTTTCTTCCTTTCCCAAGGTCATCCGGAAAGCGGTGGCCCGCCGCAGCATGTCCGGCAACTTGGCGATGTTGGCCGCGATGCGCCTTGCCTCATCGCGGGTGAGCAGGTCCGCCGCCGATCGTCGGCCGGGTTCGCCCTCGAAGTAGACGTAAGCAAGCTTCTGGCCGGTCTGATCCTTCACGATGAAGCAGGCGTCCGTCTCATCGACGGTCCACGGCGGCGGGAAGCGGCGGGGCACCGGAGCCGCTAGGCCAGAAAGCGCGCCTCAGTCTGCGGCTGGCTCGGCCTCGTGCCGCCATTTAGAGACTCATCGCAGGCTATTAAAACGAATCCAGGGCCGCGCTAAGGCCAGAACCGATTGTGGCGCGCGAGTCAGCCGGACCGCAATCGCCGACACGGCGAGCTCGCTGCACCTCCGTCATCGTCATGTTCTTCGCTCCCATCACCATCGCGACGTGACCCGTGAATTTGTCGGGTGAAAGCGAATAGGTGGCATGAGCCCTGGCGGCTCCGCGTCCAGGGCAGACGATGTCGTACTGGAGGGTCGCACCGTCGATCACGAGATTTGCGGCGGTGCATTTCGCGAAGGGGTTGTTCGCGCTCAAAACCGGAACTGGTATCTCCCCGCCGCCCCTAGCCCCTGGGATGCAAATGATCGCAATTTTGTCGACGGCCCAGCGCTCAACATGTGGCAGTTCGAGGCGAGCTGTAACTTCATAGGAACCGCTTCGCAGAGAAAACGGGTCGGCATGTAGTGTATGGAGCGGCTGCATCAGTAGTGTCACGAAGACACTGGCAGAAAGTGCCCGATACGACGTCATGGCTGAACCCCTCTTTCAACGCGCTTGGGATCGCTACGCCCAAACACCATTCAAAGTAATATACACGTGGCTATAGGTGCCCACCCGTTTTCCAAGAATTACGGTATCATGCTGGTACAGAACGGCTCGGCGCACTGCTATGCCGCCTGCGGGCCTCGCCCATGCGTTTTCCGTGCCCGGACGCGCCAGCATAAAAGTCTTAAGGCAAATACGCCGCCGGGAGTAACGACGATCCCAGCAGGAAGGATAAGTGGCACAAGGAAGCGTTGCGCCAGAGCCTCCAACCGCCAGCGGAATTTTATTTAATCCTCTTGCCTCAACGCTTCGGCACGGAGGCCCTTGCCGAGGAAGAGGAGAATTCCGTAATCGGGTAAATCACTGCGTGGACGCGTCGGGAATTTCGAGTTTGATCCACGCTCGCCGTGTAGGCCGTATAGTTGTACTTCGAGGGGGCGCTGGTGGCACCTCCGGCTTGCGCGCCGCCAGAAACCAGCGTTCCGAGCGACAAAATCGCCAGCGCAGCGGCAATCGTGGCGATGCTCTTGTATATGGAGTGCTCCGTTAGGGTTTCAGCAGATCGATCTGGATGCTTCCTCTTGCGGCTCTTATTCGGCCACTAAAGCCAATGTGAACCGTGTTCTTATGTCTCGCAAGAATCAAAACTTAAATCTTGCCCAGCAGCTCCGGCAGCTTGGCGAAGTTGACGGCAATGCGACGGGCCTCGTCACCCGTGATTAAGGCTCTTTCGGCGTGGGGATGCTTCCGACGGGCTCTTCGGATGTCGCTGGCCAATTGCAGGCACGGGCAATCTTATCGCGGATCGCAGACGTGCCAGAAATTATGAAATTTGTGTCTTTGTTACTTCCATCAGATGCGACGGCTCGAATGAAGATCCTCCCGTTGTCAGGAAGCGCGCGGATTAAATCCATTGGCTTGGGCGCGAATGCGGCGCGACCATTTATTGAGGAACGCCACGCCTGTTGGATAGGTTCGTTCAGATCAATGCGGTAACGGACCTTGACAGACTCCTCGCCTAAATCGGTGTCTTCGGTTGAAAAGGCTGCCTCTGTCCGTTGGTCTCGGCACCTCAATATGAGCGCCGTATCGCCCACGATAATCCCGGCGCTAAACTGAGCACTCTTGCCAGTCGCTGACTTGTCTTCGATTATTGACCAGCCCGATCTTGGGCTTGCGGTTACGGGCCCGGCCGGCCCGGGGGGCGACTGAGCGAATGTTGCCAATGGGGTTAGGGCAAATAAAGCGCCTACGACCGCGAATACCAGGACGTTTTCCATTCTGAACGCCAACTCGAAGCCGTTGCGGGTGACGAGGCGCACGCGATCGGTATCGCGGTGTGCCACGATGCGGAAGCCGTCGTGCTTGATTTCGTGAATCC
>DATFZY010000100.1:0-5013 GCA_035313865.1 Candidatus Acidiferrum sp.
TGTTGACCTGTAGTCTTACCCGTCTTTCTATTCACCGGCAGGAGCCTCGGGGCAGGCGCGGACACTTGCCGGGTGCCCCAGCCATCGTTTTCCTATCTCGGCTTATGGCCGCACAATTTCCAGTTGTTTGCAGATGGCCCGAACCGTCCCTTCTTTGATTTCTCGATGACGCGGGACGCTGGCGATCTTTTGTAAGACAGGATTGAACCAAATGCTGTGGGCGCCACCTTCGCGATACAAAACGCAACCCTGCTGTCGCAGATGACGTTCTAGATCCGCAAGTTTCATACTTCCGCTATTTCGAAAACCTCGCGCACCGCCTGTGGGGAAAGGCCCTTTTCCGCAAGTTCGCGCTGGCACTGCAACGCCAGTTTCAACGCGTCCGCAAGATTCGCTTTGGCCTCTTCGATAGTTTCACCCTGCGAAATCGCAGCGGGAAACTCTTCCACAAAGCAAGTGTAGCCACCCTCTTTGGCGGGTTCAAAAACGGCTGTCAATTTCATGTTTGTAGATTATCACAACCGTTGGTTGGGGCACTCGCCAAGGCGGCCGACCCGGACTCTTAATGGCGCACGAGGTTGTTTCGGAATTCGGGTGCCCCATCCTCGAATTGTGAGGGTGGGCTCTTGGGTTTCCTTGCGTGTGGGGCTTTTCCGTCTCCCAACCCCGCCTCTATCCTCGCACAAACAAATGACTTACTATTTATCACTTGACAAACAACGACGATGTGCTATAATTGGGTCTATCTTTGGAATGGCGCTGCCCTATGGCGCCTTAGCACAATGACCTCTCGCCGACCGGACCTCCCAAACCATCCGGTGGCTTATTGCGAATCCCCGCGACTGATCACTAAACCCTTTGGAATCACATCTTTCGCAGACCCCCACCCCCTAAACCCCGTGGAATCAAATGTTTACCAAAAACGGGGGAGGGGGGAGGGTGCCTCTCACACAAAACTAGGCCCCCAGCTATGTCGCCACGGCACTTCGCTATCTCTTTTAGAATCAACACTTACACGCCATCTCGCAAGTGTTGATTCTAAACATCTTACAGCCTCGCTAAACCCTGTGAATGCAACACTTACAAAAAACCGGGGTGGGGGTTACGCGCCGCGACCCTCTTCCTTTATCATCTCTTCCGGCCAGGCTCCGGCCCGGGAGGCAGCAAGTGCGCTTTGACACCATCATCCGCAACGGAACCGTCGTCACCGCCACCGACACTTTCGTCGCTGACATCGGCATCAACGGCGACAAAGTCTCGGCGCTCTTTGACAAACTCCCGACAGAAAACGCCGCCAAGGTGATCGACGCCGCAGGCCTGCTCGTAATCCCAGGCGGCATCGACGTCCACACTCATCTCGACATGCCCTTCGGCGGCACCACCAGCGCCGACGACTTCCAGACCGGCACCATCGCCGCAGCCTTCGGCGGCACCACTACGCTGATCGATTTCGCCATCCAGTACAAAGGCCAGACCCTCCGCCAGGCCTTCGACACCTGGATGAAAAAAGCCCACGACAAAGCCGTCGCCGACTACGCTTTCCACTGCATCATCACCGACCTGGGCTCCGCCCAGCTCGACGAAATGCCCCAGCTCATCCAGGAAGGCGTCACCAGCTTCAAACTCTTCATGGCTTATCCCGGCGTCTTCATGCTCGATGACGCCACCATCTTCAAAGCCATGCGCCAGGCCGCCAAATACGACGGCTTAATCTGCATGCACGCGGAAAATGGCGGCGCGATTGACGTCATCGTTCAGCAAGCTCTTGCGGAAGGAAAACGCGCACCGAAATACCACGCGTTGACGCGCCCCACGACCGCCGAAGCGGAAGCCACCTCCCGCGCCATCGCCCTCGCGGAAATGGCCGGAGCGCCCGTCTACATCGTTCACCTTTCCTGCAACGAGGCCCTCGAAAAAGTCCGCGAAGCCCGCGACCGCGGCCTTCCTGTCTACGCCGAGACCTGTCCGCAATATCTCTATCTATCTCTCGAAAATATGGATGCTCCCGGCTTTGAGAGCGCCAAATACGTCTTCACTCCGCCTCTCCGCGAAAAATGGCATCAGGAAAAACTCTGGCAAGGCCTCGCGAAAGACACTCTGCAAGTAGTCTCGACCGACCACTGTCCGTTCTGCTACAAGGAACAAAAGGAATTAGGCAAGGACGACTTCACGAAAATCCCCAACGGCGGCCCAGGCATCGAGCACCGCCTAAGCCTCATCTACACCGGCGGCGTCCACGGCAAGCGTTTCTCCGCCAACCGCTTCGTCGAACTCGTCGCGACCGCTCCTGCGAAACTTTTCGGCCTCTATCCCCGCAAAGGAACCATCGCGGTAGGGTCAGACGCCGACCTCGTCATCTTCGATCCAAACGAAGAACAAGTCATCAGCGCAAAAACACACCACATGCGCGTGGACTATTCCATGTTCGAGGGAATTCAAATCAAAGGCGCGCCAAAGACAGTTTTCTCGCGCGGCCGCGCGGTAATCGATGGAGGTAAATTCGTAGGCCGCCCAGGTGCAGGCCAATTCCTTCGCCGCCAAACGCACACAACGATTCGCTAGGAACAAAGCAAAGCGGGCAAGGTTCAGCGATGTGTGCGAGAAGATTCGCGAGAAAAAAATATCGCGCCTTTTATGGTTTCTGGCTGGCAGTGGCGGGCGACGGTTCAGCCGGAGCGGCGGCCTCTTTGGGTGCGGAGATTTTCTGTTTTTCCTCCACCCCGAACAACACGTAATTGCTGAAGCTGTGCCGGCGGTGAATGCGGCGGCCTCTCCAGTCGTAGTAAACCTCCGCGCTCATCGGCAGCCACATATTTACCTTGCCGCTCTGGAAATGCACTGGCCCATATTCAATTTCCGTATGGTCCGCCATCAAACGTATCTCCGGTACCGGCGCGACCATGTCGCTTTCCAGCCGCACGATCTGATACGTGTCTGCTGAAAACCAGGCCCGGCCCTTCAGTGCCACGGGATACGACTGGCCCTCCGCCCCAACGCGGTAGCGCTTGATCAGGTTCGGCTTATCGGGCCGCTGTTTGAAATGAATCTGCCAGGCCAATCCCGTGCTCAAACGCGACAGGCCTTCGCAGCTCATCGCAAAGTTCGGAGCGTTAAACGGGTGGAAGATCAAAACCAGCGCGGGCAGTCCGTTGGTTGCCACGCCATCGGGAAAGTCGCTGGCGGAGACACTGCCGCTGTTGCGGTATTCCTCGACATTCAGGTAGCGATGATCCAGCTCCTGGATAGCAACCACATATTCAAACTTGCGTTTTTCCGGCGCGGAGGCAACACCCCATTTGTTGATCGATTCGTGGACAAAGGATTCTGTGGCGGCGAAGCGGTCCACATCGGTCACCAATTCCGTCAAACGCTGGCCTGCCTTTTTGACTACGTCATCCACGGAGCACGCACCGCTGGCTTCCACAGCCGGCACATGGTCGTCCACGTCCGCTGGCCTCCAGTTGGTAGCCATCGGCAGCGCCGCGGCATCTGCCGCCGCGTTCAAGTCGCCGGCGCTCACATCAGACGAAATGGAAAGCGTCGTGACCGAGGGATTCCTAAGCGACTCGAGATCCTTGGCAGCGCCGGCATCGGACGGGTGAGCTCTGAGATACGCCGTGAACGCCTGTATGGACTGCTCGCGATCGCCCTTTTGGGCCAGTGCATGAGCCAGAACCAATTGCGCGGTTGCGGCGCGCTCATGGCCCAACTCGATGGCGCGCTGGGCTTCTTTTACGGCCTCATCGTTCTGCTTCTGCATGAGAAGAGCTTCCGCCAACAAAATGTGAGCGCGCCAGGAAGCAGGCTCCGCCGCCACCGCTCGGTTTGCGAAGGGAACCGCCTCGTCCCCCTTTTTCTGTTGAATCAAGTCGTTACTCACGGAGAGAAGTGCGCCCAAATGCTTGGGATTCAGCTCAAGCGTCTTCATCCAATAAACGCGGGCCTGCGCGTCGTTCTTCGTCTGCGAGGCGTAAAGGCCGAAAAGATATTCAATCTCCGCATTATTGGGAGCGTTTTTCTGCGCGGCTTGAAGGGGACGCCAGGCGTCATTGGGCTTATTGGCACGCAAGGCATCGAGGGCTTTGCCCACGTCTTTTTGCACTCTTGGCGGGAGCGCGTAGAAGCCTGAGGAGGCGGCGGCATCTTCCACGGAGAGCGGAGCCAAGTCGACTGTGAGCTTGACCAGCGATTTTGCCTTAACCTCGACTTGCTTTTCTGCGGCTTCGTACTTGGGAGCCAACACCTGAATTTTGTACTCTGATTCGCGCACTCCATTAAATCTGACGTAGCCGTTTTTTGACGTTTGCTGGTCAACAAATGCACCGTCCATTTTCATTAACGTCAAAACCGCAGATCCTTGAAGTGCGTCTCCGCTTGGTCCTTTCAAATAGACGTCGATGTCCCCCTGTTTCTCCGCATCTTGCAAGTTGGCTTGACCGGGAACCATGGAAATGCCGGGACCAGGAGCGGCTTGCCCGCCTGGGCATGGTATTGGATTTCCAGCCCACGCTTCCACGGAGAGTAAAAGCCCACAGGAAAGAATCAAAATGACCCGGAAACGATTCAGAACAGTTACAGGCATGACCCACCCGTTTACTATTTGCTTAGGAACCGAGAACGGCCAACATGATACTCCTTTTCCTGGCGCACTGGGTAGTGGCCACCAGACGAGGCGCAACTCCGAGAATGCAAGGTTTTGGCTTGTGGGTTCCGCGGTATCGAGTGGAACGGCCGATTTCCATGCGGAGGATGATAATCTGCCGGCCTCATTGGCTTCGTGGGTTTCGTGCGGCCGCAAATTCACAGCTTTGGCCAACGCTCCATTTTGTGGCCGCGGGCCTGGGTGGTAGAGTACGCCGCAATCGCAGCGAGCGACTAAGGCAGTTCGTTCTGCGTGCGAGAGAAGGATCAGCGAGTATCCATGTCGATGACCGAAAACTCGGGCGATCCAGCGGTGAAGAGCGGAGGACTCGCGCGGCAGCTCGGATTATTTGGCACGACGATGGCCGTGAT
>DATFZY010000101.1:0-3208 GCA_035313865.1 Candidatus Acidiferrum sp.
AGCGCCGCTGTACCAAGTTTCGTTCGACGTGACGAACACTGGAACGCGCGCAGGCGCCGATGTCGCGCAAGTTTATGTGGCGGAGGCGCACCCGAAAATTCCCCGGCCCGCCAAAGAATTAAAGGGCTTCGCGCGAATCGAACTGAAACCGGGCGAGACGAAAACCTCGACCGTAACTTTGGATGGCCGCGCTTTTTCCTACTACGATGCGGACGCGAAACAATGGCGCGCCGATCCCGGTGAATTCCAGATTCTCGTGGGACGTTCGAGTCAGGACATCGTACTTCGCGGCAGCGTCACGCTTTCGGCGGCCAATGCGGCGTCGGCAAACAATAAATAGGATTTGCTGCTCTGAAGATTCTGCCGCGCGCTGGAAATAGACAATGATTTTTGAGGGCGCGGGCATTCTAAGTTCTGGGCGAGCTGCAACCGCCTGAGGAGACAGCCCTTTGGAAGATCGTTCGAAAACTATTTCAGCGCTGAACGTCGCGCTGCTCGGCTACGGATTTGCCAGCAAAACTTTTCACGCGCCGCTGCTGACGAATGTGCCTGGATTGCGACTCACTCATATCGTTTCCAGTGACCGCGCCAAGGTCAAGAAGGATTACGACGTCACCGTGCTCGCGAAAGCCGAAGAAGCGTTCGCGCTTCCAGAAATTAATTTGATCGTGATTGCGACTCCGAACACCACGCATTTCGATTTCGCCAGCAAAGCGCTCAACTCCGGCAAGCACGTAGTGGTGGACAAGCCGTTCACCAACACGGTCGCCGAAGCGACGGAACTGGTCACCTTGGCGAAGAGTCGCCGGCGATTGATCTCCGTCTTCCAGGATCGCCGTTGGGATTCTGATTTTCTGACGGTGCGCCAAGTTCTGGCAAGTGGCGCGCTCGGCGAAGTCGCTCATTTCGAATCGCACTACGACCGCTATCGCCCTGAGCTGCGGCAACGCTGGCGCGAGCTGCCGGGCCCGGGGAGCGGCATTTGGTTCGACCTCGGACCGCATCTGGTGGATCAGGCGCTGCAATTATTCGGCCCTCCCGAAGCGGTGTATGCCGATCTGGAGATGCAGCGTCCGCGCGGCCAAGCAGTCGACTACTTCCACGTCATCCTGCGCTACGGCCGCAATCGCGTTATTGTGCATGGTGCGTCACTCGTCGCCGCGGAAACTCCGCGATTCGCGATTCATGGCGCGCTGGGGAGCTACACAAAATTCGGCATGGATCCGCAGGAAGAAGCGCTGAAGCGCGGCGAGATTCCGGGCGCTCTGGGATGGGGACAAGACCCGCAGGCAGGAACGCTAATAACTAAAAAAGGCGATGGCTTCGATAGCCAGCAAGTCCCGAACGTTGCCGGGAACTACCTTGCCTACTACGAAGGGATTCGCGACGCGATTTCTCTAGGAGCGCCCAATCCAGTAACTCCTGAACAAGCGCTGGCAGTGATCAATGTGCTGGAGACCGGCGTGAAGAGTTCCGCGGCGCGCGCCGAACTGCCCTTCAGTCCGATCAAATTGCAAGGCTGTTGAATCTGTTATGATTCGTCGCGAATCGTGGGGAGTGCCACGCTGCCGCGACGACTAACTGTTCGATCGCACATTCTTCAACTGGAAATTTCATGACCATTGACCAAGACCTCGAAAAGATCGCGCTCCAGGAAAAACGCCTGCAATTCAAGCAGTTCGATTCCGAAGTGGCGTGGGCCGTCGGCAGCGCCCTGAAGGCCGCAGCCGAAAAACGCGGCGTCGCGGTGGCCATTGATATCCATCTCAGCGGACATCAACTATTTGCATACGCCATGCCGGGAACTACTCCGGACAACGCGGACTGGATTCGCCGCAAACGCAACGTTGTCGAGCGCTATCACCGCAGTTCCTACGCGATCGGCTTGACGCATCAGCGCGCTCAAACCACATTGCAGGCAAAAACGGGGCTCGATCCCAAAGACTACGCTCCGCACGGCGGGTGTTTCCCGATAATTCTCGCAGGCGCGGGATGTGTGGGCACAATCTCCGTTTCCGGGCTGCCTCAACGTGACGATCACAACCTGGTAGTCGCGGTGTTGCAGGATTATCTGCACCTGGCGGCCGAAGATCTGGCGCTCGGTGCTGCCGCTGCGTCTTGACGGAAAAACATTCGCAACCATTATCGTCCCTAAAATGACTTCACGCGGCATCGCAATTGTCCGACAATGCGTCGTACGCCAAATCACACAATCGCATTTGACGAACGCATCGCGCTGATTCAACATGAAGAGCGAGGCCGTGTATGCCCGCGAATGGTCGCAATCCAGTCGCTAAACTCCCCGAAATCCTCGCGGTGATACTCGATTACGGCGAAGTTCTGTGCCATCTACCCGCGACGGATACCATCGAACGCCTCGCCGCCATGTTCCAGATGGATCCGCGAACTTTCCTTCCGATTTATCTGGAGACACGCGCGCCGTACGACCGCGGAGACGTGCTCCCCAGCGAATACTGGCAGGAATTCGCAACGCGGGCCGGAGTGATAATCGGCGAGGATGAGATCGAACAAGCGCGCCGATTGGATCTGGAGCTGTGGAGCCAAATCAATAACGCGATGATCTTGTGGGTACAGCAGCTTCACGCGGCGGGATTCAAGACGGCGATTCTATCCAACATGCCGGCCGATATGGCCACGCACATGCGAAAACACTTCGCGTGGCTCAGTTATTTCGATCACCACATTTTTTCCGGCGAAGTGCGCAGTGTCAAGCCCGAGCCTGCGATCTATCAGCATTGCATTGACGCCCTGGGCGTGCAACCGGCCGAAGCGCTATTTATCGACGACCGAGAGATAAATCTGGAGCAAGCGCGCGCCGCCGGGATCCGCACAATCCGTTTTCAGTCGGTCGAACAGCTGCGCGACGAGCTGCAATCGCTCGGTTTCAAGATTTTGCCCGGGCAATCCGAAGTCTGGCGCCCGTTGTCGTGATCGCTCATCTGGAGAGCCGCGCCGACCGCGGCGCGATTCTTGCGCGCGAAGAATGTATCCAGTTCATGATTTTGTTCATCACCCACGGCGGATTGCAGTTCCGCCGCAGCACACCGGCCCATATCGCATTCGACGACGCTGTAAAGGAGGAACGAAATGGCGGGTCAGCCTCAAATCGGTTTGGTGCCACCCTTCACCCGCGAGACCGCCGTGCAAAAAATTCGCAAGGCCGAAGACAACTGGAATTCGCGCGATC
>DATFZY010000102.1:0-12017 GCA_035313865.1 Candidatus Acidiferrum sp.
GCTGCTCGTACAGGCAATTTTCCTCGTAAAACTTCTCCATCTTGCCCGTAACGATTCTCTCGATCACTGGTTCCGGCTTCCCGGTAGCCCGCGCCTGCGCCGAATAAATCTCGCGTTCCTTCTCGAGCATCTCCGCCGTCACTTCCTCGCGCCGCACATACCGCGGATCCAGCGCCGCGATGTGCATGGCGATGTCGTGGCACAAATTCTGGAATCGCTCCGTGCGCGCAACGAAGTCGGACTCGCAGTTGACTTCCACGAGCACGCCAATCTTCCCGCCCGCGTGGATATAGCTGCCCACGAGCCCTTCGCTCGCTTCGCGTTGCGCCTTTTTGGCTGCCGCGGCCTGGCCCTTTTTCCGCAGGATATCGATTGCTTTCTGAATATCCGCGCCTGCTTCCACGAGCGCCGCGCGGCAATCGCTGAATCCCGCCCCGGTCCGCTCGCGCAGTTCTTTCACGAGATGTGCTGGGATTTGCATAGCTGGCTGTTGTGTACTCATCCTTTTTCTCTCTGCGAACTCTGCATCTCAATCTCTTGGTTGAAGCCTGCTAGTTGATAGCTGAAAGTTAAGCCTGCAAAAAGACCCGCCCCGAGCCGCCTGGAGCGGATCTCGCCAATCTCCTGCTCGCTCGAATTTCTTAACGGGTTTCGTCGTCCGGCGGGACGGTAGCTTCCGCGACCGCCTCCGGAGCAGGTTCCGCCGGTTCCACCGGCACTACCACATCCGCTCCCTCGACGAAGTCGCCTTCCTGCTTCTCATACTGCTCGTATGCGCTCGTATCCACGTACTCCACGCCATCCACCAGCGCCTGATCTTGCGCCGACTTCTGTTCCGCCACCTGCGATTGCTGGTAAGCGGTGTGCCCTTCGAGCACGGAGTCAGCAATCTTCGTCGTGAACAGCCGGATCGCGCGCAACGCGTCGTCGTTTCCGGGAATAATCCAGTCCACCACGTCGGGATCGCAATTGGTATCCACTACGGAAACCACCGGCACGCCCATGCGCCGCGCTTCCTTCACCGCAATCTCTTCCGCATTCGAGTCAATCACGAACATGGCGTCCGGCAGATTGCTCATGTTCTCAATACCCTCAAGGTTCTGATTGAGGTGCTTCAATTCGCGGCCCAGCCGCGCTTTTTCTTTCTTGGAAAGCTCGTTGATCCGGCCATCTTCGGTCATGGCCTTCAGCAGCTTCAGCCGCTTGATCGATTTCTGCAGCGTCGCCCAGTTCGTCAAGGTCCCGCCCAGCCAGCGGTGGTTCACAAAGAACGCTCCGCAGCGCTTGGACTCTTCCGCCACAGCTTCCTGCGCCTGCCGCTTGGTTCCCACAAACAAAACCGATTTGCCTTGCCCGGAAAGATCGCTCACGAAGCGGCTCGCCTCGCGGAACATCTTCAATGTCTTCTGCAAATCAATGATGTGTATGCCATTCCGTTCCCCGAAAATATATTCCTTCATCTTCGGGTTCCAGCGTCGTGTCTGGTGACCGAAATGAACTCCGGCCTCCAGCAACTCTTTCATTGTAATTTCTACTGCCAAGTTTCCTCCTATTTGGATAGCTGTTTGCGGTAGCTCCCGTTTTCCCGTCGTAGGGCAGGGGCTTGCCACTCCCGTTTTTTGCCGGGCAGGCATTCCCTCCGCCTAATCGCAAAGCGGAAGCTACAGAACAGCCTCTTGCCGGCTCCATGCCGGCCGTGATCTCAAAGGGCCAACTCGCGTCAACCCTCTGGAACTCTCTACACTCGGGACTCTTCTCTGTGACCTCTGCGAACTCACAGTCCTCTGTGTAAAATCTTTTTCCTTCCACCCACCTATTAACGCTTGGTGAACTGGAAGCGTTTCCGCGCGCCCTTCTGCCCGTACTTCTTCCGTTCCTTCATCCGCGAATCGCGCGTCAAAAACCCATTCTTCCGCAAAGCCGGCCGCAATTCCGGATTGTATTTCGAGATCGCTCTCGACAATCCCATCCGCACCGCTCCAGCCTGCCCGCCAACTCCCCCGCCATGCGCCGTGACTTTCACGTCCACCTGGTCCGCCAGGCTCGTGAATTTCAGCGGCTCAGTTGCATCATGCGACCACGCATGATTCGGAAAATAATTTGCCACCTCGCGGCCATTGATCGTGAACTTGCCGCTCCCCGCCTTCAGGAACACCCGAGCCACAGACTCTTTCCTCCGGCCCGTTCCAAGAAACCACGTTTTTGTGCCCGCTAGGGGCGTACCAGTAGAACTCAACGTTCCTCCTCAATCCATCTGACTCCAGACACCACGGAGTCATTAAACTCCACGCCTATTTGCTCCCTGCCTAAGGCACCACTTAGAGGTGACCACTACGCGGCCACACTTGACCAAGGAACAGCAACGTGCGGAAAACATACCGTAGCACAGTCACTCCTGACTGTGCTCTTCGCCTCTGCCACAACTTCCACGCAGGCCGCAGCCCGCGCGGCAGAAACGAATCCTACGCCCCGACAGCCATTGCCTGCGGCTTCTGCCCGGCATGCCGCGCCAAACCTGCCGCATCCCGGTAAATCCGCAATTTCTTCGCTCGCCGCGCCCGCAATTTGTTCTTGGGCAACATCCCCAGAACCGCCTCGCGAATCATCCAGTCCGGCTTCGTCTCCCGCACGCGCTTTGCCGGCACTGCCTTCAATCCGCCAGGATATCCGCTGTGCGAGTAATAAACCTTCTGCTCGACCTTGTTCCCGGTCATGCGAACCTTGTCCGCATTGATCACCACAACGTGATCCCCAGAATCCAGATACGGCGTATAGCTCGGCTTATCCTTACCGATCAGCATCCGCGCCACTTTCGTCGCCAGACGCCCCAGCACCTGGTTCGTCGCATCCACCACAAACCAGTTCGCGCCCACTTTCAGCGCTTCCGCTTCTTCGCCTTTCGCTACGTACGTCCTCATCGCTCTCAGCCACACCTTTCCCTGTAGAGACAAACGCTAATCTTAAAGTACGTCCCCTCTTCTGTCAACGAACTCTTACACCGTCTCTAGTCACTCGCAGTAGTCTGTCCTTTCTCTTCTCCCAAGATCGCTCCGAGGGGAAAAGAGGATTAAATTTGAGCTAAGCTGTGAACAACATGTCGAAGAGCTTCGTTTCCGCACTGGCCTTCTTTGCACTTCTTTGTTCTGGCCCCCCGATGCTTGCCCAGGAACAACCGAAGACTGTTACACCATGCGACCTCGCAAAAAATCCGAAATCCTACAACGGAGAAACGGTTCGTGTCCGGGGCGCGCTGAGCGTCGAGTTTGAGGATTTTACTCTGGTAAAAGGCAGAGACTGCCCGACTCTACAATCAATCTGGCTTGCTTTTGGCGGAGATGTCCCCGGAATTGTGGCCTCCACTGTGAATGATACTTCCAGAAAGTCCGGTACCGACCTCAAAGTGAACGGTGTTTCTTTCGGAGTTAAAAAGGACGAAAATTTTCGCAGGCTCTACGCTTTGATCGCAGCCCGCAAAGGTGATAAACCCGCTTACTTTGTAACTGCAACCCTTGAAGGAGCATTCTTTGCGGGCGAGGAACAGCGACGGCCAGATGGGCAAGGCTATTTTGCGGGCTATGGGCATCTTGGGTGCTGTGCGCTGTTCGTCATAACACAGGTGTCCGAAGTCGAATCCGTGCCCCCCGCAAACCTTAATATACAAGGGACGGTCTTGGGGCCCGACAGAAGGCCAATGGAAGGATTCGAGGTTTTCGATGATGTATTGGGTGGTTCACCTCCGGAGCGCCAGCAAACAACTACTGACGAGCATGGGAAGTTCGAATTCTCCAACTCAGGTTCCATGCTTTTGTTCAAGAATCCGGCCTATCGCCCACTGGCTCTTGCTGTGAAGCCAGGAGGCGCTCCCGTTCACGTAAGACTCGAGGAGGCAAAGCGGTCAGATTGGATCGTTCCTTCGTGTGAGCCACCAGGCGCATCTCCGCGCCGGATTGGTTTTGAGGCGCAGTTCGTCATTCCTGCAGCACTACAGTGGGAGGGCATCGATGAAGAAGGCAAACATGCGGACGATCACATCCAAGCCTATTTTGTTTTTCCGCGAGGTAAAGAGGCCGTTGACGCGAGTTTTTTCATAACTCTCGCCGAGGGAGAGGATGACCCGGGTGATTTTGTCGGCGCCAAATGGTCTGAGCAGCGTTGGATCAAGACCAGCGCTGGCAATGTCGTTGGCGTTGACTCGCGGGCGCAACTGAGAAAGGGAATACATTGGCGCAATGCCAGTTTTTTTGACCACGAGTCCGTCGGTTACACATTGCCTCGCGGAACGCCCACAACCATGTTTGACGGAATCATAGACTCAGCCTGCCGCGCGGAGGAGTAATCCCCATTAAGTATCCGTTCCGTGCGGCGAGCCGTGCTCCTAGAGGCCATATTCGAGGAAACTCCATAGCGCCAGTTTTGGCTGCCGGGGTGAGCGCTCACGCCAACGCGTGCAAATAATCGTAATCAATCTTGATCGCTTCCATCGCCGGCGTCGCCGTAAACGGCGGCTCCTGCTCCACGTAATACAACTCCACTTCCGTCTTTTTCGCCGCCGCGAAAATCGGCTTGTAATCAATATGTCCCCGCCCCAGCTCTGCCGGCTTCGGACGCACGCTTTCATCCAGCCCAACCGAAGGACTGTCCGTCGGCTGAAAATCCTTGATGTGCAGCAGCCGGTAACGCGTCGGATATTTCGTAAGGTACGCCACCGGATCGTGCCCCGCCGCCACCATCCACCCGCAATCCAATTCGAATTTCACGAGCGCCGGATCCGTCTCCTTCAGCACCACGTCGTACCCAATCGCCCCGCCGTCCTGCGGCTTAAACTCAAAATTGTGATTGTGATATCCAAACTGCAAGCCCGCCTTCTTCGCCTGCTCGCCCATCGTATTGCAGCGCGCCGCAATTTTTTTGAAGTCGTCCAGATTCAAGGCAGTCAACTGCGCCATCATCGCCTTCATATCAAATTTGCCCGCCTCCGGAACGCTCGGCAGCGTCACCGAAGAAATCACATACTTCGCTCCAATCTCCGCAGCATAAGGAATCGCCTCTTCCATCCCGCCAAAACTCATGTGCATCGCCCGGCACTGCAACCCCGCAGCTTGCAATGACTTCTTCACGTCCGCTGCTTTCCGCGTCGCAGAAACTCCAGTCTCCACCTCTTTGTACCCAATTGCCGCGATCGCCCGCAACGTCCCGTCGTAATCCTTATCTAACTCCGCCCCCACCGTGTACAACTCCAGCCCAATCGGTTTCCCCAAAGGATTCGCCACCAACTCCGAAGCCGCCCCAAACGCAAACGCCGCAGCCGCCATCGCTCCGCCACTCCCAACCAAAAAATCCCGCCGAGAAGCTCTCATCGCAATCCTCCCTTACAAATCCCCGATCGACGCGGGCGCATTGTATCCGAATTTCCGCCTACGGAGTGCGGGAGCTCTGCTCCCGCTTTTCGACAGCAAAGCGCCAAGCCCGAGCATCCGACAGCTCACATTTCGCTCTTGACAAATATCTATATCATTCGCTATATATATGTTCCCATGACCAACACTCCCCCACGCCAAGCCCCCCCAAAGCTTCCCCAAACATTCCTCCCCCTCAAGACCCACTGGTTCCACATCCTCCTAACCCTAGCCGGCGGCGAACAACACGGCTACGCCATCATGCAAGAAGTCCTCCAGCGCACGAACGACAAAGTCCATCTCTGGCCTGCCACCCTCTACGGCTCCATCAAGCGCCTCATCGAAGCCGAACTCATCGAAGAATCCGACGAGCGCCCCGCCCCCGAACTCGACGACGCCCGCCGCCGCTACTACCGCCTAACTCCCCTCGGCCGCGGCGTCCTGGACGCCGAATGCAATCGCCTCGAGGAACTCGTCCGCTCCATCAAAATCAAGCAAGCCCTGGTGACCGAATGAACTTCAAAATGAACTTCGCCTGGCGCATTTACCGCCGCCTCGCCCAGGCCTTTCCCCACGAATTCAAACTCGCCTACGGCACCGAAGTGATGCAACTCGGGGAGGACGTCGTGAAGGACATCGCCAAACGCCACGGCACCACCGGCCTGATCCGCCTGATCGCCGACATTGCCATGCGCGTCCCTCTCGAATACCTCAGCGAAATGCGCGGTGACATGCGCTACGCGTGGCGCGCTCTCGCCAAGTCCCCCGGCTTCGCGCTCGTCGGCATCCTTTCCATGGCCCTCGGAATCGGTCTCTCCACCAACGTCTACAGCTCCAAATGGACCATGCTCTTTCGCGATCTCCCCTCCGCCGCAAATGCCAAACATCTCGTGATGTTCCAGGAATCAGAAGACGGCGACCTGGCCCCGGTCTCCTACTACTACATCGAGCAATACCGCGAACAAAAAAGCCTCTTCACCGGTGCCGCCGCTTTCCGAACCAGTGTCCCCTTCAACGTCACCTTCCAGGGCAACTTAAACGCAAAGCCTCAGCGCATCTTCGGTCAACTCGTCTCACCCGATTATTTTTCCGTCATCGGCGTCCAACCGCAAAATGGCCGCGTCCTCAGCCCCGACCTCGACCAGTCAGGCGACGCCCCAGTAGTAGTCGTCAGCGATCGCTTCTGGCGCAATCGCCTCAACTCCTCTCCCAACGCCATCGGTCAAACGCTTCACCTCAACGGCCAGCCCGCCACGATCGTCGGCATCACTCCAAAAAATTTCAACGGCGTCCTCGGCGTAAATCCATCCGAACTCTTCGTCCCCATCACCGCCCCGCCGGCTCTCGCTCCAGAACTCGCCAACGACGTCCTCCATCAACGTAGCGCCAAAGATTTCCTCGCCCTTCTCTGCCTGGCCCCCGGCGTCAGCATGGATTCCGCCGAAGTAGCCCTTGACTCCATCAATCGCCGCCTCGACGAGCAAGACACCACCGCGCTCCCGCGCATTGACAAAGGCCGCCGCGTAACTCTTCTCCCCGCAGGCACCAACGTGCCGATCCCCCGCAAAATAAAGCCCGTAATTATCGGATTCTTCCTCGCGCTGATGGGCCTCGTTCTCACTCTGGCGTGCATGAACCTCGCCAACATGCTCATGGCCCGCGGCGCCAATCGCCGCAAAGAGCTGGCCATCCGCCTGGCCGTAGGAGCCAGCCGTTTCCGCCTGGTCCGTCAAATGATTAGCGAAGGCCTTCTGCTCTCCATGCTCGGCGGCCTCGCAGGATTCGCTCTCGCCTATCTTCTCGGAGTCTTAAACTCTCACTTCACTCCCCCAACCACAATCCCCGTCGAATTTTATTTCACGATGGATTGGCACGCAGCCCTCTTCGCGTTCAGCCTCGCAATTCTCTGTGGCGTAGGCTTCAGCCTCATCCCCGCACTGCAATCCACAAAAGCCGATCTCACTCCAGCTCTCAAAGAAGGCTCCGCGCTCCAATTGCCGGGCTACCGTCGCTTCGGCCTTCGCAACCTGCTGATGGTCGCGCAGGTCGCCGCCTCTCTCATGCTCTTGTTAATGACCGGCTTCCTCGTCCTGGGTCTCAGCAAAGGCACCAGCCTCCAACCCAAATTCGATCCCAACGCGATGGTTCTCTTCTCTCTCGATCCAGTTCGCGACGGTTACACTCCCGAAAGAGCCCAAGCTCTCTTCGAAAAACTTCCCGACCGCCTCAAAGCCTCCGGCCACGTCCGCAGCGTCGCCATGGCGGCTCAACCGCCCTTTTCCGGCGATACGGAACTCACGCAAGTCAGCGCGGAAGCCGCGCAGTCCTCCCAAGTGCTTCAACAGGTTATGGAGCAAACCATTGGCGCCAGCTACTTTGCCACGCTCAACGAGCCTATGCTCTCCGGCCGCGAGTTCGAGCCGGCCGATCAACGCGTCCAGCCAGACCCCTCGAAGCCGTCCTCTTTACCAGCTGTCCTGAATGAAAGCGCCGCACACAAATTTTTCGGAAACCAAAACGCTCTTGGCAAGCGCGTCAGGGACGACCAGCGTTCCTTCGAAGTTGTCGGCGTGGTCCGCGACATTAGGAATGTCGATGGTTTCACCCATGCCACGCTCTATCTGCCGCTCACGCCGCGCGATTTCGCAAGGCCTCCAGCCGGCGGCATGACCATTCTCGTCCGTTCGGATAATTTGTCGGATCTAGGGGCAGCTTCAGGAACAGACCCACTCGCCGCCATTCGCAACGAAATCGCCTTCCTCGATCCCAACCTCAACATCTTCAATATTCAAACGCTCGGCTCCTATCTCGACCGCAGCCGCTCCGCTCTCCGCTTCTCTGTCCAAACCTACAGCGGCATCGGAGTCTTCGGCCTGGTGTTAGCGGCCATCGGCCTGGCCGGCGTCACCGCTTACGCAGTCGCCCAACGCCGCAAAGAAATCGCCATCCGCACCGCCGTAGGAGCAACCCCACTCCAAATCCTGCGCCTGGTTCTCCGCGAAGGCGCAGCCCTCATAAGTGCTGGCACAATTCTCGGCTTCGTAGGCGCAATGGCCCTGGCAAAAGTTCTTTCCGCCCTGACCAGCCTCTTCGTCGACGCCCTAAAAATCGGCACCGCCGATCCACTCTTGCTAGTCGGCGCACCCCTCCTGCTCGCTGCGGTAGCCATGCTCGCCTGCTACATCCCAGCCCGCAAATCCACAAAAATCGATCCGCTGAAAGCCCTCCGCGAGGAGTAGCTCTAATCGCTCGCCCCCTAACTGTCTTTTGTGTGGGATTTCGGTGAACTCTTTACGAGAAGCAAGACCTACAGTTCGAAGGCAGACGGAATCAATCCTTGACGATTCGCAATTCGTCCTTAAACACTCCCAATTCGCTGTGAAACCGGTGCTTGCTCTCATCCACTTCCAGCCGGTTCTTCAGCGCCAGTTTCGCTTCCTCAGCCGCCGCCCGCAATTCCGGATGTTTATCCAAATCCGTTGAAGTCATCACGGCACTGGCCAATCGCTGCAGGCAAGTCTCCAATTCCGTGATCCGCTCCGCCACCTCGGGCGCCGAAGTCTGCGCCTTCACATATCGATCGAGCGCCACTTCCCCCTCGATCTTCTCAACGTACAAAGGGATGGTGGCCTCCTGGTCATTTTTAGGATGAATGACCTTCGGTAACACACCTGCGAATTCATTCTGATTCGCCATAACCCGGATTATAAATCCGAACTCCGTCAAGTGGAAGAGTCGGGAAAATACTGAATTGCCCTCGCGGTTCACGTTTGCCGGTGATACTCTAACTTCCCACCCAAGAGGAACAGCGGTGCCGTCTTCTCCCAAACGAACCGGGCACCTCTGTAGACAATCCCGCAAAGGAGATTCCATGGTGCGAAAAATCGGTCTCTTTTTGCTGACCATCGTTGCGATTCTGTCAGTCGCGATCCCCAATTCCCAGGCGCAGTCCGTCATGACCCACCACGTGCGAGAGGTATCTCGCAACGGCAGGGCCAAGTCTGTCGGACGCCTTTCGGCAAACCATACTTTGCAGCTGAATATAGTTCTGCCTTTGCGCGATCCGGCAGGGCTGGATTCCTTTCTGAAGCAACTCTACAATCCCGCCAGCCCCTCCTACCGCCATTTCCTCACCGTGAGAGAGTTCACCCAGCGGTTTGGTCCCACACAGAAAAATTATGACGCCGTGGTTCGTTTCGCGAAAAAGAAGGGTTTTACCATCTCGGGTGGCACTCGCGATGGTATGGACGTGCAGGTCAGGGGCTCCGTCTCGGTCGTCGAGAAAGCTTTCCATGTCACCATGCGCACCTACCAGCACCCTAGAGAGAACCGCACTTTTTATTGTCCAGACAAGGAGCCCACGACAAACCTGCCATTCCCACTCTGGCACATCTCCGGTTTGGACAACTATTCCCTCCCGCATCCCTTGTACGTCAAGAAGAGCGACTACGCGAAGGCTCATGGCATGCGGCCGCAGGACGTTGTCCCCTACGCCACCACCGGCTCCGGCCCTTCCGCCTCCTTCTTGGGCAGCGACATGCGCGCGGCTTATTACGGGGGGACGGCGCTGACCGGTGCCGGCCAGAACCTGGCTCTGTTCGAGTTTGCCGGTACGGATCTGTCTGACTTGACCACCTACTTCAACAATGTCGGTCAAACCAATAATGTTCCGATCTCCCTCTTTTCCGCAGACGGCACTAGCACAACCTGCTTTGCTTCGAGCAACTGCGATGACACGGAACAGACCCTCGACATGACCCAGGCCATCGGCATGGCGCCGGGACTGGCAAGCCTGGTGATGTACGTGGGAGCCACCGATACCGCAATTATCGGCGCCATGACCACCCACAGCCCGCTGCCAACCACGATTGGCTGTTCCTGGGGCTGGACACCCGCGGATCCAAACACGCTTGACCCTTATTTCGAGCGCATGGCCGCGCAAGGCCAGACCTTCTTTTCAGCCTCTGGCGACAGCTCCACCTGGTCGGCCACTAACGAAGCTTGGCCCTCCGACGATGCCAATGTCGTTTCCGTTGGTGGCACGGACTTGATTACCTCCGGCGCCGGTGGCCCCTGGAAGTCTGAAACCGCTTGGACAGACAGCGGTGGCGGCATCTCCCCCGACAATATCGCCATCCCGTCCTGGCAGCAGCTCCCTGGGGTAATCAACTCTAGCAATCAAGGTTCGACCACCCTTCGCAACGGCCCGGACGTATCGGCGAACGCGAATTTTACGTTCTATGTCTGCTCCAACCAGGCTGCCTGTACGGCCAACGAAGATGGTGGCACCAGTTTCGCCGCTCCCATGTGGGCCGCGTACATTGCCCTGGTTAATCAGCAACTCGCCTCCAGCCAGCACCAACCGATTGGGTTCCTCAACCCCGCCATCTACGCCCAAAATGTTACGTCGGTCTACAGCACGGACTTCCACGACATCACCTCCGGCATCTCGGGCAGCTTTTCAGCAGTCCCCGGCTACGATCTCGTCACCGGCTGGGGCAGTCCGAACGGCGCGGGCCTGATCAACGCACTGACCACGGGCCTGCCTTCTCCACCCACAGGCTTGCAGGGAGTGGTCCATTAGGCGCGGGCGAAACGCTGTTCAGGTAGCGCCACTAAGGCGGGTGTTGCAGCCTTCGGTTTTAAGGCTGCGGAGTTAGACTTGGTCTTTGCTTTTGAACTGAATTTTTTACTTTGACTCACCTTACCGACGTGGTATAGTTGTTCTGTAAAGAACTGCGCCTCGCACTCCGCGAGGCGTTTCCGTTTTTAGGCCCATCTTTGTAGCGCCAGCATCCTGCCGGCGTTTTCAGTTGTAGGGTCATCCTTCTGAGGATGACCGCTTTCGTTCTGTGTCGCCAAATCCCAAAACTCAACTCTAAGGAGAATTCTAATGTCATCACTCAGCCCCAAGGACCGCGTGTCCCTATGCATGTTCACCTACGCCGATGGCCGCCGTTGCCGTACTCCCCGCACCAGCACTCATCCGCATTTCTGTTATGACCACGCCCAAAAAGAATCCCGCGCCGTCACCGCCGATAAACTAGCCAATGACCTCGCCGCCTTCTTCTCCGGCCACTACATCTCCGCCAACGACCTAAGCACCGCCCTCGCCCGTCTCCTCCCCGCCGTAGTCCGCGGCGACATCAAGCCTCGCACCGCCCGCACCGTCGCCTACATGGCCCAAACCCTCCTCCAATCCATTCACCACGCCCAATCCGAATTCCACGACGCCTTCGGCCCCGACAACTACCGCAAATCCATCCGCTCCGGCATCACCTCCAACCACACCCGCCTCTTCCCTCCCGATCCAGTCCCGAGCGCCGTCTCCGCCGCCATCCCTTCGCCTACCCACCCGGTTTGTCATCCTGAGCGTAGCGAAGGATCTCTCCCCGTTCCCGCCGTCCCGACCAACCCCGAACCGCGCCCCACTCCCACAACCCAACCACCCACACCCAACAACAACCAGCCATCCACTCCAAAACCCGCCCCCCAGCAACCCCAACCAAACACACAACCTCCCGCCAACCCCAAACGCCGCCCCGAATCCCCACACCGCGACCCCTACGCCATCCACTTCGACCACAACCACCGCCTCATCGAACCCGAAAAAGCCTATTA
>DATFZY010000103.1:0-48541 GCA_035313865.1 Candidatus Acidiferrum sp.
GCGTATCTGCAAAAGGAGTCTCGTCCCCGCGAATAACAAGAAAAGCATCGTGAGCATCGAGTGGAATCTCTTGCTGGATTTTTCCATCCGCGGTTGTCGTCGGTTGCGTAATCTCGTCGCTGATGCGCAAGGCGCATTGAGCGCCACCGATTGGCTTCTCATAGAGATCTTCGAGAACGAGCCGCAGAAATAATGGCTTCTTGTCCACTTTGAAGGTGTGGCGCTTGTCGGTGGCGCCGGACTCGTTTTTTTCTTCCATGTCGGGAATGAAGATTTCGTCGCCGGGAAGCAGGATATTAGGATTCTTCCTTTTATTTTTCAGGTCGGCGTTATTGGGATGATCCCAGATCACCGTGTAATCCGTGAAGCCGTAATCCTTGGCGATGCTCGAGAGATGATCGCCTTGCTCGACGGTGTAATACTCACTCATTGGCACTGCCTCGATCAGTTTCCTTCACCATAAAGAAATTCCTAGTCCCGTCACCAATTTATTTCTTGTGCCAGGACTTCTTGTCGATGTTTGGAAATGTGATTTTGCAATTGCCGGGGTCGATGCCATCGACGCGCGCCTGGCCCTGTGAATCCAGATTGCCTTCCTTGATCGAACCATCCGGCAACTCGATACGATAGGCTTCCCCTGGGACAGGCTTGCCAGCTTGATCGAGCAACTCGATTTCGACCCAATGGCCGGTTGGGGATTTTGGGGGCGCGCCTGACGCGTTCGATAGAGCCTCGCAACCTTGACAGGGTTTAATGAACGGGATACCGCTTTGCGCGGCGTTCGCCAGCGCCTGGCCTGCCGTGGAGGTGCCAGGACTGCCGGAGGAAGAAGAGGGTCCGGTGGTGCCACTGCCGCTCATGGCTTGCGCGAGCAAGACGAGAGGCGGGACCGGAGGAACGACTGCGGGCGAGCCCATGCCGACTTCGCCGATCATGACGGTCATCTCGCCGAGAACGATGGGATTTGCGGGGCCGAGACAGAGGCCGGGAATTTCCATGACGATGTCGCCCATGCGGCAGGCCATCATGTTGTTAATGAGAACCGTGGGGCTGCCCATCATGACCATGCCGACCCCATCGGGTCCGGTGATGTTGACCATGGGACAGGCGTGTTGGTCAATCATGGCGCGCCAGGCGGGTAGGCCGCCAATGAGAACGTTGACACTGCCGGGGCCTGGTGCCAGGGGCGTGCCGTGGGTGGTGAGGTCGGTGATGCGTGCGGCTGGAGGCATTGTTTTGGCTCCTGAGTGGCGCTGGATTTCGCTCGCGCGTTCGTGCGCGCATTGGTGTGCGAACACGCGGCTACTGGTTGAGCTTTCCTCCCTTCGTGCCGTCGTCGGCGGTGTCGGGAACTTTTGGATCGGCTGGGGTGTCGGGGCTATCGGGAGAATCGGGGCTGGCCGATTGCGCGCTGCCGGGTGCGCCGCCGCTATTGATGAGAACCATAGTGCCTTGAATGGAAACGCCTGCCGGGCCGATATCAATGAAGCCGCCGGGGCCGACCAAGGAAAGTTGCATGCCGGCCTGAATGACAACGTTCATGCCGCCGGTGATATAGACGGCTTGCGTTGCGGAGGTTACGTCGTTTCCGCCGATTTGCGAGTTTCTATTTTGGCCGATGGTGATGGAATCGTTCTGGCCAATTTGAACTTTGCGGCTCTGGCCGATGGCAATCGATTCGTTGTTTGTAACTTGTTCCTTGCGATTGCCGCCGATGGTAATCGATTCGTCGGAGTCAACTTTCTCCATGTGCTTAGCGGCGATGTGGATGGAAGTGTCGCCGGTGATGCTTTCGATGTGTTTGCCCTTCACTTGAGTTTGTTTGTCGCCATCGACCTCCTCGAACTGGCTGGACTTGACGATCATGTGGCGATTGGCGCCGACGAACTCGCGAGATTCTTTTTCGACGCGCCAGTCCATGTCTTTCTCGGCGTTCATAAAGATTTGCTCGTCCTCTTTTTTGTCTTCGAAGCGGAGTTCGTTGAAATTGCTGGAAGTACCCTTCTTCGAGCTGCGGGAAAGAAATGTGGTGCGGGTCATGTTATCGGGTAGAGCGTAAGGCGGCATTTGATCCGCGTTGTAGACGCGGCCGGTGATGATGGGACGGTCGGGGTCGCCTTCGAGAAATTCGACAATCACTTCCTGGCCGATGCGGGGGATGTTGATGGCGCCCCAGTTCTTGCCTGCCCATGGCTGTGAGACACGTATCCAGCAGGAACTGTTTTCGTTCTTCTTGCCGAGACGATCCCAGAAAAACTGCACTTTTACGCGGCCGTATTTATCGGGATAAATTTCTTCGTCCTTGGGGCCGACAACGACGGCGGTTTGCGGGCCCTGCACAATAGGTTTTGGCGTAATGCGCGGCGGACGGAAGGGAGTCGCGAAGGGAATGCAGGTGAAATGATTGCTGTAGACTTCCTGGTTGCCGGCCTCGCCGCTGTAGTACCCCTGACCGACCGTGGCGGAATGTGACACGTCGGTAAGGAGGTAGTCGCCGTCCATTTCCTTGCGAATGTGTTCGCTGAGAGTGAACTTGGAGCCGGGAGAGAAGCTGCGGGCATTGCTCGACCCGGTCATGATTTGAAAGGAAGTTTCTTCCTCCTCCATGCGGACGTTCACCATGTCGCTGCCCTGATCTTTTTTCAGGAAGATGCCGGGATAGTCGAAGACTTCGAAGTTGGTGTTATCGGCGACCTTGTCAACGGTGGTTACCTGGGACAAGAGAGAGGTGCTGGGAGTTTCGAAGTTGTAATCGGTCAGGGCGTATTTGCCCGGGCGAAGCTCTTCCTCGGCGTCCCAACTGAAGATGTAGTCCTCGTCCTGGAGATTGGCGCCGGCAGCAACATTGAAGCGAAGCGTTGACTGCGGGGCACAGCTTTTGTGGACGCTGGGCTTGTCCGCGAAGATCAATTTGTGGCTGCTCTTGTCGTGGTCAAAGAAATAGAAGATGCCGTACTCCTCCATAAGGCGGGAAACGAAATTGAAGGAGGTTTCGCGATACTGGACCACGTATTCGCGCTGGGTGTAGGTAGCCTGGGTCTTGTTCTGAAAATCGTTAAAGCTGAAATCGCCAAATACTTTTTTCAGGATGTCGGGAATGGTCTTTTGCTGGAAGATTTCGCAATCGGCGGTGCGCGTGAGAAACCAAGACCAGGGGACAATTTCGGCGCGGTAGCGGCTAAAGCGTTCGTCGCGGCCCACGAACGCGAAGCGGCTGATGAAGCCGTTCCAGTAGCGCTGGCCGTCGTGAGGAACGCCCAGACAGATGGTCACACGCTTGCCGACAATGTCCTTGGACGCGATGGAGTGATTTTCCGAGAGAAGGTCAGCGGTGAAGTGAAACATGCGAGAAATCGACTCGCGACCGCTGAAACCCTGGAGAAGCAAAACGTCCTTGCCAAGGGGAGTGGTAATGGCGATCAGACGGTGATCCTGGGTATAGGCCATATTCAGAGGCTCCGCATAAAAACTAGGTCCGGACTTATCTGGTCAAAACAATATAGGAACGAAAGTATTCCTGCTTGTAAGCCTCACTCCAAGAAACGAGATCTATTAAGTCTTCCTTAAGCTTCCACTAGGCATAGGTGAACGATCCGTTTTCGCCGACGGAAACATGGATGGCCGACGGTTTCTGTTTTTCGGCCATGCGCGTCAGGAGATAGCGTGAGACGTCGGGGAGCATGGTATTCGTCAGGATGTTGTCCACGTTGCGGGCGCCGGACTCGACTTCGGTGCAGCGCTTGGCGACTTCGGCGATGACGGACGGATCGTAGGTCAGCTCGATCTTATGGTTTTCGCGGATGCGGCGCTGGATTTTGGCGAGCTTGAGCGCAACGATGTTGCGCATGGCTTCATCTCGCAGCGGGAAATATGGAACGGTCACGAGTCGCCCCATAAACGCAGGCTTGAAGATTTTGTTCAGCTCCGGCTTCAGGGCTTTGGCCAGACCATCGGCGCTGGGAGTTGTCTCGGGATCGGCGGTCAGCTTCATGAGCAGATCTGTGCAGGCGTTGGAGGTGAGGATGATGATGGTGTTCTTGAAATCGATCTCGCGGCCTTCGCCGTCTTCCATATTGCCCTTATCGAAGACCTGATAGAAGAGTTCGAGAACGTCCGGATGGGCTTTCTCGCATTCGTCAAGCAGCACGACCGAATAGGGGCGTCGGCGCACCGCTTCGGTGAGTACGCCTCCTTCACCGTAGCCCACGTAACCTGGAGGTGAACCTTTCAGGCTTGATACCGTGTGGGCTTCCTGATACTCGGACATATTAATGGTGACGAGATTACGCTCGCCGCCGTAGAGGAGATCGGCGAGAGCCAGAGCGGTTTCTGTTTTGCCGACGCCGCTGGGACCGACCAGCATGAAAACGCCGACAGGCTTGACGGGATCGTCCATGCCCGCGCGGGAGGTCGAGATGCGCTGGGCGATGGCTTCAAGCGCGTGGTTTTGGCCGATAACGCGGGCGGCCATGAGATCCTTTAGTTTAAGAACAGTGTTAATTTCGTCTTGCTGCATTTTGCCGACGGGTATGCCGGTCCAGGCGGAAATCACTTCGCCGACGATTTGCGTGTCCACGCAAACGCGCATGAGCGGCGAATCACCCTGTAAGGTGTCCAGCTCGGTGTTCAATTTTTCAAGTTCGGCGCGGAGAGCGGCGGAATCGACGGCGGGTTGCGCGGCGGTGCCTGCGCTGGCACCCGTGGAAGCACGCGGCGCGGCCGCGGCTTCGAGCTGTGTACGTACGTCGCGAATGCGCGTGACGAGAGACACTTCCTTGTCGCGTCGTTCGTTAAGAGACTTGAGACGAGCGGAAACTTCTTCCCTCTGCTTGGCGATTTCCGCGAGTCTTTCCGAATGATCCACGCCGACGGCGACTTCGCGTTCGAGTACACGCTGTTGAACATCCAAGTCGTCCACCTGACGAGTGGCGTCCTCAATCAAAGGCGGAGTGGCGTTTTGTCCCAGAGCCAGCCGAGCACACGCGGTGTCCATCACGCTGACGGCCTTGTCGGGCAACTGACGGCCTGCAAGATAGCGATGGGAGAAGCGCGTGGCGGCTTGTACGGCTTCGTCGAGGATGCGCACTTTGTGATGCTTTTCGAGAGAGCTTACGATACCCCGCAGCATGACCATGCATTGCGCTTCGGTAGGCTCTTCGACTTTGACGACTTGAAAGCGACGGGCCAGTGCGGCATCTTTCTCAAAAAACTTTTTGTATTCGGACCAGGTCGTCGCAGCGATAGTGCGGAGTTCGCCGCGAGCCAAAGCGGGTTTGAGGAGATTGGCGGCGTCACCTTGTCCCGCGGGGCCGCCAGCGCCGATCATCGTATGCGCTTCATCAATAAAAAGAATGATAGGGGACGGAGAAGACTTAACTTCCTCGATTAAACCTTTCAGCCGGTTCTCAAATTCGCCTTTAACGCCTGCGCCGGCCTGCAAGAGCGCGAGATCGAGCGTACGGATGGTCACGTTCTTTAGAGGCGGCGGCACATCGCCTGCGGCCACGCGCAAAGCGAATCCTTCGACGACGGCGGTTTTGCCGACTCCCGCTTCGCCGGTCAGAATGGGATTGTTCTGACGGCGGCGCGTGAGAATGTCAATAATCTGGCGAATCTCGTGGTCGCGGCCGAGGACGGCGTCAATTTTCCCGGCTTTGGCGTTTGCGGTGAGGTCGATCGTGAACTGATTTAGATTTTGCGTCTTGCCCGTGGCCGGAATACCACTCGCTTGAGGCAAAGCTTCGCCGAGGGGAACTGCCTGCGCGGTTTCCTGATCCTCCACGGACCCAGCGACGATATTCCAGAAATCCTTATGAAGCGCTTCGGCGCTGATTTTCTGGAATTCGCGAGTGACTTCGCGCATGAGCCGCGAAAGATCTCCCGAACTGGCAATCGCCAGAATGCAGAAACCGGTGCGAACCTGTGCGGCGCCAAAATCGAGCGAGCCGACAGTCCAGGCATCCGAAAGCATGTCCGTGAGGGACGGGCTGAAAGCGGGAGTGCGCGCGTTCCCGGATTTTAGTTTGTCGAGGCTGCGCGTCAGGTCGCCGGTGAGGCGAGATTTGTCCACGCCGAATTGCTTGAGGATGCGCGGCAAATCGCTGTCCGTGGCATCGAGAAGTTTCAACAGAAAATGCTCAAGCTCGATGTCATAGTGTGTGCGCGCCAGGCAAAAACCCGCGGCGGCCTCGAGAGTATTCCGAGTGGTGTCGTTGAGTTTCCCGATCAGACCTTTCAAATTTGTCGTCATGACGACCTCGCTTCGCTAAACGTTGAAAATGGTTTCTTCCGGATGGCGATCCATGGGCTTTGATTTCATCCAGGTGACCCAGCCGAGCTGCGGCGCGCCATCGCCTTCGCCGCCAAGCTGGCACTGCGGAACTTCTTCGCGTTCGAGAATGAGCTGGACTTCGAAATCGATCTCTTCGTTGGTCCAGAAACGCAGGAGAGCGCGGAGCGGCTCGTAGGCGGAGCCGTTCGGCAGAAAGTCGAGATAATTTTCCAGGCTTAGCGGCCCGATGCGGACGCGCGCGCTGGCCTGCTGGTTCCAGACTTCATCGCCAACAACGGCGCCCATGCCGAGTTGTTCGGAGGGAGTCGAACGCTCGCCGATGCAGCATTCCGTGGCTTCGTCCAGACGAAACCAGCTGCCAACCAACTGAATTACTTCGACGGGCACTTCAAAGTAGTCATTGAGGAGCAGTTCGAGAGCGTGCGCGGAGTGCGGGCGCTGGCCGATGATGCCGGCGAAAAAGAGAAACGCATCATCGGGAACGGCAAGGCGTTCCTGCAAACCCAGCGTCCCAAGACCAATCAGGTCGAGAAGATGGTGCGAGAAACGGTCGCGTTCGCCGCGCTCGTAAGAAACGGCAAAGCGGTATTTTTCCCAGGCCTGATAGAAAAACGAAAGCATGCGGTGATGAAAGAGGTCAAGGAAATCCCGCAGCGTCCGGTCGCCTGAACGCAGGCGCGCGGTGATGAGCGTCGTATAAAAGTGCGGCAGCGGCCCCTGAACGCCAGTGGTGCCCATGAAATTCACCGCGAGAGAGGGCGCCTTGCCTTCTGGCCAGTCAATGGTTTGAATTTCGCTCGCGGGGAACGAGAGAGATGGATACGTGCCGACGCGCGCGATCTCATCGGACGGATTCACGAATCGCCCGAGAGGTTTGCGGTCCGGCATCATCCGTTCCAGCAGACGGATCGCCTGGAAGAATTCGAAGCGATACGGCTCTTTGCGAAGCTGCTCTTCGACTTCCGAAAGATCGGCAGTTGGCGATGGGTCTACAGGAGAATCACTTCCCCCGCCCTGGGTGGCCATTGGCGCAGAACCTCCTTTCTTTGCTGGGTACGCACGGCAAGCTGGCTGAAACTGTTCAGCGAAGCGTAGTGCCCCAGAAAGTATTCGAGAACGCTGGCGAAAAGAAAAACGCCGCCGCCGACGAATTGCTCTTCGTCGAAGGTCATTTCCACGCGGTGGCCGCGGACGAAGCCGATGCCATTTTCCGAAATGACGCGCGCGAAATGGCGCGTACTGGAGAGATTGGTCAATCCGGCGACTTGCCGCTCGTTGTAACCGGATTCGCCGAAGGTGTAAAGGCGCAGAATTTCCTGGAGCGATTCCTTGCCTTCTTCGACGATGGAAAGATAGTTGAGCGAAAGATGCGAGATAAGGCGCCAGAGCATTCCTTTGCCGGTGGGAGGGCGCACGGAAGCGGAAGGTTTGCGCAGGGCGACGATGCGCTTGATCGCGTTGAGACCTTCGGCCTCAAAATCGCCGCGATCATTTCCCATCGGAAGGCGATGAGGCAAATCGCGATTCGAGCAAATGCAATGAACGGTCGCAGTGTCCGTCTCCGGATGCAGCGGGCGGCCGCTCAGATCGAGGAACGAAAGGTAGACGTCCGTGCCTTCGTCGTCGCGGCGCGTCGATGCCTGCCGACGCGAATGCCAGAAACCCTTGGGCCGCTCGCCATGGCGAGAAACGGTGTGCCGGAAACGGTAGAAAGGTTCGAACTTGATGACTTCGTGCGTCTGAGGGTGGGGCGAGATAACTTCTTCGATCGAGAAAATCTCCATCGAGCGGCGGCGGCGCACATCGGGCGTGATGAGATATTCGGTGTGCGTTTGGTCGAGACGGATGGGCTCCGCTGTGTGCGGGAAGAGATTGATTGCGGGCGCACAGCCCAGGCGGAGCGTTTCTTCGGAAACGTTCAGCTCAAGAGTCTGCTGCCGTTCGCCGCGTTCAAAGCGTGAAATCAGAATAACGATCTCGATGCGCGGACCAAAACCGGAACTGCGGAGCGGCTCGAGGCCGTTCAAATCCACAAAAAAGAACTTCTCGGGAAAATGAAAATACTCCTGCAGAAGGCGGTATCCGGAGAAAGAGCGCCGAGGATAAGGCAAGAGCGCTTCGGAGTCGCGGAACCCGGCGGGCTGAAGCTGCGTGCCGGGAAAAGTAATGGGATGCTTCCGCGTGCTCGGCGTGCGGTCGCGCAGCAGAATTTGCGAGCAGTTATTGCAAAGCAATTCGTAGAGCGAGTGAATCAAGCTGCTTTCGCCGTTGAGGTAGAAGCGCAGCGAGCTCAATTCCAATTTGTCGAAGGTCACATCCGGGAAGCACTCGACCTCGAGGCGCAGCGCCGCCACAGCGTCCTGCGATTTCACCGCGGGACGCAGGCGGTCCGGGGTGACCCATTGTGCGGCGGTAATTTTCAGTGGCCAGAGCGTCGTGTCGGAGCATGTTTTGAATTTGCAGGGATTGCCGTCAACTGGCTGGGAGTACAGCATCGAGCCGCCGGGAATGGGAAGACCGGTAGTGAGCTTTCCCTGCTCCGGATCGAGATGAAACTGCACGATAGTGGAAGACGGTATTGGGCGAATGTAGTGCGGATAGAGAACGCTGAGCAGAGCTTCCGTGATTTCCGGAAATTCGTCGTCGATTTTCAGGTGAACGCGCGCCGCCAGGAAGGCGAATGATTCGATCAGCCGCTCGACGTGCGGATCTTCGCAACGGTTTGGTTCGAGCAGCAAGCGCGAAGCGACTTTCGGATACTTTTCGGAAAACTCCGCGCCCAACTGGCGAATGTAGGTCAACTCGCGCTCGTAGTATTCGAGCAGTTCGTCACGCACGGTCGTCTCCGGAAATCTGGACCTCGAGACTGGTTAATTCCATGGACGCGTCGTAGACCACGTGTTCGGGAAGCGGATCGATCCTGAGCATTCCGTCAATGGCAAAGCGCAGGACGCGCTCGACGCCACCGACCGGAACAAGCGAAACTCGTACGCCATCCAGTCTTCCCTCAAACGTTTTCACCGCCGTTTCAATCGCTTGCAGCAATTTCGAGCGCTCGTAAAGAAAATTGGCAGGCAGCGAGGTGATATCGGGCAGCCCATAGCAGTACACGGACCGCAGAACTTCGACGGATCCCTCGGGAATGATGTCCGCAGTGCGCCGCGTGTTCAGCAGGTTTTCCAGGTCGCGCCTCACGGCGACCTTGAGCCTTGCAAGCGAAGCAGTCCGCGTCAACGGCGCTTCCGTCTTAACCTTGGGCTCGTCGTCCAGGAGGCGGTCGAGGAGCGGCAGCCGCAACGGTGCGTTGGAATCGTATTCTGCCATCACCTACCTCAGCGCCAGCGCCTGGCCGGGATCAAGCCGGCAAAGCTTCTGATAAATTTTTTGTTTTTCCGCATCGTCGCGGCCCAGCTTTTCCGCGCAGCGATACAGCAAAGCCAGCGGCTGGGCAACCATAGCCGGATCTTCCCATTCCTCGAGTTTGCGCCGCTCGATTTCATCGGCCAGTTCGACAAGTATGGGGTAAGCGATCGACTCGTGCTTGGTCGTCAGAAAAATATTGGCCAGTTGAATGTGCCTCTGGAAGCGCCCGCGGCCAGTGCGCTCATTGTTCATTTCGCGAGTGACCAGGCCGATGGCTTCCTGCACCTTTCCCGCGCGCGCCGCTTTCATCGCCAACTCGATAGCGTCCGGACCTTTTTCTCCATTGGCGCTTTCCGATGCCTGCGCGGAAGGTGCGGGCGGCACATATTCAGGCTCGGCAGGAGGCGGTGGTGGAGCAGGAGGTTCCGGTGGCGGCGGCACAATGCTTTCTTTCAGCCACGCCAGAGTCTCGGCATTAGCGGCCGGAGTATCGTCCATGAGCGACGCATTCAGCAAATCCGGATAGTCGGTGAGCAGCGCTTTCAGGTCAGAACGAATCGCCGCCGCAGCCGGCTCATAATCCGATCCAAGCGATTCGCAAGCGCGCACCGCGTAACGCTGCAAGTCAAGCCATCCACGCCCGCACGGCAGGCTCATGGCGCTCTCGGCCCCTTCGAGAACTTCCGCCCAGTTCCCTTCCAGCGCCATCTTCTTGATGTGCGTCCGCTTCTCCGTCGGCGGAGCTTCCAGAATCGCAGGATCGAGCGAAGAGCCCCCCGCTCGGAGTTCTCCCCAGCGCGCGGCTCTCAGCAACAAATACGGAACAGGGTTCTGCGGGCTCTCGCGCCGCAAAAATCCAGCCACTGCAGACACGCGCTGCATAGCATCCTCGCGGTCAACGGGCTCGGAAGTCAGCGTACGCTTTTTGGCAGCAGGAGCACCAGGGGCCGGCGCCTCCGATGACGCTTCTTGCACTTCCTCCGTCTGCTCTGCCGCAGCAGCTTCCGGCTCCTCAACGACCGGCTTGTAATACTGCTTGACCATGTCCTGCATTTCTTCCAAAGCAGTGCGCAGGTTGGCGAAGTTAGGCGCGTCACGGCCGAATTTCTCGTCGCTCAGCGCTGCTAGCGCCTCCAGCGATACCAACGCAGCAACGAGGTTGACGCCCAGCTTTTCGTAGTAAGCGTCACCCATGCCCCGCACGCCTTCATCAAATTCCTCGGCGGTGCATTTCTTCTCTTCAATGGCTAGATTTCTCGCGGCCGTCTTGGCGTCATTGCCTTCGCAATCCTTTTCGTAACCAACTCGCCGCGATTCCGCGTACTTGAACAAATCGAGCTTATTCTTGGTCAGCGGCTGGCGCCGCACAGCTGTGTCGAGTTTGGAACCCACCCAAGAAAGAGGAGCGGCTCGAATCTCCAGGTCATCCTCCTCGAGTTCGGGATACATCGATTCCCAAAAAGTATCGAGCATGCCCTTCAAAAGATCGAGGCCTTCGCGCAGACCGGCAACGTGATCGCGGAACAGCGCTGCTTCCGTTAGCCACGCTGCAATCTGCAGATCCTTACTTTTCGTGGAAAGAACGTCGGTGGCTAACTTTATGACGAGCGGGTAATCCGCCTTCTTGATGGCGTAAGACCAGTCCCCCTGCTCCAAAGCTTCTTCTTCGCGGCGCGCTTCGCGGATTTTGTCGTATACCGGATCGTATCGAAGATTCTTTCCGCTCGGATTTTCGCCGGGGATGGGGTTCAGGAGGCCTTCAGGAAGGGGCATGGGTGTTACGAGGCCGCTTGCGCCATCGCAATTTGGAGATTGCGAATTTCGAGAATCGGCCACTCCTCGTCGTCTGCAAGCAGCATTTTCTGGCCGATAGGAATGGTTTCCCCTTCGGGAGTTTCTTCCCACAACGTCGCGCGGCCCAAACGTACATTCTGATCCGCGTGCTGCCCTGCGAACGGAGTAAGCACGGGGAGCAGGACTTCTCCCAGCTCTCGCTCCTCAAATTCATCCGAAGTGCGCACTTTTGCCGGAAGCCACAACAAATCTCTCAGCCGCTTGGGGGGCGCAATCTCAACGGACGTGAGCAGCGCAAAGGGAACCCACATATAGCTTCCGCCGGCAAAAACTTCGAGGTTTGAGCCGATGCGCGGGTCGGCATCGCTCAGGGAAAGATATTTTTTACCATTGATGCTGACGGAGATTTCGCCGAGCCCTACGGTGCTTTTCGGCAGGGGATACTGCTTCTTCGCGAAAAGGTCGTGGCGCGCTCTTTCCGCGTGCAGCGCCGCGCGATAGAGCAGCGCGCCCATCTCGGCCGTCTGGCTCCCCTGCGCAGCGAGATCCAGATGCTTTTCAGCACGGTCGTAATCCCCGGCGAAACACAAAAGCTCAAACAAAAAGGTGCGCCGTTTGACGTCCTGCGGGTTATCCCTGACTTCGGCGCTTATGGCTTGGATGGCTTCGTCGAGCTTGCCGGCTTGCAATAACTGTTGAGCGGTCATCAGACGTTCCTCTCAAGCGCGCGTCTCGCAACCGCGGTGAAACGCGGATGAGTAGCGCCCGGACCTCTTTGCGAAGGCCGGGCGCGACCCAGATAGGATTCGACGGACTCTTCGTCGTTTAGGCAGCCTGTGCTTTTGCCAGGTCGTAGCTGACGGCGCCGGTGGAGGACACAGTGCCCTTCGAGGCGTCCTGAACGAAGTACTCGAACGTGATCTTCGAGAAGTTCAGGCTGAACTGTTCCGTGCCCATTTCCTCACCTCCGGATCCGCCGCCGGTCGAGTAGGAAGAAACCAGGCAATGCTCGAGCGTTACCTTGAGATAGTCGTACGGTTTGGCATCGCCACCCGTCTTGCGAACGGCGACAACTCCCTTGTCAATATGGGTTCCCTTCGTGCAAGCCTGAAAGAGCTTGGAAGACGCCTTGCTCAAGTAAGCCGAACAAGAAAGATCGTTGGTCGAATACTTTCCCGTGCCGCCGCCGCTGCCGTGGGCGAAGCTACCGCTGTTGCTCCCGCCCCAGTTCCAGCTCGTGAGCTCGATCTCTTTCGTGTGGCCTTCCTTCTGAGACTCGCCTTCTACTCCATCCAGCTTCAAATATGCATCGAATGCCATCGATTTTTCCTCCTTCAATCGTGTTATTTAAAACTTGGAAAGCGAAGAGTTCCGCCAGTCGGGCAGCGAAATCTCCGCTACCAAAAATTACCCTCGGGATGACTTCGGAAGCTCAGCCACCAGCCGCAACGAAACAGTGAGCTCATCCAGCTGAAAGTGGGGCCTGAGGAAAGCAATCGCGCGATAGACGCCGGGTTTGCCCGGAACTTCTTCCACGTCCACGCGTGCCTCTCGAAGCGGGTATTGAGACTTCGCCGCGGCGGATGCCGTGTCATCCAGGACCACATACTGGCTGATCCACCGGTTCAGGAATTGTTCGCAATCCTTACGGGACATGAAGCTGCCGATTTTGTCTCTCATGATCGCTTTCAGGAAGTGCGCGAAGCGCGAGATCGCCAGAATGTAGGGCATTTGAGCGGAGAGCCGCGCGTTCGCATTGGCTTCCGGCTTGTCGTACTTCTTCGGCTTGTTGGCGGATTGCACGCTAAAGAACGCCGCGTAATCCGTTCCCTTGCAGTGAACAAGAGGGATCAGCCCCTGGTCGGCAAGCTCCTTTTCGCGGCGGTCTGTGATGGCGATTTCCGTGGGGCACTTCAGAGCAACGTCCCCTTCATCGGTGCGGAACGTATGAGCCGGAAGTCCCTCGACCAACCCTCCGCCTTCCACTCCGCGGATTGCCGCGCACCATCCGAATTTCGCAAATGCCTGCGTCAGGCGCGCGCCCAAAGCATAAGCCGCGTTGCCCCACAGGTACTTGGAGTGATCCGTGCCGTCCACGCCCTCTTCAAAGTTGAATTCCTCAACGGCCTTGGTTTCTTTGCCGTAGGGAAGCCTCATCAGCACTCGCGGCATAGCCAAGCCGACGTAGCGGGAGTCATCGCTCGCTCGGAAAGACTTCCATTTCGCGTATTCCACGGTGTCAAAAATCTTGGCGATGTCCCGCGGATCGCCCAACTGCGCGAAGCTATCCAGATTCAGCAGTTCCGGAGCGGCCGCCGTCAAGAAAGGTGCGTGCGCGCCCGCCGCCACTTGTGAAATCCTCTCAAGAAACTCCATGTCCTCCGGGTGTTTGCTGAATTCGTAGTCGCCGAGGAGCGCCGAGAAGGGCTCGCCGCCGAAGATCCCGAATTCATCTTCATAGACTTTCTTGAACACCTGGCTCTGGTCAAATTCCGGAGCGCGCTGCAAATCTCGCAGCAGTTCCTTTTTGTTGGCGTTGAACACTCGCAGCTTCAGCATCGTTCCCGTTTCGCTCTGATCCATCAGGTACTTGATGCCGCGCCAGCTCGCTTCCAGCTTCTGAAACGCGGGGTGATGCAGCACTTCATTCAATTGCAGCGAAATGAGGTGGTCGATCTGCGCGATACGCGCATTGATGGTGGCATCCGCGTCGCGCGAGAGCTTCATCTCGCCTTCCAGAACCTGCGCGACGAACTCTTTCACCATATCCCGTCCGCGTTCCCGTGCGGACTGCTCAGCGCCAAACCGCCCAGAGGTCACGATCTGATCGAGCAGGCTTCCTTCTGTGGTTTTGGCTTCTGCGGCCGAAGCCGACGCCTTCTCCGCCTTACTCATCTGAGCCTCCCGCAGGCTTTTCTTTTTCCATCTCTTTCTTCAACTGGTCCGCCTTCTGCGTGTTGCCGACGGCTTCCATCAAAAGGTCATCGAATTTGTCGTTCCCTTGCAGAGCACCGCGCAAGCTGCCCAGCTTCTCGCGAAGATCAAGAAGTTGCTTCAGTGGTTTGACATTTTTTGCCACATTGGCCGGATCGAAATCGTCAAGACTCTTGAAGTCCAGGTCCACCTTCATCTTCCCGGCGTCCGCCTCGTCGCTCAGCTTGTTGTCCACTTCGAGTGACAGGTGTGGCTTGAAACTTTCCAGCACGCCATCGAAGTTGTCCGGGTTGATCTCCACAAAGCGACGGTCTTTCAGCTTTGGTAGAGGATCCGTCGGCTGGCCGCTGAGGTCGGCGAAGATGCCCATGACGAATGGCAGCTCCTTAACCTCAATGGCGTCGCCAACTTCGACGTCATAGGTGATATGCACTCTCGGTGGTCTTACGCGCTCAAGCTTCTTTTGGACGCTTTCTTTTGCCATGTGTTCCTCTTAGATCTCCCTTTCGTTGTGGGTAGTGCTTCGGGAGTGAAATTCGTTTCTGCAAGGTGGGACACCCGGTAGCTCGCGCATGGTTTATCACGATTCCTGATGCCCGTCAATTGGTTCTAAAGTCCTAGAACTACCCTTTGACATCAGGTCCACCGGGCTAAGATACTGACTCTGAAGCCATTTACAATCCACCCCCGGTCCAGGTCCCCAGAGGACCGCCGAGAGCCCTCCGCCTGCGAGGACGCGACGATTGGACCGATCTCGGTCGCCTTCTTGGCTCGTTCGCGTCCCCTTCATTGCCACTCTCCATGCGTTCATCACGTTCATCATGGTGTGCACTATCGCGCGATTCCCGGGCGTTAACAATGCACGGGGGGTGAACTGAAAAGAGTCTCCGGGTGAACCGCGAACTGCCCGAAAATACGGGATTTACGAGATACTGAAAACAGCGCCAAGCCTCTCCCTCTTTAGCCACAACAACAACAAACGAAAACAAACGAATCTCTTTTGACTTTCCCTCTCTGCACCTGCTAGCTTTAGCCGCAAGCCATGCGCCAGCTTCAACCTGTCATCTGGTCAAAGGGCACCTTCCTCACGCCGCAGCACCTTCAGACGCGCGACCGCTATGTCGATAGCTGTCTCCAATTCCGGCTGGAAGGCCTCAATTTCCGCCCTTGGGGATTCTTCGACTTGCAGATAAATCAAGAGGCGCTAACCGAAGGCAACTTTGCTCTCACGCGCGCCTCGGGCCTCTTCGCTGATGGCCTTCCTTTCGAGATTCCGGAATCCGACCCTGCTCCGGCTCCCAAGCCCCTAGGCCTCTTTTTCGAAGCCGAACAGGCTTCGCTCGACGTCTACCTGGCGATTCCCGAATACCGCCTCCATGGCCTGAACGTCTCGATTGCCCAGAAGGGCGCCGACGTTCGCTATCTCTCCGAAATCGTCAATCTCAAGGACGAAAACTCCGGCCTGACGGAAAAGCCGGTGCAGATCGCCCGCAAAAATCTGCGCTTCCTTTTCGAGGGCGAATCCCGTGAAGGCTGCAACGCTCTGCAAATCGCCCGCGTTCAGCGCACTTCCGCCGGCACCTTCCGCCTCGATCCGCAGTACATTCCGCCGCTGCTCGATATCGCCGCCAACGATTACCTGATGGGCATCGCGCGCCGCCTCGTCGAGATTCTCGCCGCAAAAAGCAGCATTCTAGCGGGAGGCCGCCGCCAGCGCAGCGCCGGGCTCGCTGATTTCACAGCCGCCGACATCGCCAGCTTCTGGCTTCTCTACACCGTCAACGGCCACTTCCCCGCTCTCCGCCACATTCACGACGTCCGCCACGGCCATCCCGATGTTCTCTTCCGCCTGCTCACTTCCCTCGCGGGAGCCCTGAGCACCTTCTCTCTAAAAATTCAGCCGCGCGATCTGCCCCTCTACGATCACGATAACCTTGGCGCCTGCTTCACCGACCTCGACGAAAAGCTTCGCGAACTCCTCGAAACAGTTGTCCCCAGCAATTTCGTCGCGCTCCCCCTCAAGTACGTCAAGCAATCCATCTATTCCACAAACATTGACGACGACCGCTACCTCACCGGAACGAAATTCTTCCTCGCCGTCAGCTCCACCATGAATCAGGGCGATCTCATCAAGAAAGCCCCACCGCTCATCAAAGTCTGCTCCGCGGCGCAGATCGAGCAACTCGTCCGCCAGGCGCTCCCCGGCATGCAGCTCACGCACGCCGTGAGGCCCCCAGCCTCGATTCCCGTGAAACTCAACTATCAGTATTTCAGTTTGAATCAGTCCGGCATGGCGTGGGAAACCGTGATGAAGGGCCGCAGCCTCGCCGCGTTCGTCCCCAGCGACATCCCCGACCCGCAGCTCGAACTTCTCATCCTGCTGCCTCAGGCCATTTGATTTTCTCGGTCTGCAAAAATCCCGCGCTGATAAACGTCGCCAGCAAGCCGCAAAATTCCATCACCGGCGTCTGCGGCGCGATCCACTCATTTTGCTGGCTCAGTTCATGAAGCTCGATGACGGTTTTTTTACCGTCGCAGCTCGTCAACAACAGCGTCATCCACGGCTGCACCTTGAAATCCACTTCAAACGGCCGCTTTAGCGACACTTTGAATTCCTCCGGCACAAGCTCGCCGTCCCGCAGCACGTGCCGCATCGTGATTTCCATCCCCGAAGCAGCGAAAGGCTTCGACCCCAGCATCGATTCCAGCGTGCTCTTCAAGCGCGTTTCCGCTTCCCACCACAAAAACCATTCCATCGTCGCCGCCGGTGTATTGTTGGGCATCACGCGCCGCAGCGTGAAGGGCGCCCGCTTCCCCGCGTTGTACTGAATCACCAGTTCGCAATTCAGGAGTTCCCTGACGCCGTTCGACTCGAATAGTTTGTCCCATTCCTTGGCCCCGTCCGTCCCAGCGTCATGCCGTAGAGCGTCTTCCAGCGCGAACCGCGTAGCCGTCACCGTGCCAATCACAAACACCGCCGCGTCGAATTCCGCCTGCTTCTCGCCCAGCCATTCCCGCACGGTCTGTTCAAAGCTCTTCTCGATTCGGTCAAGCCCCAAAGTCCGGCAATACAATCGCCCCCCGGGTTTCAACATCGCCGGAAGCTCGCTGACAATTCTCTTCGTGAAATGCTCGCCGAGCTCTCCTCCGCCCGCGAAAATTTCCGCCGGCCTCAGCACAGGCATGTAAGGCGGGTGAGCCGCAATGCGGTCAAATTTCACCCCCGCAACCGCCTGATACAGATCGCCCCGGCCAAATTTCACGTTCTGGATTCCGTTCAGCGCCGCGTTGAACTCCGCGAACGCCAACGACCTCTCGGTGATGTCCGTCGCCCAAACGTTCTTCGCATTCTTGGCCGCAAGCAACGCCGCTGGCGCGGTCCCGGCACAAACCTCCAGAAAATCCTCGCAAGCCTCGAACGAAGTGTAATCAAGAAATTCCTTCACCGACTTCGTCATCGGCGGATAAACGATGTCCGGAAACGGCTGCCGCACCGAATGATCTATATTCGTCCACCGATCCGCCACGCAATACAACCCTCGTACCGGAAACAGCGCCACGCTCCCCAAACACCGCGATGCATCCGTGGACTCCACCAAAATCAGTTCCGTTTGAATCAGCGCTTCCCAGACCTTCGCCGGAAACAAAGCCTGCGTTTCCGCCGTGGGCAACGTCTCCCCAACCATAAACAGCTGCAAGGCCGCGTCGAGGCTGTTCTCGATCTTTTCCTTAGGATTAGGCTTAGTGCAAATGGGAATCAGGTTCAGCGGCTCATCCGGCTTAAAGGCGAACCTTTCGCGAACGGTCTGTTCATTAAACCCCGAGTCAGAAAGATGCTCGCGAATCGCCGCAAACTGCTCCGACCCCACCATACGCAGATGAAACATGAGCCTTCCCCGCTGACAGCGCGCGCATGATACCAAATACTCTCAACGCCGGGTGAATGTCTTGACATCCATCTAATCAAACGCCATAGTTAGGCTCGATTCGAGTGGTTTCAAGCAGTTAGCGGCTTTCCCGGCTTTTTCTTCAGGCCAGAGCTCGGAAAATGAGCCGCAACTGGCGCCTCTATCGAGCCTGGAGATGCTTCGCCAGTCGAGTGTTGAGCAACGATTTTTGCACGTTGTCATAGGAGAGCTGGTTCGCGCTGGCCGGGTCGCGGCACTTCGGCGCAAGCCCGCCGTCATCTACTGAACAATGAAGCATCTTTCCAAGGTGGTGTGGCACGAGGGGATGTACCTAGGCCCCCATCACTTCCAGGTTCAATCCCAAACGTTTGAAGACCTTATCCATTTCTCGACGTCCACTCTTTGGTTCGCTCCCTTCGGTGTCATCAGCTGCAAGCTCGACGAGGACGCCCTAAAAAACGGCGTGCTCTCCCTCGTTCACGCCCGCGGACTCTTCCCCGACGGCCTCGCTTTTCAAATTCCCGACGCCGATGCTCCCCCTCCGGTCTTCGACATCAGCGATCTCTTCTCCTCCACGCGCGAATCTCTCCTCGTGCTGCTCGCCGTGCCGGAGCGCCATCCCGAGGGCCCCAATTGCCTCCTCGATTCCGAGCCGTACCCCGTGGAAGTGCGCTACCAGGCCGAAATGCGCACGCTTCCCGATGAGAATACCGGCCGCGACGAAAAACAGATTCAGATTGGCCGCAAAAACATCCGCTTCGTCCTGGAAACCCAGAACACTCAGGGTCTCGTCACCCTCCCCGTCGCCCGGGTCCTGCGCGATGGCGCCGGCCGTTTCATTTTCGATCCCAGCTTCATCCCACCATGCCTGCACGTCAGCGCCAGCGAGCGCCTCTCCGTAATCGCTCGCACGCTCGTAGACATCCTCGACGAAAAGAGCGCCTCTCTTTCCCGCGCACGCCGCGCCACCGCCCAGGGCCGCGCCGGTTATTCCTCTGAAGAAATCGCCAGTTTCTGGTTCGTTCACACCGTCAATGAAAGCCTCTCCGTCCTCCGCCACCTGACGGTCTCCGAGCGCGGCCATCCCGAGCAGTTGTACATGGAAATGTCGCGCCTGGCAGGAGCCCTCTGCACCTTCGGGCTGGACTCCCACCCTGAAACGCTTCCAGCTTACGATCACTATAATCTGGAGAAGTGTTTCGGTCCTCTGAATGCCCACATCCGCGCACATCTCGAGCTCGTCGTGCCCTCGAATTGCGTGCAGATTCCCCTCGTTATGGCGGGCAAAAATTTCCGCAATGGCGACGTTTTGGATCAGCGCTGCCTTGATCGTGCCCGATGGATTCTGGCCGTCCGAGCAGATACGGGAGAGGCGGAGATTATCTCCAAGACCCCGCGCCTCGTGAAAATTTGCTCGAAGGATTTGCTGCCCGAACTGGTAAAAACAGCGCTTCCTGGCTTGGGCCTCGTTCATCTCCCGATTCCGCCCTCGGCCATTGCACCCAAAGTCGAGTTTCAGTATTTCGGCATCAGCCGCACCGGCAATTCCTGGGAACACATCGTGCAGACTCGCAAAGTCGGCGTCTATGTTCCCGACGACATCCCCGGCGCGGAGCTCGAACTGCTCATTGTTTTGGAGTCTTAAAGTTTTGCAGTCTTAAGTTTGATTCTTAGGAGGTCACCGTGGGAGCCACAATGTTTGGGGCCACAAGCATGCAGCCCCGCGAAGTCTCCACCAAGCGGCGCACGGAAAATCTCGCCTTCATCTATCAGCAGATTCTTACAGTCATCGTCCGCTTGCGACAGAATCGCCAGTCTTTTTCCGACGCCAACACCTTTCGCGCGAATATTCAGTCCGTTCTCCGTTCCGCCGAAAAAGACGCCGTAAAAAAGGCCTACGCCCCCGACGACATCCGCAACGCCACTCTCGCCGTGGTCGCTTTTCTCGACGAGTCCGTCCTCACTTCCAGCAGCTCCGTCTTCAGCTCCTGGCACAGCATGCCTCTTCAGGAAGAAATGTTCGGCCACAACGTCGCCGGAGACACCTTTTTCGATAATCTCGAAAAGCTATTGTCCCGCTCCGATTCCCACGACGTCGCCGACGTCCTCGAAGTCTATGCGCTCTGTCTTCTGATGGGCTACAAAGGACGCTACGGTCTCTCCGGCGGCGACGCCACTCGCCCCGTCATTGACGCCACCGTGGAAAAAATCCGCCGCATTCGCGGCCCACTCACAGCCCTCTCCCCGAACTGGGCCGTTCCCGAAGGCGGAGCCGTTGTCGTAAAGCGCGATCCCTGGGTCGGCCGTCTGGCCTTTACCGCCCTGGGCTTTTTAATGCTCGGTATTATTCTTATATTCCTTTTCAAGTGGCGTTTGATTGCAGGCGTTTCAAGCGTTCACGCACTGGCACCTCTAAACCACCCATAGGGAGTGGAGATGCGATTTCACTGGGAATATCTCGTCGCTGGTGCAGCGGCCATCCTCGTCCTGATGCTGACGTGGTTTGCCGGACCGATTTTTCACGTGGTCGGCACCAACGCCCTCGTCTTGCGCGCAGGCATTCTGCTCCTCGGCGTCATTGCCATCATTGGTTTGCTTCTGTGGGCTCGCTCCGCGCGTCCTCCCATGCCGGAAGTGGATTCGCCCTCAGTCCCCACACCGCAGTTTTCCGCTCCGGGCGGCATGTCGGTAAGCATGGCAGGAGGCGCGGGAACCTCCGGCTCTTCGCAGGATATCGACCTCCTCGTTCGTGAAGCTTCCACCAAAGTCGCTTCCGCGCGCCTGGCCGCCGGCGCCCAACTCTATTCCCTTCCAACGGTTTTTCTCCTGGGAGAAACGGGCGGCGGCAAGACCAGCGCGATGGATCAAAGCGGCCTCGATGCCGAACTCCTCGCCGGCCAGGTCTTTCAGGAAAGCAGCATCGTCCCCACTCGCGTCGCCAACATCTGGTTCGCTCGCAAAACCGTTTTCGTCGAAGCCGGCGGTCCGCTCATGGACGACGCTGGCTCCTGGGTGCGCCTCGTCAAACATTTCATCCCCGGCAGCCTTCGCTCCGTCTTTGGCGGCGGCAGCAGCGCGCCTCGCGCCGCCGTCGTCTGCGTGGATTGCGAAAAACTCGTCCGCGAAGCCGCTCTCGACAAAATCGTAGCCCAGGCCCGCAAAGTGCGGTCGCGCCTCGAAGAGCTTTCCTATCACATGGGAGTCAGCCTCCCGGTTTACGTCCTCTTCAACCGCTCGGACCGCGTCCCCTATTTCGAAGAATTTGCCGGCACTTTCAGCGACCAGGAAACCTCGCAGGTCCTCGGCGCCACTCTCCCGCTCACGGGCGCCACGAGCTCTGGGGTTTACGCCGAGCAGGAAACCAAGCGCCTCACCGCCGCCTTCCAAGCCATCTTTTTTAATCTCGCCGAGTGCCGTCCCGGCCTCCTTGGCCGCGAACGCAACAGCGATCGCCAGGCCGGCATCTACGAATTCCCACGCGAATTCGGCAAACTCAGCAAACCCCTGGTCCAATTCCTCGTCGACCTCTGCCGTCCCGGCCATCTCCGCACCGGCCCATTTCTTCGCGGCTTTTATTTCGTAGGCCAGCGCGTCGTAACCGTTTCCGGCGGCGGCGGCGCCGCTGGCACTATGCTCGGCACGCAGTCGGCAATGCAGAAAGCCCCCGGCGGCTTCAATCCCGCCGCCACCAGCCTGCTCAGCGCGCAAGACGCTTCCGCCAAGTCCTCCTGGTCCACTGGCACTTCCATCGGCGCCGGCATGGAATCCCACCGTTCCATCCAGCGCGTTTTTCTAAGCCACGTCTTCAGCCACGTCTTGCTGCAGGATCGCGCCGCGCTCGGCGCCAGCGGCACAAGCTCCCGCGGCGACTTTGGCCGCCGCATCCTGTTCGCCTCGCTCGCCGCACTCTGCTTTATTTGGATCATCATCACCGCAGTCTCCTTCGCAGGAAACCAGCGTCTCATCTCCCAAATCCGCGCCGCAGGCCAGGATCTTTCCGCTGTGCAGAATACCGGCGCCCTGCCGCCAACAACGGACTCTTTGCGCCGCCTCGATAATCTACGCAAAGCTCTCCTGGAGCTTCGCGAAGACGACCAGAACACTCCCCTTCATCTCCGCTGGGGCCTGTACGCTGGCGGTGATCCCCTCACCCCCGACGCCCGCGCCATCTATTTCCATGCCTTCGACCAGGTCCTTTTACAGCATACGAAGCAGAATCTCCTCGCCGACCTGCGAACTTACCGCGGCGTTCCGCAAGCCGACGCCGATTCAAACGCTCCCTACAACTCGCTCAAAGCCTATCTCCTCACCACCTCCGAATATCAGCGCAATTCCGCCACCGGTGAATTCCTGCAAGACTTCTTAATGAAGGATTGGAAACGCGATTTTGCAGACCTGGATCAGGATCGTACCGAACTCGCCGCCCAGCAATTCGCCTTTTACAGCTCCGAGCTTTCCCAGGACAACCCTTTTTCGAAAATCAACGACACCCTTCTCGTCGATCAAGTCCGCGCCTATCTGAATGGCTTCTCCGGCGTGCAGCGCCTTTACACCAGCATGCTCAACGACGCCCGCCAGAAAGCCAAAAGCTATCGATTCGCCGCCTCGCATCCCGACGGCCTTGCCGCCATGCACGGCGGCACCGACGTGGACGCCCCCTTCACTGCCGACGGCTGGAAGGTCATGGACCAATCCATCCAAAATCCCAAAAATGTGCAGGGTGAGACTTGGGTTCTCGGCTCAGCCGCGAGTTCCAATCTTTCCACCTCGGAACTCAGCTCTCAGCTTCGCGCCCTTTACGAAAAGGACTTCATCACGCAATGGCGCGCGTTCTTGAACACTTCCAGTGTCCTGGGCTACCACGACGACGCCGACGCCGCCGGCAAGCTCAGGAAACTCTCCTCGAACTCTTCTCCCCTTCTCGAACTGGTTTGCGACGTCTCCGAAAACACCTTCGTCGCTTCCGACAACATCAAGAAAGCCTTCTCCGCCCCGCAACAGGTTGTCGCTCACGGCTGCAACTCGCAGCAGATTTATCTTCAGCAGGCCAACAACGCCTATATGAAAGGCCTGTTTGACCTTCAAACCTGTGTGCAGGACATCGCCGACGCCCCACAAGATCAGAAAGACGCGAAGAAACAAGCGTGCGTCCAGACCGCCAAGCAGTCCCTGCTCATTGCTGGCCAGCTCGAGCAGGTCCTGCCCGCCGATCCCGAGGGAAAGGTCGACCAAAGAGTTTCCGCCCTCTTGGAAGCGCCTATAAAGCCGTACGCCGCTGCCACGGTCGCCTCAGACGCGGGAAAACTCTGCGGCGCCTTCAAGAGCCTCCAGACCGCCTATCCATTTAACGCCCATAGCAACCGCGACATCACCCTGGATGAGTTCAACCTCGTTTTCCAGCCCGTCACGGGCGCGCTCTCCCTATTCATCATCGATCACAAGAGCATCCTGAGTCTGCAAAGCAATGGCTATGTCCGCGCGCTCGGCAGCAATGTTCCGGGCCCAATCACGCTTCGGACCATAAACCAGCTGTATGCCATCCAGCAGGCCGTCTATCCGAATGGCGCCAAAGACCCGCACTTCGAGTACTCCGTCACGGCCCACCTTCCAGACGCAGGCGGCTTCAAATCAGAAAAGCTCTCCTTTGACGGCCAGGAATGGACCATCACCGCCACCAGCGGAACCAAGAAATTCATTTGGCCCGGACCGGTTGCCAGAGGTGCCACTCTCAGCTTGAACAGCGGCGGCAGTGACCTGGACGTTGCACACTACGATGGCCTCTGGGCGGTCTCCCACTTCCTCAGCGGATACCGCTGGCAAGCCTCTCCAACTGGCTACATCATTCAAGGGCCGCTCATCGGCCCCACCGGCCAGCCCATCATGAGCAACGGCAAAGCCATCGAAGTCCGCTTCGATGTCGACTTCAAGGGCGTCCAATTCTTCCAGGCCGGCTACCTGGCAGGCTACGGCTGCCCATTGAAACTAAACCAGTAAGCCGAAGCCGGGGCCTGACAGCTCTTCCCCCGCTTATGAATTTTCAGCCAAATCTCCCTTGACAAAAATCACTTTCAGGGTATAATCACAGTTGTATACATTTCCGCCCTACGGACGTAGCGCCAGCATCCCTGCTGGCGTTTTGCTTTTAGGGCCACAGGTTTATCGTGAGCGTCGAAGGCCTCCTGCCAGTGCGCCTTGCACCAGCCTTAACTCCATTGGAATCACATCTTTAGCAGACCTCTACGACCTAAACCATTTAGTTTCATATCGTTGCAAAAACAGGGGGAGGGGTGGGGACAGGAGCCGACGGAAAATGCCGATTGGCGATTATTGTTAACCAAGCAGCCATCAGACAAACGCGAAACCCCGTAGAATCAATAGGTTGCAAACAATCACGTAAGTGTTGATTCTACAGAATTTACAGGCGCGCTAAGCCCCGTAGATGCAACACTTACAAAAAACAAGGGCCCCAGTCGTCCATGCGGTCCACCTGGAGGTCCAACCAACACACCCCCCAATACACATAGGAGCTCGCCCAACTCGCTCATTTTCAAACGGGGACGCTCTCTTGCGTGCTTATAAGGTAAGGGGCATTAACGCAGAAAGGCGAACCTAATTCGACGCCACGATAATCCAGTTTCCCCCAATGCGATTCAGCTCCAGGTTGAGTCGCTGTGGCTTGGGATTATTTTCCTTGGTCAGCACCGCGTCGCAGCTCACCGTCGCGGCATCCCCGTTAACCCCGGTAAGCATGCAATTCCGAAGCGTATAGCCTTTGCCCTTGGTTGACTTGATCGCCTTCGGCAGCTTGCTCTCTTCCTTCGGTGAGTATCTCCTCACCGCCCTGAGCCCATCAATGTCCCCGTCGTCGATTGCTTTCGCAAAACGTTCGAGCACGGCCCTGATTGCCACCGCTGTACTGGCGTTCGGGTTCACTTCGGGGGCTTTCAAGTCCGAGTCAATCTGCTCGACGATGTTGCGCGCCTCGCCGCCGTGCGGGCCGGGCTTGTTCGCTTCGCTCAGGAAGAACGGCCTCAGCGCGCGCAGCACGTCCTTGTGCTTGCTGGCATGCGCAAGGTTGAACGAATCCCTGGACTGATTAAAGTCCCTGTCGTCCTGCCGCCCCGCGTCGATCTGGCCTTTCAGGTCGCTGTACTGCGTTGGGTTCACTTGGAGGCCGCTTAATTTCTTCTCGGCATCGTCCCAGCGGCTCTGGCTGATGAGGCTCCGCACTTCCGCAAGCACTGCTTCCACATTGACAGGAGGAATGGCCGGCTGGGAAAGCAGCTTGATTTGGCTCCGCGCGGAAGCCACCAGCTCCGGATCGCCATTGGGCGCTTTTACCACGCGGTCAAAGGTGTCTTTGGCCTGCTGCTTCTGCCCGGAGCGTGCCAGTTGCGTGCCCTGCTCGTAGAGTTTCTTTTGATCCTCGCGGTCGTGAATCAAGGGGAGATACTGCTGAATCTGCTGCGTAACGTCGCTCGAGACTCCACCTGTGGCCGCTGCCTGGTCCATGTCTTTGTGAGCCGTCGCGTAATCTTTTTTGTCGTACGCGTGCTTTCCATCTTCGAAGAGCGCTTGCCACAGGGGTTTCGGAGGCGCGCCTCCGGGTGCCGGCCCCTTGACGGCCACGTCGTACTCCCGTTGGGTCTCGTCCAGCTTCCACAGGTTCATCTCGAGCACTACCCTGAACTTCTCCGCGGCCTCGGGATATTTCTTGTCTTCGTACAACAGCTTCATTCCCTGCGCGTACAGCTGCTCGACCGCCAGGTGCTTCTGCTCGATGTCGCTCACCTGTTTGGCCGCTTCGTCATGCAACGGCCCCGGATGGCTGGCCAGTTTCTGCCAGTCGGCGAGCGCATCATTCGGCTTGTGATTGTCCCAAAACTGTTTCGCTTCAACTTCCAGCGCAAGATCTTCGGCGGAAGCCCCGGAAGGCTGCCTCTTTGACATAAAATGCACGGCCGCATAAATTCCGCCAACCGAAATCAGTACGAGAGCCGCAAGCGCGGCCAGCACGACGGGCTTACGAATAAATCCACCGGAGGCAGGCGCTTTCCGGGGCTCGGGGAGTTTTTCCTCGATCACCAGATTCGTTTGAATAACCGTTGGCGGCGCGGCCGGCGGCGGAGTCATAACAGGAACAGAGGGCGTCGATCGTGGACCGGCGCTGACAATAGCTGCAGCCGACTCGCTCACCTCAGGACCTTCGTCACGCGGAACGCTGCCCACAGGTGTAGTACTCTGCCCCGGTGCCCCGGGCCTGCCTCCGGTCGGGGACTTCTCTTCGCGCGACGGCGAGCGCTTGTCTTTCGAGTCCGGCTTGCCCTGTTTCTGTGTTCTTTTGCGCAGGGCTTCTTCTCTTTCGCCAATCTGGATGATCAGCGCCCTCATTTCCTTGTCGCTGGCATCGAGAATCTTGGCGTCCATCGCTCGATCGATGAGTTGCCGCGCTCCGGCAAATTCGCCTTTCTCAATGAGCGCGCGAACCGCTTCCAGCCGCTTGTTTCGCTCGCCACGTTTTTTGTCGCGCTGCTGGGCTTCGACTTCCGCCGCTTGCAGCAATTGTTTTACGCCCGCGTCCTGGCCGAACTCTGCCAGCGTCTGCTTCGCTAATTCAATCGCGTCGCTCAGCTCCTGCCGCTTGATCTTGCCGCGAATCTCCTGCATGCGCTGCTGTATTTCGCGCTGCGATCCTTCGCGCTGCGATCCTTCGCGCTGCTGCTGGAGGGCGGCTTTTTGGTCGGCCTCGGCAGCAAGCCGGCGGAATACGTCCTGCTTCGGAAATTCCTGAGTAGCGCGGCGCGCCGTTTCGCCTGCTTCGCGGAAGCGATGCGCAAGCAGCAGCGCCTGGATCTGTTTCTCGCGCTCCAGTTCGTTTTTCTGCGCTTCTTGGTGCGCAATCTCGTCTTTCGCGTAAGTGAGCAACTCCTTGATTTCATGCTCCTGCGGAAAATCCCGCAGCAGCGGTTCGCCTCTAGCGATAGCGTCCTTCAGTTTTCCGGCGCTGACCAGAACCCGCAGATTGGCCAGCTCTTCGTTCAGCCGCGTCTTTCTTTTTTGTTCCGCTTCCTCCTGCATCAGCAGCGCATTCAGGTTCCTCACCGTGGAATCCGCAGGCTGCTCCTTCAGAAGAACGTCCATTGCATTGCGCGCTTCACCCAGCTTCTGCTGGCCCAGGAGCTTGCGCACCTCGGCTGCCTGCGTCTGTTTTCTCTGCTCCGCCTGGTCCGCCAAGGCAGCTTCCCGAAGTTTTTTCAGCTCGGTGTCATCGGGAGATGTTTTCAATCCTTCGGAAATAAGCGCCAGGCATTCGTCATACTTCAGCTCGGTCCACAGACTGCGCGCGCGCTGCGCCAATTCGCTGAGTTGCTTCCGCCGCTCGCGCCTGTTTTTTTCCTCGCTGAGCTGGCGCTTCAGTTCGAGCGCCTGCGGGTGTGTGGCGTCCAGATCGAGCGCTTGCTTCAGCGCCGAATCCGCTTCGGAAAGCGCGCCCTCGGCAAGACGCTGCTTCGTGTGGCGCAACTTCTGTTCCACTTGCTGCACGCGCGCGACGGCGCCTTCCACTTCCGCGCCCAGTTTCTGCGCCGGTTCGCACCGCGAATCCAGTTCCAGGGCTGCATCCACTTCCGCCTGCGCTTCGCGAAAATTTCCGGACTGCAAAAACGCTCGGCTGCGATTGAGATGTTCCTGAACTTTTGGCTCCATCTCGACGCGGCGGACCTGCGCAGATATTTTTTCGAGCAGGCTCTTGGCTCGCACGTTCGTGCTGTCGATCAGGCGAGCTCGGCGCAGCGCTTCCTGCGCTTTCGGCAGATCGCCCAGGTCATATAATTCGCGCCCACGTTCCGCGAGCACGGAGGCAGCCTCGGAACGCAAACGGTTGTAGACCGGTTCCAAATCGAGCAGAACGTCTTCCATGCTCTGATAGCGGTCGGCGGATTGTTTTCGCAGCATGCGCTGGAGCACGGCTTCCACTTCGTGAGGGCAGTCCGGCACCACGCTGGAAATCGGAGGATACTCATCCTCGATGATGGCGCGAATAATGTCGTACCCATCGCCGGCGAAGGGCCGCTGGTAGCAGATCAATTCATAAAAGGTGACGCCCGCGGCCCAGATGTCCGTGCGCTCGTCGGCTTTTTTCTTGCGAAAGAGTTCGGGCGCCATGTAAGAAGGAGTCCCGATCATCATGTTGGTATGAGTGCGGGAAAAATCGACAAGGCGAGCGATGCCGAAATCCACGACTTTCACCACGCCCTCGGAGTTCACCATGATGTTGCCGGGCTTGATGTCGCGGTGCACGACACGGTTCTTGTGCGCGTATTCGAGGGCCTGGCAAATTCGCACGATGAAGCCGACCTTCAGAGCGAGGGGAAGATCGGCCTGCCGCAAAATGGTTTTTTCCAGGCTCTCGCCGTCGAGATACTCCATGGCAATGAAAGGAGTGGCTTTTTCCTGGCCTAACTCGAAAATAGTGACGATGTTGGGATGCTGAAGCTTTCCGGCGGATTGCGCTTCCTGGTGGAAACGTTCCAGCAGATCGGGGCGGTCGACAAGATTGCTGTTGATGGTTTTAAGAGCGACCAGGCGTCCGATAAACGGATCGCGCGCTTTATACACGACGCCCATGGCGCCGTGGCCTAGTTCCGCGAGAATTTCGTATTTGCCGAGCTTTTGCAAAGCAGCGACCCCGCGCTACGCCGCTAATCGTAACAAATCTGTGGCGTCGCGCGCGCGGTCAGCGCTGAAAGGTAATCGTAAGAGGAAAGCGAACGGTAACTGGCTTTCCTTCGGCTTTGGGAGGAGTCGTCTTCCACTTCTTTGAGGCGTCTTTCACTTTCTTGAAAAAGTCCTTGTCAGCATTCTCCCCTTTGTCGATCTTCACGTTTCCGTTCGATTCGACGGTAACGATGACAGTGAGGGTGTACGGCAGTTTTCCCGCCTGGTTGGCGATGTCCGGAAACTCAACCATGGCGATGCCCACCCACTGCAAAGCGGAAGCGGCATCCAACTGCGCGCAAGACACGGCGCCCGCGACGGAAGGCAGCGCGTCCACCGGCCGGCCCGGCCCGCAGGAAAGCGCCGGCAGGACAACTTTGCCAGAATTCTGGGGGAGAGCCGCAATCGCGTTGGGAATTGTTGTTTTTACGTAGAGAGCCGCCTGGTCCTTGTATATGCCCGAGCCGTTTGCGATTTTTTGAAAATCCTGGCTCACTCCGTGGCTCAAGAGCTCGACGTCCTTCTTCTGTTTCGCTTGTTCAAAACGTGTCACGGCGTTATCGAATGCTACCTTGTCTCCCGTTTTTGCTTGCCAGGCGGAATAGGCTGTATCCAGCCGTTTCTCCAGATCCTTGCAGGGGGCAAGCAAGGCGGATTCCTCGAGGCGCCCCTCGAATCCATGCAATTCGTCCTGCACATGCTGAATGGCCGGCCCGTCGAGTTTTTCGGCGCCTTGTACGCTGCTCTTAATCGCATCGAACTGTTGCTGCTGCGCGGTGCGCAAATCCTTAACAAGTCTTTCGTGGGTCTTGGGCCACGCCTGCGCGGAATCCACCTGTGCTTTGGCTGCTTTGAACGAGCCTGAACGGATGGCCTCGTCAAAGGAGTTCGTGACCTGGAGCGCTCTTTCCGCGATAGGCAGTTGCTTCTTCGCGTCGGCGCTCTGACTTGCCTTGCGTTTTATCAGTTCCTGGAACTGATCGCGCGCCTCGGCCCAGCTCTCTTGCTGCATGTCCTGAACCGCGGTGTCGTAGAGCTTCTGGTCCGTACCGCCCTGCTTGATTTTGCCGAGGTAGCTCTCGGCCTGCGGCTTTAGAGTGGAAGCAGCCACATTAAGATCGAGCATGGCGCGAAATTCTTTGCGCGCCTTGTCAAGATCCTTGGCTTGGAACTGTTTCACGCCTTCATCAAAGTGATCCTGCTCCTGCTTGTGGACATCGGTTGCGCTCAAGCCGGCCTTCACCTCGTCCATTTCGCGATTCGCGTCATCAGCGTGCCACAAGTTCATCTGGATCACGTCCTGAAACGCCGACTGCGCGGACGTGAAATCTTTTTTGTTCTTGAGGAAATCCTCGCCTTCGTCAAAGCGGCGCTGCTCATCGCCGCGCTTCTGTTCGATTTGCGAGACTTGCTGCGAGGCTTCGTTCTGGAGCGGGCCCTTGGCTTTCGCGAGGCCTTGCCAAATCTGTTCGGATTGGTCGAACTGGCGGTTCTGCCAGAAATCGAGAGCCTGCTGCTTCAACGTCAAATCTTTGTCTTTAGCGGAACTCTTCGAACCATTGCGCGGCCACAGCGCGATCACAAGGACCAGCAAAACCACAAGGCTAACCGCCGCGAGCACCACCGGCTTGCGCAAAATCGGCATGATTTGCGCCATGACATCCGGCCCCGCTTTGGCTTTGTCGGGAGGCGCGGAAGTTGCTGCCGGTGGGGCAGCTGCAGCAGCAGGAACCGTGCCGGAATCACGCGTGATCGGAGATGCCGGAGCCTCACTGGGTAACACTGACTGGCGAGCCGATGGACCAAGAATGACCGTCGCGTCGCTGGGCGCATCCTTTTGTATGCCGGAGCCTCTTGCTTCGGGAACGGGCCGCGGCGGGGCAGGCCCATCTTTTCTGGGCGGTGTCCCCGCCGGTCCCATGACCTTGTTAGCGGAAAACGTCGTTCCCGACGCAGGCGCGGGCGGTCTGAGAATTTGCGTGGCATCGGAAATCGGAGGCGCGGACGGCTTGAGAATCTGCGTCGCGTCGGAAACGGGCGGCGCCGGCTTGGCGACCGGAGGCTTGTCCTTCTGCGCGGGAGCCGCCGGCTTTTGCGGCGCTGCTTTAGGTGGATAGACCTGCGTCTTGTCGGTGGGGCCGGTACTGGCGAGCGCCGAGATCTTCCCGCGAAATTCCAGCATGCGCGGATCGTTCGGCGCAAGGATCTGCGTGGCTTCGACTTCCTTGAAAAGCTGCGTGGCGCCCGCGTGGTCGCCTTTGTTGATGAGGGTTTGCAGCGCCTTGACTTTGCTCTCCTGCTCCCCTTCCTTCTTCTTCTTTTTTTCTTCCGCGCCCTGAAGCAGCACGGTCACGTTGGGATCCGGTCCCATGACCTCGATGGTTTGTTGCGCCAGGTCAATCGCGTCCGTGATTTTGTCCTGGCCGATCTTGCTGTTGATTTCGCGTACGCGGCGCTGCATTTCCGTGCGCGCGCGATCGCGGTCGTCCTGTTCTTTCTTCAGTGCTTCCGCTTCGGCGGCCATTTTGCGGAAAGCGTCCTGCTTGGGGAACTCCTCGATGGCTTTAAGCGCGGTCTCGAGCGCTTCGCTATAGCGCTCGCACATCAGAAAACCTTGAATCTGTTTCTCGCGCTCTTCTTCTTTGCGCTTTTGATCCTGCTGCGCGGCTTCGCCCTTGGCGTAGTTAACGAGTTCTTTCAGTTCGTATTCCTGCGGATACTCCTCAACCAACGGTTCGCCTTTGGCGACAACCTGCTTGTACTTCCCTGCTCCCAGCAGCGTGCGCAGGCTGGTGATTTCCACTTCCAGCCGCTTCTGGCGTTTCTGTTCCGTTTCTTCCTGGGCCGACAGGTTTTGCAGATTCTTTACCGCGGTATCCTGCGGATGTTCCTGTCCGAGGACGTCCAGAAGCTTGCGCGCTTCGGCGAAATTCTGCTGCCCGAGCAAGCGGCGGACTTCCGCCATGCGGCGCTGTTTCTGCTGCTCACCCTGGTCGGTTGTGGCCGAATCCTGGAGTTTTTTGAGCTCCGGATCATTGGGAAATTCCTGAAGAGCCGAGGCGATGACGCTGAGACATTCCTCGTAATTCAGTTCGGTCCACAGAGTGCGCGCGTGATGCAGAATTTCGCTGAGCCTTTTGCGCTTTTCGCGGCGAAGGCGCTCATCCTCAATCTGCTTCTTCAGTTCTTTGGCCTGGAGGTTGGCGTCGTCCAGTTCGAGGGCTTGTCCCAGCGCGGCCGCCGCTTCCGTGAGAGCGCCCTCGGCAAGCCGCTGCTTGGTCAGCTTCAGCTTTTGCTCCAACTGCTGGACTTTGGCCGCGGCGGCTTCCACTTCCGCAAGCAGTTTTTGCGCAGGCTCGTGTTTGGAATCCAGGCCGAGCGCGGCTTGCGCTTCCGATTTGGCTTCGCGGAGCTGGCCTGCTTTCAAGAAGCCTTCGCAGCGGCTCATGTGTTCCTGCAACCGCGGAAGGATTTCGGAGCGGCGAAGCTCGACGGAAACTTTTTCGAGCATGCTCTTCGCCTGGGAATTGCCAACGTCAATATGCAGCGCCTTGCGCAGAAGAGCCTGTGCGCGCTGGAGGTCCTTGGCCGCCACCAGTTCCTTGCAATCCGCGAGCAAACCCGAAACGGTGCTCTGCTGCGCCGCTTTCCAGAGAGGCTCGATCGCGTGGAGCACGTCATCCATGGACTGATAGCGATCTTCGCTCTTTTTCTCGAGCATTTTAAAGACGATGGCCGCCAGATCTTCGGTGCATTCGGGCGAAAGCGGCAGAATGTCTTCGGGCTTTTCGTAAATGATGTGGAACATCAGCTCGGCTTCGCTGTCGCCGGTGAACGGCCGGCGGTAGGCCAGAAGCTCATAGAGCGACACGCCAAGAGCCCAGATATCAGAGCGCGAATCGGCACGTTCGCCTTTATATAGTTGCGGGGACATGTAAGCGCGCGAGCCGATCATCATGTTCGGCTGGGTCATGGACATGTCGGTGAGACGCGCGATGCCGAAGTCCACGACTTTTACGACGCCTTCCTTGGTGACCATGACGTTGGCGGGCTTGACGTCGCGGTGAACGACATTGTGCTGGTGAGCGTAGGACAGGGCATCGCAAACGCGAACGATGTAGCCGAGTTTGACGGAGAGCGGGAGGACAGGGTGCTGCTCGATGATGCGATCGAGGCTTTCTCCCTCGAGATATTCCATAGCGATGAAGGGTGTGGTTTTCTCGTGGCCGAGCTCGTAGATGGTGACGATGTTGGGATGCTGGAGGGCGCCGGCGGAACGCGCTTCCTGATAGAAGCGCTCGAGAAGATTCGATTGCGTGCTCTGGCCGCTGGTGATGGTCTTCAGGGCGACGAGGCGGTCAATGAGCGGATCGCGGGCTTTATAGACAGCGCCCATGGCGCCGCGTCCGAGTTCGGAGATGATTTCGTATTTGCCTAGATACTGCACACACGGACCCCTGAAGCCAAGATGGTAACAAAATTAGGGCCAAACCACCTCCTAAGTGAGGGAAAGGTGGGGGCCTGTAGAGGGTTGTGAACCGGCGGGACCAAGTGTTTCACGGGATTGGCGGGTTTTGGCTGTATGTTATTGAAAACAAGGCGCAATATCCAGGCCAGAGAAGCATAATTTGTGCGCAGCCTGGGGGAGTCGGTGTGAGGGCGCTTTTTATTGTGTATATTGTTGACAGGTCGAAGGGGAGTTTTCGACCCTGCGAGACGCTGAAATGCCCAAAAGTGGCATCCCTTGGGTTCCGAAATTGTCACCGCTCTTTCACACTGGGCTAGGGTCAGCATACTGGGTCTACCGGGCCATTCTATGCCTACCAAGTCATTCTACTAAGATTTAGGAGAAATGCATCATGCCGCTTTGTTGGCTTTTGCGACAAGCAACAATGGCCAGCAAATACGGCTAAAACAGGTACTGGAGCGTTCTTGTGCGTCAATTCCTGGGCGAAAATGGCGCACCGCGCAGCCCCGTCCGTGCTTATAGTCATGCCGGTGCGGAGTGTCAAGGAGAAACCCGGGAGTTGGTCCATCTCCTTGTGGTGCGCACCAAGCCGTGTTTTTCTGTTTTCCCAATAAGTTCCTATATAATTTGCGCGCAGATCATTTAGTTCAGACGCGGGAGCGGAGATGGCAAAGCAATCCTTGGTTGCCGTTGTGGGCAGTGCGAATGTGGATCTAACTACGTTTAACGATGTATTCCCCCGGCCGGGCGAGACGATTTTTGGGAAGAAATTCGATCTGGGATTTGGCGGGAAAGGCGCGAACCAGGCAGTGGCGGCGAGGTTGTGCGGAGCTTCCGTGGCGATGGTCGCGAAGGTTGGGAGCGATTTATTTGGGCCGGCTACGATTGAGAATTTTGAGGCGTGCGGAATTGACGCCAGCCATGTTCGCATCGCTGAGGGAGTTTCGAGCGGGGTGGCGCCCATTTTTGTCGAGCCGAATGGGCAGAACCGTATCATCGTAGTAAAAGGAGCGAATGATACGCTTTTGCCGGAGGATGTGGATGCGGCGGCGCCGATGCTGCGCAAGGCGGATACGATCGTGATGCAGTTCGAGATTCCGCTGGAGACGGTTTATCACGCGGTGCGATTTGCGGCGGCGGAAGGGATTCGATGCATTGTGAATCCGGCGCCGGCGCAGGCGGTGGATTTTAAGGAGCTGAGGGGGGCGGATTATTTTATTCCGAATGAGACGGAGGCGGAATTCATCACAGGGATGCCGGTGCATTCGACGGATGATGCGTGCGAGTGCGCCAAATTTCTTTTGCAGCATGGGATTAAGCGGGTGGTGGTGACGTTGGGAGAGCGCGGGTGCTTACTGGCGGGCCCCGAGGGGACGGAGTTTATTCCGGCGTTCAAGGTCTCCGCTGTCGACACCACTGGCGCTGGCGATGCGTTTATCGGGAGCTTCGCGGCGTTTCTCGGAGATGGATTTCCGGAGAAGGAGGCGCTGACGCGGGCAACTTTGTATGCGGCGCTTTCGACGACGAGCGCGGGCACGCAAAAGTCATTCGTGAACAGAGCGGATTTCGAGCGGGAATGGCAGATTCGCAGCACGCGGATGTGAAGGGCGCGACGCAAAGTGATAAACTTTGCTTTGCCACATTTGCAGCATTAAATTGCTTTTTTCAGAAGAGAATCCTGCTATGTCTCAAACAACCAACAGTCTCGGCGGGATGGACAGCCTGGACAAACCCGTTGGAGAAGTTCCGGCGTCGGCTACGGATACGGCTCTCGCGCATTTGCGCGGTGGCGCGTTGCAGGCGAATCGCGGCGTTCCACTGAACCTCGATTGGGTTGCGGACGTGCGCGTCAATACAAGCGCGGTCGAGCGGCGCGCGCAGACGATTGGGACGCGGCGTTCCGTTAAGAAAGATTGGCAGGCGGCCTGGCTGCTGCGCGCGATTTCCTGTATGGATTTGACCACGCTTTCCGGCGACGATACGGACGAGCGCGTGCGGCGATTGTGCGCAAAAGCACGGCAGCCTGTGCAGCAGGAGCTTGTGGAAAAGCTCGGCATTGAAGCGCTTGATATAAAAGTTGCGGCGGTGTGCGTCTACCACGTTTTTGTGGAGACGGCCCGGCGAGCGCTGGAGGGCAGCGGGATTCGCGTTGCCGCGGTTTCGACTGGATTTCCTGCCGGTCTTTCGCCGCTTTCCGAGCGCGTGGATGAAATTCGGCGTTCGGTTGAGGCCGGGGCGGATGAGATTGACGTGGTCATTACGCGCGCGCATGTTTTTGGCGGGAAGTGGCAGGCGCTTTACGATGAAATTGCCGCATTCAAACATGCGTGCGGCCCGGCGCACATGAAAGTGATTCTGGGCACGGGCGATCTGCTCGCGCTGCGTAACGTCGCGCGAGCCAGTGTGGTTGCGATGATGGCTGGGGCTGATTTTATAAAAACTTCGACGGGCAAGGAGCCTGTGAACGCAACGCTTCCTGTGGGTGTGGTGATGACGCGGGCGATTCGCGAGTATGCGACGCAAACCGGGATGGCTGTCGGGTTTAAGCCGGCTGGCGGGATTCGTACAGCGAAGCAGTCAATCGAGTGGCTCTCGCTGATGAAAGAGGAGCTTGGTCCATCGTGGCTGAAGGCGGATCTTTTCCGCTTTGGTGCCAGCGGGATGCTTGCGGATATCGAGCGACAGCTGGAGCATCACGTCACGGGGCGGTATTCGGCGGATTACCGGCACCCGATTGCGTGATTCGGGCGCGGAATGCGGGCGCGTGATGGCGGGCTGGTGCGGAAGTTGATGAAAACATTTTGAGCAGAGGCAAATGAGCATTGTCGAAAAATTCGTGACCATGGATTACGGCTCCGCGCCGGAAGATTCGCGCGAGGCGCTGGCGTGGCTCGGCCATTACAGCCGCCGGTTCGGGCATTTTATTCAGGGCGCGTGGCAAACGCCCGCCGATGGGAAATATTTCGAGACCTCGGATCCATCGACCGGCGAAAAACTGGCTGACGTTGCGCAAGGGGCCGCGGCAGACGTGGATGCCTCAGTAAAGGCGGCGCGGACTGCGCTGCCCGCTTGGCAGGCGCTCAAACCGCATGTGCGAGCACGTTATTTGTATGCGCTGGCGCGGCAAGTGCAAAAACATGCGCGGCGGCTCGCGGTGCTGGAGACTTTGGATAACGGCAAACCGATTCGGGAGAGCCGCGACATTGATATTCCGCTGGTGGCACGACATTTTTATCATCACGCTGGCTGGGCGCAGCTCCTGGACCAGGAATTTCCCGGCTACAGCGCGTGCGGCGTTGTAGGGCAGATTATTCCGTGGAATTTTCCGTTGCTCATGCTGGCGTGGAAGATTGCACCAGCATTGGCCACCGGAAACACTGTCGTTCTGAAGCCGGCGGAGTTTACGCCTTTGACGGCGCTGGCGTTTGCCGAGATTTGTCAGGAAGTTGGATTGCCTCCCGGTGTCGTGAATATCGTCACCGGCGATGGCACTACCGGCGAGGCGCTCGTCAAACATCCCGACGTGGACAAGATTGCTTTCACTGGATCGACGGAAGTTGGCCGCACGATTCGCAAAGCCACGGCGCAAAGCCATAAGAAGCTGTCGCTCGAACTCGGCGGCAAATCGCCGTTCATTATTTTTGAGGACGCGGACCTCGACAGCGCAGTGGAAGGTCTCGTCGATGGAATCTGGTTCAACCAGGGGCAGGTTTGCTGCGCGGGTTCGCGGCTTTTGATGCAAGAGAGCATCGCGGAACCGCTCATCGCCAAGATTTGCGACCGCATGAACACATTGCGCGTCGGCTCGCCGCTCGATAAGTCCATTGACATCGGTGCGATTGTTGCGCGTGTGCAGCTGGAGCGGATTCAGAAGCTCGTCGATCAGGGCGTTGCAGAGGGCGCGACCTGCTGGCAGCCTTCGATCCCGATGCCTTCGCGCGGGCTTTATTTCCCACCGACTTTGCTGAGCAACGTGCATCCGACTTCGATTGTTGCGCAGCAGGAAATTTTCGGGCCCGTGCTGGCAGCAATGACATTTCGCACGCCGAGCGAAGCGGTCGAGCTTGCGAACAACACGGTGTATGGCCTCGCGGCTTGCGTCTGGAGCGAGAGCATCAATGTATCGCTGCACGTCGCTGCGCAACTGAAAGCTGGAGTGGTTTGGGTGAACTGCACGAATCTTTTCGACGCGTCTTGCGGATTTGGCGGTTATCGCGAAAGCGGCTATGGACGCGAAGGCGGGCGTGAAGGGCTTATGGAATATCTTGAGCCGACTTGGTTCAGGCTAGCTCCGCCGTTGCGCGCAGTTCCTCTCGCTATCGATCAGCCGCCCGTGGAGCGCGTGGACGTTTCCGCGCCGCCAATCGACCGCACCGTGAAGCTTTTTATCGGCGGCAAACAGGCGCGGCCGGATTCCGGTTACAGCATGGAGGTTCGCGCCGCGGATGGCCGGTTGCTAGGCGAAGCTCCGCTTGGGAATCGCAAGGATATTCGTAACGCCGTCGAAGCCGCGCGCAAAGGCGCAAGTTGGGGCAAAGCCACCACGCACAATCGCGCTCAAGTGCTTTATTACATCGGCGAAAATCTTTCGCAGCGCCGCGAAGAAGTCGCCGAGCGACTCTCCGCGGTCGTCGGCAAAAACAAGGCGGGGGCGGAAGTTTCTCTCGGTATCGAGCGGATATTTTCTTATGCCGCGTGGGCCGACAAATATGATGGCGCCGTTCACAATCCGCCGTTCCGCAACGTGGCGCTGGCGATGCACGAGCCGATTGGCACCGTCGCCATCCGATGCCCACTGGAAATGCCGTTGCTTGGATTTTTATCTTTGGTGATGCCGGCGATCGCTGTGGGAAATACGGTGATTGCGGTGCCTTCGGAGATTTATCCGCTTATCACCGGCGACTTGTATCAGATTTTCGAAACGAGCGATTTGCCGGATGGCGTGGTGAACATCGTCACCGGACGTTCCGCGGAGTTGCTGAAGACGCTGGCGGAACATGACGACGTGGATGCCATCTGGTGTTTCGGCGACGAAGCCAGTTGCGCAACGGCCAAAGCTCTTTCGATTGGAAACTTGAAGCAGGTTTTTACGAACGAAGGCCGCGAGATTAATTGGTTTGACGTAAACCAGGGCGAAGGCCGCTGGTTCCTGCAGCACGCCGTCCAGGTCAAAAATATCTGGGTCCCCTACGGCGAGTAGGTCTTCCCGCGAACGGCTATTCCGGTGGGTTTGGATTAACAGCAAACCTTTTACGGGCTGACAGCGCGCCTGTAGGGCCCAGCAATGCTGCGCCCCTACAACCACAATTGCCTATATAGAGGTTCTGAGCGGCCAGTTTACTGGCCGGAAGGCGAGGAAGACGGCGTGGCGCCTGCCGGTACGGCATCCTTAATCAAGATGGGCCAGCGCGGGAACGCGAAATTGCCTGAGACGTCGTCAATCACGTTTACCTGGCAGACGTAGAGGCCTGGCTTAAGCGATTGCAGCGGGAGATCGATTTGGAAGACGACGGCTTTGCGTTGCGGGGACGTGACCTCCGTTGCAGCAACTTGTTTTGATTCGTAGATTTTTACGTTGCCTTGCAGGAATTCGATGCTGGTCAGAACGTGGATAGACTCCTTCGATTCCTTCGCCGGCTTGGGTTGCGCGGCATCCGAAGGCTGACCCGGAGTTGCCGCGGGCTGGCCAGTAGTTGCTGCGGGCGCAGCAGGCACCGCCGCTGCAATTTTTCCCTTCGCGGCGTCGTAAATTTCGTACTTCAGATACAAATGCTGGTCGCGCGTGAAGACATGTGTGACGTTGGGAACGAGTTGCGTCTGGTCTTCGATGAGCGGGTTCGCGGCGTTTTTCTTGCTGGAGCCGGTGACCGGGGCGCGCAGGCTGCTTAGCACGACGGAACTCATGCGCAGTGGTGCTTTGCGCAGATCGGGAATTTGCACGTCGGTCTCGAACGAGCCCATGCGGCCGGTCTGGTTTTCGCGAACGATAAATTTCAGGTGATAACTGCCCGGAGCGAGCACAAAGCCCGTGTTGTATTGGACGTTTTTGCGGCGCACCTGCTGCGCGCTGTCGAGCGCGAGCTTTACCGTGTCGCGAAGCTGGCCGACCGGCACTTTGCCGCCGCCGATGCGCACTTCTCCGATGATGTCTATGGTGGCGTTGTCTTTGTCTTTTTCCTGAACGAATGGAATTTGCGAGCCGGGGACGACCAGCGAAACCGCAAGATAGTAGTGTGACTCATCCTGGCGGAAATACGCCGTGCCTGCATAGAGCGGAACGTCGGTTTGCGGCAGTTCGGCGGCGAGTTCGTCTTCGAGCTGCGCTTCTCGGTCGGCGTGGTTCTGGTGCAGGAAATCCCGGCCCGCGTAATAGCCGGGGCGGAATTCGAGCTTCACGTCGGGCCGGTTCACCTGCACGCGCAGGCGGCGATACTTGCCATCCTTGAGAGCGTTCGTGCTGATGAAGCCGAGTACGTAGTAGGCGGAAGTGTCCTTCTGCACTTGCGAGAAGACGCCGCTGAAATCGTTGGTGTCGAAGAAGGCTTTGCCGCCTGTGTCGGCCGCGAGGGTGGAGAGCGTCTCCTGCGAGGCGGCGTTGTTGTTGAGGTCGTTCAAAACGGCGTTGCCGTTGTACGCGGACTGGCCGTGCAGGCTGGCGCTTTGCGCTTCGCCGCCCGGAGGGAACGCCTGCAAGCCGCGAACATCCACGGGATAGATGGAAACGTTGTTCTTCACCGCGGCCGCAGTTGCACCGCGTAACGCGGACTGGTTGTCGGTTCCCGTCTGGCTGATGCCGTTGCTGAAATAGATGAGCGATTTTTTCTGCTGAATTTTTCCGAGCGCCTGCATCGTGGATTGCAGCGCCAGCAGCTTCCAGTCGGCGCTGAACGTGTTGTAATCCGTGTCGTCGGGCGTGAAGGAGCCGCCGGTTTCCGCGGCGCCCTCGGCGCTGCCGGTGTCTCCCAGAGCAAAGCCTTGGCCTTGTCCGAGCGAATACGAGCTCAGCACGGAGAGAATCTTTTTCTTGTCGTCGGTGAAATCCAGGTCCACGCGCATGTTGGTTGAAAGTGAAACCAGCGCCACGATATCAACCGGATGCATCTGGGCATTGATGTATTTCTTGGCGGAATCCACACAACGGTCGATCTGGTCCGGTTCCATAGCGGAAAAATCGAAGAACAGGACGATGACGCGGCGATCGCGCGCGTTCATCACGGGCGCGTCGCTCTTGCGCAGCACGCCGGCTGGCCCCGCGGCGTCCGCCGTTTCGCCGGTCACGGTTTGCTCAGCGTTCCCCGCGTTCTCGATCTGGTCTACATTTTCAAAATCAAAGGTGGAGATGTTTTGTTTCTTGCCGTCCTCGAAGAGCGTGAAATCGTCTTTCTTCAGGTCGCGGATTAGATTGCCTTTTTTGTCGCGCACTACGACGTTGGCCAAGACCAACTCGGAGGTGACGCGTATGGATCGAGGCTCCGGTTGGGCTGTCGCCGGGGGCTGCGGCTGCTGGGGCTGTTGCGCGAAGGAAGGAACTGAATACTGCAGAAGCAGGCTGGCTAACGCAATGGCGGCGATTTTTCTGCGTGCAGCGACCATGGCCTTCTCCTTCAAAAGCGGAACCTCGCCTGCACCGTCACGCGCCTCATACTGGCTGCGCCGGTGACCTGTCCGAAAGTGGTCGAGTTCACCGCCGTGCCGAGCGAAGTGAACTGCACGTTGTTAAGCACGTTGTTGGCGGTAATACGCAGATCCAACGAACGGTACTCTTTAATGGTAATCGTTTTGTTCAGGGACATGTTGAGCGTAACTTGTCCAGGACCCTCGAAGATATTCCGCCCCGCATCGCCAAAAGTTGTGTCGCTTGCATTAACACAGGTTGCCATCGGATTGTTGAGTGTCGTTTCCGGCTGGCAGAACGCCGCGGTGTTGAACCACTCCTTCGTGGTGGGATCACTGAGGTAGATAGACTGGCCCGGAACAAGATTCGCGCGGAGGGAGCCGCTCACGCCGCGGTCAATATCCAGCGTGCCGCCCAGTACGCGAATCGTAAAAGGCAGCCCGCTCGCCACCGTAAAACTTCCGCTGTACTGCCATCCGGAAAAGACATGCGAGAGCGGTCCTTTCTGCAAGAATCGCTTGTTGTCTCCAAACGGAAAATCGTAGATCCAGTTGCCGGTGAATTTATGGCGCTGGTCAAAACTGGAAAGGCCGCGGTCCGCCACAATGTCAAAAGGATTCTGTGCGACGACGGCACCTCCGCCTCCAATCGAGGACGCGTCATCAATCGATTTTGAGTAAATATAAGTTGCGCTGAGGCTGATGCCATTGGCCAACCGCTTGCGGAATCGCACCGAGCCGGCGTGAAAAATCGAATTCCCCTCCGAAGACTCATACGTGAAGGGTTGCAGCCCCGGAATCAAAATGGCTCGCTCGGTGTCCAGGTCCGTGCCCTTCGAGCCGTTGTAATCCACGTTCAAGAGAAGGCCGTGGCCAAGATCGCGCTGGATGTCCACGTTCCAGACTTGGACGTATCCCAGGTGATAGTTTGGATTGATGGCGAAATTATTTGTGACCGTTCCAGGAGGGGGAGGGGGAAACGCGTTGGACAGGTTTAGGAAGTTCGATGTGGTGGCAACATTGGTCGCAGTCTCAGCAAACGGCGGCTGAAACGCGAAATTTTGAACGATCGTGCCGTACTGCGCGAGATTGTAATTGATGCCGTACCCTGTGCGCACAACGGTCTGTTTGAACGGCTTCCAAGCCAGCCCGAGGCGCGGCGCAAAATCCCTGCGGTCCGGACGAATCAGCGAATTGGGAAAGAGGCCGGAAAACGGCCCGACCTGGCCTGGTAAAACAGGGATGGCCGCGGTGAATCCCGGCGCCACATCCAGATTGACAATTTGATTGTTCGCCTCGGCGTAGGGGCCGGTGTATTCGTAGCGGACGCCGAGAAGGAGAGTCAAGCTCGCGCGAATCCGCCAGTCGTCCTGTGCGAAAGCGTCAAACGAATTGGCGCGAAAATTATAGCTGGTGGCCCCGGACTGAAGGCTGCTCTGTTGCGGGAGGCCGAGGAGAAAGTCGGCGAAATCGCTGCCGGTTCCAGTTTGTTCCTGACCGTTCACGTACTGCGCGGTGCCAAAACCGGTAAAGGTGAACGTTCCCTCGGCATTTCTGGAAGAACGAAAGCTTTGCAAAATGCGGCGATAGTCGCCGCCAAGACGCCAGTTGTGCTTTCCGCGATTCCAGATGAGCGTATCGGAGGCGGTATAGGTCTGCGCGAGTTGGCGGCTCGGCATGGGATCGCTTAGACCGGAGAACGAGGTGAAATTGATTCCGGGAATTCCCCAATCGAACGGATTTGAGGAGACGCCTCCGATTTGCGCGTTGGCGGCGACGTCCGTCACACCAGAAAACAGATTGGTCGTCGAAACATGATTGTGATTGTAAGTGAAGCGCAGATTATTCGTTGCGTGCCCCTTGCCGTAGACCCAGGCCGCGGTGGCATTCAAACCTTGGGTGTCGGTCGCACCGGCGAGCGATGGAAAAGGATTCACGAGGTTGCTGTTCGAGCGTGTCCAGTTCAGGCCGAGATTGAGATTGTTTTGCGACCGCGGACGCCCCCCTCCTCCTCCGCCGCCTCCGCGCCCAGACCCGGGTGTGCGACTGCCTTGCGCCGGGACGGGGCCGAAGTTATGGATGAGCCGCAAGCTGACGTTGTCCGTGTTGCTCTGCGCGGAAGTCACGTAGTGAAAGTTCTGCGTCGTTCCCGGCAGATTGGGGAGTGGAATGAATTGCAGAAGAGCCTGCGCTTGCGGCGTGATGAGCGTTGGGTTGATGGCGTTCAACTGGCCGCCGTAATCGAATTGCTGGCCGGTTGTTGGATCGAAGATGGGCGTGGTCAAGACCGAAAGATTTCCCGAGCGCTCCGCCATGGTGGGGACGGTTGAGAGCGCGTCGTACGGCGTGCTGCCGCGAGTTCCATTCCAGCCACCGAAAAAGAACGTCTTGTTTCCGCCGTTGAAGATTTTTGGGATGTTCAGCGGACCGCCCACGTACCCGCCAAAATGAATTTGGTTGTAATCGGCTTTGGGGAGTGGTTCTCCGTTCAGCGAGAAGGGGCGCGCGTCCAGAGCGGAGGTATCGTCATAGAAGTACAAGTTGCCGTGCGGTTGATTCGTGTTAAAGCCGCGGCCCAGGCGACCGAAGGCGATTGGCCCACCGCCGCCGGGCCCTCCCGGGCCTCCAAATCCGCCGCCACCGCCCCCGAAGCCGCCAAGACCCTGCTGTTGCGCGCGGTCGCGGAATTCCTGGATGCGGTCTTGAAGTTCACCTTCATTGCCCGCGCCAAAATCCTGTGTGCGCCCCTGCACGCCGGTAACGCTCAGCGATTCGGTTGCCGCATCCGCGCCGGCGCCACTCAGTGGAAGGCTGGATAGATCGCTCGCGGTGATGGCTGGCGCGCCGGTCGAACCCACGCCATCGTTCGTCGGCCCGGTGGAGTCAACGGAGAGACTTTGGAAGCCGCGATTGCCCGCGGTGGTAACGGCCGCGCGTTCTGTCGCTTCCTGCTGTCGCGAGGCGAGGATCATCTCAAAGTCGGCTTTGCCCGCGGTATTTTCGGGATTGAGAACGACTTCCTGAGTCAACACGGCGAATCCCATGAACTCGGCGCGCAGGACGTAGCGTCCGCGCGGCAAATTGGTCAAAACAAAAGTTCCGTCGGAGAGAGTCGCGGCGGTGTACTTCTTTCCGGTCAGAGTGTTCGAGGCCGTCAGCGTGACTCCAGGCAGCGGCGTCTTGCCGCTGTGAACCGACCCTGTGATTTGATAGGAGACCGTCGGAGTCTGTGGCGCCACCGGCGCAGGAGCCTGCGGCTGTGGCGCAGAGGTATTTTCTTGTGCGAGCAGATTTGGAGCTGCGACGGCCAGGGCCACAAGAAAAATAAAAGTCCGAACGAACAATCTCAATGTGGCGGCTCCGGCGGTTTCTGCGGTTGATTGTTGTCTTTCGGAGCGTTTGCGGCCGAGCCACCGGCCAACATTTCCTGCATGCGCTTCCATTGGTCCGGCCCAATCATCATTACGGATTTGGGCTGAAACGCGCCGCCAGCTGTCGCGCCGCGCACCAAAATGTGGTCGCCTACCTGAATATCCGCCATGGTGATGCTGTCGCGGCCCTTGCGCAGAGACGTCTCTTCATTCAGCTCGACAGTCTGCGTGACGTTGTCAGGGCGGAGAATGGTCAATTTGGGCGCGTCAACGGCTTTCACTTCGCCGATAACATAATCCTGGCCGAGCACACCAAACGGGCGGCCGCCGCCCGCTCCCCCAGCACCTGGGCCACCGCCCTCGGAACTATTGTTAGCGCCGCCTGACCGAGGTCCGCCACCAAAACCGCCGGCCGGGCGCTCACCAATCATTTCCGCGGTCCAGCTATGATCGGCGTTTTCCTGACCCCGCACGAACACCGTGTCGCCGACCTTGAAATCGCTGAGCTTCGCTTCCTGACGTTCTTTCCGGAATTGCGTGCTTCCGCTGATTTTAACGGTGACGGCGTCGCCGCTCTGCGTGGCTATTTCGATAGATTGAGCGTGAAGCGCGGTCACTTTGCCAAACAGCCCGGGACGCCGCTCGCCGCCACGTTGGGGCGGTTGCTGGCCGCTTGTCGATTGGCCAGAGCTCTGGCTCTGGGGAGGCGGAGGATCTTGTGCAGACTGAGCTGCGGCTGGCCCGGGTGCTCCAGCGGCCAACAAACTTAGAAGTGAGATCGACAACAGCCGAACGATTGACTTCATATCAGCCTTCCCAAAACCATACCCGATCTAATGTACTCCAGCGGCTCCCAAAATAGGCCCTCGTTCCCGCGTGGCCTTTGAGCTTAGACGGCGGCTGTGGGGCTTCGAGTTTCCTAGAACTTCAATCGACTCCAAGCGCGGCTGTTCTCATTGTGATGGTCATCCTAAATTCCTGTTTATGCCACACTTAGTTCCCGTGCGCCGGTTGGAACCCCGTGCGGGGGCCATCTTCGGGTGAGATTGTGAATGGGCAAAACTGAGCCGGCCAGGGGAATGGTCTTCCCTGGCCGGTTTGGTTGCACATGCTTCGCTAAACGCGATGCGTCTATTTGGTCTTATAGGTGAAGGTGAGTTTTGTTTCCTCGTCCAGGACGAGCGGCCTGACAAAGCTGTAGGAAGTACCCGCCCGGGGCACGTCCACTCGAACTGGAAGCACACCTGCCACACGCTGCTGAAGACTGAAGACATTGGAAGAAGCCGCGCTGGCATTCGAGGTATCTTTCTCTTTTTGCTTCTGGTCGCGTCCGTTCATCGGCAGTGAGTTGATCTGGTTGGCCTCGACCATCACTTCAACCGTTTCTGCCGTCGAGGCTATCTGCAGAGCAAAATTGTAAGACGTTGGATTGTTCGCGTCGTAGCTGAGGTTGCTCTCTAAACGTTTGAAGCCTTGTGAGCTGGCCGTGACCTTTACCCGTCCTGAAGGAATGTTAGAAACGATCCACCGGCCTGAGGAATCGGTCACCGCATTTCGTTGGACTCCCGTATCCAACTGCGTGACATTGATTTGCGCGTTCACGACAACTGCTCCGCTGGGATCCACGATGTAACCGCCCATCTGCCCAGACATGAGGGGGAGCGGCGCAACGCCACTGACGATGCCGCCAGATCCCGTGCTTGTGCGGTACGAGCCCTCGGGTCCTGCCATTCCCGCTTCCTCAAATGATTCTGGCAAAAGATTTGCGGCGATGGCATCGCCTCCAAAATCTTTTACCTTGTACTGCTCGGGGAGAAACACTTCCCATTGCAGGATGCTGATGGGGATGTCCATTTTGGGCAGCGAAATCTCGGAACCGCCCTTTTTCGCGAACGGAGTGCCAGAGTGCATGAAGACGAAGGATACTTCGTACGATCCCGTCGGACGGAATCCGACGCGCAATAGCGGCACGCGGTTGCCGTCAGAACCCTCAACTGGCTTCACCTTTTCTCCGGCAATTTCGGCGGAGACGATCGTCGCTCCGGCAGGCAGTTCCACTTTCAAGAATGGCTGGGCCTGGTTTTTGACCGTCAGCTTTACTTCCGTAAGCGATCGTCCTTCGTTGGTTACGAGGGTCGTCACAACGGCTCGCTCAGCAACGGCGGCGAGCACGCTGCTGTCCGGGAAGCGCGTCCATTCGAGAGCCAGCGTCGGATTTTCATTTGGCTGCCGATGATAGCGGAACGCTGCCTGCGAAGAGGAACGCGCCAGCGAACGCAGATAGGGATTCGTCTCCTTGATGTCCATGCGCTTCAGGCTGCCGCCTTCGGTCGATGTCAGTTCCATCGTGCCAACGCCTTCGACCAGCACTTCGCCGGTTTCTCGCTGCGAGTTTTTGATGCTGAGAAATGGCACGCCGGCTTTTGTAACGCCGATGGTTTTTTCCATGGAGATCAGAAATTGATGGCTGCGCTGCGCGGACGCGTTTACTTTTAATGTCAGAACGCCCGATTGCACGTCGCTGGAATCCACTGATGCGCCTGACGTTCCCGTGACTTCATAGCCCGCGGGAACTTCCACTTCAAATTGCGCGGGCTCTCCTTGAACGACAGTGATATCCGCCAGCACGGCCAGGCGAATGTCCGCCTCGCTCACGGAAACGAGTGTCTTTATATTGGAAAGAAAACGCACTTCGCGGGGGACGACCGGCGCGACCACTTCGCGCGTCGCCCACCAGATGTTGGCGACCTGGCCTGGTGCGAGCGTGGCTTCAATGGTGGTCTGTCCATTTTCGGACTCGCGACTGGTAATCAATCCCGGGCTGAGGCGGACGTTCGTGTGATCGCCCGGAACAATGAGCGTCAGACGGGCGCTGCTCGCAAACGGGACCGGCAAATTAAACGACGCGCGGCCCGTTTCGATGCCCAGGGACAATCCTGCATCGAGCACAACGGAAAACTCAGCTGGCCCGGCGAGTATTGCGGTTTGCGTGCGGCCTTCCTGCTCGAGCGGCAAGCCTTTACCTTCCTGGCGCGCGTCCAGAATGGTCATTCCGGAAGTGAGCGCGACTTTCGTTTCCCCATGGTTGAATGTTTCGCCTTGCAGCTGAACGGTTCCCATGACCGTTTCGTTGGCGACTTTCAGCTTGATATCGGCGCGCTTGATGGAATAGGGCAACGGCGCATTTTCCACGTGCCGCGGCGTCTTGCTTGCCAGTTCGAGAAGCCGATTGTATTCCTCGAGCGGAAGCGTGACGTTGCCCGCCGGTGGAACGGGTGGATTAACCTTGTCTTGTGCAAATGCGGGGACACCTATCAGCAACGCAACTGCCAGTAAGCTTTTTTTCATCGCCCACCTGCCTTTTTCTCGTGTTGATAATTCAGCTCCGCGCTGGGAGCCTGATTTTCTGCGGTGAGTTCGGAAACCATGAATAAGGATGGACCGAAGGAGGGAAAGGAAACTTTGATGGGAAGAATTCCGACGGCTTTCCCTCCGGATAGCGTCTTTTTGAAATCGTCGACGAGCTTCTGAGCATCCGACTGCTCTTTATCCATAGTGACGACGTTCATGAAGATCGCCGCGCCTGTGGAAGAGGTGTTAACGGCACTCGGTGCAGGGGCGGAAGTCGCAGCTACATTCCTGCCATTCTCTGTTATCGGTGTATTCAAAGCCGCAGAAGCCGGCGCTTCGTAGGCCTCCACCTGGAATGCGCCTGTCTCTGTTGTCACTTTGAAGAGCGGTGGATGATAAACAAGTAATCCAGTTCGCGAAACTGGCAGATCGAGTGCGGGCAGCGCCAGCTTGAACTGTCCCTTGTCATTCCACGCGGTACCGCGAGCGACGTAGACAAGTTCCACAGCGAATTCCGGAGCTTCTTCTCCGGCGTGCGCTTTTTCCAGAGGCAGCAAGACACCGCCATCCGGCGCTTGTCCCGGGCGAACGGGTTTCCCTGCGAGAGAAGCGCTCCACAATGTTGCGCCCGCAGGCAGCGTGACCTTCAGGAAATTCCGCTGGTTGTTACGCACGGCGTAGCGCGCCTGAACCAGGGTCTTGCCTTCACTGCTGATCAGGACGTTGTAGC
>DATFZY010000104.1:0-30024 GCA_035313865.1 Candidatus Acidiferrum sp.
GTTCGGATTGCAGTCTGCAACTCGACTGCATGAAGCCGGAATCGCTAGTAATGGCGTATCAGATCGACGCCGTGAATACGTTCCCGGGCCTTGTACACACCGCCCGTCACATCACGAAAGTGAGTTGTACTAGAAGTCGCCGCGCCGACCGCAAGGAGGCAAGCGCCCAAGGTATGACTCATGATTGGGGTGAAGTCGTAACAAGGTAGCCGTAGGAGAACCTGCGGCTGGATCACCTCCTTTCTAAAGTAGTCGTGGCTCAATCCGCTATGGTGTGCGGACTATGCCACGCAAATGTATGCCGCGGTCCTCACGGACCGTAGGGATACACGTTCGGTTTACAACCTGGTTTAATCCAGGATTCGGGCGGATTCTGTCAGATCGTATCGAGTCAAAGGCAAATCAAATCTATAATTTTGCGAAGGGCCGCTGATCACTCAGCGGCCCTTTTTGTTTTGCTGGGTAGATAGCCGCCGATTTAGAAGCCGAAGTCCCTCCTGCCATAAATATGGTATGATCTAAATATGCGCACCACCGTGGACATACCCGATCCACTCTACCGGGAGCTGAAATCGAAGGCTGCCCGGGAGAAAAGCTCCGTGAAGCGACTGATTCTTCGCGGCGTTGAAATTGAATTACGCGGTGGCCCTAAAAAGCGCAAGCGCCGCATCTCTTTCCCTATTGTTCCTTCGAAAAGTCCGGGCACGCTTGAGATCGATAATGCCAAGATCTTCGAACTCATTCCTTTTCCCTGATATTAACGTTTGGCTGGCTCTCTCGTACGAGCGGCACCTGCATTATTCCGTTGCTCACGCCTGGTTTGCATCACTCGGCGACGATGCGCGTATCTGCTTCTGCCGATATACTCAGCTGGGTTTGTTGCGCCTCCTCACAACCGATGCGGTCATGGGCGGCGCAGACAAGGTCCTGAGTCAAGCAGAGGCTTGGCGAGCTTATGACCGATGGCTGGAGGACGACCGCGTCTTCCTCGCCGAAGAGCCCTCCGCTCTCGAAATCCGCTTCCGCGCTTTTTCTCAGCAAAGACGTCCCGCGCCGAAGGATTGGTCAGACTCGTATCTTTTGGCTTTTGCTGAGACAGTGGACATGAAGCTCGTGAGCTTTGACCAAGCCCTTCGCTCCAAGTCTCTTAACCTCGTGCTTCTCACCTCTTGATGTCTGAGCAGTGGCCGCCGCCCCGTGTCAACTTCTAATCTTTGTTTTTGGCGACATCCTCACACGGCGTGATGATGTATGGCCGCATCATTTCGTTGTCTTCGTGCTCGAGGAGGTGGCAGTGCCAGACGTAGCGGCCGGCAAACCCTTCAAACTTTACGATGATTTGGGTGACGGTGATGGGATCCACGCGGACGGTGTCCTTCCATCCCTGTTCGCCCGGGGCTAGTTCCGCAGGCGGCCCAGTAAAGACGATCTTTTTCGTCAGCTGGAGACTGCGAGGTCGCCCGACGTCACTTTTGCCGGAACTCTCGGCGACACAATATCCGTGCTGGGCAATGAGGTCGTTGTAACCGTTGGCCGCCTGGCCGCCGGTACGCAGCAAACCGTCTCCATCAACACAACGGTTTCCTCGGGCCGCGGCCAAAGCGCTTTGGTGGCGACCTTCGCCATCGTTTCCTCCTCCACGGCTCAGCCGGTCTTCACGAATCTCGTGGCGACCTCCGTGCGCCGTTTCTAAGAACCTTTCATCGTCTAGCACCCCGCGGCAGGATGGAAACATCCTGCCGCAATTTTTTTGTCAGTGAAACCAAGGCGCTCGCCTCGCGCCGTGAATGGCGCTGCGGTTTACCAACAACCCTTATGGAACCGGCGAATCTCGATTCCTCGCGCAGCCAGCTCTTCCAGGAGCTGTGAGGCACCAGTCGAAATCTCCCGGTCTCCTGGCAAGATAACTGCCCACTCTAAATTCTCCCGGAACTCCTTTGCACGGATCTCCCAAAGGCCAAAGGATCGCGATTTCTCTTCGCCAATCTGCACAACCGACCAATGCCGCGCCAGAGCCAACGCCTCCGCTTCGCCAGGCTGCGGCCCGCTCAGAATAAAGTGATTGTTTCCGTGGACCAGGATACCCACCATTTGTTCTGGGCCTCTCGCAGCAGCCTACACCGTCCTGGACGAGTTTGAACGCCGATGCCGGATAGAAGGAAGCAGCATGGCTGGCGCACAATCCCTCATGTAAAGAGCACGCTGTGCTCGCGCTGCTTCAATAGATTGAGATGAGGGGAAGAACCATGAATCCATTCCGAATCGTTGCTATTCCAACGGAAGTTGCCGAAGAAGTCCGCTCCACTATGCGGGCGCCCGTCTACGGTTTCCCGGCCCACAAAGAGCTTTCTGTGGACGCCGCGCCCTGCCGCCACTGCCTTGACCTTACGATCCCCGGCAAAGATTCCAGAATTCTCTTTTCCTATGACCGCTTCGCGGGTATCGAATCGAATCCCCAGCCGGGTCCGGTCTATATCCACGCCGAATCTTGCGAGCGCTACTCAGAAAGCGGGCCCTTTCCTGAGGAGCTTCGCGGCAGCCCGCGCACACTCGAAGCGTATTCGCGAGGCCGCTGCTTCGTGGCGCAGGAATATGTGGATGACGGACAGTTCGAACCGGCCATCGAAAAACTATTCGCTGATGCGCGCGTCGACTATCTCCAGGTGCACAGCACAACAGCGGGTTGTTTTACGTTTCGCATCGAGCGAGCGGGGAACAAGGAGCCACTCGGTAGCAAACTGGCGAGCGGCGAAGTCGCTGCTAAAATTTAGTCCTACTCAATCGAAGAGAAGGCACGGAGGCGCTTCGGAGCGCCTCCACATGCCCTCCAAATCAATCCGCCCAGGCCAGATACCCCGGCATAACGATATTCATGATGGGAACGATCAGCATGATTCCCCACCAACTTGGCTTGTTCCGCGCTTCGGCAATGCCCATCCACAAAATAATGAAAATCACGATCTGCACCAACGGAATGAGACACAGGATGATCCACCACGCTGGTTTTCTGGCGATGTTGCACATCAGAAAGATGTTGCCGATCGGAATCCACGCTAGCCATCCATTTTCCGTATTGGTCTTCTGCGCGATCGTTTGAAGAGCCAAAGCCATATAGACATAAATCGCAATCCCAAGTAAGAAAAAGATAAGGAAGAAACCGCCCATCATGGCTCCGGCAGCGCGGCTGCCGTTATCCTGCGCCGCGACATTACCGGCGGGAAAAAGGACGGCCACCAGCACCAGCAGCCAGCTCACTCGCGAAAGAATGTTTTTTCTTGCTTTCATCAATATTCCCCTCCGAGAAATTTAACTCTGCGAGAATCGCGTTTCGTCCGGGAAGACTGGCAGCCTGATCAGAAACCAACGCCATGCGTCTCCGCACCAAATCGCTCGCTGATCGAACGAAACAGGCGCGCAGGTGTCAGTCGGTATCCGGGCTACTATTGTTCGCACTCTAAGCAAATTGACGGGGACTGTCAAAGACTTCGGCGTTTAACGGGGCCGGCTGCGCTCAAAGCGTTAAGGCGGGTTCCCCCCGGCGGCCTTTGAAAGCAGCTGTGACACACGCGCTTTTCCACGCATCGAATGAGACGAAACTGAAGCTTTCCTGACGAATGGAAGGCCTTTTATGCATCCAGAAAAAAAACAACAAACGATCATCCGCAAGCCCCTTCTTACGGCCCTGCTCGATTCTTCCAAAACAACCCGACGGGCTGAAATCAAGCAGATTGATTTCGAGCCCGGCCAAGCCACCGGACTTCACGATCATCCCTGTCCGGTTGTTGGTTACATTGCAAGCGGTTCGGTCACTTTTCAGGTCGAAGGCGAGCCCGTGAAGACCTTGCACCATGGCGATGCCTTTTTTGAACCGCCCAACAAAAGAATGCTGCATTTCGACAATGCTTCCGATACCCAGCCTATGACTTTCATCGCATTCTATTTGCTGGACGAAAATGAGCATGAACTGATTCGCATGCTCCCCTAATTCTCCTGCTCGCCAGCCGGCGATTCCTCTTTCGACCCGATTGCCGCAACGATCCGCGCCAATTAGTGCAGACTCTAACCATGAAGGTTTTTACGTTTGAATCCGAGCTTCTGCTCCAGCGTCGCATCGATGAAGTGTTTGGCTTCTTTTCGGACGCCGGCAATCTCGAAACGCTCACTCCGCCCTGGCTCAATTTCCATGTCCTCACGCCGCAGCCCATCCGCATGGCCGCGGGCGCGCGCATCCAATATCGCCTCAAGCTTCACGGCATCCCCATCCGCTGGGAAAGCAAAATCTCCGCCTGGGAACCACCCCACCGGTTTGTAGACGACCAGCTCCGTGGCCCCTACCGTCTTTGGCACCACGAGCACACCTTCGTCGAGCGCGAACGCCTCACCGCCGTCCGCGATCAGGTAACCTATGCCGTTTTCGGCGGCGCCATCATCAACAAGCTGCTCGTCGCTCCCGACGTCCGCCGCATCTTCGCATTCCGGCACGAAAAGCTGCGCGAACTCTTCCGCTGATCCTGGTTTTGCGCCCAACGATTGGTGCCGGGCTCCCTTGAACGTCGCGAAGCCGGATTGCAAACCGCCATCCTTCGGAGTAACCTCTGCCCAGCCTCACCCCGCCACTCCCCATTTATGGTTTCGTGCGGCGAGGCCAATCTTCAGGGAGTTCGCCCTAGCCCCCGCCGAGGAGGACGCTCTATGTCGACAGAAACCAAAGCCATCGTCCGCCGCCTCTACGAAGAAGTCTGGAACAAGCGCCGCCTCGAAGTGGTTAACGAAATTATCTCTCCCAGCCATGGGCTCAACGACCCGCAGCTGACAGGCTCGGCTGTCGGCCCGGAAGCCTACAAACGCAACGTCACGCAGTTCATCGCGGCTTTCCCCGATTTACATATCACTGTGGTGGACATGATCGCGGAAAAAGACAAAGTCGTCGTTTCCTGGAGCATCTCCGGAACACACAAGCGGGAATTCCGCGGCATCCCCGGGTCCAATAAAAAAGTCTCCATCGAAGGTATTACGATCAATCACCTCGCCAACGGGAAAATCACGGACTCCGACGTCAGTGCGGACTATCTCGGCTTTCTTCAGCAGCTCGGCATCGTTTCCGGCTTTAGCCAGCCAAAAGGCGTCGCCGCCCGCTAATCTCCGATAGAGAAATCAGTTCACCGGGATCTCTCGCACGCGGCGCTTATCAGCGTGTCCACGGCATATTTCCCGCCGTGCGCGAAAAAATAGGCGCGGACCTTAAGCAGGCCCGCGCCCTCTTTGTCAGTCACAATTTACTAGCACCCAGTAAAGGAAATAAACGCCCCCAGCGCGGAAGGCAGCGTCGGCGTGAAGGGATCAAACGCGAACGATTTGGAGACATCGAATCCTGCGGACTTCGCGGCGGTGATATCCACAAACGGTGTTAGCGCCGCCACTGCCTGCTCGATCCTGTTCCAGCACAACGTTCTTTCATACCCATTGTTGTTGGGCGGAGCGATGCTTTCCGCCACGCCTTGAATCCCCGTGATTGCCGCAATCGGGCCGCCGTTCACGGGCGCCACGTCTCCACCGATAACACGGGCCAGTGTCCGGTGATCGCTTTCAATGCCCATGATGCGCGCGGCGGTAACCCGCAAATCCGAGGTGCTGAAATGGCGCACGCCGACCAGATACGCGGCAATAAACGCATCTTCCAGCGTGACCAGCACATTCAATGTCGTCTGCGTGTCCACAAACATTCCGGCAGGATAGAAGAAGGATTGGAAAGGAGAAGGGTCGTCGGTCACTGATTTTTCCAGGAGATAGTGCGACATCTCCTCCTGCCGCGCCGCCACCAGATAGCCCTGGTCGTCGCTCGGCAAATTTGGGAAGAAAGGAGCCGTCTCGATAATGTTCGTGTACGTCGTCACGGCCAGCGCCTCTGCAATTTCCGCGGCAATCAGGATGTCGTGATCGCGCCGCCGCAAATACTCGTCGTCATGATCATGATCGTGGTCATCCTGCTTCGTCTTGAAGGGTTTCGTTCCCGCGGACGCCAGCTCCACAAGTCCGCCCAACGCCAAAGCGCTGCCCGCCCCAACCGAAGCCTTTCTCAAAAACGATCTCCGGTCCGTTGTATGTGATTCTTCCGGTTGCAAAGGCACACCATTACCATCTCGCGAATTCATCGCTATCCCCCAGAATGAATTTCGTGGAAATCCAACCGAGCTTTCAGTCCACCCCGGAATTCCCCGTGTTAACTACTACTCCGGAACCTGGGGAGCGGATGAACAAAAGCCGTCCATTAAAGTATTTCTTCTTGAATTGCGCCCGTACTCTTTGCGTTTGTACGCCCTTTTCAGGCTGTACACGCTGGAGACAACTGCTTACTCATCTCGAAGAACTTGCATAGGCTCGACGCGCGCCGCGCGAATTGCAGGAAAGAGCGAGGCAAACGTCGCCACTATCATCACCGCCAGAATCACCGTCAGTAGAGTCACCGCGTCCGTCGGCGACACGCCATAGAGCATTCCAGAGAGAACACGCGTGAACGCCGCCGCAAGAAGCCAACCCGCCGCGCAGCCCAGCAAGGAAACTCCCAGTCCCTGAAACAGGAACTGTTTCACGATCTGCCCGCGTAAAGCTCCAAGCGCCAGCCGCAAACCGACTTCGCGCCGCCGCACGTTCACTGCATAACTCAGCGTCCCGTACAAGCCAACGCAAGCCAGTGACACCGCGGTGACCGCAAAAAAACTCAAAAGTATGGTGCGCAGCCGATTTTCCGCCAGCGCATCGGAAAAATGTTCCTCCAGCGGCCGCATGTCGTACACCGAACGCGTCGGCTCCACTTCGTGAATCTTCCCTCTTACCGATTCCGCCACCGTCATCGGCCCATTTTCCGTTCGCAACAAAAAGTAGCTCCCTGGCTCCGCAACCGGCGCGCACCAGTACACCGTCGGCGCCGAAGCCCGCTCCAGCCCTGCCTCGCGGGCATCTCCGGAAATTCCCACAATCTCCGCGTTCCCCGAATATCCAAGATTTGTCGCCACCAGGTGGTGCCCGATGGCCTCCGACCCGGGAAAGTACGCGTTTGCGAACGACCGGTTCACCACCACTCCCGGCGCCCCTTCCGTCTCCCGGCAAACCTCTCCCGCAAGCATCGGAATCGCCATGGTGTTGAAGTAGCTCGCGGATACGTACCGGTTTTCTGCGATGATTTTTGGCTCCGCTTCCGCTCGGCCTTCCGCTAGTTTCAGTTCCGTCTCGAATTCGTAAGGCACTCCCGGCACACCCACTGAAATGGCCGCTGCATCCACTCCGGGCACGCTTCGCAGCGCTTCCAGAATCCGATCCGTCCTCTGTCGCAATCCCTTCATGTCCGCTGTTTCGCCCCAGCTCATGCTGATTTCCAGCGTCAGGATGTGGCTCGTGTCGAATCCTGTGGATACCCGCCCTAGCTCCCGGAAACTCCGAAGCAGCAATCCTGCCCCCGCCAGCAGCGTCACTGCCAGCGCCACCTGCACTCCCACCAGCAGCCATTGCAGCGGGTTCCGCGTCGAAACTTGCGTCCGGCTGACCTGCCCCAGCCCTCCTGACAGATTCTTCCGTGTGCTTCGAAGCGCGGGCAGCAATCCGCAAAGCAGCGTCACCACCAGCGAGCATCCCAGCGAGTACAGAACAATCCGCCCATCCAGTCGTATTTCTTCCACCCGCGGCAGGCTCGCGGCCAGTGACCGAAACACGCTCGACGCCCCCGTCGCCATTACCAATCCCAGCATCGCTCCCAGCAGCGCCAGCACAAACGTCTCCGTCAGCAACTGCGCCACAATGGCCCCTCGCCCTGCACCCAGAGAAAAGCGCACCGAGATCTCATGCTGCCGCTGCGTCGCCCGCGCCAGCAGCAACGCCACAATATTCGTGCACGCTATCAGCAGTAGCAGCGTCACCGAGCCGAACAATACCCACAACGATTCTCTCGCCCCTCCCACCGTTGCCTCTTTGAGCGGTTTGATTCTCACGCTCAGGTCCTCGTCCGTTTCCGGATATTGTCTTCCGAGTTGCGCCTGCACCGTCGCCAGGTTGGCCCGCGCTTGTTCCACGCTGATTCCGGGCTTCAACCGTCCGACTACGCTGTACCACGTGGACCTTCTGTCCTGCGCATGCTTCGAGTCCGCGGGAACCGGCGACCACAGATCCACGTCCCGGTTCGGAAACAAAAACGATGCCGGCATCACTCCCACAATCGTGTACGAGTTTTTTCCAATGCGCAGCTTTTTCCCGATCGTTCCCGGGTCCCCACCGAAGCGCCTCCGCCAGAACCGGTCGCTGATCAGCATCGCGTCCGGCCCTCCCTCGTGTAGTTCCTCGGAACTGAAATCGCGCCCCATCGCCGGCGCCACGCCCCACACTTGCAGGAATCTCGGTCCCACCGCTGCCTGCGTCACTTTCTCCGGCAGTATCCCCGACGTCTCCGACCCATCTTCCGTGAAATACCCCGTCATCGCCTGGAACGTCGAATTCATCCGGTTCCACTCTTCCAGCCGCACCGGCGCCACCGCCGTCACCGGATTGTCCACCTTCACGTGCTTCTGCTCGACCACCATCAGTTGGTCGCCGTCTGGAAACGGCAAAGGCTTCAGCAGAATCGCATCAATTGCCGAAAAAACGGCGCTGTTCGCCCCGATCCCCAGCCCAAGTGTCAAAATCACGGTGATGGAAAACGACGGCGACTTGCGGATGAACCGAAATGCGGATTTCAGATTGGCTATCGTGCTTTCGACGATTCGCACGCGGTAGACGTCCCGCAAATCTTCCTTGATCTGTTCGTGCCCGCCAAATTCGAGAATGGCGCGCCGGCGCGCTTCTTCGGGTGTCATACCCGCCGCGATGTTTTCCTCCGTCAACTCTTCGATGTGAAAGCGAAGCTCGGAGTTCATCTGCTCATCGGAAGCGCGTTTGGGAAAGAAAGACCTCCACCAGGTCATGACTAACTCCTATTCCACCGTTTGAAGAATGTTGACCACCGCTCCCGCCAGCCGCTTCCAATTTGATTCTTCACTCGCCAGTTGCTTCCGGCCCTTCGCCGACAACTTGTAGAACTTGGCTTGCCGCCCTTTTTCTGATTCGCCCCATTCCGCGGCAAGCCACCCGCGTTTTTCCAGGCGATGTAGCGCGGGATAAAGCGATCCTTGCTGCACCTGCAAAACTTCCTTCGAAATTTGCCGGATGCGCAGCGAAATGCCGTAACCATGGACCGGCCCAAGCGCCACAATTTTCAGGATGAGCATGTCCAGCGTGCCCTGCAGCAGGTCCGATTTCTCGATCGGCATCGCGCCTCCTAGACGTTCTACCTATATATGCGAGGATGTGTAGATTGTCAAGGAGAAGCAAAAATGTGGGAGGAACTGCGAAGTCTGACTATGCCCCGGCGCCGCGCGCAGCGAGCTTCTTGCGAAGCCCCGGCGCCAATTGCGTCCCCAGGATTTCAATCGCGCGCTTCATCTTATTGTGCGGCAGCGTGGACACCCCCATCTGAAACGTCAGCCGCGAAATCCCGCCCAGAGACTTATCGAAGTACAGGATTTTCTTCTCCAACGCTTCCGCGTCGCCGACCAGCAACGCTCCCTTCGGCCCGCGCACCGCGTCGAATTTCGCGCGCGTCGTTGGCGGCCACCCGCGCTCTTTGCCGATTTCGGTGAACGTGTGCGCGTATCCCGGAAAAAAATCATCAGCGGCCTCACCCGTCGTGTCACCGAGAAAACCGATCATGTGGAGGCCCACGCGCAGCTTCTCCGGCGCGTGACCTGCCCGCCTCCCCGCTTCGCGATACAAATCAATCAGCGGCCGGAACTCTTCCGGCTTGCCGCCGATAATCGCCACCATTAATGGCAATCCGAGCATCCCCGCGCGCACAAACGAAGTCGGTGTCCCTCCGACTCCCACCCATATCGGCAAAGGATTCTGAAGCGGCCGCGGAAAAATAGCCTGACCCGTCAGCTCGGCCCGGTGCTTGCCCGACCAATGGACCTCGGTGTTCTCGCGGATCTTCAGCAGCAGATCCAGCTTCTCGGAGAACAGCGCATCATAATCCTCCAGCCGCAACCCAAAGAGCGGATACGATTCGATGAACGATCCGCGGCCCGCCACAATTTCCGCCCGTCCATTGGAGATCAGATCGAGCGTCGCGAATTCCTGAAAAACGCGAACCGGGTCCGCCGCGCTCAGCACCGTCACCGCACTTGTGAGCCGGATATTTTTCGTTCGCGCCGCGGCGGCGGAAAGAATCACCACCGGCGCGGAGTCCAGAAACTCCGCCCGGTGATGCTCTCCAATGCCGAACACGTCCAGCCCCACCCGATCGGCTAGTTCGATCTCTTCGATCAGATTCTGCATGCGCTCCGCCGGCTTCAGCTTGATACCCGTAGCCGGATCGGAAATCGCTGCCGCAAAACTGTCAATTCCAATCTGCATGAATAATCTCTCTCGCTTGCTGCCGGGTTAGATGGAGAAGTAGCAGGGAGAGACTCAGATTTCTCCGCACATCTCTCCCTCGACGCTTACTCCGACTTCGCCACAAACAGCCCTGCCAGATGCTGTTTGTTCCTGATGGCCACAACAATCCAGAGCGCGGTCACGATGGCGGCAAAGGGCAGCCCGGCGGGAGCCATAAATGCGTGGAAGGAAAGTATATTGACGATCACCGGACCCAGAATCACCAGCGCCAGCGGCACGAACCGGCCCACCAGCAACAACAACCCTCCAATCACCTGCGTGGCAAAAATAACCACCCAATAGGGAGACGCCACCACCGCGGCCAGGAACTGCCCCGCTACCCCCGCTGGCGGCGGCATGGGAATGAACTGATGAAAGCCGTTCAGCCCGAACAACAGAAAAATTAGCCCCAGAAGTAAGCGTGCGATCAGCGATGCTATTTTCATTTTCCGTTCTCCTCCTTCCTTGATTCGTGTCGCTCAGTGACTCGCGTGCGTGTGCACTTTTTCCAGCGTTGGCGCCAGGAATTCCTGCACATCCACCTTGCCGGACCTCAATTGCGCGGTTCCCTCGGCGGAAATGATCGTCACATCGGTGACGCCCAGGAATCCGAACATCGTCCGTAGATAAGGCGCAACAAAGTTGAACGCGGCCAGCGCGCTCTCTTGCCCGTAGACTCCGCCGCTGGCAATCAAGACCGTGGCCTTTTTCCCCGTCAGCAACCCTTTCGGCCCGTCCGCTCCTCCATACGCGAAGGTTTTTCCTCCACGGACAATCTGATCGATCCACAGTTTCAGCGTCGACGGGATGCTGAAATTGTGCATTGGCACGCCAAAGACGTACTCATCCGCCTGCTGCAGTTCGGCAATCAGGGAATCCGAAAGCGCTATCGCCTCCTTCTGCTCCTTGGTCAGTGCCGCCTCCGGTGTTTGTATCGCTGCGAGCCAGATCACGTCGATCGGCTTCAGCCCCAGCGTGGTCAAATCCCGCTCGATCACCTTGCCGCCGGAATGGGTCTTCCGCCAGGTTTCCACAAATTTCGTGGTCAGCTTTCGAGAAATAGAACTCTCGCCCATGGGGCTCGAGTCGAAACGAATCAGTGTAGACATAGAATACAGCCTCCCAATCATCAGATGCAGCATACACAACAGTAGTTGCATAACTTACCACACGACATCTGTCTTGTAAACAACACTTTCTGTTATAATGATCCAGGAGGAGCAATGCTTCATCAAGACTGCGAACGCCTGGACCCACGGATTCGCAGAACCCGCCAGCTCCTACAAGACTCCCTGCATCGACTCCTCAAGGAAAAAGAGTTCGACAAAATCTCTGTCCAGGACATCACGGAAGCCGCCACGCTGAACCGTGCCACCTTTTATGCCCACTATCCCGACAAATTCGCGCTCCTCGAAGAGTTCGTCCGCGTCAGCTTTTTGCGGCTCCTCGAGCAACGGAACGTGCGGTTCGACGGCACATGCTCGTCCGCATTTCGGGTCATTATCCTGGCCGTTTGCGACTATCTGACGGAAGTCGAGGACTCCCTCTTTTCGAAACAGCACCAATTTCAGCCGTTTCTGCAGGCCACTGTGATTGATCAGATCCGCCTCGTGCTGCTGGACGGATTTCGCCTCCATCCCATGGAGCGTCGCATCTCTCCCGAACTGATTGCCGCCACAACAAGCTGGGCTATTTATGGTGCTGTGAAACAATGGGTGAATAGCCCGGACCGCGTTTCGCAGGAAGAGTTCGTAACGGTCGCCGAGGAGTTGGTACACCCGATCATGATGGCCGGAGCGGATCCCGTGGCCAGCGGCGGCAGCTAAGCCCGTCCGCGCAGAAGTGATTTGCGCTACAAGACGGTTTCTCGCCTGCTGCTCGAACGGCCAGTTATAACTACCTGAACATGCTAGTACTTCGGCCCCATTTGGGCGTCTGCGATAACTCCTAAAATGGAGCTATGACCAGGCCACCCAAGGGCGGCGCCGCTTTTCTGATGGTTTTCGGCGCGATGTTTTTGCTCCCCGGGCTGCTCTTCCTGATTTCGCTATCGCCGACGAAGCCCGGCACCACCATTAGCGGGGTAATTGCCGGCGCGGGCATAGCGTTGTTCATTTCGTCCATCGGCGCCGCGTTGATTCTTGCCGGTTGGTTTGGCTATCGCAACTCCGAGAAGCAGGCTGCCCGCCAGGAGTCCAACCGGAATTCGCCCTGGCTTTGGCGAGCGGATTGGGCCGTCCGCCGCGCGGAAAGCCTCAAGAAAAACAAGCAAATCGGCGCCTGGGTCGTGTGCATCGCCTGCAATGTACTTTTGATTCCCCTCGCTGTTTCCATCGCCCTGCAACCTGCCCAGCAACAGAATGCATCCACGCTCGTCGCGTTTCTGTTCTGTCTCCTCGGCTGCATTCCACTATTTTTTGCCGTGCGCGCTTCTCTTCGCCATCGCCGCTTCGGCGAAACGTATTTCGAATTGGATTCGCTGCCGTTTGCTCCGGGTAGCAGCGTCTCCGGCCGAATTCATCTCAAACTGGACGCGATCCCCCAGCAAGGCGTTGATCTGCGTCTTACCTGCGTCCGCCAGTTCGTCAGCGGTTCAGGCGAAGACCGCACCACCGTGAAAACCGTCCTCTGGAAGACCGGCGAAACCGTTCCTTCTGGCGCTATGGGCGTGGATCCCCTCGGCAGAACCGTTCCCGTCAATTTCGCAATTCCCGCCGATGCCAGCATCACTTACCACGACGATCCCTCCGACCAAGTTCTCTGGCTTCTCCATGCCAAGGCAGCCTTGCCAGGCGTTGACTACTCCGACGAGTTCGAGGTTCCGGTCTTCAGCACCTTGTACTCTCCAGCCCAAGGGGCATCTCAGCGGCTTGGCTTCTCGCAAACGCGGATGCAGTCGCGCTCAGCATCGATTGTTTCGCTCGCCGTATTTGTAGCGCTCGCTGGCGGCATGTTCGTGTGGCAGGGCTGGCGATTCGCTACGCTCAAATCCCTCGCGAATTCACGCGCTAACGCCGGCCGCGCGGCAAACAACGCGAAATCCGTTCCGAACGCCGCGAAGAAGCACGTTGCCGTTACGGCCCTGACGGACGCCGACGTGCAGCGCGTGCTGGCTCTTCCGCCGCAGGCCCAAGCGGAAGAATTGCTCGATCGCGCCATCGGCCACGACCCGCGCGCTCTCGATATTTTCGACCAACAAATCGCAACCTGGATCGGCCACATCCGCTCGACCGATAACATGAAGCAACTTGAACGCCGCTCCCAATTTTCCACTGACTTGCGCGTGCGCTATGCCAACGCGGACATCAATCTCACGCTCGACGGCTGGCAGAAGGACGAGCAGGCCGCCGACATGCTCATCGAGCGCGCAAAAACCGATTTGCAGTATCGCTCTGCCGCCGTTTATTTTCTTGGCATGCTCGCGGGGCGCGGCGTCGCCTACGACAAAATCCATCCCGTGCTTCTCGACTATGCGAAACACGATCCGGACGCGGCCGTGCGGCAGTGGGCCGTCGAAGGCATGCGGTATCTCGGCAAGGAGGAAGTGCTCGACGAATTATTCGAGTCCTTCACGCAGGATTCTTCCGACAGAGTTCGAGAACGTGCCGGCTGCAACATTTCCGATTGCGGAAATTTTACGCGCCTTCAGCGCATGCGCATGGTTCCCAAATTCCTGGAACTACTTTCCGACTCCAGCACCAGCGCGCAAACGAAAGCGTGGTCCTACATGGCGCTGCACGAAATTACGGATGCGAATGTGCCGAATAACCCGCAAGCATGGCAAGGCTGGTATGGCCAGCACGGCGCCGGAAAGCTGGCTGAATTCGAGCGGCTGGATTGGTGGAGCGTTCGCGGCGACGAGTAGCGTCCGGCCGTCTCTCGGCAGCGCCCTACTTTTTCTTCGGCTTCAGAATCTGCTCGATTTGCTGCGTGTGGTTGATGTCGTGGCCCGCCATCATGTGCAGGATGCGTTCGAGTGTTTCTTCGCCGCGCTCGGCGTGCATCCCGTGATGTTTCCACTGTTCAGGTGAGAGCGATTTGTAAAACGCCAGGTTCGCTTCGCGCACCACGCGAAAGTGCTCGAGACTCTTTTTCGGATCGTGCTTTGCGTAGTTGCGTGCAGCCGCCAAAGCATCTTGGTCATATGCCTGAATGGGCGTGCCCGGCGCCGCCAGGATCGCCCGCAAACGCCACGCCACGACGATTTCCGCGTCCGCCAAATGCGCCAGAATTTCTCCAACGGACCATTTCTCCGGCGCGGGACGTTTGCGCAATTTGGACGCGGGAGCGCCTTTCAGAAGCTTGCTCAACGCTTTCGCCGTCGCGGCTTGCGTCTTGAGCGGATCTTTTCCGTCAATGTTCTTCAGGATTCGCTGCGTATATTGCTGCGCGGTTTCTTGCACGTGATTCTTCCTTTTGCCTCAGATTTGGCCACTCACGGCCTAACTTCAAAACGTATTGAACAACCTCTTCCACCGTACCGTGCTGGGGTGCAATATCCCATTCGCATACGCGAGAAAACGATCGCCAATCTGGCCGGATTCCCACGCGCCGGATGGCGCATCCAGCGACATATAAATGATTAACGGCACGCCGATAATTTTATTGCGGGGAATGCAGCCCTCGAAGCGGCTGTCAAACGAATCGCCGCGGTTGTCGCCCATCACGAAATAACAATTCTCCGGAACCTTGTACGGCGTGTGCATCTGGTAAGGCTCAGTAGGCCCGGTCGTGTATTTTTCTTCCAGCTTTTGCCCGTTGATCCACACGGCGCCGTCGTGGATGTCCACGGTCTCTCCCGGCAGTCCAATCACCCGCTTGATCACGTCGGTAGCGTCCGGGGGAACCAGCGACCGGAAAATCACAATCTGCTGCCGCCGCGGATTGCGCCACAGCGGCACGTGCCAATTGGTGAAGGGCACTCCGGCGTCGTACCCGACGCGACTCATGATCAGGTGGTCGCCGATCAGCAGCGTATTTTCCATCGAGCCCGACGGAATCACGCGCGCCTGGCCAAGCGTTCCGTTAATCAATAGGAAAATCAGGATGACCCACATCCAGGCGATGACTTCGCGCTTGATGCGTTCTCTTCTGGGTAGAATTTCCTCTTCAGGCGCGGCAGCAGCGGCGCGGTCCTCTTTTTCTTTTTCTTTTTCGCGTTTCTCGTTCTTCACGTTGCACACCTCAATTTTGTTCCAGCTGACTTTTCAGCGGAACAGCCATTCTCGACTCACTCGCATGGTTCTAGTGTCCCGCTTAAGTCCAGCTAATCGCAAGCTCCGCGTAACCTTTTCCCGCTTCGATGGGAGTTGCAAAACGGGCCTGCACATTTTTGGCGCCCGAAATCTCCAGAGCCTTCCGGAAAAACCCAATGATGGCAAATCCGATGATCCGGTGTTGCTTTTCATATCCCGTATACCGGATCGTCGCATTCCCCGGCCCCGTCATCTCCACTCTAATCTCCACTCCCTGGAAGTAGGTCGCATGCACGGCGGCAATCCGCTTCAAAACGAATTCGGGTGAACCGAGCTTCACGAATACTTTGTAAATTCCGCGAAGCTGCCGCTCGATCACCGCTTCGGATCCCTTGATGAGCAGTTCCTCGTTGCCCCCGGCGGACTCCCGTATTTCCACTTCGAGAAACTGCGTGAACAGATCGAGCGGATACCAGCTGGAAGTGAAAACTTCGCCCTGGAATAACTTCTTGGCGTCCTCATTGAGCAGCGCGACAATTTTCTTAAAGCCCTCTTCTCCAGCCCGCTTTTTGACCATGGCGATGGTATCCAAAACGGCCGTTCCTTTGATTTGGACCATGCAGGTAAATCCTTCCCAAGCACTAAGTTAGAGCGCAGTAGCGGTCATTTGACCTTACTACAGCCGCGCGCGCTGGAAGGATCCCGCGCGCTGACCTGTGCGCTATCGGAAAGCGGGAGCTGCGCTTTTTGTCACCGCCTCTCTTCGGGCAATGTCCGCGACAATGGTTCGCGAGCCCATGTAGAGGACAAATGCCAGCGCTACACAGAGAACGGGAATGATGAGCATTGCTTGTTGAAGGCCGACGGCGCGGAACGTTTCCGTAACCGAGGCAGAGCCCGCGAGCGCGGCGGCGCGGTGGGCGAGGACATCGCTCAGTTTGCCAGTGAGCAGCGGCCCGAAGGACGCGCCGCACATATACATCGCCATGAAGTAAATGGCCATGGCGGATCCGCGCTGGTTGGGCGCGACGATGTCCAGGATGGCGGAGTAGACGAGGCCGTAGTAGGTGGTGAGCGAGGCGTAGGTGAAGGCAAGGAAAACGATCGCCATGTATAGAGATCCGGCAGGTTGGAGGATTCCGGCGCATGCAAAAGGAATCGCCACGATGGCCAACGCCGCTGCGCAGAGCATGCGGGCGTCTTTGCGGCGATGGACGACGGAATCGCCCAGAAAGCCCGCGATCAGTCCGCCGCTCACACCTCCAGCAAGAAAGATTGCTCCCGAGGCGACTCCGGAACGCGCGACAGAGAGGCCGTGGACGCGGGTCAAGAACGCCGGCAGGAAGATTGCGAATGCATATTGGTTGAAATTCAGGAAAACGCCGGACGCGATGATCCACCAGATTGTGGGGATGCGCAGGACACGCCACATCGAGGCGCGCGCGAGCGGCTGGGGATGGAGCTCGCTCGCGCCGCGCTGGGGTTCGTGGAGCATCAGCAGGGCGGGGACGAGGAGCAGCGCCGGCAACGCTGCGAAAATCATGGCGGCTCGCCAGCCATAGGCTTGCGCGATCGGGCCGCTGAAGAAATTGCCGAGCGCGGTGCCGATGGGAACGCCCATCATGAAGAAGGCAAGTACGCGAGAACGTTTGGACGGGGGAAAAAGATCGCCTAACCAGCTCGTTGCCGTCGGCGCACACGCAGCTTCGCCGACTCCTACGCCAATGCGGGAAAGGAACAGCATTGCGTAGGTGGTGGCGAGTCCGGCTGAGGCGGTTAGCGCAGCCCATATGACGACTCCCCAGGCCAGAAGCTTTTTGCGGCTTGCCGAATCGGCCACGCGGCCAAGGGGAACGCCGACAAGTGCGTAAATCCAGATGAAAGCGCTGCCGAGAAGGCCGATCTGCGTGTCGTTAAGGTGGAACTCCCTGCGCATTGGCTCGACGAGGGCGGCTGGGGCGCCGCGATCGTAGAAATTAAGAATGTTGATGGCGAAAAGAACGACGACGGAGAACCACAAGGCTTTCTGTTGGGGCTTCTGAGACAAGGCGGCAGCATGCTAGCACGGCTTGGCAAAGATGTTCTTCCCTAACCAACTCCCCAGCGCGCAACCCTCCACTTCACCCCAAAAATTCACCCAACCACTCCCAAAAAGTCTTCTTCCGTCGGGGTTCCTCAACGACATTTTTCGGCAACCGGTTCGAGCTCCCGTGTCGGGGTGCCCCACCCTCGGTTTTTGAGGGTGGGGTTTTTGTTTGTGGAATCTTCCTCGCGGCATCATTCGAGCGCATGTTCTTCGCGGCGGGGTTCCCTGCCATCATTCGTCCTCGTCCACTCTCCGGCGCCTGCCAATACCCATAAACGCATCGCGTCCCTCTCCGCGAACAATCATGCGTATCATGAATCACCCCATCAACCACCGCCGTAAGGTGTTTCGACACGCTCACAACCAATCTCCCCGCCGGCAACTCATCCGCCCGCAAATGCACCGTACATCCAGACCCAATCTGCATGGTAGGTGTCCAAACCCACCCCAGCGATTTCATTACCCTCTTGATCGAACTCCGGTAAACCCCAGTCCGCGCATTACTAATCCCCCGTTTCCGCGTCCCAGTCCGCTCATGCACAGCAGCCCCGTTCACCCGCTCATAAATCTCCTGATACTCCCGCCCGGTAGCAATCGCAATGGCCCGTACAACACAATCCCCAGCCGCCCCCCGATACCCAGCTGCCGCCCGTCCCCCATCATCAAATCGAAAATGTTTTCCCGCGCCCCTCAAACCCAAACTCACTCCTCCTGGCGAAATCCTCCACGACGCAAAAACAAAATACCACGTGAAGCGCACGCCGCCTCATTCAACTAATCCGGAATTTTATTTTTACATAACTGGCGGGTGGTGGGCGCGAGGGTTCCAGGCGAATGGCAAGGGCAGAAACAAAAAGGAAGGGGGACAGAGGACGGGAGGGAAGGCCCCTGCCCCGGCTGGTTTAAACTCCAGCCGCTTGCGCCGCGCCCACCTGTTGCGCAGCAGCCAGCACATTTTGGCGCAACGCGGCCAATTGCGCCGTCTGCGTGTTGATGGACTCCAGCGCAGCGAGAAGGAAGGAACCCTCTGCGAGGGTGGTCCATCCCGGCCGGTGAATGATCTGGAACAGCATATCAATGTCGCTAGTGTTAGCCAGCGCGGCATGTGCCGTCTTCATGGTCTGAATGTGTGTTTCAATTTTGGACAGTGCGTTCTTTTCCATTTAGGCTTACCTCACACGAGACGCGGCCTGCCGTCAACGTCATGCGCAGCCCACCCCGGCAAAAGCCAGAGGAAAGCTGCCCAAAAATCGCCGCAGCTAGACACTACGTCTCGTCTTTCAACAGTTAGTGCGCCTGCCGCCCTGATCGTTTCAGTACCACGGACTTGGACGGGTTGGGCAGAAGAATATGCTGACACCGAGTAGGGCGCCGCACCCTTGGGTTTTTCAAGGGTGCGGGTTTTGACTTTCCTTTCTAAATCCTGCTATTCCATTAATCGAATTGCTTGCCTGATTACAAGAGGTGCCCGATGACTCACGTCGAAACCGTACAGCGCTTCCTCGACCGCATCAACCAACGCGACCCGCAAAAACTCTCCGAACTGATGACCGAAGATCACCTCTTCACGGATTCCCTCGGCAATTCCGTCCGCGGCCGCGAACAAATGCGCGCAGGCTGGCAAGGCTACTTCGCCTTCTGCCCCGACTATTGGGTCTCCCACCAAGAGATCTTCGCCAACGGCAACCTAGTAGCCGTATTCGGAGCAGCCGGCGGCACCATCGCCCGCGACACCCAGCTCCCCCCAGAAAACAAGTGGCGCACCCCAGCCTCCTGGCTCGCCATAGTAGAAAATGGCCTGGTCAAAGAGTGGCGCGTCTACGCCGACAACAAACCCGTATACGACATCCTCGCCAAATCCAAACCCAAGTCCTGACCGGCCGTAAACAGAGTTCCCAGACTTTTCCACTGTTTTCCACAGCCGACGCGAATACCACTCCGTAAGCTATTGACAATCTGTTAACGTATGTGGTAACATTCACCGTGTTACTCAGTCACCAGCCCCGCCAGACCCCGCATCACTCACCGCATCGGACCAATTCGTTCGCCTCAAAACCCCCAACAACTCCTTTAGAATCAACACCTACGGCGTCACCTCTAACTGTTGATTTTAAACGGCTTACGGGAAATCTAAGTCTTTTAGATGCAACACTTATTGAAAACGGGGGGAGGGGGTTATCGCATAAAACTGATCCGTGCCGTTTGCAACGCATCAGAATTCGACCAAAAGAAAGAGGGGCACGATGTATCGTGCCCCTCCATGTGGACTCTGTGCGTGTCGCCGAGCGGAGGAAAGGCGGGGCAAGCCCCGCCCCTACGAAGATTGGGCGTTAGGGTTTGGTGATGATGCCGCAGGCGATGCGGGCTGGGGCTGCGCTTCCTGTGCCACCGGAAACCGCGTGGATGACGATGGCCGTGCCGCCATTGCTGAAGACAGAGTGGTCGTCGTCGCCGAGGGTTACGTTTGGCGCGATGACGGTGACGTGGGCAGTGCCGTCAGCGCCGACGATCAGGGAAAAATTCGGGATGTCGCCGGCGGGCATTCCGTCGTGAGCATGTTCGGCGCCGCCAGGATTGAAGTGCGGGCCAGCGGTTTTGAAATCGGGAGGATCGCATTTTGCGACCTGGTGAATGTGCAGGGAGTGTTCACCCGGGGGAAGATTCTTGACGTCCAGCGTGATTTTGACGCCTTTCGGAGCGGGCGATAACACTGCTGACCCAACACTTTGGCCTTCAGGATTCCTGAATTCGACGGTGACCGGCTTGGAAGTGGCGCTCTTGTGAGATTCCTGGGCCTGGGTTGCGAAAGTCAGAGCGAAGAGCAGACACACCCCACTGACGATTGCTCTCATTGGTATTTCCTCATTCTCTTTCTGTATCGGATTCAAGGAGCTGCGCGAGCAGTCCTTATTCACTGTAACCTGACGGGCTTTGCGGGTATTCCCGGCTGTGCCTAGTCAGGCACGAGGAAAAGATGGAGCATACGTGCAGCAGTGCAATTGGGGCTTCGGAAAAGGGCGCAGGTCAGTCGTTGCGATAGAGGTTGGGAAATTCTTTTTTGAGGTTCGTGAGTTTGGGCAGGTCGTTGATCATGATGTAGGGCTCGTAGGAATGGAGCTTCAGGTAGTCCTGATGGTAATCCTCGGCGTTGTAGAAGCCCTGGAGGGATACGATTTTCGTGACGATGGGCTGCGAATAAATTTTCGCAGCGTCGAGCTGGGCGACATAGGCTTCCGCGATTTTCTTCTGCTCATCGGTGCCGAAGAAAATCGAAGAGCGGTACTGCGTGCCGTGGTCCGGGCCCTGGAAATTGAGCTCCGTCGGATTGTGGCCGACGGAAAAAAAGACCATCAGGAGCTGGCCGTAGGAAATTTGCGAGGGATCGAAGACGATTTTCACGGATTCGGCGTGGCCTGTGGAACCGGTGCTGACCTCTTCATAGGTGGCGGTGTTGGCGGCGCCGCCGGAATAGCCGGAAGTCGAAGAGATAACGCCTTTTACGTGTGCGAAAACAGCCTGGATGCCCCAGAAGCAGCCGCCCGCGACGACCGCCGTTTCCTGGCCTTTTGAGGCGGCGAGGGGAGCGTCGACTGCTGGGTGCGGAAAGGACACTTTGGCATCGGCGCGGCCGTCATTGGGCTTGGCCGTGGCCCAGGCAAGAACACCGATTCCAACGAACAATAAGACTGCAATCAGAACTGCGCGCATGAGGATGTCTCCGCAAAAACCATTCCACTAAAGTATACGCTTGCCGTAGGAGATTGGATGTTTTGCAGCTCTCTGGCGTTATTAGGATCAAATGCCGGCTGAAGCGCGACAGGCTGCAGAAAAATGAAAACTGGAACACGGCAAAGTTGCGCGGCATTATACGAAGCACCGAAAAACGGACCGAGGAGAGTTTTATGAAAATGCGTATTCGCATTGTTTCTGCAATCAGCGGGTTCTTGATCTTGCCGGCGGTTCTTTTGGCGCAGGTTACGCACGGGCAGAAACCTCAGCTTCCGGCGCCGTACACCACAAGGTCGGCGGACAATGGGCCGCGCAATGAAGCACCGCCTGCTGGTTTTCTTCCGACTGTGCCTGCGGGTTTTCGCGTGAATTTGTTTGCGGCTGGTTTCAAAAGGCCGCGCTGGCTGACGGTTGCGCCGAATGGAGATATTTTTCTTGCGGAGACGGGAGCAAACCAGATTGACGTACTTCGGGATCCGCAGCATACGGGAAGAGCGCAGCGGGAAGTGTGGGTGACGGGTGCGACGCGCGTGTTTGGCATCGCGTTCCACGACGATTATGTGTACGTGGGGAACATGAACGAGCTGGCGCGGTTTCACTATGACCCGAAGACATCGAAGCGGCTGGGCGAGGCGGAGCACCTCTTGAAACTGCCCGGCGGAGGGCACGACACGCGCTCGGTGGCGATTTCCCCCGACGGCAAGCACGTTTTCATCGGCGTGGGATCGGATTCCAACATTAATACCGGCGAAGCGCCGATTCGGGCGGCGATTACGATTTGCGACCTGGACGGGAAGAATGCGCGGCAGTTCGCGACGGGACTTCGAAATCCCGTGGGGCTGGCTATCGAGCCGACGACCGGGCAAGTTTGGACGACGGTGAATGAACGCGACGAGCTGGGGGACAATTTGCCGCCGGACTATTTTACATCGGTGAAAGACGGCGGGTTTTACGGATGGCCATACAGCTACATCGGGAGCAATGTGGATGACCGGGTAAAGCAGGAGCATCCGGATCTGGTTGCGCGCGCGATTATTCCGGATGTGCTGCTGGGAGCGCACGTGGCGCCGCTCCAGTTTGCGTTTTATACGGGGGAGCAGTTTCCGCGGAGCTATTGGGGTGGGGCGTTCATTGCGGAGCACGGGTCGTGGAACCGGGCTACGCGAGCGGGTTATCAGATTGCGTTTGTGGCGTTTAAGGATGGACAGCCTTCGGCGGATCCTGTGCCGTTTATGACGGGCCTGGTGCCCGATCCAAAGTCGAAGGACGTGCTAGGCAGGCCAGTCGGAGTGACTGTTGCGCCGGACGGGTCGCTGCTGGTTGTGGATGATGGGGCGGAAAAGATTTACCGCATTTCGGTGGCGAAGTAACCCGCGCTTAATTCACGTTCAGAGTCAATTGAATCGCTTGCAATTGAAGCGGCTTGCCCGATGCGGACGTCGCGGCGGGCACGACGGCGATCATGGATTGGCCCTGCGGGGTCACGACTGGTGGCGGGGGCGTGGTTGCGTAACTGCCTCCGCCACAGCCTGCGGTGGTCAGCGTCGCGAACAAAATTAGGGAAGCGAACGCGGCGCCCAGCGCTGTGCGCTTTGGGCGCTGAATTGTCTCAGCGTTTGCGCTAAACACTACCAGCACAAGTAAGAGGATGCCGCCAGCCACAGCCAACAGGAACGGTTGGCCGGGGAACGGCGTTGTGCGCAGGGCATCGGAGAAGGGAAGCATCATTGCGCCGCCGCTGGTGGTCACCATGACCGTAAACGGCGCGGCGTTCCCATTCGAGATTTGGAGCGTGGACGGTCCCTGGATACTTGCGCCCGTCGGTGCGCCTGAATACGTGAGGGAAACAACGCCGGTGTAGCCTGGCCCCGGCGTCATTTGAAGATTGAACTGAGCAGTTTGACCCGGCGCTACAGTTTGCGAGGTGGAGCCGTTGGGTGCTGGACCGGTCGTCAATGCCGGATTAGCGTTGCCACCTACATTGATGACCTGAGGCGAGTCGGAGGCGTTGTCGGTGAGAGTGATGGTCTCGGTGCGTTCGCCGGCGGCGAGCGGGGCGAAGGTTACGGTGATATTGCAAGTGGCCTTGGTGGCAAGCGAGCCGCTGGTGCAGGCGTTGGTGGTCGTGAAGTCGCCCATATTGTTTCCGCCGATGGCGACAGAAGTCAATTGCAGTGCGGCGCTGCCGGAGTTGGTCACAACGAGGGTGATGGGGCTGCTGGTGGTGCCTTGCGTGATGGTGGGGAAGCTAACGGGATCGGGGCTGGCGGTCACAGCTGGTGCGGGAGGCGGCGGGGCGACGCCCAAGCCGGAGAGAGTTACGGATTGCGGGCTACCGGGAGCGTTGTCGATAATCGTTACAGTGGCTTGCTGTGAGCCGGTGCCGGAAGCGTTTGGAGTGAAGATCACGCTGATGGAGCAGAATTTGTTTGGTTGAAGAACCGAGGGAGCCTGGCAAGTGTCGGTCTCGAAAAATTGGCCGGAGTCGGCGCCGGAGAGAGCGATGGAATTTACGCTGAGAGCCTGGCCGCCGTTGCTGGTGAGCGCGATCGTCTGAGGCATGCTGGACGAGCCGGTCTGCACCGAGCCGAAGGAAAGGCTAGGGGCTGAAAGCGATGCGGACGGGCCGCTGACGCCTTGTTGGCCGGGTGGAATGCTGAAAGTGAAAGCGCCGGCGATTTGCGGGATCGTGAACGGGGAGTTGGCTGTCTGGATGAAATAGCCGGTGACGGGATCTACCGTGTAGGCGATGGCTGTATTTGCGTCGGCACCTGAGCCGTAGTTAAAGGAGCCAGTGGGGTCGGGATAATAAACGGGAATGGAAGTGGCCTCTGGCAGAGGGGAACTGGCGGTTAACGTGAAATTTCCTGTTTGGAGATTCATGGAATAGATGTTTACGACGGCGGGGTTGTTGAGGTTGGACGTGAGGGCGTAAATGAACGAGCCGGTGCTGTCAATCCAAAGGCCTATCGGATAGAAGTTCTGGTTGAGAGTGACGTTGAACGGAAGAACCTGGCCGCCGATTCCAAAAGTGCGAATGTTTCCAATCTCAAGGACATTGTCCTGCGTTCCGGTGACGTAGTAGCGGCCTTGCGGATCCATGGCGAAGCTGTCGCCGCGCTCGTCGCTCGCGGCGCCTGCTCCGAGTCCAGTGATAAAGCCGGTTTGCGGATCGATCGAAAGGCCTTGAAATTCCGAGCCTTCCTGGATTGTGGGATTCTGCGATTGCGCATTGGGGCCCATGAAGATCAGAAATTCCTCGTTGTTGGGAGGTTGGGCGACCCCGATTGGAGTGGAATCGAGTTCGGTGGCGGAGCCCTGAACCGGAACAAGAGCAGGACCGACGTTCGTGTCCGGACAAGATATGGGTGCCGACGGCGCGATCAAAAACGTTTCCACCGAGGCGTCGCCGGGGTTTTTGCCGACGCGGTTGACGACCGCAATGTATTGGCCAGTGGGTTCTACTGCGATGAACATCGGTTGGTTGGTGGTGGGCGACGCAAACGGCGAATCGCAGACTTCCTGGAAGGCGCCCGTGGTGGAATCGGTGATTTGAAACATGCGGATGCTGTTGGTGCCGATAGCGAAGAGAAAGCGGCCCTGGACGTCGATGGTGAAACCGGAAGCGGGGGCCTGGCTCGGAGTAAGAAAGGGAGAGTTGCTAACGGGCGTGAGCGCGCCGGTTTGGTCGTTACGCACGGCGACGGCGCCTCCGGAGGAGAAAACGAAGGGTTGCTGGAGTTGGGCGCGGGCGGAGGGGACGTCTATACACGCGGAAATAAGTGCGAGGAAGATTAGAATTTTCCAATAATTCTTTGGGTGCGAGAGAGGGTTGTTGCACGGATCGTGCGAAAAAGCGAGTGTTTGGGCCATGTTCTTTCCTTGGCCGTCGAAAATAGAGCGGCACCTCGTGAAAACTGAGAGAGAAGCGATTGCCGATCCAAGGTAGACTGGAAAGGTTCCGGCGTCAACAAGAGATATCGAATTACTCAATACAAATAACGGTTTACATGCGGGCTGCTTTTGGCGGGAGGGAAGGCCCGGATTGATTGTGAATAAACATTAGTGTTGAAACTTCCGGTTTTTGCGGCTAACTTCCATAACTCATGCAACCAGCAAAACTTGATCTTGAAAAAGTGCCTGCGGAAAATGGGGCCTACCTCGTTACCCGGTTGAACGGAAAACTGAGTCTTGAGACGGTTCACAATTTCATACAGAGCCTGAGGCCCGAGCCCGCGCCCTACCTCGTGCTCGATATGAGCGGGGTGTCATTCCTGGACTCCGCGGGAGTTGGCGCGTTGATGTCGCTCTTCGTCAGCCGGCGGAATAGCGGGAAGTCATTCGCCGTGGCCGGGCTGGACACGCATGGCAAGGCGGTTCTGCAGGTTGCCGGGCTTACCAAGTTGCTTCCCAACTTTCCCACCGTCGAAGAAGCTCTCCAAGCAAAAAACTAGAAGTTTTCGCGCGCGCGAGAGGCTCGCTCGTGGTGCGCGCGCTGTTATACTGCGCCGCATGACGGAACCATCAGGATTTGAGCCGCAGGATCCCGCTTACCAGAGCCGCGTTCAGAATAGTTTCATACGCCAGGGGTTGATGCTGCATCTCGGAGCGGAATTGACAGCGCTTAGGCCCGGAGACGTGGAGATTCGCGTTCCGTTTCGGAGGGAATTGACTCAGCAACATCATTTCTTTCATGCGGGGGTTACTGGGGCGATTGCTGACAGTGCTTGCGGGTATGCGGCTTATACGTTGATGCCAGCGGATTCTTCGGTGCTCACCGTGGAGTACAAGATGAATTTGCTGGAGCCGGCGGATGGGGAGGAGTTGATTGCGCGGGCGCGGGTGATCAGGACCGGGAAGACGTTGACGATTTGCTTGGCGGATGTGTTTGTTCGCAAGGGTGGGGCGGAGAAGCATTGCGCGACGATGCTTTCGACGGTTATGTGCATGACGGGGCGGGCCGATAGGCCTCGGTAGCGGCAGGAGTCGAGAAGAGAAGCGCGAAGCTGACGCCTCGGCAAGGTCGGGCGCAATGTATTGCGCCCCTACAACGGACTTGGCGCACCGGATGGGTATCGGTAAGGCTTTAGGATTCGCGGAGGATGCGGATTAATTCGGCGGCGGCGTGTGGCAGGCGGGCGCCGCGGCGCGAGACCAGGTAGACGTGGCGCGGCATGTTCATCTGGCGGATTTTTACTTCCTTCATCCAGCCGTGTTCGATTTCCCACTGTACGCACATGCGCGGCACGATCGCTACGCCCATTCCCATTTGTACGAAGCGCTTGATGCTTTCGATGGTGGGCATTTCGATGGGCATTTTCAGCTCGGTGCGGTTGCGCGCGAAAAGTTCGATGACGCGGCGGCGGAACGGGGATTCCACGCTGTGAGCGATAAAATCCTCGTTGCCGAGTTCTTCGACGTCCACTTCGCGTTTTTTGGCTAGCGGATGTTTTGGCGGCACTACGAAGGTCAGCTCGTCTTTCAATACTTCCGTGGCCTGGAGCTGTGGCTCTTGCGGTACGTAGGAAACCGCGCCGACGTCGAGGCGGTAATTGAGCACTTCGTGAGGGATGTCGCGGGAAAACATGCGATGCACGCGGACCTGGACGCCTGGATGAAGGTGGCGAAACTTGGCGAGCGCCGGCATGAGGGCGTGAATGGAGCTTTCGTTTACTCCGAGGGAAAGCTCGCCGCGGCTTAGGCCTTCCAGTTCGGAAAGCCCTTTCTTTACTTCATCACGGAGATTGATCAGGCGCTCGGCGTAATCTTTCAGGAGCGTACCGGCGTCGGTCATGCGCACGGGGCGGGAGCCGCGGACAAACAGCGGCTGGCCGAGCCCGTCTTCGAGCTTGCGAATGGTGAGGCTGACGGCGGGCTGTGTGCGGTAGAGACGTTCGGCGGCGCGCGAGAAGCTGCCTTCCTTTGCAACCATCAGAAATACCTGGAGTTCCCCGAGATCCATGGCCGCTTCCTTTTCGACAGTATAAGACAGAATTATCAAAAGCAGAACAAAGATAAATTTGACCGTGAGGCACTTTTTCTGTCTTACTACTACCCAGGGGGGACTTCATGGACTCCGTACGCATTTTTGACACGACCCTGCGCGACGGCGAGCAGTCGCCGGGTTTCTCGATGAACACCGAGGAAAAGATCCGCATGGCGCGGCAGCTTGCGGCGCTGGGAGTGGACGTCATCGAAGCCGGGTTTCCGATTTCGTCGCGCGGCGATCTGGAAGCTGTGCAGCAAGTGGCGCGCGAAGTGCGGACCGTTCCGATTGCTGCGCTGGCGCGCGCGAAGCAGCAGGATGTGATCGCTGCGATCGAGGCGCTGGAACCGGCGGCTGCGCCGCGGCTGCACGTTTTTCTTGCGACTTCGGACTTGCATCTGCGCGTGAAGTTGAACATGACGCGCCAGCAGGCGCTGGATGCCATCAGCTCGATGATTCGTTTGGGACGCAAGCATGTCGGCGAAGTGGAATTTTCCGCGGAGGATGCAGGACGCACCGATATTGGGTTTCTGTGCCAGGTTTGCCAGGTGGCGGTGGATGCGGGCGCGACAGTTTTGAATTTGCCGGACACGGTTGGTTACGCTGTTCCCGATGAATACGGGGCAATGTTCGAGCAGGTGCGCGAGCATCTCGATGATCCTCAGGGGATTACCCTGAGCGCGCACTGCCACGATGATCTCGGGCTGGCGGTGGCCAATTCGCTGGCGGCGGTTCGCGCGGGCGTGCGGCAGATTGAGTGCACGATCAACGGCATCGGGGAACGCGCGGGGAACGCGGCGCTGGAAGAGATTGCCGTGGCGCTGGCGGTGCGCAAGGAAAGTTTTGGCGTAACGACCAACATTAAATTGGACGAGCTTTTCCGATCGAGCCGGATGCTTACAGAAATTACGGGCGCGGCGGTTGCGCCCAATAAGGCGGTTGTTGGAGCTAATGCCTTCGCGCACGAAGCGGGGATTCATCAGGACGGCATCATCAAGAATCCGCTGACCTACGAGATTATTTCGCCGGAGACGGTGGGAGTGCCGTCGCGGTCGTTTGTGCTTGGAAAGCATTCTGGGCGCAACGCCTTGAAGGTGGCTCTGCGCAATCTAGGTTATGAGCCGAGCGAAGAAGAGTTGGCGGAATGCTATCGCCGCGTGACAACGCTGGCCGATGAAGCCAAGCAGGTGCGTCCGCGGGATCTCGTGGCCATCGCGCACGAAGTGATGCGGCGGCGGCCGACGGCGGTTGCGGCGGAGGCAAGTTCCGCAGCGTAGCTGGTAACAGGCGCCAGCGTCTGTCCGGAGATCGTTTCGCATCGCGGGGCGAGGATATTGCCGCGCCTTCGGAGTTTTCGAGTCATTGGGGACCCACATGAAGAAGACTATTGTTCTTTTACCGGGAGACGGCATCGGACCGGAAGTGACGCGCGCCGCCGCGACAGTTCTGCGCGAGTGCGCGCACGAATTCAACCACGAGTTTGACCTGCACGAATTCCCGATTGGCGGCGCGGCGATTGACGCTGCGGGGACGCCGCTTCCGAACGAAACGCTGGATGCCTGCCGGAAGGCGGACGCGGTATTTCTTGGGGCGGTCGGGGGGCCGAAGTGGGATGCGCTTCCGGTGGGAAAACGGCCTGAGAGCGGGCTGCTGGACATGCGCAAGGGGATGGGGCTGTACGTCAATTTGCGTCCGGTGAAGTTGCTGGAGCCGCTGCGCGGGATTTCGCCGCTGAAGCCGGAGCGTCTCGGCGACCTGGACATCGAAATTGTCCGCGAGCTTGCGGGAGGAATGTATTTCGGCGAGCGTGGCAACGTCACGGAAAATGGCGTCGAGCGCGCCTGGGACACAGAGTCGTATTCCACGCCAGAGATTGAACGAATCGGGACGTTTGCCTATGCGCGGGCGGAAAGCCGCTCGCGGCGTCTGTGCTCTGTGGATAAAGCCAACGTTCTGAGCAGTTCGCAGCTCTGGCGGCGGACGGTCATCGCGATGAGCGGCGTCTACTCTTCCGTGAAGCTCGAGCACATGTACGTGGACAACGCGGCCATGCAGCTCACGTTGAAGCCATCACAGTTTGACGTGATTTTAACGAGCAACATGTTCGGCGACATTTTGAGCGACGCGGCAGCAGCGCTGGTCGGCTCCATCGGATTGATCCCGTCAGCGAGTTTCGGGACGGGCGCTCCGCTCTTTGAGCCGATTCACGGCTCGGCGCCATCGCTTGTGGGAACGGATTCGGCCAACCCGGTAGGCTCGATCCTCAGCGCGACGTTGATGCTGCGCGATGCGTTCGGCCTTTCTCTCGAAGCGGATTGGGTCGAGCAGTCGCTGCACCGCGTCCTTGCGGGCGGCTACCGCACCCCGGACATCGCCCAGCCCGGCGCCAGCACCATCGGCGGCTCGATCTTCACCGAAATGCTGCGCGAAGAGATGCAGCGCACCCTGGAGCACGCCGAGCGCTACGGCTGGGGTGTCTAAATCGTAAGGCTCGCTGGTCCGCCGTTTTACCAGAGCGGCTTGCCATCAGTAGAAAAGGGCTCTGGAAGCAAAGAGCGACCGGTTTCTAGGTC
>DATFZY010000105.1:0-6043 GCA_035313865.1 Candidatus Acidiferrum sp.
CCCGACCAGTGGAACACCACGCAATTCACAGCCGAAATCAACGCCCAGTTCGGCATTGATGCCAAAGCTGCGGGCGCCGATCCCGCCACGCTCAGCCACGACGAACTAGCCGGCGCCACGGCAAAAGCCGTCACCGCGCGCTACGAAGAAAAAGAAAAACAGTTTGGCGCCGAACTCGTCCGCTGGCTCGAACGCCGTATCATTCTCGACGTCGTCGACTCCCAGTGGAAAGACCATCTCCTCTCGCTCGACCACCTCAAAGAAGGCATCGGTCTACGCGGCTACGGCCAAAAAGATCCGCTGGTCGAATTCAAAAAAGAAGCCTTCGTCCTTTTCGAAGACATGATGGCGCGCATCGACAACGAAACGATCCGCTATCTCTTCCACATTCAAGTCCAGCAAAGCGAACAACCGCCCCAAGGAGGCCCAGGCGCGCCAACTTCGACCGGTCAGCCAAGCTCACCGCAAGCAGCCGGCCCGTCGCGTTCTTCGCAGCCTCAACAAGCTCTGCGCCCACGCGCTGGGGGCGCCGCAGCCGTAGCCAGTGCAGCAGCTCGCGCCAGCGAAGAACCAACTCCGCAGCGCCTCCCAGCCTTCGCTCGCGAAATGGAGCGCAAGCAAGAGCGCCAACAAAAAGAGTTGCAGTATCAGACGGGGCCCGCACAAGCCGAAGCCCCAAAACCCGTCCGCGCAGGCGCAAAGGTTGGTCGGAATGACCCCTGCCCCTGCGGCTCCGGCAAAAAATACAAAAAATGCCACGGCACCAACGCATGACCGCACGAACTTTCTTCTCCGTGCCCTCTGCGACCTCTGTGTTAAAAAAAACCTTGTACCGCATCGAGGCTGAGCCGCGTGAGTCAGTACACTCGTGGGGGCGCAATAGATTGCGCCCCTACTGGGCAACCAACAAACGTGCTTGAGCGATTTCTAGGTCGCCTCGAAAGGAATTAGAAAATGCCGCCAGCCCCGATGCCCCAACCAGAACGCCACCCAATCCCAGGCGTCAAGAATTTAGTAGCGGTCGCCAGCGGCAAAGGCGGCGTTGGCAAAACCACGGTCGCGGTAAATCTAGCTCTAGCCCTCGTAAAACTCGGCCACAAAGTCGGCCTGATGGACGCCGACGTCTACGGCCCCAACGTCCCCATAATGCTAGGCACGCTGCAAGAACCCCAAGCCACCGCTGAAAAACGCATCATCCCAGTCCAGGTAGCCGGCCTCAAAATGATCTCCATGGGCCTCCTCAATCCCGGCGACAAGCCCATGATCTGGCGCGGCCCCATGCTCCACAGCGTAATCACCCAATTCCTCCGCAGCGTAGAATGGGGCGAACTCGACTACCTAATCATCGATCTCCCCCCAGGCACAGGCGACGTCCAGCTAACGCTAATCCAAACGGTAGCCGTAACCGGCGCGGTAGTAGTCACCACGCCCTCGACAGTGGCCCTGGCCGACGTCCGCAAAGCCATCGAAATGTTTCGCCAGGTCAACGTAGAAGTCCTCGGCGTAGTCGAAAACATGAGCACCTTCAAGTGCCCCCACTGCGACAAGCCCATCGACATCTTCGGCCACGGCGAAGGCACAAAAACCGCCATCGCTTACGGCGTCCCCGTCCTCGGCGAAATCGAAATCGACCCCCGGATCCGCATCGGTGGCGACACCGGCAAACCAGTGGCAGGCCAAGGCGAATCCGCGCCAGCCGCCCAAAGCCTCTACGCCCTGGCCCGCGCCGTCACCGCCCGCATCGCCGAAGTCTCCGGCACCTCCCAAGGCCCCTCCGTGACGATCGACTAGCTTTGAGTGGCACAGGCACTCTTGCCTGTGCTCTTCTTCTGATATCATGGGCCACCGCGCAATTTCTGTGGTGAGGGGTGGTTAGGGGAATCGGTCGATGCGGAAGGTAACGCGGAACCGCGCGGTCCAAGATGACCGCACTATGTGAACTTAAGTTCTTTAGATCCAGCACTTACGAGGCGCCTCATAAGTGTTGCATCTAAAAGACTTACGGGAAAGCTAAATCCTTTAGATGCAACACTTACAAAAAAAACGAGGGGGGCCAAAGTACAATGTCTAACCAAAACCCAGCCTCCAATCCCATTGCGAGAGGTTCCGTAGAACCCTCCCGCCAACCCGACATCCGCCCCTACCGCGGCAAGCACCCCCAAATCGCCGCCTCCGCCTACATTGACCCCGCCGCCGTCATCATCGGCGACGTAATCATCGGCGAAGACTCCAGCGTCTGGCCGTGCACCGTCATTCGGGGCGACGTTCACCACATCCGTATCGGCGCCCGCACCAACATCCAGGACGGCTGCGTCCTCCACGTCATGCGCGACGAGCACGCGCTCGTCCTCGGCGACGACGTTACGGTAGGCCACTCGGTAACGCTCCACGGCTGCACCATCGAGCACCGCTGCCTGATCGGCATGGGCGCAGTAATCCTGAATGGTGTGCACATCGGCGCCGGCAGCATAGTAGCCGCAGGCACCCTGCTCCTCGAAGGCGCCAAAATCCCAGCAGGCAGCCTGGTAGTAGGCCATCCCGGCAAAGTGAAGCGCGCCCTCACCGGTATCGACCAGGCCAGCATCGACGCCTACGCCGCCCGATACGTCGAGTACAAAAATATTTATAGAAAAGAAGTGGCGAGTGGCGAGTGATGAGTGGCGAGAATATTCACGAGAGCGCCAAAGCCAAGCACTACAAGGAACTGCTGGTCTGGCAGCGTTCCATGGAGTTGGCGAAACTTGCCTATCAATTGTTGGACCGTTTTCCCGCGGACGAGAAATTTGGATTGACGGCCATGATTCGCAGAAGCGCCGTTTTAATTCCATCGAGCATTGCCAAAGGCCAAGCGAGACACGAGACGCGCGAATTTCTAGCGCAATTGTCCTATGCGGATGGCTATTTGGCCGAACTCGAAACGCAGTTGCTGCTCAGTGTAGATCTAGGTTTTTGTAAAGAAGCCAATGTGGAAGCCTTGTTGAAGGAAATTGACGAACTGCAACGCATGCTAAACGCAATCGCCCGAAAGCTGGGTTCCAACTCGCCACTTCTTCCCAAAGAAAAAAAGGATTCTCTCTAGATCCACTCCATGGCAAACAAAGCAAAATTCCAAGCCATTCGCGGAACGCGCGACCTGCTCCCTCCCGAGACCGCCCTCTGGAACCGCGTCGAACAAACGGCCCACGCAGTCTTCGCCACCTACGGCTACGGCGAAATCCGCCCGCCCATCTTAGAACAGAAGGAATTGTTTTCCAGATCAATTGGTGCCGAAACGGATGTCGTAGCCAAAGAAATGTACATTTTTGGAGATCCACGGCTAACGCGACTCGAAAGATTAAGAGGAACAGTGAAGGCGGAAGGCGCGACGTTCTGGCCCAGTGACGTGAACAGCGTGGATCTCTTCTCGATGGCCGTCGGTAAGTTTGTGACTGCGCTGGACGAACTCCTCAACGCCGAAGAATCAGAGTCCTATGATAGAGAGCAGTTCGTTCGGCGCTCCGTCGATTTGAATCAGGAACTAGCAAAATTCGCGCAACTTGCGAGTCAGGGCCTGCCAAGTGAGTTCCAACCGCAGCTCACTAAGTCGAAAGAAAGAGTCGAGACAATTCTAGGTTTTTTCGAGCTAGGTGAGTCGCTAGCCCTGCGGCCGGAGGCGACGGCGTCGGTTTGTCGTGCTTACATTGAGCACAACATGCAGCAGCTTCCGCAGCCGGTGAAGCTTTATTACATGGGGCCGATGTTTCGGCGCGAGCGGCCGCAGAAGGGAAGATACCGCCAGTTTTATCAGATTGGGGCGGAAATTCTTGGCGGGCCGGATGCTCCGGCGATTGATGCGGAACTGATCGAAATGTTGATGACGTTTTTCGCAAAGCTGGGGCTTGAGGGCGCGACGCTCGACATTAATTCGATTGGCCACGCTGCGGACAACTGCCGGCGCGGATACGTCGCGAAGCTGCGGGAAGAACTGCTAAAGGTGAAAGACAAACTCGGCGCCGACTCGCAGCGGCGCATCGAGACGAATCCCCTGCGTGTGCTCGATTCAAAACTCGAACACGAGCAAGCCATCATCGCCACGCTTCCGCGTATCGCCGATCATCTTTGTGACGAGTGCAAAGCCCACTACGCCGCCGTGAAACACGACCTCGATCTGCGCGGCGTCGCGTATCACGAAAATTGGCGGCTCGTTCGTGGGCTTGACTATTACATGCGCACCACGTTTGAAATTACTGCGCGCGGCCTCGGCTCGCAAAACGCCGTCTGCGGCGGCGGCCGTTACGATGGCCTCGTGGAACTTCTCGGCGGGCCGCCGACGAAAGGTATCGGCTTTGCCATCGGCGAAGACCGTCTCATCCTCTCGCTGCAAGAGAGCGGCAAAGGCGCCGCGCCGCAAGGGCGCGACGTCTACATTGCCTGGATGGGCGAGAAGACTTACGCCACGGCCATTCGCGCCGCGAAGTCTCTTCGCGACGCAGGCTTCAGCGTCGAACTCCCGCCCGTCGAGCAGAAATTCGGCAAAGCCCTCGAGCGTGCCAGCAAGCTGGGCGCTCGTCACGCGCTCATCCTCGGCGAAAACGAAGTCGCCAGCGGCGAGTGGACGCTGAAAACCCTCGGCGACGGCTCTCAACAGAAACTCGCCGAACAAGCTCTGCTAGAATATCTGCAGAAGTTGTAGGCGCCGGGCTTCCGCCCGGCCTCTGTGGCTGTGTTCTTCATGGAGAGTGGCAGTTTGGCATTGCCAATGCACAGACTGAAGTCTGTGCCACCGGAGAAGACCTTGCTGGATTTCTTGGGCAATCTACAACGCACACATTACTGCGGAGCGCTGCGCGCTTCGGACGAAGGGCGCGACGCCATCGTTATGGGCTGGGTTTCCGGCCGCCGCGATCTTGGCAACCTGCTCTTTCTCGACATTCGCGACCGCACCGGGATCGTGCAGGTGGTCTTCAACAAGGAAGCGCAGCCGGCGGCGCACGCTAAAGCGGAGCAGGCGCGCAGCGAATTTGTGGTTGCGGTCGAAGGCAAAGTCGTTAAGCGGCAGAGAGCGAATCCCGAACTCGCCACCGGCGAAGTTGAGCTGATCGCCACGAAGCTCCACATCTTGAACAACGCGAAAACTCCACCATTTCCCATCGAAGACGAAATCAACGCGGCGGAAGAAACGCGCCTGCGCTACCGCTATCTCGACCTGCGCCGCTCGAAGCCGCATCACAATTTGCAACTGCGCCACAAAATCGTCCTCGAAATTCGCAAGACCATGGACGGGCTCGGCTTCATCGAAGTCGAAACGCCCATGCTCACGCGCTCGACGCCGGAAGGCGCGCGCGACTATCTCGTTCCCAGCCGCGTGCATCACGGCCAGTTTTACGCGCTGCCGCAATCGCCGCAAATCTTCAAGCAAATCCTGATGATTGGCGGCCTCGACCGCTACTTCCAGATCGTGAAATGTTTTCGCGACGAAGATTTGCGCGCCGACCGCCAACCGGAATTCACGCAGCTCGACTTGGAGATGTCCTTTCCGCGCCAGGAAGACATTTTTCACGTGATCGAAACGGTGATGGTGGCGGCGTGCGCCGTCGCCGGGATCAAGACGCAAGGCCCGTTTCCGCACATGCTGTACAAGGACGCGATTCGCACGTACGGCAGCGACAAGCCCGACCTGCGTTTTGGCATGGAGCTGCACGAAGTCACGGACTGCTTTCCGGCGGAAGCGAAAGCCAAGCTGGGTATCGAAGGCAGCGTGTTCGCTCTCGCTGCTCCGGGCGCAGCGGCATATTCGCGCAAGCAGTTGGATGAGTTGACGGAAAATGCGAAAGCCAATGGTGCACGCGGCGCATATTTCGTGAAGCTCGCTGCCGAAGGTGCAACTTCGACAGTAGAAAAACTCATCGGCGCGGAGAACGTGAAGAAACTCGCCGACATTTGCGGCGCGAAGACGGGCGATCTGGTCGTCGCCGTCAGCGCGAAACAGGAGATCAAAGGCACGGAGGCAGCCGCGCTCATTGCCGGGCAAATGCGTCTGCACCTCGGAAATGCGCTTGGCCTG
>DATFZY010000106.1:0-75966 GCA_035313865.1 Candidatus Acidiferrum sp.
CTGGTGCATCATCTCTCGGAAGGGCCCGCTGGCGAGTTGCTCGCTCCCTGGCGATCGTGAGTCTATCGGGATTTCTATTGTTTGGTGCCGCTGGCCTCGTGTTATATGCGCGCTCGCCTTTATTGGCCGCCGTGGGCCGAATTTCTCCTGACACCTATTTGCGGCAGCAGGTCCAGGAGTATGAAAAAGTCGAATTCATTAATCAGATTCTTGGGGGAAGGGAAAACCAAGGAAAGACACTCGTTTTCGTTCGGCACCTTTATTATTTGCATGCGTCATTCATTTACGCGGATCCGACGGCAAGCTGGTCTATCGATCCTTCGAAATTTCAAACCCCGGAGCAATGGTTAGCCCTTTTTCGCGAACAAGATATCCGCTGGGTGGTGCGTTCCGGAAGCTATCCCCCCGTCATCGCGGCCCCGCTGACAGAGCTCGAAGCGAGTGGAAAGCTTGTACCCGCCGCGCAAACCGATGTTACGGATCTTAAGGGAATAAGAATCTCGGGAGAGCGCGTGATTTTGCCAATCGCGATTCTAAAAGTTGTGGAATAGTCCTTCGGTTCCGTCCTCCCGCCTTCGCGGCTCCACAACCGCCCTCGCGCGCGTTGGTTGCGTTAGACTAGAAGCCATCTCATAATTGGCGAGAGGGGTCGGAGCTTTAGCTCCAACATTAAAGTCCCTCAAAACCTGGGCTTTTGCCCCTGAGGTACCTGCCTTTGATGTCTCAGGTCCTGTTTGTGAGACGACTTCTAGACTCCTCGGGGGAAGGCGGCTTATTTTGGGATTTAATGTAGGGAAACTGGAAGTCACCGCGCGGGAACTCCTGGTCGGCAGCAGGTTTTTTTCTCCTCTTCGCTATGGTTATCAATTCTTTTTCGATCGCGAGAGATACGCCCACCGTCTGCGGATGCGGAACTTCTATTCTTCTTTAATTCGGAAAGGCGATCTCGTTTTCGATGTTGGTGCTCACGTCGGAAGGTACTCGGAGATTTTTACGGATCTGGGAGCAACCGTTGTTTCCATAGAGCCCAATCCCAGGTGTTGCGAACAGCTTCGCCGCCTTGCCAAAGTGCGCGATGTGCATGTCGAACAGTGCGCGGCAGGAGATACTCCAGGAAAACTGAAGCTAAGAATCTGTGACAATTCGGTGCTCAGCACCGTATCGGAGGATTACTACCAGGAAGCGAGCAAATCCCCAATCCATAAAGGCGAACATTGGACGGAAAGCGTGGATGTTCAGATTGTTAGACTTGATCAGCTCGCAAAACGGTATGGGATTCCTGCCTTCGTGAAGATAGACGCCGAGGGTTATGACGATCGTGTTCTTCTTGGCATGTCATTCCGTCCAAGGGTTTTAACCTTCGAGTATCATTCCCATGTTGTGCGAGACGTGCCCGTGCGGTGCTTTCAGGCACCTGTTCTGTCCAGCGGCTACGAATTCAATTTCAGTCGTGGACTAAGTTTGACCTATGCATCTGAAAAATGGCTTGGCGCCAAGGAACTGCAGGAACGGCTGGTCGAATTTGCAGGCGATGAGGTCTACGGGGATGTCGTAGCGCGATCCACCTCGGTGGACACCGCTCGCGAAGGCTAGCCTTCCCAATGGAGAACAACCATCATTCCGAGACGCAAACGCTCGTGACCGTTGATGTCATCGTTCCCGTGTTCAACGAGCGCCCCGAGGCCATCGAAGCGACGCTGGACGCCTGCCTCGCGCAGAAGTATCCAGTCTCGCGTATTTTCATCGTTGACGATGGCTCCGCTGTTCCCGCTGTGATTCCTCCGCGAATCGAAACCACCGGCAAAGTTTCGCTTACTCGCTTGCCGCAGAACGTGAGAAACGCAGCCGCTCGCAACGCGGGAATTGCACAGTCCTCTGCGACGCTTCTAGCATGCGTCAACTGCGAAGTTCTTCCCGCTCCGGATTGGTTGGAGACTTGCGCCCGCTATTTGTCTGGTCGCTCTGATGTCGGCGTATGTTTCACAAAGACCGTTCCGGATAAGCCGGACAGCCTCCTCTCGCGCTGGCGCATGCGTTTTCAGGAAACGAAGTTCGGCCCGGAAACTGGATCGGCGCACTTTGCTCCCGGCCACGCAGTCGTCTTCCGAAGAGAAGCCGTCGAAAGAGTCGGCCGCTACAACAATCGTCTCGGCAACGTCTCGGAAGATTCCGATATCTGCGAACGCATTCGCGCAGCGGGTTTGGACACTCACTTCCTCGCGGACAGCTATTGCATTTCCATTCAGCACAATACAGTCACGGAATTCGCAAAAAAAGAACTCTCCCGCAATGACTGGGATTCGCCAAAGGACTACTCTCTCAGCCGTCTTTTTCTGGATCGTTCAAGGTGGATGCTGATCCGCATGGGCCGCAACCTTGTTAAAGGGCGCCTTCTTTTCTTGCCCGTGGATGCCGCCGTCTGGTTTACGGCCCTGAAGATTGCCGTCTCTAAAACGCTGGCCTTCCGCAACGCCCCTGGAGCTCGCCCCCTTGACACCTCTCGCCCCTCCGACTAAGGCATTCCTCGCGCATTCCTCTTTGCCAATGACCAGGACTCGGTAATACTTACTAGTCCAGGCAACTGACACAATATGAGAATTGCATCAGCACTATCTTCCGGTCAGTTCCAAAAGCGCCCACTGGTTGCCTTCGGAGTTCTGGTGGTGGGCGCGTATGCCGCCTACGAAGCTGCCCAATACGTTCTGAACGACGACATGACCGGCCTGGCCTATGCTTGCCTTTGCATTCTTGGGGCAGCGATCGTGGTGGCCATTCTGAATAGCTGGCGCAATGGCGTTTATCTCTTTCTGAGCTGGTTGCTGTTTGAGGATTTCGCTCGAAAGTTTCTCGGCAACAATATGGCGATCTATTTCGCCAAGGATTTCCTGCTGCTGGTCGTGCTCATCTCCTTCTTCACCGCTTACCGGCGCAAGGAAGCAATCATATTCCGGCCGCCCTTCCTTATACCCTTGCTCATCTTTATCTGGTTCGGCGCCATGCAGGTTTTCAATCCCGCTTCCACGCACATCATGTATGGCTTGATGGGCTTCAAAATCTTTTTTTATTACGTTCCGTTGTCGATTATCGGTTACGCTCTTCTGAATTCGGAAGCGGAACTGCGCCGGTTTTTCACGGTGAACCTGCTTCTCCTGCTGGTGATCGTTTCCCTGGGGATCGCTCAATCCATCATTGGCCCAAGCTTTCTGAATCCCGCGGTACAGGCGGACGACCTCAAATTGCTCAGCGGGCTTTATCGTGTGTCTCCCGTTACGGGCCTCGTGGCGTACAGGCCGACATCCGTCTTTGTCAGCGCCGGCCGCTACGCGAATTTCATCATGGTCGCGTGGATCATTGTCCTCGGATATAGCGGCTACCTGCTGCTTCGCCATAAGCAGGGCAGAATCCTGGCGTTTATAGCCCTTCCGGTAACGGCCGCTGGGGCGTTCCTGACTTCGTCGAGAGGCTCGTTCCTCTGGGGAATAATCAACGCGTTGGTAGCCAGCGCGGCGTTTATCTGGGGGGCCCCCTGGCGGCAGGGTGAAGTCCTGCGTGTGTTTCGCACCCTTCAGCGCGTCGCCATTGGCATCACGCTCGGCATGGTGTTGCTCTTCTTTGTTTTTCCCGACGCGCTTTTTTCGCGGCTCGCAGTCTATGAGGAGACGCTTCTGCCGAACAACGCCACGAGTGAAATCGCGCATCGCGGGTGGACCTACCCCGTGGAAAATTTTCTGGGTGCCTTCAACTACGACCGCTGGCCTTACGGCTATGGCATCGGTACAACCGCCCTGGGCGGCCAGTATGTCGCCCGCTTTTTCAACGCCAGGCCTCCCGTCGTCGGCGTCGAAAGCGGCTACGGCACGCTCATCGTGGAAATGGGCATAGGAGGGCTGATCCTCTGGCTTATCATGAGTACGGCCATCTTGGTCTGTGCCTGGGGAGTGGTCAAGAAGCTGAAAGGTTCGCCCTGGTTTCCGATTGGCTTTGTCATCTTTTGGTACGCTTTTTTTCTGCTTTTTCCTGCCACGTTTGGCGGAATCCAGTCCTACGAAGATTTCCTTCTGAATGCCTATTTGTGGCTGCTGCTCGGCCTGTTGTTCCGCCTTCCCACAATCGCCCTTTCGGCGCAGTTCGCCATTAACGCTCCTGCGACCAAACCTGCGCACCACCGGATGCGCTGACTTGCGCATCGCCGTGGTTTCGCCCTTTGTGGACCGGCGGCACGGCACGGAACGTGCCCTCGCGGAATTGCTCGAACGCCTCGCTCGCGACTACGGCTGCGAAATTCATCTGTATGCCCAGCGCGTCGAAGACCTGGACGTGCGAAATTCCAGCTCCGGGCCGCAGCCCGCGAAATCAGGCGCCATCTTCTGGCACAAGGTTCCTCAAATTCCCGGCCCGCATGTTGTTCAGTTTCTTGGCTGGATGTTCTTCAACTCGTTCCTGCGAAAATGGCATGGGGGGGTTGGCCGCGCCGCATACGATCTCGTCTTGTCGCCGGGAATCAATTGCCTGCGTCCAGATGTCGTAATCGTTCACGCTCTCTTTCATCGGCTCTGGGAACTCTCGCGCCAGGAGAACGAAGACGCGCTCGCTGGCACAGGATTCTTTCGCCGCGCGCACCGCCGCATATACTATGGCCTGCTGACCGCGTTGGAGCGACGGATCTACGGCAATGCCCGGGTCTCGCTGGCCGCCGTTTCGCAGCGCATGGCCCGTCTCCTGAAGCAGTATTTCGGCCGGGAAGATGTCAGCGTTATTCCGAACGGAGTGGATACCATGCATTTTTCCCCTTCCGCAAGGCTCGCGCTTCGCGCGGCGGCTCGTCAGCGCAGGGAATTTCGTGACGATGATTTGGTCCTGCTGGTGATCGGCAATGACTGGCGCGTCAAGGGCCTTCCCGCGGTTCTGGAAGCCATGGCCGCTCTTCCAGGATTGCCGTTGCGCCTGCTCGTAGCCGGCAACGACGCCGCGGAGCCTTTTCGCGCCCAGGCGTCGAAGCTCGGCGTGCAAGACCGTTGTCACTGGGAATCTCCAACCTCCGATGTCCTCGATTTTTATGCCGCTGCCGACATCTACGTCAGCCCCAGCCTCGAAGATTCCTTCGGCCTTCCTGTTGCCGAAGCCATGGCCTGTGGCCTGCCGGTGGTCACGTCGGTGTTTGCGGGTGTCTCGGATCTCGTTCGCGACGGCATCGACGGCTTCGTCCTGCGCGACCCGCGCGACGCACAATCCCTGGCGCAGTTGATTCAGCGCCTGAACGCTGATGCGGAACCACGGCGTAGCGTTGGCGAAGCCGCGGCCGAAACGGTCCACGAATGGAATTGGGATCGCCATGCCGCCTCGGCCTGGGATCTCCTGAAAAATACTGCCGCCCGCAAGGCATCTTCCCGCGGCGCTTAACAGAACCAGGCAGGTGCGATTCGGCAGGCGCCTGAAGTAACATGCATGCCGCGCACAGGCTATCGCAATCGGACTCGCGCAAAACACCCTATGGCTCAGAAACCCGATCCCGGCGTCGAAATCCAACGCAAGTACTACACCGACACCGCTGCGCGCTACGAGCAGATGCACGCGCACGAGGGCTCGGGCGACCCGCTGATCAATAAATTTGTGCATTCCGTGCTTCAAATGATCGATGCGCGGTCCGTTCTCGATGTAGGAACCGCCACGGGCCGCGGTCTTCGGGACTTAAGACAGGCCATGCCAAACGGTTTCGTTTGCGGTGTCGAGCCGGTCGCCGCGCTTGTCGAACAAGCGGTCAGAAATGGCAATAGCTCCAGTGGTTCGCTCGTGCGTGGAAGTGGAGCAGGGCTGCCTTTTGCCGACGCCAGCTTTGATGCCGTCTGCGAATTCGCGGTCCTTCATCACGTCCCCGATCCCAACGCCGTAGTCAAAGAGATGCTTCGCGTTGCGAAAAGAGCAGTGCTCATCTCCGACAGTAACCGCTTCGGCCAGGGCTCCCGTGCCGCGCGTCTGATTAAGCTCGGCCTGTACAAAAGCAGGTTGTGGGGCGCCTACAACTTCTTGCGCACCTCCGGCAAGGGTTATCAAATCACCGAAGGCGACGGCTTGGCCTATTCTTACAGCGTCTACGACTCCTTCGACCTGCTCTCCCAGTGGGCTGACCGCATCATCTTCTATTCCGGAGCGGACAAAGCAAACCCCAGCTGGGCCCACCCCCTCCTAAACAGCGGCGCCGCCCTGGTCTGCGCCCTAAAAGATCCGGCATAGCCACATCCAAACCTGGCCGGGAGTACTTTTCCCTTGACAATCAGTTACCTTTGGAGTATAGTTCTACCATTATACTTCGGTGCCAAACGTATTTTTGCGGGCCAACCGATTGTGGCTAGGGCAAATACCTAAGCCCTTTAGAATGAACACTTATACAAAACAGGGGGGGAGGGGGCCGGTTATTGTTAACTAAAATCATTCCATATCCTTCGCAGCCTATTCCTTCCGCATTCGCCCAATCACAGCCTTCCGAGTAGCTTCCAGCGTAAACAATAGCGTCTCTTTTGGAATGCTCGTAACAAAAGGACCGATCAGCCAGCCCAGCCCCGTAGGAATGTCCCGAGTCAGCGAAGCCGCTTCGCTCTGCACATAGACTCCGCCGTCGCGTTCTTCCATCCGCCACCACGTTTCCATCCTCCACAAAAAGCCCCCGTCATCCCCCGGCGGCTTTTCCCGCTCGTCGCTCTTGCCCGCGTTTTCCACCTCGGCGATGCGCACCGCCGAGCTACGGCTATGCGCGCGTCCCGGTGCATCGCGGAAGTAATGCACATCGTGCTCCGAATTGAGAACCACGGTAATCACCTTGTGCCGCCGAAACCGCAGGAACACGCGGAAGTGGTCGCCGTCGCGCGACAGGATCTTGGACCGTTCCACATCCGGCGCGTAATACGTGGACTGGTGGTCGTAATCCTCGAGGATAGCCAGCACATCGTCCAGCTTGGCGCCAGGAATGAACACCGCGCCAGCCCAGTGGTGGATCATCCCATCCGGGCAGGAGATGGCCTTGCCGTTCTCCAAAGTGTTGAGCTGTTTGATCTGTCCCTCGCCGCGCTTTAGTGCGGCGTAAGCCTCAGCGCGCTGGTTTTCTGGCAGCGCATCGATCCACAGGAGCGCGGTGCCGCGCTGCAGCTCCATGTCATTGCGTTCGTCCGTAAGGCGCACGTACTGGTCAAACGCGGATGTTGTTTCGTCTCGCAATTTGGTCGCGGCAGCTTCGGCCGCCGATGCAGGCTGCATCGAACCGAGCAGGGCAAGTGGTGGGGGCTGTGGCGAACGGGACAGTGCGGCCTGCACGGCGTGCGGCGATCCGTATAGCGCGGATGGCGCAAGCCCCACCTGAACGCACACGACGAGGAAAGCGAGGAGCTTGTCCGCAGTTTGCGCCAGGTGTCGTGTGATTCCGTCAGGCATCCTTGCGGGCTCTCCACTAAGTCCTTGATGGCGCGCGTCTTCTAGCTTTGAGAAGTATACGGGCTCATTGGGATGCACGCGCGGTTCCGGTCGTAATTTGGATTGGCGGAGTAGTTCCTGGCTGGCTTACCCGCGGACAGTGCAAGGAGGAGAAGGGGGAAGGAGAGGGAAAAATTGCAAGGCGGGTTGGGTAGCTCGCACACGGCCCCTTGCGGAGCCGCTGTCCCCGCGCGGCCCCCAACCCGTTCTTAGAAGACTACGCGCGCAGTGTGGAGCGCTCAATGGGCCGGGAGAGCCAGTTTGAGGGGTACCGGGGTTGTGGTACTAGCCCGTCGCCCTTCTTATCTGCACGTCATCCACCTAAGATGTTTATTTACATAGCGTTACGAGTGCATTATTTGCCCGTTCGAAGTAAAAAAAGTACTAGCTGGGACCGTTTACTCCGCTCAGAAAGCCGCCGAGATGTCCAGTGAGGGCGATAGCAGCAACGGCGACCGTTTCCAGTGCGAGCCGGAAAACGGGCAAGGAATTCTGTGTGTGCGTATTTAACCGAAGATGTAAATAATAAACTAACCAGATGAGTATGGCGGACGTGCAGCCCAGAACCAGATGCAGCAGCAGGATGCCCTTGAGTTTCTGGCCTTCCAGCTGAAATTGCCAGGCAAGCAGGCCCGTGGCGATGACTGGAATGACGGTTAAGGCCGCTCCCAGCAAATTGTAATAAGCGACCGCCGCCAGGGCGCGGCGTTTGGTTCCCTGCGCGAGAAAATCAAACGCCACGCCGGCGATAAACAGCGCGATTGGAAAATGGATCAGCACGACGTGCTGCGCGTGTTTCGCAAGCAGAGCAGTTTTGAGGTCAAAAGGGTTCAAGTTCGGGCCTCAATTGGTGACGACCACTTTGCCGGTCATTTTGGGGTGGACGGAGCAGAAGTAGGGATATTCTCCCGGCTTGGTGAAGGTGTAGGAAAACTTCTCGTCGGTGTCGAGCACCTTGGACTTGAAGACTTTTTCGGTACTGACGACTGTGTGTGGGATGTCGTCGCGATTGGTCCACGTGACAGTTGTCCCAACAGGAACGGTGATGTCCACGGGGCCAAAACTGAAGTTATCGATTTTCACTTCGGCGGTGGAAGCAGGTTTCTGCTGGGCACTTGCGGTGAAGCTCCATTGCTTCACCGCGACGCCGCTGCACAAAATCATTGCCACAGCTATTGCACTTGCGATTCGCACACTTCTCCTCATGATTTCATTCCCCTCTCTTTGTTTTGAAATACGGTTCGTTCGTGGACCGAAATGCCTTTTGGGTTAGCCCAGATTTGAATCGATGATTCCCAGCGCATGCTGGCCGCGCACGAAGTTCACATCGGTGATGCCCAGCAGCGCGCGCAATTGTTCCGCGGGCACTTTCATGGGGCCGGGCGAAGGCGCTTCGCCGGGCTTGGGTTGCGGGAACGCCGTGGAAGTAGCGGTGTGGAAGGTGACGTTGCCTTCGACTTTCTGCATCGTTTGATGAATGTGGCCGTTGAGAACTGTCACCGAGCCAAACTTCTTCAAATAGGAGAGAGCCTGCGCGCTGTCCTCGGTGCCCCAGCCCCACTCGGGATATACAGCCCACAGCGGGATGTGCGCGAAAACGACGATGGGCGTGCTGGACTTGAGATGCTTGACGTCTTTTTCCATCCATTCCAGCTGATCGTGGCCCAGCGTGCCGAGCCCGCCCGCTTTGAGATTCGTCACATTGACCAAGCCAACGAAATGAACGCCTTTCTTTTCGAAGCTGTACCAGCCATTGCCCTGCGTACCTTTGCCGTAGCGGTCGAGATACTGCTTGCCGTCGTCGTTCAGAACGTCGTGTTCGCCGGGAACAAAGAATACATCCTTGGCGCTGGCGCTTTTCAGGATCTGGTCCACAGCATCGAATTCTTCCGGCTTGGAAAGATGGCTGATATCGCCGGTATGCAGCAAAAACTCCGGGGGCGTTGAGAGCGCGTTAATCTTGGCGACGGCGGCCTGCAAAGTGGCGGCAACATCTGGATTAGCCGGCTTATTAAAGCCCATGTGGCTGTCGCTGATCTGCACGAAGCTCAGCTCACCCTTGGCATCCGCCGGATTCATTTCGGAAAGACGGCTGAGACTATAGGAATTCAAGACGCCGCCTTTGATGACGCAAAAGGCGCCGGTTCCGGCCCAAGCCATGCATTTCAGAAAGCCCCGGCGATCAACGCCATCGTGATTGTGGTCGTGCAGAAGTTCATCTTTTTTCTTTATCGACATGCGTGTTTCCTCCGTTTGAAAACACTTGTGCCAAGTACACTGTGACCAGTGCATCGCCCGCGCTGCGCATATTTGGCAGGAGCGGCGCGGGTCAGAGAGAGCCAAGGTTCCCGCGCCGCCGTTGGACGTGTTTCGTTTGTGCAGACCGTGTGCTTCGAAAAATTATTCCACTTTTCGCGCGGCCACCGCGTAGAAACTAATTAGTCACATCGAAAAGCAAATTGGGAATAAAATTGTCCCTGAGGCGGTCGTCTGTCATGAGCGCTGAAAGCAAGGGGAAGGGTTGGGACGTGCTGGATTCGCAGGAGCGGGCTCGCTTCGAACAGCTCGTGTTGCCGCATCTGGACGCGGCATTCAATCTTTCGCGCTGGCTGCTGCGAAGCCGGCCGGATTCGGAAGACGTGGCACAGGAAGCGATGCTCCGCGCGTTTCGTTTTTTCCGGGGGTTCAACGGAGGCGACGCTCGCGCGTGGCTTCTGCAGATTGTGCGCAATACATGCTATACGTGGCTGGAGAAAAATCGCCAAGTGGAGCTCATGACGGAATTCGACGAAGACCAGCACCAGCAGTCCAACGCGACACCGGAAACGCTGGCCATCGCGGGAGACAACCGGGAACGTCTGGCGCGCGCTCTGGATACTTTGCCCGTGCGATTCCGCGAAGTGATTATCCTGCGCGAATTGGAAGGCTGTTCGTACAAGGAGATTGCCGCCATTACCAGTGTGCCGATAGGAACAGTTATGTCCGCGCTCGCGCGCGCGCGCCAGCGGCTGCAGCGCGCACTCACGCAACCTGCCCAGCAGGAGGCGCCCCATGGCCTGTGATTTCTCCGGGACGCTTCTGCACGGGTATCTGGACGGCGAACTTGACGCTGTGCGCGCCGCGGAATTTGAGCGGCATCTGGAGAGTTGCCGCGAGTGCACCACGAGCCTCGGAGCGGCGGAATCTTTGCGCGCGACGATTCAGCGGGCGCAGCTTTACGAGAGCGCGCCATTGGAACTGCGCAAGAAGATTCGTTCGGAAATAAAAGGCGCGGCGGATGCGGCGAACGGTGGCTCGAAGGTCAACGTGTGGCGCTGGATTGCCGTTGCCGCGTCGCTCCTGCTAGTGACCGGCCTGGCGTGGTTCGCGGTTCAACGCAACAACCCCAGCAATTCGGCATCGTTTACTTCCGCGGAAATGCTCGACGCGCATATACGGTCGCTGCAAGCAGGGCACTTGACGGACGTGGCTTCAACGGACCAGCACACCGTCAAGCCGTGGTTCGACGGCAAACTGGATTTCATTCCGCCGGTGAAGGACTACATGGATGAAGGGTATCCCCTGATTGGCGGGCGGCTGGATGTGCTCGGCGAGCGCAATGTGGCAGCCTTGGTCTACGGGCGGAGGAAACACTTCATCAATGTTTTTGTGTGGCCGACGAAAGAACCAGACACGACGACCATTCACGGTCCAGGCTCGCGGCAAGGCTATCAGTGGGTTCACTGGCGGCATCAGGGCATGGAGTTTTGCGCGGTGTCGGACGTTAGCGGGCAAGACTTGCATGATCTGGCGCAGCTCATTATCCAATCCATGGATGCGCAATAGCCGAATAAATCTACCGAAATAGTGCTGGGCGAAGCCGACGACTAGGCGGCGGTGCCGCGGAGCCGGGCGCCTGCCAGGCGGCGGTGCCAGAATGTGCGTGCCTTTTTCCAATTCCAGAGTATGAAATGCGAGGCAATCATAACGCCTATGACGATGGCCAAATACAGAGGGGTCTTCAGGATTGGCATGATGCCTTCCAGGGTCGGATTATATGGAAGTCCCTGCGCCTCCTGGATGGCAACCACGGCGAATTTGAGATCTCTCACCTTGGCATTCAGGAATGCGGTGATGAGAGCTGCGGCCATTTGCTGGAGAGTGTTGCCCTCTGCTCGCGGCAAACGTGTTCCACGGCTTTCGTCACCGCGTCGAGGTGACGTTTCAAGACAGCTTTCAAAAGCGCGGTCTTGTTCGGAAAGTATTGATATAAGGTGCCGACAGACACACCGGCTCGCAACGCTACCCTTGTAGTGGTCAGCCGTTCTTTCCCCACTCTGAGCAAAACCTGAATAGTGGCCTCGAGAATGGCGTCCACACTGGCGGCGGATCTCGCTTGCACGGGCGATTTAGGCGGGTCCAGGAGCGCATGGGAACGGTTTGCCAAATGCGAAGTCTCCAAGCTAAGGCTCCCTCCATCTAATCACAAGTAAGCACGGTCCAGGCAAGTTGTAAGATACAAGGGGAGAAGACAATGACGAAAGAGATCAAACTTGGCGGCAGCTTCACGCTGCCGAATACATCGCTGAAGATGAACCGCATGGGCTATGGGGCAATGAAGCTGGCAGGTCCACAGGTGTGGGGGCCGCCGCAAGACATTCCCGGGGCGATTGCCATTCTGCGAGAGGCTGTGGCGTCCGGCGTGAACCATATTGATACCTCTGATTATTATGGTCCCCATGTGGTCAACCAGATCATCAAGCAGGCGCTCCATCCTTATCCGGAAGGATTGGTGATCGTGACCAAACTGGGGGCACGGCGGGGAGCCGACAAATCCTGGATTCAGGCCCGCTCGCGCCAGGAGCTGATCGATGCCGCGCATGACAATCTTCGCAATCTCGGGGTCGAGAGGCTCGATGTCGTGAACCTGCGGGTCGGGGGAATTTCGGAGCCAACGCCCGGTTCCATCGAAGAGCCGCTGACGGTGCTTGCGGAGCTCAAGCGACAGGGACTGATTGCTCATCTCGGCTTGAGCAACATCACTCCGGAGCAGTTGGCCGAGGGGCAGAAAATTACGGAGATTGTTTGCGTGCAGAATATGTACAACGTGGCGTACCGGAACGATGACGGCTTCATCGACGACCTTGCGAAACAAGGGGTCGCTTATGTGCCGTTTTTCCCGCTGGGAGGATTCACGCCGTTACAATCGGCGGTGCTCGACGCAGCCGCTGCGTCTTTGCAGGCCACGCCAATGCAGTTGGCGCTCGCTTGGGTCCTACAGCGCTCGCCCAACATGCTGCTTATTCCGGGGACATCTTCGGTGGAACATCTCCGCGAGAACCTCAGCGCAGCAACCCTGCAACTTCCGCCGCAAGTGATCGCCGAGCTCGACGCAATCGGCGGAAGTGCGAAGCAGAATCCCCATAGTGCCCACTAGCACTAGACCGGGGCCCCAGAATAACTCGCGAAGTGACGGCTAGCCCAAGGCGTGGCGGTATCGCCGCGTCCTTGGACTCGTGCTACCATTTTGTTCCTTGGAGGTGCTCGAATGCGTCGCCACGACCGACGTGAATTCCTAAAAACAGGACTTGTTGCAAGCGCGCTTGCTTTTGCGGGCGGATTGCCGCTGAAGGCGGCGCGACAGAGCGCGACGGATTGGGTAACGCTGGGTAAATCCGGCGTGAAGGTGACTCGGCTTGCGTTTGGAACTGGAAGTTTCAGCGGCCGGGTGCAGCGCGACTTGGGGCAAGACGGGTTTACGAGGCTGGTGCGCCACGCTTACGACCAGGGCATCCGCTTTTTTGAGACGGCGGAGTCTTACAGCGACATGCACCGAATGCTCGGCGCGGCGCTGAAGGGTATTCCGCGGGACAGTTACCGGATAATGTCCAAGGTGACGACATACGCGGGCGGGAATCCGCAAGAAAAGATTGACGAGTTGCGCGGCCTCGCGAATTGCGAATACTTCGATGTGCTGCTGCTGCACTGGCAGCATTCAGGGACATGGCCTACTGACTCTCGCCGCTGGCAGGATGGAATTCTGGAAGCGGAAGCGAGGAAAGCGGTGGTGAGCCACGGCGCGTCGATGCACGGGCTGCCGGCGCTGCGGCAGGCTCCTGGAAACAAGTGGCTCGATGTGGCGATGATCCGGATGAATCACAAAGGGAAGAGCATGGACGCGGAGGATTACGCGACGGATGGGCTTGGAAACGTGAGCGAAGTGGTTACGCACGTCCACGAGGTGCGCAAACAAGGGATGGGCGTGATCAGCATGAAACTCGCGGGTGAGGGGACTTTTAACCGAGAGGACCGCCAGGCGGCGATGAGGTTTGCGTTTAAGAACGCGGGCGTGGATAGCGTTACCGTCGGGTACAAAAACACCGCGGAGATCGACGAGGCCATTGAGAATTTGAACCTGGCGCTCGCATAGCGAGCTGCCTTTGCGTGCAAGCGCGGGAATTACTGCTTGGGCTTCGGGGTCGAAGTAGCTTTGGGCATTTCCTTCGCGTAGATCAAGTGCAACTCCACGGAATGAGATTTTCCTTTGCGCAGAGGAATGTTTCTCTGCCAGTCGGAAAAGACGCCTTTGCCGGAGGCGCGAATGTCGTAGCTGTCCGCGCGAAGCTGCGAAATCGTAAAGTGGCCGTGGGCGTCCGCGAAAACCGCGTGCGGAGAGCTGCCATCGGAGGATTGATAGGAGACGCCGGCGTGCGGAACGGGTTTATCGTCGGGACCAATGACCACGCCGCTAAGCGTCGATGTACCCTTGGACTGTGGCACGGCATAGACGTTTCGGGCCGCCGCCAGAGCGAGCAAAAATACCGTGAGCAAAATCAACGCGCGTTTCATGTTCCCCTTCTCCTGCTGAACTGCGAGGCTTAGCAGAACTGCACAGGCAGGGAGTGCCCTTTGTCACTCAGGGCAAGCCTGTGCTACTAACGCCAGTGTAGACCCTGAAGTTCGCCGATTGGTTTGTGTTTCCTCGTTTGTGACGCAGAGCGTACCTGCCATTCCGGACAGGTCAGGGGCGGAGTTCGTTATAGACGCGGGCGTGGGCTTCGAGCATGCGTTGGAAATCGCAAAATTCGAGGACGCGCAGGCGGGCGCGGTGCGACAGGAGTGTTGAGAGGACGGGCTCATCAAGAATTCGAGAAAGCCTTAAGGCCAGAGCTGCCGCGTCGCCGGTGGGAAAGGTGAGGCCGCCGCCCTCGAGGACCTCCACAAAGGCGCCGAGATCGGATGCGATGACGGTCAGACCTCGCCGCATGTTTTCGGCGACGACCAGGCCGAAGACTTCTCCGCCGAGAGATGGAACAACAACTACGGTGGCTGGTGAAAGTGCGTCGTCGAGATCTGCTCCCGCGAGGCGGCCCGTAAAGCGAACGCGGCCGGCGAGAGGAGGCCTCTGCGAAAGCCGTTCGAGAGAGGCGCGCTCGGGGCCCTCCCCAATGATGAGCAGTTCAAATGCGCGATTCTGGACGCAAAGGATGCGGGCGGCGTCGAACAAAATGCCGACGCCTTTTGTGGTGACGAGGCGTCCCTGAAAGGCAATCACCGGCGGAGTGGATGGCTTTACAAATGGCGTTGGCGCCGAAGCGATGTTTTCCAAGCCATGAGGGATTGCGAAAGTGTGAGGGAGATGGAGCAAACCGCCGAGCCACTGCGTTGGTGTGATATTCGCCGCGACGCGGCGGCAGAGGAAGCGGCGGACGAATGTGAGCAGCCAAAGCTTGCGCGAGGCAAACCATCCCTGGCCGGAATTGCAGCGAAGGCATTCGCTGTGGCGGCCTGCCATGAAGTGGCCTGGGCAGGGAGTGCCGGATGGCTCGATCAGAAGTTGGCCGTTGGGGCAAATCGTCTGGAAGCCGTGGTGCTCGACGACCACGGGCTTGCCGGCGAGGCGTCCGAGGATCATCGGCGAGAGAGCTGGGCCCGCGACGTGGATGACATCCGCAGCGCGCAGCGAATCCCACAACTCGAGAAACGCCGGCTGGCGGATGACGCGAAAAGGAAGCGCCTGATCGTCGAACTGTTCCGCGGGAGTGTTGGTGACAAGCGTGATTTCGAATTCGGGATCGCCTTTCGGTGCGCGGAGTCCTGCGAGGCCGCGGGCAAGAGAAAGAACGAGAGTTTCGACGCCGCCGATGCTGGGCGCGAAGAAGTGGGAATAGATAAGGAGCTTCATTCGGGAATTTTTTGCGAGGCGGCGCGGGAGGAAGTTACAGAAGAGGGATCGGGTTGCGCCGAGGTAGAGCGGCGGCGTTTGCGGGAGACGGCGATATCAATCGCTTCGAACGTGGCGGCGATGTTTCTTTCCGGAGACCAGGTGTGCATGTGAGCGACCGCGGCCTGGCGGAGTGAGGCGAGGCGCGCGCGATCGGCGAGAGCGTTTCCCAAGAGCGCGGCGAGCGCGCTGACATCGCCGCTGGGGTAAACAAAATCCGGATTCACGGGAAGGACCAGGTCGCGAGCAGCGCCGACCTGATCGCTAGACGCTACCGGACATCCGCAGCACATCGCTTCGTTTACGACGACCGCAAATGGTTCGTATTCGGAGGGAAGAACCATGAGATCGGCGGAAGTATACACGGCGGGAAGCCGCGACTGATTCACGAAGCCTAAAAAGCGGACGCGATCTGCGATGCCGAGAGCCGAGGCTTGCCCCGCGAGTTGCGCGCGCCGCGGGCCTTCACCGGCGATGACGAGCAGTGCGTTGGAAAGATTGGCTTGCGCGAAGGCTTGCACAAGGTCGGCCGGACGCTTCCACGGTTGGAGTTTGGCGCAGAAGAGAATGACAGCGTCGGAAGCGGAAGCTCCCCAGGAAGCGCGGATCGCGGCGCGATCGACCGCGGCGGATTGCTGCATCCACCAGGCGTTGTCCACGCTGTAAGGCGTGAGCGTGACGCGCTCGGGGGGCAGTCCCAGAGAAACAATGAGATCGAGCGCGCCGCTCGATGGAACGATGACTTGATCGGCGAGGCGAAACAGGCGCGGCCAGAGAATTTTTTTGACGCTGGTCTTCCAGGCGCGGCCGTCGCGAGGCGCGAGCGTGATGGTGTCCGTGCCAAAAAGAAAAGCGGCGCCGGAAGCTTTGGCGGCGCGATGCGCGATCCAAAACGTAGCGCGCACGTAGCCGACGAAACACAGCACGGCGTCATAATTGCCGTCGCGGATGAGCTTTGAAAGTCCCGGATTGCGCAGGCCTAAAAAAGATTCGGCGCCTGAGCCGTGGTTGGGAACGTGCGACCAGGAGTAGCCTTCGAGCAGAGGAACATCCCACTGCACGGTGGCGCCAAATTCCGGGTCGTGGGCCGCTTCCGCTCCACGCATGCTGCAATACGCAACGTGCATACCGAACCCGGGATGCGCCGCCATGCGGCGAAAGACCGGCGCCATATACTGGACAGGATGTGTGGCGACGGCGAGGACGCGATAGCGGCGATCAGGCATGGATGGACCGTAAAAATGCCCCGTTCCGGAAGCAGAATGCATCGAAGAGGCGGAAGCGTATGGCGCGCAAAGAGGTGCCCCGAGAGCGAGTATACCCGGTTTCGCGCGCGCGGCGGCTGTGCTAAACTGGCTCGGTTCCGCAGGGGTTTGCGGTATACCCTAAATCTCCGCACAGTTATGCCCCGCCTTGCGGGGTCGAATCGCCTGACCGCCGCGTCGGTGGCGCGAGGGCGCACGAAATCTCACCCGACGTGAATCCCGAAAATGCGGGAGCACGCAAAAAAGAGGATGTGTCATGTCCGGGCATTCAAAATGGGCCACGATTAAACACAAAAAGGGTGCTACCGACGCGAAACGTGGCCGCGTATTCACCCGCATCATTCGCGAGATTACCATTGCTGCGCGCATTGGCGGCGGCGAACCCAACTCTAACCCGCGGCTTCGCACCGCCATTCTGGCGGCCAAGGGTGCGAACATGCCGAACGAAAACGTCGAACGCGCCATTTTGCGCGGCACGGGGCAGCTCGAAGGCGAGCAGTATGAAGAAGCGACGTTCGAGGGTTATGGGCCGGGCGGCGTGGGAATGCTGATTGCGGTCGTGACGACGAACCGCAACCGGATTGTCGGCGAGTTCCGCCACCTGATGAGCAAGAACGGCGGAAACATGGCCGAGGCTGGCGCGGTGGGCTGGATGTTCAGCCGCAAGGGCGAGATCGTGGTGGCCAAGGAAGCGGCCAGCGAAGACAAGCTGCTGGATCTCGTGCTCGAAGCGGGTGCGGAAGATTTGAAAGATGATGGATCGGGGTGGTACATCGTGACTCCGCCTGAGGCCATCGAGAAAGTGAAAGAGGCTTTGACGAAGGCGGGGATTACGCCGGAGTCCGCGGAGGTTGGGATGGTGCCGCAGAATTACATCAAGCTGACTGGGGCGCAGGCTACGCAGATGGTGCGGCTGGTCGAGGCGCTCGAAGAGCACGACGACGTGCAACACGTTTACGCGAATTTTGATATTGATGAGTCCGAGATTCAAGCAGCGGTTGGGGCGAACTGAACTTGCAGCGAAAGAAATAAGAGAAGGACAAGAGGGACAGACAAGAGCGTCTGTCCTGCCTTTTGGCCATTCAGAGTTTTCTGGATGGCCATTTTTTTGTGGGAGAGTTCGAGACAAAGGTCTGGATGCGGGGCGGGGAACACCGTAAACTTGGGGCGATGAAAACTGCAGAGACGGCAGGCAATTTGGGCGCGAAGAATGGATGTTTTCGCGTGCTGGGAGTGGACCCAGCCGCGGCTGGGCCTACGGGCTACGGGATTATCGAGAGTGACGGGCAGCGCTGCCGTATGCTGCATTACGGTGCGTTGAAAGTGCCGCCGAAGCGGCAGAAGGAATGCCTGGGCGCCGTGCTCCAGGATGTACATGCGCTGCTTTGCCGGTTGATGGACGAGTTTTCGCCGGATGCCATGGCAGTGGAGTCGGTGTTTACGGCGCTGAATATGCGAACGGCATTGCGGCTGGCGGAAGTGCGCGGCGTGGTGCTTCTCGCTGCGGCGCAGCGCGGAGTTGCAGTCCACAGCTATTCGCCGCGCGAAGTAAAAGCCTCCGTAGCAGGTTACGGCCAGGCGGATAAGCGCCAGATGCAATTGATGGTGCGTGCGCTGCTGGAGATGGCCGAGACGCCGGAGCCTTCGGATGCCGCGGATGCCCTGGCCGTGGCACTGTGCCACTTGCAGGCGGAGCAAGCCCGGCAGCGATTTGGCCTTCCTGACGTAACCGCGAAACGGAAGTCGCGCATCCAATCATTTGGCGCAGGCGCTGCCGTTGCACGAAGCAGCGCAACTCATACCGTAACGGCGCGCATAGTAACGACACGATGAAGACTTTCTCTCTACGATTCCTGCTCATGTCTTTGCTGGCAAGCGGCCTGCTGAATGCGGGCGCTCGGGCGGCGGCGCCCAAGCCCGCCGCATCGCCCGCTCCAGCTAATGCGAAGCTGAGCTATCGGCGCATTTTCAAATCCAGTTCCCCGGAATTCATCGAGATCATCGTGCGCGACGATTCCGAAGCCGCCACCTACGAAATTCGGCAGCTCGATGAAGACCCCGGCGCGGTGCCATTCGAAGTGGGCGCAGCCTTGCGCGACAAAATGTTCGAACTGGCCGCGCAACTGAAAAACTTCCAAGGGCAGGATCTCGATGTGCACCGCCGAATCGCCAACCTGGGCGAGAAGAGCTTTCGCTGGGAGCGCGGCTCGGAAAGCCACGAAACGAAATTCAACTACACGCTGAATTCAGCCGCGGCTCAACTGATGCAAATCTTCGAAGGCCTGGCGCGGCAACAGGAACTGGTCATGCTGCTGGAACGGCGCATGAAGTACGACCGCCTGGGAATCAACGACGCTCTTTTGCAATTTGAAACGGACTTGAACCACAAGCTACTGCCAGAGCCGCAACGCGCACTGCCTGCCTTGGATCAGATCGCGAGCGATTCACGGTTTGTGGAAATCGGCAGGCAGCGAGCGCGCGCACTGGCAGAACGAATTCGCCACCCCAGCTGAATTATTTGCCAAGATTCCACTTGCGCGGTTCGCGGGCTGCATTCAGCTCCGGCGCTTCGGCAAGCAAGTTCAGCGGCACCAACGCCGTTTTGCTGTAATGTTCGCCTTCGAGGATTCGCCCCTGGCAGCGCCCGTGCGCTTCCTCTACTTCCAAAACTCTCACCGGAGTTCCTTCGGGCAACAGCAGCAGCTTATGAGCGGCGATCAGAAGCGATAGCCCGACGTCGTCATTCGCGGCATCCAGCTTTTGCCTTTCACGAGCCGTTGGCTCGTCCGCAGCCACCCAGGTGAACGGATGTCCTTCCTCTCCACGAAGTTTGGCGACGCGCCCAATCCAGGCGGAAGCTTTGGAAGCCTTTGCGGGTGGCGCAGCAGGTGTGGCGCCTGTGGCTGTCCGCGGTGCCGCCGGCTGCTTCACGGTCCCGATGAAGCGGTAGCCGCGCTTGGGAAGCGTCTCGACAAACCGCGGCTTCTTTTTGTCGTCGCCGAGCGCCTGGCGCAGCTTCTTGATGGCGGTGTTGAGGCTGTGATCGAAATCCACGAATGTGTCCGCAGGCCAGAGGCGGTTGCGCAACTCTTCGCGCGTCAGGACTTCGCCCGGTTGCTCAAGGAGCATCACAAGTATATGAAAAGGCTGCACTTGCAGCTTTATCTTACGACCCGCCTTATACAGCTCCTCGGAACGCAGATCGACTTCGTAAACGTCGAATCGCACCACATTTGAGGAACGAACTGGCTGCGGCATACGGTTTCTTGCTTAGGCCAAAGAATATACCACTCTCCCCGAAAATTGCGACTGCCCTTCCATCGCGAATAAATCCTGCATTTCCGGGAGCTTGGATGTTCACCCGGAGTGTCTTCGCAGTTCACCGCCGGTGCATTGTGCTCCCGGCGGGGATGCGCGAAAGTGTGACCATGTTGAGGCGCTGAGAGGCAAACGGACCGAGCAGCCGCAGAACAGCTTGGACGAGCCCAACGAGAAGGAAAGAGGAGGCACCATGAAAACGAGAGCTTTAGTGATGACAGGAATTATGGCGCTGACGGTGATGGCATCCACGCAAGTGGCACACGCGCAGGATGCCCTGGTCGTGAATATTCCCTTCGAATTTATCGCCGGCAACACGACGATGCCAGCGGGCGAGTATTCCGTTAAGGTCTCCGGCCCTCAGGGCACGCTCCTCATAATCAACCGGACCAGCGCCTCCGCTTCCGTGCTCATGACGACTAATCCGGCGGCGGCGAGCGAACCACAAGCGGCCTCAAAACTGGTTTTCAATCAGTATGGCAACCGATATTTCCTCTCGCAGATATGGAGAGAGGGCAATGCCAACGGCCGACAGCTCCAGAAATCGTCGCGCGAACAGGAAACGGCCCAGGTTGCAAAACTTCAAGACCAGATGCAGGTCATTCTGGTCGCCAGTCTCCCCCCAAACCACCGCTAACAATCCCCGCCTTAAACGCTGCTACCCCACGGGAATCCGGAGCCCCCACCCCGGATTCCCGACCCTTCCCTTTAATGGGCTCCTTGGAAAATGGTAATTGGTGGCTAGCTGCATTGGATTGGATTTGAAGGGGCAGGCGGGAATGCCTGTCCCGCCCTTTTTTGAGGGGCGTACGGATTCCGGTGGTAAGCTGTTTCCACAGAAGCGTTTCCCTCCCCGCAGGGGCGTTATTTGAAGGCCTCACAGAACGTATACCCAGGTAAGGATCACGATGGCTCACGCAACCACAATGAATTTCAAGGAGTCGGTGGCGATTGCCACGAGCAGCCTTTGGGCGCATAAGCTGCGGAGCATACTAACCCTTATCGGCGTGGTTATCGGTGTGGCCGCGGTCATCGCCGTGGTGAGCCTGATTAATGGCGCGAACCAGTACGTGGCAACGCGAGTCTTCCGGCTGGGCGCGGACGTCTTCGGGCTGGCAAAGCAGCCGTCCATCGTCACCAACGTGGACGATTTCAACGAGTTTCAGAAGCGCAAGAAAATCACCTACGATGACTACCTCGCCGTAAAGGAATTCTGTAAATCGTGCAAGGACATCGGCGCGTCCCTCGGAGGGCGCCTCGAAGTGAAGAGCGGGCTGAACTCGCTAAAAGACACCAACCTGCGCGCGTGGACTCCGGAAATGCCGGAGCTTTATGACGTGGACCTGGTCGCCGGACGGCACATTACGCAGACCGACTTGCAGCAAGCTGCGCCGGTTTGCGTGATCGGGAACGATCTCGTGGAGAATCTGCTTCCCGGCGTGGACCCCATCGGAAAAGAAGTTCGCTGGAAGAATATTCCTTGCCAGGTGATTGGGGTCGGCAAGAAAGAAGGTTCGGCGCTCGGAACTTCGCTCGACAATTGGATCATTTTGCCGCTGACGACTTATAAAAAACAATATGGCACACAGGATGACTCTCTGCGCGTTACGGCGAGAGCCGGATCGGCCACCAAAATCCAGGAGACTGTGGATGAAGTGCGGCAAATTATGCGCGGGCGGCGTCACCTGGCTTACGGCAAAAAGGACGACTTCGCGATTGAAACCAGCGACTCGTTCTTGTCTTTGTGGAAGGACATCAGCGGCAGCTTTTTTCTGGTGACGATTGCGATTGCTTCCATTTCGCTGCTGGTCGGCGGAATCGTGATCATGAATATCATGCTCGTCTCCGTGACGGAGCGGACGCGCGAGATCGGCTTGCGCAAGGCGCTTGGAGCGCGGAGCGGCGATATCCTGAGGCAGTTTTTGATTGAGTCTTCGACGATTTCCTTGTTTGGCGGAGCGCTCGGCGTGATTTGCGGAGTGTTGCTTGCGCAGCTCGTGTCGCTCGTTTCGCCCCTGCCCAGCGCGGTGCAGCTGTGGTCGGTGATTGGCGGGTTGGTGGTGGCATTGAGCGTCGGATTGTTTTTCGGGACGTATCCAGCCTCGAAAGCGGCGCGGCTCGACCCGGTTGTTGCGTTGCGATCGGAATAGTGGCACGGAAGGGACTTCGACTCGCTCGCGTTGGAGCGTTTAGGCAAAGATTATGGCTACGATGGACAAATCGCTGCCGCTGGCTCCCGCGCTACCGTTGCGCCTACGGGGCGGCAAGCAGACCGCGCTGAAATTTCGCGATGAAATCCTGCTGGCGCTCGACACGCTGCGGAAGAACTCTTTGCGTTCGGCGCTTACGATTCTGGGAATCGTTATCGGCATCACCACCGTAATCACAGTGACGGCCGTCATCAACGGCCTGAACGACAATGTGCTCGGCGGGATTCGTGAACTCGGGTCGGACACCATCATCGCCTACCGCTTTCCGTGGGCGTCGCTTTCACGGCCGCCCAGCGACTGGTTTACGCGCAAGGAACTCCAGCCCGAATGGGCCAACGACATCGCGAAGCTTCCGCACATCAAGGCCGCGTCGGCTTCGATGCGGATTTTTCAGCCGCAATTCGGTTCCGGAACAGAAGATGTGCGCCGCGGCGCCTACCGCGCGAAGAACGTAATCCTTCAGGGCAACATGCCCTCGATCGGGGAAATCTTCGACCTGAAAATTGAATCGGGGCGCTTTTTCAACGAAACCGACATGGACCATCGCGCGCCCGTCGTGCTGCTCGGCTACGACACGGTGCGCACTTTGTTTCCGGAGTCGCCCTCGGCGGCCCTCGGTCAGGAAGTCACGATTGACGGCCAGCTTTTCACGGTGATTGGCACTCTGCAAAAACAACGGCAGGGAATTTCCGGCGGCTCGAATCCAGAAGACAACTCCGCGTATATGCCGGTCACCACGCTGCGTAAGCTCTATCCGAACCAAAAAGACTACGTCATTTTCGCGAAAGCCGCCGATCCCGAAAATGTCGACGAGGCCGTCGACGAAATGCGCGATCTTTTGCGGCGCAAGCGCCGTCTTCCCAACGAAAAGCCGGACGATTTCGCGATTTTCACTCCAGACTATTTTCTCGACCTGTGGAAGAAAATCAGCGGCCTGATTTTCGTTCTCATGTTCGCGGTCGCTTCCGTCGGTCTGATTGTCGGCGGCATCGGCGTGATGAACATCATGCTGGTTTCCGTGACGGAGCGTACGCGCGAAATCGGCGTGCGAAAAGCCATCGGCGCGAAACGCAGCAATATTCTTGTGCAATTTCTCATCGAGGCCGTCACGTTGAGCGCCATCGGCGGCGTAATCGGGGTGTGTTTCGGCTCAGGAATCAGTTTGCTGCTGCGCTACGGCGCGCACTTTCCGGCCATGTTGTCTCTTTTCTGGATCATCACGGCGCTGGTTCTCTGCGCCCTGATCGGCATCGTGTTCGGCGTCTACCCCGCGTGGAAAGCAGCCCGCCTCGATCCCGTCGAAGCCCTTCGCTACGAGTAAGTAGCACAGGCACTCTTGCCTATGCGGTTTTGGTGTACGATGGCGCGGCTTCCAAACTCAAAAGGAATCTCCCATCCGGCCATGAACAAGCGCACTTTTCTAAAACTCTCGTCAGCCACGATTGCCAGCCCCGCCGTCCTGCGCCTCTCGGCCTGGGCGGGCGCTGACAAGCTGACGAACTGGGCCGGCAATCTCGAATACAGCACCGAGAATCTCTACACAGCCAAATCCCTGGATGAAATTCCGGCCTTCGTCAAAAAGCAATTCAAACTAAAAGTGCTGGGCTCGCGCCACTGCTTCAACAACATCGCCGACAGCAAGGATGGCTTCCTGTCGTTGAAGCCGCTGGACGAAATCGTTTCGCTCGATGCCCAGGCGCGGACCGTCACTGTGGATGCGGGCATCACCTACGGCCAACTGTCGCCGCTGCTGGAAGCCAAAGGATTTGCGCTGCACAACCTCGCTTCCTTGCCGCACATTTCCGTTGCTGGCGCTTGCAGTACGGCCACACATGGCTCTGGCCAAAAAAATGGCAACCTCTCGACGGCCGTTTCCGGATTGGAGCTTGTCACCGCGTCCGGCGACGTGGTCAAGCTTTCGCGCCAGCATGACGGTGAGTTCTTCCGGGGAGCGGTCGTGGGCCTCGGTGCGCTGGGCGTAATCACGGAAATCACGCTCGATATTCAGCCCGCCTACGCGATGCGGCAGTATGTTTACGAAGGACTCTCCTTCGCGGCGATGCGCGAACACTTTGACGAAATTGAAGCAAGCGCGTACAGCGTCAGCCTCTTTACCGATTGGCAGAAAGAGCTTTTTAGTGAAGTCTGGCTGAAAAGCCGCGTCGAAAAGGGCCAGGCCCCTGCGGCAGCGCCTGAATTCTTTGGCGCGAAACTCGCCACCAAGAATCTTCATCCCATCGCGGAGTTCTCCGCCGAGAATTGCACCGAGCAGATGGGCGTGCCCGGCCCCTGGTACGAACGGCTACCGCACTTTCGCATGGGTTTCACACCGAGTGCCGGCAAAGAGCTGCAATCGGAATACTTCGTTCCGCGCCAGCATGCCGTCGAAGCCATTCTGGCCGTCGAGCGGCTGCGCGACCAGATCACGCCACATTTGCTCATCACCGAAATTCGCGCGATCGCCGCCGATGATTTGTGGATGAGCCCTTGCTTCAAACAGCCCTGCGTTACCATTCACTTCACCTGGAAACAGGACTGGCCGGCGGTCAGCAAGCTTTTGCCGGTCATTGAAAAAGAGCTGGCTCCCTTTCAAGCCCGGCCGCACTGGGGAAAATTGTTTACAACTTCGCCCAAAACGTTGCGCACGATTTATACCAAAGTGGACCAGTTCATTGCATTGACGAGAAAATTCGATCCGCAGGGTAAGTTTCGCAACGACTTTCTGAATACCAACATTTTCGGCTGACCAGATCCAGATGAGCGAAGACCGAGTGCAAGAAGGCGGCGAGCGATTTCCGCCCACGCGATGGTCGGTAATTGACGCGGCACGCAGCGGCGATCAAGCCGAACGCGCGCGGGCGATGGATACGCTCTGCACGGCTTACTGGAAGCCCGTCTACAAATACGTGCGGTTGCGCTGGAACCGGCCCTTTGACGTTGCGCAGGACTTGACCCAAGGATTTTTTGTGCAGCTGATTGAGCGGGGCTTGCTGGACAAATATGATCCGACGAAGAGCCGGCTGCGCACTTTCCTGCGTGTCTGCGTGGACAGCTTTGTGATGAACGAGGAGAAGGCCGCAAGACGTTTGAAACGTGGCGGAAATGTTTCGCATGTGGCGCTGGATTTCGCGGGGGCCGAGGAAGAACTGGGCGGCGCGGTGATGGATCCCGCCGCCATTCCTTCACCCGAATCGCTCGAAGAGTTTTTCGAAGAGGAATGGGTGCGAGGCCTGTTCGAACTGGCTGTCGAGGACTTGAAGAAGCATTGCGAGGCGAACGAACGGGAAAGAACATTTCGCCTCTTCGAAGAATACGATTTGGCGGGCGATGAAACGATTTCCTACGACAAACTCGCAGCGGAATACGGAATCGAGGTGACCGACGTAACCAACGCGCTGGCCTGGGCGCGCCGCGAATTCCGCCGTATTGCGCTCGAGCGTCTGCGGGAAATCTGCGGCAGCGAAGAGGAGTTCCAGCGCGAGGCGCGCTCCGTGTTTGGCTGGGAAGCAAAATGAAGTCTCTCTCGGATAAAGCTCTGGAGCGTCTGCGCGCAGGCACAGAGGAACCGGACCTTGCCGGCACGCGCTATCGCCTGCTCGAACGCGTGGCTCGCGGCGGCATGGGCGTTGTGTATGCCGCCGAAGACGAAAAGCTGGAGCGGCGTATCGCGCTGAAAGTGCTGGACGTGCCCGGCACCGACAGCGATCTCGCGAACCGCTTGATGCGCGAGGCGCGCGTGCTGGCGCGACTCGAACATCCGGGCATCGTGCCGGTGCACGATGTCGGCACGCTCGCCGACGGACGCGTGTTCTACACCATGAAATTTGTCGAAGGGCAGCGTCTCGACAAATTCATCGAAACCGTCGATTCGGTGCAGGACCGCTTGCGCGTGTTTTCCAGGATTTGCGATGCGGTAGCGTTTGCGCACGCGCGTGGCGTCCTTCACCGCGATCTGAAACCCGCGAATATCATGGTGGGGCCCTTCGGCGAAGTACTGGTAATGGATTGGGGCCTGGCAAAAATTCTACGCGGCGAATCTCCGGAATCCGCCCCAGCCGGCGATCCGGACGCAACGATTTACGAGAAGCCAAAACAACCGAGCGAAGGGAACGGCGACACAAAGAGCTCGGTCATCACGGGGCACGGCACCGTGATGGGCACGCCGGGCTACATGTCTCCCGAGCAAGCGCGCGGCGAAGTCGAACTACTGGACGCGCGCAGCGATATTTTTTCGCTCGGCGCGCTCTTGCGCTTCATCCTGACGCAGCGGATGCCGTCCGGATTGGCGCCGCGTCTCGACCGCTCGCTCGAGGCCATCTGCGCGAAGGCTTGCGCCGAGCAACGCGGCTCGCGTTATTCCGCGGTGCAGGATTTTGGCCTGGATATTTCGCGCTATTTAGACGGCCAGGCCGTAGGCGCGCTTCGCGAGAGCATTTTTGACAAAGCCGGGCGCTTCTACCGACGCTACCGCTTCTTTATCCTGTTGATTCTGGCCTATTTGGCGATGCGCGTGATTCTTGTGCTCTTTCTAAAAAGATAGTGCTAAAGGATTTTCAGGTTCCGTTGTAAGGAACTTCAGAGAATGAAAGAGGAGGCAGTACATGAACAAGATCCTGATCGGGTTGCTATTGGGAACCCTTCTGGGTGCCATTGACGGAGGAACGGCGTGGTTCACGCCGGCAGTTCGCGAGCGAATTGCGTTCATTATCGTGGGCTCGTCCACCAAGGGACTGATCGCCGGCGTAGCAGCGGGAATCTTTGCGCGCAAAGTCAATTCGGTGCCGCTCGGCATCTTGTTCGGACTGGCAGTTGGTTTCGTGCTGGCATTTCTTGTCGCCTACATGCAGCACGGCTACTACCTGGAAGTTATTCTTCCCGGCAGCATCGTGGGCATGATCGTGGGTTTCGCAACACAGCGATTCGGCACGCCCTCGACGTCCGCGGCGCCCGCTCGCTAAACAAAAACCTAAAGGCATCGTCAAAAGTTTCGCTTGTAAATCCACGGAGGGAGAACTATGTCTAGAGTCATTCATTTTGAAATACCCGCGGCGGATCCGGACCGGGCTGCGGCATTTTACGGAAACGTTTTCGGCTGGAAATTCGACAAGTGGCCTGGGCCGATGGAGTACTGGATGGTAACCACCGGCAAGGAAGGAGAGATTGGGATCAATGGCGGTATGTTGAAGAAGCCCGGGCTCGTCGCCGCGACCACGAACACGATTGGCGTAGATTCTGTGGATAGCGTGACCGCCGCAGTCGTGAAAGCCGGCGGAAAACAGCTGATGCCGAAGACGCCGATTCCGACCGTGGGCTACTTCGCGTACTGCGAAGATACGGAAGGCAATGTTTTCGGCTTGATGCAAGCCGATCCCAATGCGAAGTGAGATTGCGCTTAAATCAGGCGAGCGCGCGGAAGAGAACACGATGAGCCTTACGAAACCGATGCTGGGACTGGCTGTGGGAGGCACTCTCGGACTGCTGGATGGCCTGAGCGGGTTCTTGGAGCCATCCCTCGCGCCGCTGATGAGCAGCGTGATTACATTTTCGCTGCTGAAAGGGCTCGCGGCCGGAGTCGCGATCGGATACGTCAGTCAAAAAGTGCATTCGCTGTTGGTCGGGATACTTGCGGGAGCGGTGATCGCGGCGGCGCTGAGCTTCCTGGTGATCCTGCGCGCGGGAATGTCGCTGTTCTGGGACATCATGCTCCCGGGAATGCTGCTGGGAATTATTGTGGGATTTTGCACGCAGAAGTTCGGGGGCAAAGCGGCAGCGGCGCGGGCTGCGTGATGAGTTTCGAGTGGTTGAATTGGTCCAAATCAAAAATCAACACGGAGGGAGTCAAGAAAATGAGAATAGCAACGAAAGTTTTGGCAACCATCGCGGTTTTGGTGTTGGCTTTCGCCAGCGGCCCGGCAAGGGCCGGAGGTAACGGCACCGCTGCTTTCGAGCAAATGAAGTCGCTCGTGGGGCATTGGGAAACCGACAAGTCGAACACGAACAAGGCCACACTGGACATGGAACTGACCAGTGGAGGTACGGCATTGCTCGAGAGAGTCCACGTAGAGGACAACGGCAAGCCCGTCGAGATGATTACGCTCTACTACGTCGATGGCGACCAGTTGAAGCTGACGCACTACTGCATGGCGGGCAACCAGCCCACGATGGTGGCGACCTACACGCCGGAAACGAAAACCTTGAAGTTTGATTTCGCCGGCATAACAAACTTGAAGAGCCCCGACAGCGGCCACATGCACCACGCGGTGTATTCGTTGATTGACAGCGAGCATTTCAAAACCACCTGGACTTTCCGGAAGGACCAGAAGGATGCGTTCACAGAAGATGTGACGTACGTTCGCGTAAAGTAAAAAGCGCGAATTCGCCGCTTTGGCAAGGGCGGGCTCCTTCTTGGCCTGCCCTTTTCGTTTGCAATGGCCTACGAAAGAGGCGCCAGGCAGGAATGCCTGTCCTACTTTTTGTGCCGCATATATAATGGCGCGCATCGAACTTGCAGGAGCGATACGATGGGATTTGCGGCGTTACGCGATCAGAAATATATCAGTCTCGAAACTTTCAAGAAGAGCGGCGAGGGCGTGAAAACCCCGGTGTGGTTCGCGGCCGATCCCGCAGCCGATCTCGCCGGCCCGGAAGCGAGGCTCTTTTTCTACACCATCGGCAACACGGGAAAAGTGAAACGCGTCCGCAACAACGGCCGCGTAAGAGTCGCGTCCTGCACAATGCGCGGCGAGGTGACCGGTGAATGGGCCAATGGCCGCGCGGAAATCATCTCCGGAGAAGAAGCAGCCCGCGGCATGTCGCTGCTCAACAAAAAGTATTTTCCCTGGAAACAGATTTTAAGCATCTTCGCGTTTTTCAGCCGGCGAGAGAGAGTTGTCATGACAATCCGGCCTGCCTAGCGTATATCTGCCCGTCGATCATTACCATTCTGAGCGGCGAAGAATGCGCTCGGCGGCGGTGGAAACAAACAAGTCTCTTTCCTCGCCGATCGCTTCGCATGCTTTGTTCATCGCCTCGATCACCGGGTCAGCTGAGTGGCGCGCTAAATACTCGGCAAGGGCTTCGCTGAACAGACGGCTTCGCGACTTTTTGGTCCGCGGCGCAAAACGCTCCACTGCTTTGAAGATATCGTCGGGAATCGAAGTAACAATTCTCATCGCGCGAGTGCCACGCTATGTAGCTGCAGTTGAGTGTTGCATAGAAGCCAGAGCGCGCAGAGATTCGGTGTACGGAGCGCGGGCGACGCCGCGTTCCGTGAAGATGGCCGCGATGTAGCGGGCTGGAGTGACGTCGAACGCGGGATGCGCGGCGTGGACGTCGGGCGCGATGCGAACGCCTTGCAGGTGCGTGACTTCGGCGGCGGAGCGCTCTTCGATAGGGATGTGATCGCCATCGGGGATCGAGAGGTCGAACGTCGAGACCGGCGCGGCGATATAAAACGGCACCTTGTTTTCTTTTGCGAGAACTGCGATTTGATAGGTGCCGATTTTGTTCGCAGTGTCGCCGTTCGCGGCGATGCGGTCTGCGCCCGTCACGATGGCACCGACTTTGCCGGTTTTCAGAAAATACCCAACCATATTGTCCGTGATGAGCGTGAGCGGAATGCCGCCTTTGTGCAGCTCCCAAGCCGTTAAACGCGCGCCCTGCAAGTAAGGACGCGTTTCCGGCACCAGCACGTGCAGTTTTTTTCCTTGTTCAAATGCGACGCGGATGACTCCAAGCGCTGTGCCGATTCCGCCCGTGGCGAGTGCTCCAGCATTGCATTGCGTCATGACCTGGCCGTCGCTTGGCATGAATTCCGCGCCAAAACCCCCGATCGCCTCGTCGGTGGCTTTCTTCTCCAGGTGAACTTGCTGCGCCTCCGCGACCATCCCTTGCTTAATTGTCGAAAGGTCCGAACTCGCAGACGTAAGTTCAACGAAGCGGCGCTTCATGCGCTCAAGCGCCCAGAAGAGATCGACAGCGGTCGGCCGCGTTTTCGCGAGTGTTTCGCAAATCTTGGGAAACTCCTCACGTAATGCTTCGACAGACGTTGCCGAAGAATGAAGAACGCCAAGCGCCGCGCCCATGGCGGCGGCAACGCCGATGGCCGGGGCTCCTCGAATCACCATGTCGCGGATGGCTTTGGCGACTTCGCGATAACTGGTGAACGTGTAGCTGACTTCCTCCGCAGGCAGCATCCGCTGGTCCAGCATGACCACGCCGCGGTCGGTCCATTCGATGGGTTGCGCTACGTACATTCCTGTTGTGACCTCGATATGAATAATTCTAGCGAAGCTGGGCGAAGAAAACGAATCGCTCAGTGCAGCGGAGGTATCTTGGTGAAACCGCGGGTGCCGATGGCGGTGATAACGGCGATCAGCGAATTGTATCCGAGGTGCATGAAGTAGCTGGCGACCACGGTGCCGGTGCGCGCGCGAACATAAGTAAACGTGATGCCCACGAAAATGAGCAGCCCGACGATGCCCCAGGTCCAGGCGAGCTGCGCGCCGTGAAGCAAGCCGAATAGAACGCCGGTGAGTAGGATGCTCGAAACGACACCGACGTGAGTCGCGCGTGAAAATTCCATGCCTAAAGAATGCGTGATGCCGGAGATGATCCGCACCAGAACCGGATAGAGGTAGCCGCGAAAAACAGTTTCCTCGACGAGCGGAGCGACTGCCACGGCCAGGGCCATCATCAACATCAGGCCTGTCTTGCTCTTCTGGAGCGCCTCGATTGGCATGTCGTCAGGCGTGTGCACGCGCGAACCGACAATCGCCGCGATGATGGAGAGGCCGCAACCGCCCAAAAAATAGATCCACGGCTTGGAAGTGAGGTGGGAGTCGGGGTTGCTGAGTTTTCTCCAGCCCAGCGTGCGCCAAAAGGGCTGGCCGGTAAGAACGGCCAGTGTGATGTACAGAAAAAAGAGAATCGCGCCGAACGTTATGAATGTGGAACCAATGACGAATTGCGGAATGGAATAAAGGTAGCGCTCCATTTCCTGCGGAGGAATGTGCTTGCCCTGGAGATAGGGGATCGAAATCAGAAGAGGAAGAATGGCAACGGCGACAAACGCAAACATGAGGAAGAAAATGAGATGCACCCAGGACCAGGAAATGCGCAGGTCTTCGGGCAGAGCTGGTTGCAAAGGAGGTTGGTGCGCAAGGACCGCCGCGGGATGCGTCTCAGCGGTATGGCTCGCAGCCAGGTAGATAGGATCGCCGCCGAGCGGGAGTTCGCCGGAGATCTGAGCGAGAGGCAGATCGGATGCAAGGGGGACAAGCGAGGCTTCAGGGTTGGCAGGCTGCTCAGGAGATGGTGAGGGCTGCTCCTGTTCCGGCGGAACAAACGAGTTGTCGTCGAAGAGGGTCATCGTTTTTTTCCGCGTGAATTTTTCGGCCAGCCTGCGGCAAGCGCTGCAGCAACTAAAGGCATCAGCAGTTCGTGATGGCCCGTGATGGCGTAGCCGCGCGATTCCGATTTGCGGCCACCGCCATCGGATGCGGTGGGACGCTTCACTACATTCTGCAACGCGCGATAGTGCTGGATAAAGTCGAAGTTTGCGGTGGTGATTGGCTGCAAAGGCACACCGAGATTGCGGACAACGCTCACGGCTTTCAGAAAAACTTCGGGAAGAAGCACGGCCGATCCCCAGTTCAAGTAGACACCGCCGGGATGCATTTGTTTCACGAGCGCGCAGAAGAGACGAAAGTCGTAATGGGAGGCCGCGCCGAAAGCGGCTCCATCCGCAACGCGATGCATATGCGGGATGTCCGTGCCGATGGCGACGTGAATGGTCACAGGGATTCGATGCTTGTAGGCGGCGAGGAGGACACTGGAATCGGCATGCTTGGCTTTGAGAATCCCGTGCGAAAGGAATTGCCCGGCCGCTTCGCCGTAGCCGATGCGGAGACGCCAGGCAAGCTTCGCGAACTCGGTCACATATTTGCCTGTTTCCTCGGCCATGCCAAATTTGCCCGAGCCGAGGCCGGCTTCAACGTCTTCGGAAGTGTCGCCCACCAGCGCGATTTCGAAATCGTGGATAAGCGCGGCGCCGTTCATGGCGATGCCGGAGATGAAGCCGCGGCGCATCAGGTTGATGAGGATGGGGCCAAGGCCGACTTTGATGACGTGGCCGCCAATGCCCCACAGGATTGGGGCGTGTTTTTTGCGCGCGTGATGGATCGCGGAGAGAAGGTCGCACAAATCTTCCGCGGCGAGAAAGTTCGGCAGCGAATCGAGGAATTTTGTGAGGGAAGTGTTCGCGGAGACCGGCTTGGCGAAATTGCGGACGCTTACTTTGCTCTTGCGAGACGCGAGTGGGTAGGTGTGGACTGCACCGAACGTTAGAGGCTGCGTGGAATAGATGCTCATGGAGTCGGAGATACTTTAGCGCGCACTGGGTGCAATACCAAGTTTCGGTGAGCTTGCCGAGAAGGGGCGCAGCAGTGCTGCGCCCCTTCAAAGAAAATCGAGTGCGGGCTCACGCTACTTCGCGCTGCCATTGTGGTGACCGTTGTTGGAAATGCCCAGCACGCGGGCGAGCGCCTGGCCGGTGTAGGACTTTTTGGTGCGGGCGACTTGTTCCGGCGTGCCTTGGGCTACGATGCGGCCGCCGCCTTCGCCGCCTTCTGGGCCGAGGTCGATGATCCAGTCGGCTTGTTTGATGACGTCGAGGTGGTGCTCGATGATTAGGACTGTGTTGCCGAGGCCGACGAGGCGCTGGAGGACGTCGAGGAGTTTGCGAACGTCGTCGAAATGCAGGCCTGTGGTTGGTTCATCGAGGATGTAGAGAGTGCGGCCTGTCTGGCGCTTGGAGAGTTCTCGGGCGAGCTTGATGCGCTGGGCTTCACCGCCGGAGAGAGTTGTGGCGGACTGGCCTAGCGTGACGTAGCCGAGGCCTACTTCGACCAGCGTCGAGAGTTTCTGCTGAATCTGCGGAATATTTTCGAGGAGTTTCAGCGCGTCGGATGAGGGCAGGTTCAAGACGTCGCTGATGGAGTGGCCTTTGTAGCGGACCGCGAGCGTTTCTGAATTGTAACGCTTGCCGCGGCAGACTTCGCACATCACGTAAACGTCAGGGAGAAAATTCATTTCGATGCGCCGGAGGCCGTCGCCCTGGCAAGCTTCGCAGCGGCCGCCCTTTACGTTGAAGCTGAAGCGGCCGGGACGGTAGCCGCGCTCGCGGGATTCCGGAAGCATGGCGAAGAGATCGCGGATGGGCGCGAAAACGCCGGTGTAGGTGGCGGGATTCGAGCGCGGCGTGCGGCCGATGGGCGCTTGATCGATTTCGATGACCTTGTCGATGTGCTCGGCGCCGAGGATTTCTCGATGTGCGGCGGTCGGTTCCATCGAACGGTAGAGCTTCTGGGCAAGCGCGCGATACAGAATGTCGTTGACGAGTGTGGATTTGCCGGAGCCGGAGACACCGGTGACCACCGTTAACAATCCGAGAGGAATGGTGACGTCGACGTCCTTCAGATTGTTGGCGGTTGCGCCGAGGACTTCAATGGCTTTGCCGTTGGGACTGCGGCGCCTTTCGGGAACAGCTATTTTTAGTGTGCCGCTGAGATAGCGGCCCGTGAGCGATTCGGCGCTTGCGGCAATTTGTTCGGGTTTGCCTTGCGCGACGAGGTAGCCGCCTGCGTTGCCTGCGCCGGGGCCGAGGTCCACGACGAAATCGGCGCGGCGGATGGTGTCTTCGTCGTGCTCGACGACGAGGACAGTATTGCCAAGATTGCGCAACTGTTCGAGCGAGCCGAGCAGGCGGTCATTGTCGCGCGCGTGGAGGCCGATGGACGGCTCGTCCAGCACATAGAGAACGCCGCGAAGACGAGAACCGATCTGCGTGGCGAGACGGATGCGCTGCGCTTCTCCGCCGGAGAGCGTGGCGGCAGAGCGGTCCAGGCTGAGATAGCCGAGACCAACGGCGAGGAGAAAGTCGATGCGTTCGGCGACTTCTTCGAGCGGACGGCCCGCGATTTCGCGCTGGCGCGAGGTGAGCTGCGCGAGCATCTTGTCCACGGCGGGACGTGAAGCGGCTAGCGAAAGGGCCGTAAAGTCGGCGATCGAATAACCGGCGATCTTGACGGCCAGAGATTCGGGGCGCAGGCGTTTGCCATGGCAGATGTTGCAAAGCGTGGCGGACATGTACTGCGTCATCCACTCGCGGTAGGAATCGGAATTTGACTCGGCGAAGTTGCGATCCAGGAATTTTAGAATGCCCGGAAAACGGAAGGCCTTTTCGCCGGAACCCTTCTTGCCGGAAGACTCTTTTTCCTCAGAACCGCCGCGAGCGTTCGATGGCGGATAGCCGTAGAGCAGGAGATTTTGGATCTTCGCGGGAAATTTCTCGAAAGGCGTCTCCAGATCGATGTGGTAGGCGTAGGCAGCGAGCTCCAGCGTGCGCTTGAGGATCGCTGAACTGCTGCCCGGGCCGAGGCCGCCATCGAAGAGCGGGCGCGTCCAATCGCTGATAATTCTCGCGGGATCGAAATCGTACTTCGAGCCGAGGCCGTTGCAGGCCGGGCATGCGCCGTACGGCGAATTAAAGCTGAAGGAACGCGGCTCGAGCTGAGGGACGGAGATACCGCAATCCGGGCAAGCAAGCTTTTCCGAGAAGACATGCTCTTTGCCGCCGACGACGGCGACCGTAACCAAGCCTCCTGCAAGCTTTAGCGCGGTGGCGATCGATTGTTCCAGGCGAGCCGCGATACCCTGCTTGACGAGGAGGCGGTCCACGACGACATCGATGGTGTGATTTTTGCGCTTGTCGAGGCTGGGCGTCACATCAAGGGGAACAAGCTCGCCGTTGATGCGCACGCGGACGTAGCCGTCCTCGGCCAGCTTTTCCAGTTCTTTGCGGTAGGCTCCTTTTCTTCCCCGGACGATGGGCGCCAGGATCATGATGCGGTCGTCGGTCTGGCAGAGCTCGCCGTTCAGAATGGCTTGAACGATTTGCTCGCTGGACTGGCGCGCGATGGGATTGCCGCACTTAGGGCAGTGCGGGACGCCTACCGAAGCGTAGATGACGCGCAGGTAGTCGTAGATCTCCGTGATGGTGCCGACGGTGGAGCGCGGAGAGCGCGTCGTCGTTTTTTGCTCGATGGCGATTGAAGGAGAAAGGCCTTCGATGACGTCCACTTCGGGACGCTCCATCTGGTCGAGGAACTGCCGGGCATAGGCGGAGAGCGATTCGACATAGCGGCGTTGGCCTTCGGCGTAGATGGTGTCAAAGGCGAGCGAGGATTTGCCCGAACCGGAGAGGCCGGTGATCACCGTCAGGGTGTTCCTGGGGATTTCGAGGCTGATGTTTTTCAGGTTGTGCTGGCGCGCGCCCCGAATAACCAGTTTGGTAAGGCCCATGAGATGAGAGCGCTCCCTCCACAGGAGCTCCGGCACCCAGTGGGTAGACTGGGGCCAGAATAACTTCTCAGATTAGCAGGGAGAATTCGGCGCGGTCAAGAATGGCGGAACGCGTCGGCCGTTTCAGGCTTTGCGCAGAACTAAAATCGTGGTTCAACCGACCGGAGAATTTGATGCTAAGAGGCTCGGGTTTTGGCCAGAACCCAGTCGAGCGCCTCTTCCAGATTGCGAAAGATGCGAATTCCCTGCTCGCCCGCTCCTTCGCTGAACATCTCGAACATGCGCGCGAGACCGAATGCCAAGTCGCTGGCCACCAGGAAGGCGCGCCGCGCGTCCGGAGCAAACACGCTGCGCTGCGCCAACTGGCGCACATCCTGGGCGCTGAGATCGAACTGTGTAATGTGCGTAAAATCCGTCAGTTGCGAGTAACTCGGGTCAAAATCAGGGTCGGCGAGAAGCCGTCTCTGGTGGGATAGAGCTTCCTCTTTGTTGAAGATACCGGTTCCCGTGCTCATGACTAGCCGGCGCTCCTTGTCGATTTTGTAGAAGGTTGGCATGGCCATTCCGTCAGGGTTATGCCTTGAGGAGTCAGTGACTTAGACACCCTTCCATGGGTCCCCAATGGACTGCAGGGATTGGATTCATGGCCGACTACCGGAGATACAGCCTCTGTTGGATTGGGTACTGGAAGAGTGGGTCTGACAGAGCTGCGCCTGGGTGACGGGTAAAATTTCAGGGGGGTAGAACTTTTTTACTCGGCTGTCGATGGACAAAAGATAGAAAACAAAAGAGTTAGGGTTGGCTTCCAGGATGCACTAGTAAAGGCAGTGGGGGAAGCGAACCGAGGATCCCTTTAGGGGATTGAGGGCTGGGCCGGTTCGTTTCCCTCCTTTTCACTTTCGCCGAAAGGCGGCCCGGAAATCCTTCCGGATTGTCGCCATCCTACCTAAAACACCCAAAACACCGAACACGGCGGAAGTGTGTGTGGACGGGAAGAGGGCGGGCTGGCGGATCGTTACGCATGGAATTGTGACGAGGATTTTGGCCGTCGCTAGTTAACAATAACTGGGTGCCCCCCTGGTTTTCTTGCAAGTGTTCATTCTACAGATAGTTAAAGTTCTTTGTTTTGATGCACTTTTAGAAGTGTTCATTCTACAGGGGTTAGGTGTGCGCGAAATTCCACAAAATCAGGCGTCTTGTCGACGCCGCTTGGCTGGTGATTCCGGAATTGCGATGCGGATTCTGCTTTTCTTAACACAGAGTTCGTAGAGGTCACGGAGATGCTAGCGTAATCGGCCAGGAAGCGCGATCCGTTATGAGAAAAGACAGACTGTCAGCTTAATAAGTGCGTCAATTGAAAAGCAAAAACGCCAGCAGGATGATGGTACTAGACGGATACGGAAAAACCCAGACACCATAGTCGCATATTATTACCTGAATGTCAAGACATTTTTGAGATAGAGCTAATTGCTTCCAGGGAAAGGAGTTAGCTGGAAGCTATGGCTGGCTGCTTTCAGTGAACGTCCAGGTAACGGCTGGAGTAGTCGCTCAGGGTGAGAGAGAGCATGATGGCTAGCCAGAAGAAGCCGCAGATGATGATGAGCTTGGTGCGCTTGGAACTGTAGTAGGCGTGCATGAAGAAGAGGATCACCAGGATCGCTTTGCAGGTGGCGATGACCAGGGCGACTATGACGTTTAGACTGGCGAAGTACTCGTTGAGGTCCACGGTGGCAGCCCAAACAGTGGTGCCGGTGAGGATCATCAGGGCGGCGAAAATGGCGATGTAAAGCCCTGGAGAAACGATATGTTCACTGTGCTCGGCGTTATTAGACACGAATGAATTCTCCCAACAATCCGCTAATGGCGGTCAATCAGATATAACAACGGGAAAAGATAAATCCAGACAATATCGACAAAGTGCCAGTAGAGGCCGACATTTTCGACCGGAGTGTTCCACTGGGGCGTGAAACGCCCCTTCATCGACTCCACGACCAGCCAAATGAGAAGGCCGGCGCCGATAATCATGTGGAGGGCGTGGAGACCGGTCATTCCGAAATAGAGGGAGAAGAAAAGCTGCGAGTGGGAGTTGACGGCAACGGGGCCGCCGATTTTCTCCTCAAGTGCTTTCAGCTCGGCTTTTTCCTTGGCGAAATCCTCCGGGCTGAGGTCGCAGGCGCCGGGATTGTTCGTGCAGTAGTACATGTCAAAGCTGGCGCCGGGGATGTGGTGCTCGACGTATTTGTCGTGATATTCGAGAGCCTTGATGCCGAGGAAGACGGTGCCGAGGACGAGGGTGGCGATTAGGAAAAAAGTGACGAGCTTTTTCTTGCCAACCTGGGCGGACCAGACGGACATGGCCATGGTGAGAGAACTTCCGATGAGGACGACGGTGTTGATGGCGCCCCACTTCAAAGCGATGGTGCGGCTGGCTAAAGAGAAGACGTCCGGGTAGCTGTGGCGGTTGATGGTGTAGGTGAGGAAGAGACCGCCGAAGAAAAGAATTTCGGTGATGAGGAAGGTCCACATGCCGAGGGTGGCGGATTCCTTCTGCTGCTCCAGCGTTTGAAACTGCCCGTAAAGATCTCCGGTGCGGTGCACTCGGTGCTCCTCTTTGACTTCAGTTCGTGGCGCGCTGGCTGCCGCGGCACGTAGTTTTTTCTCGAAATCCCAGCCCTAAAAGGCCCGTCAAACGGGCCAAACTTCAGTCGTCGCCATGAGCCGGCGCTAGCGTCGGCCCAGTGGGCGTTGCAAGACCGAGGTCCGGGCGATTCTTGAAATCGTACGGCTCCCAATCCACAACCGGTGTTTCATCAAAATTTTCCGTCGGCGGCGGAGAAGGCGTGCGCCATTCGAGACCCGTGGCGGGCCAGGGATTCCTGCCAGCGACTTTGCCATAGCGCATCGACCACGTCAGATAAAGCATCGGCAACAAGTAGCCCAGCGCGAGAATCGAGGCACCCGCAGTGGACATCACGTTGAGGACCTGGAATTCCGGCGGATAGTTGTGATAGCGGCGCGGCATGCCGAGATAGCCGAGAATGAATTGCGGGAAGAAGGTCAGGTTGAATCCCACGAAGAGAGTCACGGCAGCCACGCGAGCGAGAAATTCCGGATAGAGTTTGCCAGTAATTTTGGGCCACCAGAAGTGGATGCCGCCGACGTAGCCCATGACGGCGCCGCCGACCATGATGTAGTGGAAGTGGGCGACGACAAAGTAGGTGTCATGAATGTGAATGTCCAGGCCGAGGCAGGCGAGGAAGAGGCCCGTGAGACCACCGATGAGAAACAAGCCGATGAAGCCCAGGGAATAGAGCATCGGCGTGTCGTAAGCGATGGAACCTTTATAAAGAGTGGAAGTCCAGTTGAAGACTTTGACGGCGGAAGGGAGGGCCACCAGGTAGCTGAGGAGAGAGAAGGCCAGGGCGGCGTAGGTGGATTCGCCGGTGAGGAACATGTGATGGGCCCAGACGAAGAAGCCGATGACAGCGATAGCGATGCTGGAGGCGGCGATGAAGGTGTAGCCGAAGATGGGTCTGCGAGCGAAGGTGGGGATGATTTCGCTGATCACGCCCATGGCCGGGAGAATCATGATGTAGACGGCGGGGTGCGAGTAAAACCAGAAAAGATGCTGGAAGAGAATCGGGTCGCCGCCGAGGGCGGGGTTGAAGAAGCCGAGGTGGAACGCGCGCTCCAGGGCAGCGAGGAGGAGGGTGATGGCGATGACCGGGGTGCCCAGGATGAAGATGATGCTGGTGGCATATTGGGCCCAGATAAAGAGCGGGAGCCGGAACCAAGTCATGCCGGGGGCACGCATGGTGTGAATGGTGACGACAAAATTCAGCCCGGTGAGGATGGAAGAGAAGCCGTTGATGAAGATGCCGATGAGCGCGGGCGTGACGGCGGAATTGGAATAGACACTGCTGAGCGGGGTGTAGAAAGTCCAACCGGTATCCAGGCCGCCGGTGGCAAAGGAATAGAGGACGAAAGAACCGCCGAGAAGGTAGATGTACCAGCTTAGGAGGTTGATTTTGGGGAAAGCGAGGTCTTTCGCGCCGATCATCAGGGGAACGAGGAAATTTCCGAGGACAGCGGGAATGGAGGGGATGAGGAAAAAGAAAATCATGGCTACGCCGTGCATGGTGAAGAGCTTGTTGTAGGTTTCCGGCGTGACCAGGTAGCCCGTGGGAGTAAGCAAGTGGATGCGGATCATGGTGGCGAAAATGCCGCCGATGAAAAAGAAGAAGGTGACCGAGGCAAGGTAGAGCAATGCGATGCGCTTATGGTCGGTAGTGAGCAACCAGGAGCGGATCCCGTAGGTCGAATTGAGATAGTGCTCTTCCGGCATCTGATTGACAGCCGGAGTCATTGGTGTGGTGCTCATACTTATTTTTTCCCCGTCGTCACGACGCCCGCACCGGTCGCAGGTATAGGTTGCGATTGAAGCGACTTGATGTAGGCGGTGAGACTCAAAATCTGTTCCTCCGTCAACTGTCCTTGAAACGCGGGCATGAGCGGCTGATAGCCGGCGACGATCTTGGCGCTGGGAACCAGAATCGATTCGCGGATGTAGGATTCGTCGGCGGTGACGGTTGAGCCGTCGGCGAGGCGGACGGTGCCGCCGTAAACGCCGTTGAGCGAGGGGGCGCGGCCAGTGCCGTTGCTGATATGGCAGGTGACGCAGGCTTTTTCGGTGAACAACTTTTCACCGGCGACCAGGGGGCTTTCCGCGCCGGAGGAGCCGGAGAGCCAAGCGGCGTAATCGGAAGGGTCCATAACAGTGACCCAGCCGCCCATGACGGCGTGGTTGGTGCCGCAATATTGCGAGCAGAAGAAATGATAGCGGCCGGCCTTGGTGGGACGGAACCACATGGTGTTGTAGTGGCCGGGGACGACGTCCATCTTCACGCGGAAAGCGGGAACGTAAAAGTCGTGGATGACGTCTTCGCTGGCGAGGATGAGCTTGACGTCGCGGTCTGTGGGAACGTGAAGCTCGTTGATTTCGCGGCGGCCGTTGGGCTGCTGGACTTTCCACATCCACTGCTTGCCGATGACGTAGATGTCCAGTGTGTCTGGGGGAGGGTGGCGAAAGTCAACGTAGACCACCGCGCCCCAGCCGAACATGGCCAGGGCCAGGAAGCCAGGGATCACGATCCAGAGAGTTTCGAGGCGCAGATCGCCATGGATGGGGACGCCGACTTCGTGCTCGCTCTTGCGGCGGAATTTGAAAAAGAAAATAACGATGGCCGCGGTGATGGCGACGGCGAAGAAGAGGGACACGAGGATGAGAAAGGCCATCAGCGTGTCGACGCTGGGAGCGAAGTTGGAGGCCTGCTCCGGCGAAAATGGGAGTTGCGCCTGCACGGCTTAGTGAGCTCCTTGCATCTTGGTTCGCGCGGCGAGCAAATCGCGCCGGCGGAAAATCAGAAATCCAGCGACCATGCAGAGGATGGTCAGAACTCCGGCCAAACGGATAATTTTGAGGATGGAGGCGCTGTAGCGGGCCGAAGTGGGATCGTACTGGTAGCAGAAGAGCAGAGCGCGATCGATGGGCGTGCCGATCTTGCCCTCGGAGGCGTCGACGAGGCCGAGGCGGACGTCGCGGCCGGGGAATTCAACTCCATAGAAATAGCGCGAGATGCGGCCATCGGGTGTGAGCAGCATGATGCCGGCGGCGTGGGCGAAGAGATTGGATTTCTGGTCGAAGGAATAGCGGAAATTGGCGGCTTTGGTGAGCGCGTCGATAGATTCTTTCGAGCCGGTGAGGAAGTGCCAGCCGTTGGCCGTTTCCGGGCGGCGGAAATGGGTCATGGCCAATTCTTTTTTCTGCGTGGCCATGCCGGGAGACTCGCGGGGATCAAAGCTAACGAAGACGACTTCGTAATCGCGGCCGGGATTGAAAGAAAGCATGCGCAGGGCGCCGACAACACCTTGCTCGGTCTGGTCGCAGAGCATAGGGCAGCCGTAATAGACGAAGGCGAGGAGGACGGGCTTCTGATTGAAATATTCGCGGAACCGGACGTTTTTGCCGGTTTCATCGCGGAAGGCGAGATCGAGGGGGAGATGAGCGTTGAGCTGCGGCTCGAAGCCGACGTTTTTGAGAACGGAAGGCATGTTCTGCGCGGCGGGGCCGGTGTCGCTGGGCACAGCTTGCGCCATCGCTGAGGTGGAACTCAGCAGCAGGGCAAAAACTCCGAGGATGGAATGCGTACGGTTCATGTGCTTACTTTTTCTTTTCTCCAGCCGGGGTGGGCACGGCGGGCAAACCTTTTGTGACGATGATTTTCATGGCTTCTTCCACGGGAATCTGGGCGATGCCAGCGGGCTTGTCAATCCAGCCGAGCTTCTCGTTGGCTTCCCGGTCATCCTGGATCATGTTCCTCATATCCTGTTGCGGGTCGTTCTTGTGTCCTGGGACGCCTTGAAGTCTTGGCTCCGGAGGCTCAGTGCGCGCGACGCCATTATGAGAGGGAGGAGGAACCCTGTCGGAATCGACTGCGAACTTTGACATGCCGCGGAAAATAAAGATGCTGGCGACAAAGGCGGCGACGACGGCCAGCGTGAGATAAAAGAGGTACGCCAGGATGGTGCGGGTGTCGATGTCCGAAGATTCGAACGCGACGTCCGAATGCTTCGGCTCTTCCGCGCCGGTGTGACCCGTGTTGTGCAGCTCAGTACTCATGGACTTCGATAGCCTCTTCGAGTTTCGGATCGCCTAGCGGGAGAAGCGGCTGAGCTTTCAAGTTCCACGCAAAGACGGCGAGCCAAATGCCCGCAAGAGCAAGAATTGCGCCGAGATCCATCAAACGAGGAACGGCGCTGGAGGTAAACTCCGGGCGCGTGAGCCAGAAAAGATCGACGAGGCGCATGAAGATGAGCCACAGGGCGACTCTGGGAAGCATTTTGGCGCTGCGCTTCACATCCCGCGAGAGGAGTGAAAAGAACGGCACGAAAAAGTGGAAAATCAGGACGAGGACGGCAACGACTCCCCAGCCTCCGTAAAGGCGGGTGCGGTAGAAGCTGATTTCCTCCGGAAGATTTCCGGACCAGATAATCAACAACTGGGAGAACCCGAAATAGGCCCAGAGCATGACGAAGGCAAGCAAAAGCTTGCCGAGGTCATGCAGATGGCGGCTCTGGACGATTCCTTCCATCGGCGAGGTCCGCGAGAGGAGGACGAGGACGGCGATCATCAGCGACATGGAAGAGATCAGCTGGCCAATCACGAAGAGGAAACCGTAGATCGTGGAGGCCCAGTGTGGAGAAAGCGACATCACCCAGTCGATGGAGGCGAAGGTCATTACAAAGACATAGAGAATGATGCCGGGACCGGCCAGCATTTTCAGCCGGAGGCGCAGGGCGCGATCTTCGCGGTTGACGTCCTGCTCTTTGGACCAGCGATTGAATATGAACATCAGGAGGAGCCAGACCGCAAAATATATAACAGAGCGAATCAGAAAGCCGTTGGTCGTGAGGTACTCTTTCTGCAAATCGGAAAGCTGACCTTCACCAGACTGCGGGGCGTTCAGCCACTCTCCATAAAGATGCTTCATGCCAAAGATGGCGAGGGGCAGGAAAAAAACCGCGACGACGGGCAGGACCCGGGTGGCGGATTCCAGAGGGCGGCGAATCATGATGCCCCAGTGGCCGCTGGTGAGGTGCTGGAGCATCAGCAAGCCGAGGGAGCCGAGCGACAAGCCGAGCACAAACATGAAAGCGATCAGGTAGGAATGGAAGAATTGGTCGGCGTACTTATCGCCGTAGAGGAAATAGCAGATGCCGCAGACCACCAGGCCTGCGATGGCCGCACCGAGGCCACGTTGCTGCAGGCGTCCCACGCTTTCGGGAGCGATGTAGTCCTGCGCGGTCATTTCGTGGTGCCTCCTGCGTTCAATTTATCCCGCAGAGCTTGCGGGAGTTCGGAAACCGGGGCGTTGCGGCTGAGCTGAAGCGCGCGAACGTAAGCAATGATGGCCCAGCGATCAGACGGCGGAATCTGCGCGGAATAGCCGAGCATTCCGCCGAAACCGTTGGTGATGACGTCGAAGATGTAGCCGTTGGGGACTTCGCGCAAGCGCTGCTGGTGATAAGTGGGTGGATGCTTCATACCGCGCATGGCGACCATGCCGTTGCCGTCGCCTTGGACGCCGTGGCAGGGGGTGCAGAAAATTTTGTAACGCTCGCGGCCGCGATTGAGGAGTTGCGGGGTCAGCGGAAGCGGGAACGCGTTTGAATCTTTCGGAACGAAGAGGTCGTCGTCGGCAACGGAGCCGCGGGCTACCGTGTTTTCGAGGACGGGGCGTTCGGAGCGGCCGTCGTCGAAGAAGGTGCTCGGCGAGAGCGGTCTGTTCTTCGGCTGGTGGGCCATATCTTGTTGAATCTGGCAACCGGCAGCCGCGATCAAAAGGATGGCCGCGCAGAAGCCGAGAACGATTCGCGAGGCGCTAATCATCGTGCACCTCGGAAACGTGATGGGCGGCGAGGCCTTGGAGGAACCGGGCGGTGGCTTCGAGATGGAACTTTTTGTCGCGAGCCTGAATGCAGACGAAGAAACGGTCGGCGGAGGCGTGCGTGAAGCGATGAGCGTTGAAAATCGGATGATGCGGCTGAGGCAAACCGTTGAGCGCGAGCATGCCGAGAACGGCGGAGAGGGCCGCAAAGAGGATAGTCATCTCGAACGTGACGGGAATGAATGCGGGCCAGCTATTGAGCGGCCGGCCGGCGATGTTCAAGGGATAAGAGATTACGTTGACCCAGTATTGAAAACCGAAACCGCCGAGGCCGCCTGTGAGGCCGCCGATGAGAGTGATGAGCGGGACCATGTTACGGCGCATGCCCATGGCTTCCGGAAGACCTTCCAGAGGGAAGGGCGTGTAGCATTCGTAGAAGCGGTAGCCTTCCTCGCGAATCTTCGCAGCGGCATGCACGAGTTGCTCGGGCTTCTCGAACTCACCAATCACGCCGTAAGTATGTGAGCGGTGTTGGATCACTTGTGTTCCTCAGACGTTTCGGCGACCAGTTCGCGCATTTCCGCGATGGAAATCGCCGGGAGCACGCGAACGAACAGGAAAATCAGCATGACGAACATGCCCATGGTGCCGATGAAGGTCGCCCAGTCCCAAATCGTGGGGGAGTAGCGGCCCCAGGCGGAGGGCATGAAATCGCGCGTAAGGCTGATGACGATAATCACGAAGCGCTCGAGCCACATGCCCACGTTGACGACAATGGACATGAGGAAGAGCACGATCACGTTGTTGCGCATGCTCTCGAACCAGAGAAGTTGTGGAATCAGGATGTTGCAGAGGATCAGCGCGTAGTAGAAGGGCGCGTAGGGGCCGTGGAGGCGCTGTTGCACGAGGAAGACGTCAAACTTGTTGCCACTGTAGAGCGACATGAAGAACTCGAAGAAATAGCCGTAGGCGACGATAAGGCCGGTGGCGAGCATGACTTTGGCCATGTTGTCGAGGTGGCGCATAGTGATGAAGTCTTCGAGGCCGTAGGCTTTGCGCAGGGGAATCGCGATCGTGATGACCATGGCGAAACCGGAGTAGATGGCGCCGGCGACGAAGTACGGCGGGAAGATGGTGGTGTGCCAGCCGGGTACGATGGCGACGGAGAAGTCGAAGCTCACGACGGTGTGCACGGAGAGAACCAGCGGCGTGGCGAGACCTGCCAGAAGCAGGTAGGCCGACTGGTAGCGGTGCCAGTGGCGGGCGGAGCCGCGCCAGCCGAGTGCCAGCATTCCGTAGATTATTTGCTTTGGTTTAGTGGTGGAGCGGTCGCGCAGAGTGGCCAGGTCGGGGATCAGACCCACGAACCAGAAAAGCAGTGAGACTGTGCCGTAGGTTGAAACCGCGAACACGTCCCAAATGAGCGGGCTGCGGAATTGCGGCCAGATGCCCATGACGCTGGGATACGGGAACATCCAGAAGGCGTACCAAGGGCGACCGGTATGAATGAGCGGGAAGATGCCGGCGCAAGCCACAGCAAAGAGAGTCATGGCTTCGGCGAAACGATTGATGGAGGTGCGCCACTTCTGGTTGAGCAAGAACAAAATTGCGGAGATGAGCGTTCCGGCGTGGCCGATACCAATCCACCAGACGAAGTTAACGATGGCAAAGCCCCAGCCGATGGGGATGTTGATGCCCCAAATGCCGACGCCTTTGGTGATGAGCCAGCCGATGGCGATGTTCAGAACACCGAAGACACTGAAGGCGAGTACGAAACCGATGTACCAGCCCAGCGAAGTCTTCCGCGTGAGAACAATGGCGCTGATCTTGTCGGTGACGGAACCGTACGTGTGTCCCGGTCCGAGCACCGGAGTGAGACGGCGGATCTCAGGAGAATTGATTGGCGGATCGCCGGCGCTCATGCCTTCTCCAGTTCGGGATTGGGATTGCGTACCGCCGCTTGATACGTGGTGCGCGGGCGGGTGTTGAGTTCACCCAGAATTGCGTAATTGCGAGTTTGCGCTTTCAACTTGGCTACACGGCTGGTCGGATCGTTGGCGTTGCCAAAAACGATGGCCTGCGAGGGGCAAGCTGATTCACAAGCGGTAACGATTTCGCCGTCGGCGATCGGGCGGTTCTGTTTTTCCGCTTCGATGCGCGCGTTGTTGATGCGCTGCACGCAGTAAGTGCACTTTTCCATAACGCCGCGGCTGCGAACAGTGACCTCCGGATTGCGCTGGAGCTTGAGCGAAGGCGTTTCCCAATCCTGGAAGCGCAGGAAGTTGAAGCGCCGCACTTTGTAGGGGCAGTTGTTGGAGCAATACCGCGTGCCGACGCAGCGGTTGTAGACCATGTCGTTGAGGCCTTCGGCGCTGTGTACGGTGGCACCGACGGGGCAAACCTGCTCGCAGGGCGCGTTTTCGCACTGCTGGCAGGGGACGGGCTGGAAGAAGGTTTCGGGATTCGCGAGCGCATCGTAATCCTGGCCGCGGGGATCGCCGGTTTCGGTTTGGACTTTGTAGTAGCGGTCGATGCGAATCCAGTGCATTTCGCGCCCGCGCATCACCTGGTCCTTGCCAACGACGGCAATATTGTTTTCCGACTGGCAGGCGACCACGCACGCGTTGCAACCGTTGCAGTTGTTTAGGTCAATGGCCATGCCCCAGGCGTAGCCCGGGTAGGAAAACTCCTTGTACAGCGACATTTCCTTGGGCGGCTGCTCATCGCCTTCGTGGGCAAATGCCGGATTCTTGCGGTATTCCTCGAGGGTTCCAGCGCTTAGGATCTTGCGTTTTGATTCCATCTGGAAGTGATACTGGGTGCAGGCCAGAGGATAGTCTTCGCCGGTTTTCTTGATGACGTCGGCGCCCGCCGAAGCCATCCACAATGCGCCGGAAGTGCGGACCATGTAGGCATTGAATCCCTTGTTGGAACCAGTGAAACCGGCGTTTTTGCGGCCATAGCCCAACGGAAGCACGACAACACCGTCCGCCTGGCCGGGCAGAATCCAAGCCGCGGCAGTGACTTTGCTGTTGGAAAGGGAGATGTCGATGACATTCGTGACGATCTGGCCGTGCTCGCCGCCTCGGGCTGCGGCGCGCTGCGTAAGCTGAAAGCTTTCGGCAGTCTTCGGACTTACCAGGGCCGCGTTGTCCCAGACGAGCTTCGTGACTGGCCGCGCTAGCTCCTGCAACCAGCCGTTATTGGCGTAGCGGCCGTCATAGACGTTGGAATCGGGGCGGAAAATAAATTCGATTTGACCTGCTGGAGGCGTTTTTGCCGGGGGCAAGCTCGCGGGATTGAACTTAGGCGCGATAGAAATTGGCGGATAGGCAGAGTTCGCCACGATTCCGTCGTTCAGGGTCTTGCGCCAGAATTTCTCCGGATCGCGAGCGCCTGCGGATGCCTTCAACCGGTCGCGGACGGCATCATAAGCCGTCACACCCTGTTTGTCCGTGAACGCAGCCAGAACATCGAAGGGCGTGTGGGTGCGATAGAGCGGTGCGATGAGCGGCTGAATCACGCTGACCGTGCCATCGAAGGCTCGCGCGTCTCCCCAGGTTTCCAGGAAGTGGGATTCCGCGATGTGCCACTGGCTATACTCGGCCGTCTCGTCGAAATGCGTGCTGACGTGCACGGACATGGCGATTTTTTGCAGCTTGGTCGTGAAATCAAAATTGTGCGGCGCGTCGTAGACCGGGTTCGAGCCGAAAATCAGGAGGGTATCGACTTTGCCCGCGTCCATGTCCGCGCAAAGATCAGTGAAGGAATCGAGCTGATTGACGGGATTCGCTTCAACCGGCTCGGTGTAATAAAGGGTTGAGCCAACATTGCCAAGACTGGTATTAATGGCGTGCGCGAGGGCGTGGACTTCGGCGGGCTGGAATTCTCCGGCGACGACGAGACACGAGCCGCGATGCTTTTGCAAGTCTCCAGCGGCTGCATCGAGCCACTTCTGCGCGGCGGCTTCCAGAGTGCCACTGCCACCCAAGCCCAGCTTTGCAGCCAGCGCCCGTGCGAATTGCTCGACTTCTGACGCGCGGAGTGGCAACCGATGGTCCGCACTTGAGCCAGTCACCGATGGCGTCGGCTCGACAACATAGAGGCGGTTCATGGTGTCAGCAGGCCCGGTCAGTTTGCGGCGGCTGTAGAACTGCTTCATGTATGCGATGTGGCCGGGGCCGCTGGCGAGAAAATCGGAATCCAGAGAAAGGATGGCGTCGGCTTTTTCCGGACGGTACACGGTGTTAACGTAGCGACCGAACGCAAGCTTCGCGCCTTCGCGCGGACCGTCGCTGCCCGCAGGCTCCCACTCGTGCCACTTCGACCCTGGAATCTGTTTTAGGACAGATTGAATCTGCGCGGCCAGCGTGGGAGAAGTCACGGTGCCGGTCAGGATGCGGAAACCTGCGCCATTGAGTGTCTTGGCCTTTGCAACGGCAGCTCCGGCAGCTTCGAGGAACTCCGACCAGGTGCGGATTTCACCGACATTGGTGACCGTCTGGGCGCGGTCGGGATCGTAAAGATTGAGGACGGAGGCCTGGGTAATCACATCGGTCGAGCCGAGGCTCGAGGGATGATCAGGATTTCCGGCGACGTGCGTGGGGCGGCCTTCGTGGCTCTCGACAAGAACGCCAACGGCGTCCGCGCCGAACGGCATCGCGGTCGCGTAATAGCGGGGCTTGCCGAGGATCAATCCGTCGGGCTGCTTCACGTACGGAACAATGAATTGCTCAGGCTGGCGGCCGCAGCCGGCGGCCATCCCCGCGAACGCGAGAGAAGCCGCAGCGAGCTTGAGGAAATCGCGGCGGTCGACGGATTCATCCCACTCGGAGGCCTGACGCGGGAATTCGCGGTGCAGGAGCTCTTCGAAGTGCGGATCATCGGAAAGCTCTTCGAGGGTGCGCCAATACTGCTTGCCGCTTTTGTCGCGGAGCTTGGCGCGGACGGCCGCGAGGTCCAGTTTGTGCTCGTGGATTGTTGAATCCTCCGCGAGCTCTTCAGGATGATCGTCTACGTGCAAAGAATCCCCGTGTGCCTCGTGATCGTGCTTATGGCCGTGCATGAATTCGTTTTCGCTCATATCGTCCATTAGCGATGACACGTCGAACAGCTCGTCAGTTCCGCAGTCGAGCGGATGTGCCGCTCGGCGGCAAATTTTTTGCCGATTTCCGCCTGATCGCTGGGCGCTTTCCAATCCATGTTGAAAACTTCATTGACGGGTTCGAGGGGCCGCAGCGCTTTCTCCGGATTGCGGTGGCAGTCCAGGCACCATTCCATCAGTAGCGGCGAAGCCTGAAACACCAGCGGCATTTGATTGATGGAGCCGTGACAGGTCGAGCAGCCCACGCCTTTGTTCACGTGAATGCTGTGATTGAAATAGACGAAATCGGGAAGACGGTGGACTTTCACCCATTGGATGGATTGATCCGTGCGAAAACTCTCGCGAATTGGTTCCAAGTATGGGGCGTCGGCATACAGCACGGAGTGGCAATTCATGCAGGTTTTTGTCGGCGGAATGCCTGCGACGGCGGAAGTCTCGACGCCCGTGTGGCAGTAGCGGCAGTCGATGCCATCATCGCCGACGTGATGCTTGTGGCTGAACTGCACTGGTTGGGCGCGCGAGACGTTTTGATTCGTTGAGTACGGCGAACGCGCCAGACCCAAGATGGCGGTGAGCGCCAGCCCAGCCAGGAAGACAGCCGAGAATAAACTGAATCTCGAAATGAAGTTCGTGCTGCGATGAAAAATCTGGGCCATGTCAGCGTTGCACTTTTACGGAGTCCTCTCCGGGAAGGAGCAAGGGACTAGAGTCTCCGCAGCGTCACGTCCGGGAAGTGCCCACCCGGCTCGTAAATGACCGCATAGTTTCCGACAAAACTATTTGGAATGCAACCTTGTCGAGCAATTATTTTGAGAAATTTCTAATTGTGCCCAACAAACGAAACACCTGCGGCGAAAAGTCTGAAACGTTCGCCGGGAGAGACCCGCAATGCCGCCGGGAGTGTGATTCACGCCGAAACAGCTCAGATTCATTTTTTCTAGGGAAGATTCGCCGGATTGTGCGCGCCCGTGCTATCTTAGGGACACCCTTCGCCGTTATGGACAAATGCGGCGGAGCCTACCCCGAGAGCTGCTGGGGCGTGGTCCAACTGGTAGGACACCTCACTGTTAATGAGGACGGTGAAGGTTCGAATCCTTCCGCCCCAGCCAATTTCCACGGAAGTGTGCGATTTTCAGTCACGGACGGTGGGCAAGCCGGCTTCGTTCCAGGCGCGCCAGCCGCCGTCCATAGACTCGACATTCGTATATCCCATTTTTTGCAGGTTGTCGGCCACCAAGGCGGAGCGGAATCCGCCGCCGCAGTACAAGATCATTTTGGCGCCCGTATCGGGAACGCTTTGTTCGATGTCGCGCTCGATCACCCCGCGGCCCATGTGAACGGCGCCGGGAAGATGCCCCTTGCCCCACTCGTTGTCTTCGCGAACATCCACGAGGATCATTTTTTCGCCGGCGGCGATGCGGCGCTTAACGTCCGGAACATTGGTTTCCTTGACGCCCTGCTTGGCGTCCTGAACAAGCTTCAAGAACTGTGGTGAGTGCACCATGAAATCCTCCGGATTTTATTCAGGCGGAAAAGCGTAACACATCAACGGGAAGTGGGTGCGACGGGGCGCGCTTCGGGCTCAACCTTCATGAGGCTGGCTTCTCTCCCGCGTCTTTCTTGGAATAAGAGCGCACCAGATTCACCAGATTCCATCGCATGGTTTCAGGCATGCGATCGCCTTCTCCCATCATCTTTCCCTTGCCTTTCGTAATGATGTAGAAAATCTCGCCATCCGTTTTGCCGGCGAGCGAAGCTGGATCGTTCCAACCGTGCATGGTGAGCTTCATGGAGTCGACGACATCGCCCTTGCCGTTTCCTTTTTCGCCGTGGCACATGGAGCAGTCGTAGCCGTAGACCTTGCGCGCGGCGGCCAGGCCTTCCGGGGTGGGCTTTACGGGATTCGCTTTGTTGATGTCTTCCTGCGGGATCTTGAATTCGGTTGCGGCGGATTCGGAGTCCTTTGGTTTATCCTGTGCGAGCTTCTCTTTTGCTGGGGTCATTCCAAGACTTGCGATAAAGACCGCGCCTAGAACGAAAAACAGTTTGCGCATGATTTCCTCCTGACAGGACGGACCGGCCGAAAGAGGGGAATCGGCGAGTAGCTTCGAGCGGATTCTACGCCCGGAGCAGGCGCAAAGGAAGGGCATTTGCTCTCGGAAAGACGTCCGTAACAATATCCGGCGCCATCCAGGAAGAGAGCCATCTGCACGGCGCGATCGCCCCTCTTTGCTGGCTTGCTTGTTTAAGCCGCGTGATCCCGGGCAGCGCGTTTTCTGCGGACGAACAATTCAGCACAAAAGACCCACTCGGAAATGGAGTGAAATGTCGATCGGACGATTTCAGTCGAGATCGCGCCAGTTTGGACCGGCGCTAATCTCCACGACCAGCGGGACACTGAGTTTGTACGCGCCTTCCATTTCTTCGCGCACCAGCTTTTCGAGTGCAGCGCGCTCTTTTGGCGGCGCTTCGAAGAGCAGTTCGTCGTGGACCTGCAAAATCATGCGGGCTTCAAATTTTTCCTCGGTCAGAAGCTGGTCGATCTTGATCATGGCCAGCTTGATGAGGTCCGCTGCGGTTCCCTGCAACGGCGAATTCAATGCCGTTCGTTCAGCGAAGTTACGCAGTTGCGCCTGCGGTGAATTGATTTCCGGGATGGGGCGGATTCGCCCGAAAAGCGTTTTGGCGACTCCGGTTTTTCGGGTTTCAGCCAAGGTCTTGTCGAGGAATTCTTTTATTCCGCGGTATCGCGTGAAATACGCGTTGATGAATCGCGCCGCTTCCTTCTGACTGATGCCAAGTTGCTGCGCCAGCCCGAATGCCGAGAGTCCATAGATGATGCCGAAATTGATCGCTTTCGCGGCGCGGCGATGTTCCGCGGTTTGCGCCATTGGCCCGACGCCGAAGACTTCCTGAGCCGTACGCGCGTGAATGTCTTCTCCGTTGCGAAACGCTTCCACCAGCACTGGATCGCCGGAAAAATGCGCCATGACGCGCAGCTCAATCTGCGAGTAGTCCGCGGAAAGAAGGAATTTGCCTTTTTCCGCGACAAACGCGGCTCGAATCTCGCGCCCCAGCTCGGTACGTATCGGAATGTTTTGCAGATTCGGATCGCTCGAACTCAGCCGCCCTGTCGCTGCGGTAGTTTGCGAGAAGCTCGTATGCAGCCGGCCAGTCTCGGCATGAACCAACTTCGGCAGCGCGTCCACGTAAGTGGACTTGAGCTTGGAAATCTCGCGATACTCAATGATTTTCGCAGGCAGTGGATGTTGCGCGGCCATTTCCTCCAGAATATCCGCCGCAGTGGATCGTACTTTTCCTTTTCCGCGCCGCGCCGGCGGCTGCAGATTCAGCTTGTCGAACAAAATCTCCGCAAGTTGCGCCGGCGAATTAACGTTGAATTCGTTCCCGGCCAATTTCCAAATCTCGCCTTCCAGCCGCCGGATTTCCTTCTCCATCGTCAGCGACATCTTGTCGAGCTCTTTCGGATCTACGCGGATTCCGATACGCTCCATATCCGCAAGCACCGGCGCAAGCGGCAAATCGATTTTTTCGTAGACCTCGGCAAGGTCCTGCTCATCTATCTGCGCGCGTAGCAGAGGCGCAAGGCGCTGGAGATAATCCGCGCGCTCACCAGGCCCTCCGCCCATCATCGCGTTGAACTGGCGCATGACCACATCCGCGAAATTGTGATTTGCCGTCGTCGGCCGCAGCAAATAAGAGTAAATCTGCGTCGCGTGCTTGAGATTGGAAGTCCGGCCAGCAAGCAGTTGAAACAGTTTCGGATCGTGAACAATTTTTGCCCGCTTCGCATCCGCAAGGGCCACAGTCAGTATTTTCAGCGCCTCCTGTTTTTCGTCGAGCCAAACGGAACGTCCTTCACCCGCCTTGGAAGAAACCTCAATCGACGCGATGCGCGTGCCAAATCCTTCGGACTCCCGCTCGCCCGTCTCCAGATTTAGCCAAACCGCCAAAGGCTGCTTGGCCGGAATTTTCGCGAGATAGGCGCGAAATTCGGCGACGCTCGCGAAAGCCGCATAGTCCGCCTTCACGCTGGGTTCGGCGCTCGCGGGCGCTGACGAGGCCAAGCCCTCCGCACTCAACTCCTTCAGCAGCGAATTGAATCCAAGCTCGCGATACAGGGTGCCGAGAGCCGCGACGTCGGGTTCACGCCGCTCAAGCGCATTTAAATCCAGCTGCAACGGCAAATCCGTGGCAATCGTCGCCAACTGCTTCGACATCATCACCTGATCCCGTTGCTGTTGCAGGGCCTCGCGGTAACGCTTATTCGGCACTTCCTCGGCGTGATCCAAAGCGCTTTCCACGCTGCCATACTTCTTAATCAGCTCCGCAGCGCCTTTTTCGCCGATTCCTTTCGCTCCGGGGATGTTGTCGATGTTGTCGCCCAGCAGCGCCATGTAATCCACAACGCGCTCCGGCGGCACGCCCAAAATCTCTTCCACTTTCCTGGCGTCGACAATGATGTCCGCCTTTGCGCCGCCCGATCCGGTGCGCAGTGTGCGCACATTTTTTCCCACCAACTGCATCATGTCTTTGTCGTTCGAAATCACCAGCACATCCAGGTTCTTTTTTGCGGCCTGCAGCGCCAGCGCGCCGATCACATCGTCGGCTTCATATCCCTGCACTTCCAGAATCGCCAGCCTCATCGCTTCGCACAGGCGACGCACGAACGGCAATTGCACGCGCATGTCATCCGGCATCGGCTGTCGCTGCGCCTTGTATTTTTCGAACAATTTGTCGCGAAAGGTCGCTCCGGGAGGATCGAATACGATTCCGATGTAGTCCGGCTCGTAATCCTTGATAAGCCGCTTGAGTATATTTCCGAAGAGAAATGGAATGTTGGTGGGCGTGCCGTCCGGCCCCGTCAGCCGCTGTGGCATGGGCGCAAAAAAAGCACGATATACGTGCGCCATGGCATCGACAAGAAACAGTTTTTTCGGCGCAGCAGGCATGGCGCCGAGTATAGCAAAGCGAGCGAAAGTATCCTCGTCACGTCCTCATCGAAGCGCAATCGCTCCGACGAAAATGGCAGAGTGAACTTAGACACATGTGTAATACCAAGGAGGACTGATGAGCGATTCCGGCGGCGCTTCGTCTCCACCTTCCAGCCCCATGGTGACTTGAGGTGCGGCCCGAGGGGCGAGTCACTTTCAAACGAAACCAAAGAGAAAAGTGCGCGGCTAGTCGCGCACTCCATCCATGCTCTTGCAGCCTTTGGTTATTTACTGCCAGAGGCCGTTGTTTCTCCGTTCACAATCAGAAGCAGCCTCGTGCCGTCCTCCAGACGAACGTTCTTGCCGCTCGAATTGATGATCGTGCCCGCGTTCGCTTTCGAGGGATCCGTGATGATTTGCAGGCCGTGCATTCCGTACACGCCTCGGCTGTTCGCCGCGAGCGGGCCTCCTCCAATTGCTCCTGCGGGCGCGGTGTCCGTTCGCGGACTGTTCGCTGGATTCTGTGTGCTACTCTGCGAACCCATGGAACGGGTGGCGCCCATCGGCGAGCCGCCAGCGGCGGCCCCACCTCTATCGGACATTGGGTCACTTCCCGGCCCTGGTGAGCCCCCGGAAAAATCTTGTTGTGGGGCGGCCATCGCGCGTATCTCCACGTTCAGTGGGATTTCTTCACCGTTCCTCGGCGTGGCCTTGTCAAACTGAATCGCCAACGTTGACTCGCTGTCGCCCTTCGAGCGCGCCGAGGCTTCCGTGATGTGGCCAATCAGCTTCGTTCCTTTTGGAATCAACATTCGGCCATCGGTTCGCAAATCCACAGTCGTGTGCCCTTCCACTTTGTCGCCGGGCTTGGCCTTCTTCGAGTCCAGCGGGGAATTCAGTTCCGCGTTGAGCACCGTGCCGCCGACGAGAATGATGGTGGTCGGCTCCGACTGCGCAAAAGCTCCCGCCGCATAAACCGCGCCGATCAAAAGGGCAAATCCTGTTCGGGTCATTTGTTCCTCCCGTTATGGATGGCTGGGCAAAATCTGCCGGTCGATGTGCCTCTTAAGGAGGCTCCAGATAGAGATGAATAGCTGTATTTGCGCTCAACGACTGGAGGGACTAGGAGACGATCCCCAGGGGTTTTGCGACTTCGGCAAGAATGTCCGCCGCGCGGAGCAGCTGTTCCCTTTTGTGCGTGGCGCTCACGATGGCACGCAGCCGCGCTTTGCCTTCCGCCACGGTGGGGTAACCGACCGCGGGTGCGTATACGCCTGCATCAAACAATTTCTTCGAGAATTCATAGGCCTTCGCCGCTTCGCCCACATGAATCGGAATAATCGGCGTCTCGCTGATCTTGAACTGAAACCCGCGCTTCTTCAGCTCGCGCTTGAACATTTTCGTGTTGGCCCAGAGTTTCTTTACCAGCTTCTCGCCTTCCGGCGAATCGAGCAGTGTGAACGCGGCCTGGCAGGCCGCCGCTGTAGCCGGCGGATGCGAAGTGGAAAAAAGAAACGGCCGCGCGCGCAAGTACAGAAAATCGATGAGATCGCGCGAACCGCAGACGTAGCCGCCCATCGCGCCAATCGCCTTGCTCAACGTGCCCACCTGAATGTGCACGCGCCCGTGGCAGCCAAGATGATCGATCGTCCCACGCCCACCGCGACCCAGCACGCCGCTCGAGTGCGCGTCGTCCACCATCATGATGCAGTTGTATTTTTCTGCCAGCTCGCAAAGCGCCGGCAGAGGCGCGATGTCGCCATCCATCGAAAAAACGCCGTCGGTGATGATCAGCTTGTGCCCGGGGAATTCAGCATGCTCCTCCAGGATGCGTTCGCAATCCTTTACATCTTTGTGCTTGAAGACCTTGATGGTCGCCCTGGAGAGCCGCGCTCCATCAATAATCGAAGCGTGATTCAGCTCATCGGAGATAATCAGGTCTTCCTTGCCAAGCACCGCGGAAACGGTTCCCGCGTTGGCCGTGAAGCCCGACTGAAACACCACGCACGCTTCGACATTCTTGAACTTCGCGATCTGTTCCTCCAGCTCCATGTGAAGCTTCATAGTCCCCGCGATGGTGCGCACCGCCCCCGCCCCCGCGCCATATCGCTTCACAGCATCCAGCGCCGCCTTGCGCAACGCCTTGTGCGTCGTCAATCCCAGATAATTGTTCGAAGCGAGGTTGATGACCTCTTTCCCGTCAATAATGCAAACAGGTTTGTTCTCGCCCTCCAGCACGCGCAGCTTCGGCGCCACGCCCTTTGCCCGCAACTCATTCAATTGGTCTGAAATGTACTGCGTAGGATTTCCCTTGGTAGTCTGCGTCCCCGTCTCACTCATAATAGGCTCCCAAATTCTCCGTGAACTCTGCGCTCTTCCTTTGCGCCCTCTGCGTAAATCTTTTTCCTTCTTTGCCTTTCCCTCTCTTTATCTCATCCCATTCGGATAAAGCAAAATCTTCCCCGCCAACCCGCCCTGCAATTTCGCAAACGCATTCTCAAACTTATCGAGCGGCTCCCGCTCGCCAAACAAAGGCTCCAGATTCAATCGCCCCGCCTTCAAAAGCGCGGTCATCTGCACCCACGTCCCATACATCCGCCGCCCATAAATCCCTTGCACCGTTGCGCCCTTGAAAATCACGTCATTCACCAAATCGAGTGGCACGTTCTCAGTAGGTATTCCGAGCAAAGACGCCCTTCCGCCGGCTCGCAGCGCTTTAAACCCTTGCTGAATCGCGGTTGGGTTTCCTGACATTTCCAGCAGCGCATCCACGCCGGTCCCCTGCGTCTCGGCAAGAATTTTGGCAACCGCATCCTCTGCTGCCGGATTCAAAACCACATCCGCGCCCATTTTCTTCGCCATCGCACGCCGGGTTTCATTTGTCTCCGTCGCAAAGACGGTCGAGCTTCCGCAAGCCTTGGCCACCGCAATCGACATCAACCCAATTGGCCCGCACCCCGTAACCAAAACCGTCTGCCCAGCGATCGGCCCCACCAGAACGGTGTGCACCGCGTTCCCGAGCGGATCGAGAATCGCTCCGTAATGCTCTGGAATCGCCGCATCGAGTTTCCAGATATTCGATGCCGGAATCTTCACAAACTCCGCGAACGCTCCATCCTGATCAATCCCGATAATCCGCAAATTCTGGCAAATGTGCGCTTCGCCAAGCCGGCATTGGTGGCAGTGCCCGCAATTCACGTGCATCTCCGCGCTGACAAAATCCCCGGCCTTCACCGCCGTAACATCTTCGCCGACGCGCTCCACAACACCGCAAAACTCGTGTCCCAAAGTAATCGGCGGCTTGATCCTCCCCTGCGACCACCGGTCCCACCCATAAATATGCAAATCCGTCCCGCAGATCGACGCCGTCTTCACACGCACCAAAACATCCGCAGCCCCAATCGTCGGCACCGGCGCCGTTTCCATGGATAACCCGCGCCCAGCCGACATCTTCCGCAACGCCTTCATAGTCGCTGCCATCTAGCGCAACTCCCCCTCAACGCCCAATCCTCGATGCTAGCACACCGCAATTCCCTCTGCCTTTGTAGGGGCGCAGCATTGCTGCGCCTCAGCTTGGCGAACAAGTTCGGCGCGCTGGGCCGACTCTCTCACCGTGAAATCTCCTCCAAAACCAACCCATGCGTCCGCGGTCCCATCACACCCACCACCACCGCCACCAAAATCATCGCCACCGCCAAAACCGCAAACACCGCCGGCACTCCATGCACCAGCACCGCCCCAATCAAAATCGAAGTAAACGCCGCGCTCAACCGGCTCCAGCTATAAGTAAATCCGACTCCCGTCGCCCGCAGCCGCGTAGGAAACAACTCCGCCTGATAAGCATGAAACGCCGCCGAAAACCAATAATTCGCCAGCGTGAGCAGAGCCCCAAATCCCACCACCGCCGCCGGCGCAACAGAATTCCCAAATCCCAATCCCAGTCCAGCCACCAGCAAAGCCAAAACAACAATCGTCCACTTCCGTTCCATCCTGTCCAAAGTAAACGCCGCTAGGAGCGGCCCCAGCGGCGAAACCAGAGCAATCAAAAGCGTGTACTCCAGCGAATGCAAAAGCGAAACTCCCCTCTTCAACAAAAACGTAGGCGCCCAATTCGCAAATCCATAAAACCCAATCGTCTGCAAAGCCTGAAAAATCACCAGCATCACTGTCCGCGAAACATACGGCGGCCTCCACAACTCCCAAAACGATCCGCTCTCCTTCTTCTCCGTGCCCTCTGCGCCCTCCGTGTAAATTCCTTTTCTTTCTTTTTGCTCGCCACTCGTCACTCGCCACTCACCACTTCTTTCCGTAGAAAACGATTCTTTTTCCAACGCCGCCAGAATCGCATCCGCTTCCGCGGCCCTCCCTCTGCTCTCCAACCACCGCGGCGACTCCGGCAGCCTCCTCCGGAACCACCAGCTCAAAAGCGCCCCCGACGCCCCAATCACCATCACCCACCGCCACCCACTCATCAAAAAGTGTGTCGGCACGAGCACCCGCGAAAGCACCGCCGCTACCGGCACCGCGCAAAATCCTGCCACTTGCGTAATCGCCACATACCGCCCCCGCACGCGCCCCGGCACCACTTCCGTCACGTACGTATCGATCACCACAATTTCCGCGCCGATCCCCACGCCCGCAAAAAATCGCAGCCCAATCAACCACGCCGCGTTCGCCGCAAACGCCCCCAAAAACGTAAACACCGAATAAATCAGCAGCAACAAAATAAACGCGCTCCGCCGCCCCATTCGGTCGCTCCCCATCCCAAACACCACCGTGCCCACAAACATCCCCAAAAATCCCGCCGCCACAAAAAACGTAAACTGCCGCAGCGTCAAAAATCCCGACTGCTGCAAAGCCGCCCCGACATACGCCACAATAAAAATGTCGTACAAATCAAAAAAATTTCCCAGCGACACCAACGCAATAAACCGCCGGTGAAACCTCCCCAGCGGCAGCCTCTCAATCCTCTCCGCAATCGTCCCTTCAGTAGTCGTCATGTATTAAGCGGGTGTCATTCCGAGCGTAGCGAGGAATCTGCTTTTTCGTGGTTCTCCGCAGTACCACTCACTTCACCTCTGCGATTAGCCCAATCTTCTCCAACGCCTTCAGATACTCGACTACGAGCTCATACGGCACCGGCCCGTACTCCGCGGACACGTCTTCCCAAATCCATATTCGAGAATGCGCCTTATCTACCAGATTGAGCACTTCGTACGCGTACTCTTCACCGCCGCCCCACAATCCCTCATAACTTAGTAGTCTTGGAGTGACAACGCCCATCGCCTTCGCATGATCAGAAAAATAGTCATACCCAAATACCGCCAAAGGTCCCTTTGGCTCCAGCTTTCGCTTGTAAAACACTAAGTTCTCATTTCTTTCTTCGTCAGGCGCGTCAAAGTGTGGATGGTCCGACAAACATGTCCTCTCTTCCTTAAAGGGCCTTCCGGGCTCTCTTTTGTTCAACTTGTCTAGTTGCTCGTCTATCTCGCGCTCGTAGTGGCAATATCCCGCCTCGGCGTCCTCCCTTTCGAGTTTCGACAAATTCTGGTCTCTAGTGAGTTTCTGAACATGCCGGAGCAATTCACCGCTCTTTACTGCCCGAGAAATGTCCTCGCCATGTCTCGAAAGATCGTCAGCCAAAAAATACCCGCTAGCCGCCCCAATAAACGCCGCCCTCTTCAACTTCGTCGTGTCGATATTCGCCGCCGTATCAAAATTCGTATGAATGTACCGGTCCGGCCAGTCATTCATATAAATCGCCGGTATCCCGAACGACGAATCCTGATACACATCGTGGTCGCTTCCCATCGTGTACGCCGAATACTCCGCCCGCAGCGGCTCCTTGCCTCCCTCCGGGGCCACCATCGGATATTCCGACCGCAGCCCCGCCGCGTAGCGATACGACTGATCGTTCAGCCAATCCGCGAACGCCCACGCCACGTCATGCACAAACGACGGCAAACTCATCGGCCCGCGTGTCACGTGGAACACTGCCTTTGTCGCCGGCCCGCCGCCCACCATGTCCATGTGCACCACCGCCTTGATGCGCTTCGCGAATTCGGGCTTGCCATTCAACAGCGCCAGCGTCCCCTCAATCTCCGGAGGCCAAATAAACCGTATCGTCCGCACCGGCCGCGCCAATTTCCCCTCGCTGATCAATTTATTCAGCGTCCGCGCCACCTCCAAGATCGTCACGCACCCGCTAGCATTGTCATTCGCTCCCGGCCGCTGATGATCCAGGTGGCACGAAAACGCAATCTCCTCCTCCTTTAACTTCGCGTCCGCCCCCGGAATCACCGCCGTCACCACTTCATAATTCCCCGCATGCTGCCCCGCCTTCACCACCGCGTGCAGCGTAATCTTCTCCCCATGCGCCAAGCTATCGCGCATCCCCCGCGCCGTCTTCAGCGACACCATAAATGCAAACGTCTTGTGCTCCGAAAACGTCTCCAGGTGCCCCCACCGAATTAAATTCTCATCCTCGCCCCACCACGCGTTTTTCTGGTTCTGCGCATAACTCACAATCCCCACCGCTCCAAACTTTCCCACTGCCAAATCCTGTACCGCCCCCGGCGACGCGCTAACCAAAACAATCTTCCCCTTCACGTCCTTCCCCGCGTAGTCGGTCTCCTTCGTTCCTTCGCCCGCATCCACCAGTTCTGCCGTCACATCCGCGGACTCGCTGTCCTCCGCCAATACCACGGGCTCCGCGGCGTAGCTTGCTATGGAAGTTATCGGATTCGATGACCACGCGCATCCGAAGCCCGAACATTCAGTCCCCTCGCAAGGATGCTTTGCCCAATATTCACGCGAAGCCTGCTCACATTGCTCTTTGGTGAGTCTAATCTCGTCCAACTCCCCCACCTCCGCATCCCAAGCCGGCCGCGACCTCTGCGTCCCATAAAAAATCTTCCCATCCGCCGGAAACTCCAATATCGCCACATCGCTCAACCCATACGCCCGCGCCCGCTCCTCCACCAACTCCGCCGCTGAATGAAACCCCTTCGACCCCCTCTGCCGGTGAAACGTAGCAATCACCTCCAAATTCCGCTTCGCCGTCTCCCCGCTCAACTCATTCGCCAAAGCCGCCACATCCTTCTCCTGCAAAAGCGGCGGCTTCTGCGCAAACGCCGCAGCCCCCACCAACAATCCGCCTACAACCACCCACGCCGCCAGAACAACGACGCTCCGCGCAATCCTAAACACGCTCATCGCCGCCTCCAACCAATTCGCGCTCACAGTACCACACTCTACCCGCCACCCTTTTTCAACTCTTCAACCTTGAACTCCTGAACTCCAACCAACAGGCCTCCCGCCATACTTAACCCCTCTGTTAAATATCCTTGCTTTTGCCCAGCCTCCCCCGCTATACTTCACCCCGTGGTTAACAATCTCAAATCTGTCAATGCCATCTTCGCCGCTCTCGCCGACCCTACGCGCCGCGCCATCCTAGTCCGTCTCGGCCAGCGCGGGGAGTGCCCCGTCACCATCCTCGCGAAGCCTTTTCGCATCTCCGCTCCAGCCATCTCCCGGCACTTGCTCGTCCTCGAACGTGCCCGCCTCATTGAGCGCCGCCGCACCGGACGCATCCATCTCATCCGCGCCCGCTCCGCCGCGCTCAAGCAAGCCCAGTCCTGGCTCGCGCACTGCGCCGCCGCCTGGGACTTTCAGTTCGACGCACTCGACGAATTTCTCCGCCATGAAAAACCCGCTCGAAAACGAAAGGAAAAGCGAAAATGAAACCCGACGTGAAAATCATCGGCAACCGGCTCCAAATTACGCGCACTTTCGACGCCCCACGCCCCCGCGTCTTCGCTGCTTTTGCCGACCCCGCACAACTCCAGTGCTGGACCGGATGCAAGGACGCCGAAAACGTCGAATGTCAGTCCGACTTTCGCGTCGGCGGCAGGTTCACCACAAAAATGCACATCGGCGGCCATGCCAATTGCGACTGCACGTTCACTGGCACTTACGAAGAAATCCTCGCTCCTCAAAAACTCGTCTATAGCATGGATGTCGGCGCCGCCGTAACCCGCATCTCCATTCAATTTTTCGAGGAAGGCTCTCGGACGCGCTTGGTCCTAACGCAAGAGGGCGTGCCCGGCGAAGTCGTAAAGTTCATCGAGCAAGGCACTCTCGAATCTTTCGACAAACTCGACGCTGTTCTCGCCGTTCAGGATGCAGCCGGCCCTCGCTCGCTGCACGCCGCTGCCCCGCCCAGCGCCTAAACATTGCCCCCGTCTATTGGCACGAAGCGCTTTCTTTCGCGCCACGCCTCGCCGTATGTTTCACCTCCGCAAAAAAGGTGTACCATCGCCACGGATCACCAACCGTCCTATGACCACCGCGATTTCATCTGCGCCCGAGTCAACTCTCACCACCCACCGATTCTTCCTGCTCTTCGTTCTTCTTCTGGGGACCCTCTGTCTATCCCCCTATTCTGAATCCCCCAGCTTCGGCTATTACGCGTTTCGCGTAGTCGCTGCCAGCGCCACTCTCATTAGCGTTTACGCGGCTAAAATCCACCGTGGCCTTCTCGTCCTCGCCATCCTTTTGGCTATTCCAACGTTGTTCCAGCGCATTCTGCTCCACGCCACTGATCTCACCTCCCTCTCCGCTGTCCGCGTCGTTCTCAGCTTCCTCTTCGATATACTCATCGTCGTCGTAATTTTTCGGCACGTTTTCGCGAGAGACCGGATCAGCTCCGAAACGATCTTTGGAGCACTTTGCATCTACCTCCTCGTGGGGTTCAGTTTTGCCGGCCTCTACGGGATGGTCAGTGACTTACAGTCAAAAGCTTTCTTTCTCGATCCCAGCGCCAATCTTCATGCCGTTCCGAATCGTTTCGATTTCATCTATTACAGCTTCACTACGATGACCTCACTCGGCGCTGCCGGGATGATCCCCGTCTCGCCGGCGGCACGCTCCATCACCATCCTCGAAACTATTTTTGGCGGCCTTTACCTCGCCGTCCTCATCGCAAGACTGATAGGCGCCTACCGTCCGAATCCCTCGAGCGCTACCTCAACCACTCCATAAACTATCGTGCCTCGCATATCGCCATTCGCGACCCGGTCGCTTCTTCACTTTCAACTTTCAACTGCCGACTGTCCACTCTTCAAGTACAATCCCCGCACGTTCAGGGGAACCCATGAGCTTCCACCAGCGCCTGGAAGAAATCCGCACCGGCTTCGAGCGCCCCTTCTGGGTCGCCAACATCAGCGAAATCTTCGAGCGCCTTTCCTACTACGGCGCGTTCTCCTCTCTCGCCGTGTATCTCCAGGAAAAACTGAATTTCTCCACCCAGCAGACGGGTACGCTCACCGGCATCTTCGGCGGCATGGTCTGGTTCCTCGCAATATTCGGCGGCGCCGTCGCGGACAAGCTCGGCTTTCGCCGAGCCCTCTCGATGGCTTACCTCATTCTGGCCGCGGCCTACTTCCTGATCGGTTCGATCGGCGCATCCTGGCTCGCGCCGGTTCGTGGCGCGGTTCCGCTCAGCTTGTTTGTTGGCGTCATTCTGATTCTTCCCGCGCTGGGCATCGCGATGGTGAAGCCCTGCGTCGTCGGCACCACCGCCCGCGCTTCCAAGGAAAACGTCCGCACCCTTGGCTACTCCATTTACTACACCATGGTCAACATCGGCGGCACTGCCGGCCCCTTTGTCGCCAATTGGGCCCACACGCGCTTTGGCCTCGAGCGAGTTTTTCGCATCTCCGCACTCAGCGTTTTCGCCATGTTTTTCCTCATCCTCTTTTTCTTCCGCGATCCCCGCAAACCGGGCGACGAGCCGGCGCCCAGCTTGCTCCAGGTTGTGCGCAACTTCCGCGCCGTCATCTGGCCCCCTCGATTTCTCATCTTCTTGCTCATTTTCACCGGCTATTGGATCGTCTTCTGGCAGCAGTACACCAGCCTGCCGGGCTTCATTCACACTTACGTGAATCCCAGCGCTCACGTCGAGCTCATCCTCATCACCGATGCCGCCATCGTTGTCTGCCTCACCTTCGCGGTCAACTATCTCGCTCGCAAAATTCCGCCTTTCCACGCCGTCATTCTCGGCACCGTCGTTTCTTCGGCTTCCTGGCTGGTCCTGGCGTTCTGGCCCACAGTGACTGGCGCGGTAGTCTCGATCGCCGTGCTCGCTCTGGGCGAAATCATTCAGCAGCCGCCTTACTATGCCTACATCTCGCGCCTCGCGCCCCCCGGCCAGCAAGGCACTTACATGGGTTTCGCATTTTTGCCAATTGGAATCGGCTCGCTGGTGGGTGGCTGGTTTGGCGGCACGATGATGCATCACTTTGGCGAAGTCGCCCACCATCCCGAGCGCGCCTGGTGGGCCATCAGCAGCGTGGGATTCGCCACCGCCCTGCTGTTGTGGATTTACGATCGTGCTATCAAGCCCGCACCGCAGGAGCCAGCGTAGGGGCACGGCATGCCGTGCCCGTCCTGGGTTGGAAAAGAGTTGTCGATGACAAATGGAAAAAATCAGGAGGCAAAAAAGATCGAGCGATTCTCGAGAGCGCCAGGCGCACTGCTCACTATTCACTACCCGCTACTCACTCTCCTCTTAATTCACCATTCGCCGCAACGAAGCCAGCGCTTGGCGCGCCAGCGAATACCGCGGCTCGACTTCCAGCGCTTCCTGGAAACATTTCATCGCGCGGGCGTACATCTCTTTTCCAAGATACGCGCGGCCCAGGTTGTAATGTGGAAAATGGCGCGGCTCGTAGCGGCGCGCTTCAATCGCGCGTTCGAGCCAGGGAATCGCTTCGTCAAACCGCCCCAGTTCAATCAGATACGCGCCAATGTCGTTGTACGGATTGCCGAATTCCGGGTCAACTTCGATCGCGCGCTTGCACTCGGCAATGGCATCATCAATGCGGCCCTGAAAATGGTACGTCCACCCGAGAAACGTGTACGCCTCGGCGGTCGGATGCAGTTCGAGCGAGGACTGATAGAGCTCCACTGCCCTGTCGTAATCGCCCTCCATTTGCGCCTGATACGCGTCCTGGAGGATTTCCCAGGCTCTCGTGAGGGTTTCCTGGCTCATGGAGTAAATTGTTAACACACGGTTTTGGAGGCGTCAAAAGTACGAGAGTGCCATCGGTGCCCGGGCGGAACCTGTCCTTTGTGCCGGGTTCCGGGAGTGGAAATTAAGCCCGTAAAAAGAGAAGATGGGGGCGCACCTTTCCAGGCAAGGAAGTTTGCACTAAGAAAAATCTAATAAAAGATTGAACTTTGGGACGCTTGCACTTCAATACGAAGGGGGAGACGTGAAGCGAAATTATCTGTTTCTTGGGATCGCGGTGCTCGCCGCCGCGGGAGTTGTTCTGGCGCAGGATCCGCCGGCAAAGACAGCGCCAAAAAAGGCCGCGTCATCAAAAGGGTCTGCAACAAAAGGCAAGGACATATTCGATCAGAAATGCGGCATCTGCCACTTTGCCGACAGTGACGCCAAAAAAATCGGTCCCGGCCTGAAAGGTCTGAACAAGCGCGGTACTTTTACCGTGAACAACAACAAAGTGACCGACGAGACCCTGAAGACCTGGATCGAAAACGGCGACTCGCTAATGCCCCCGTTCAAAGATGTGCTGGATGAACAGCAAATCAAGGACGTCATCGCCTACGTCAGGACGCTTTAGGTAGGACAGACACTCTTGTCTGCCCTCTTTGGTATTGCGAAGTCCGCCGCCGCGTGGCGGCGTTCCAAAGTTCTCGTTGAGTGCCTGGAGATTCTTCGGGGATTCGGAAACATTGCTCTTTGAAAATTCGAGCGCAGAAAAGTTTGAGTTCGGAAAAGTCGCGGCAAGAAAAAGCCCCCGATGGCCTGATCGCTCAAGCCACCGGGGGCAAACTCAACCGGGACACCCGCCCAGCTACCTAGCGCGGCAGAAACCGGCGATGCGCAAATTCTGTAAATAGCGCAGTGCCGATTCGCCGTGCGCTGTGCCAGGGCCTTATCCCCTGAAAAAACAGGGAACCTACTTCAGTACGGCGTCCTTGAACGCCTTCGCCGGGCGCAGGCGAACTACGGTCTTCGCCTTGATTTTGATTGCTTCGCCCGTCTGAGGGTTACGGCCCATGCGCGCCTTGCGGTGCGCTTTCACGGCGCGGCCGATGTTCGGAATAACGAACTTGCCGGCTCCGCCCTTGCATTCCTTCACCGCGAGCTTGAAGAGCTCTTCAAAAAAGAGCACCGCGGTTTTCTTGGGTGTGGCGCACTTTTCTGCGATGTGCGACACGATCTTGCTCTTGCTCATTGGCTTGGCTGCCATCTAGTCTGCTTATCCTCCTGTATTTACTTTCCACCCCGCTGCGGAAGCGAACGAGGCAGGCCACGAGCGTACTCCCCTGGGTTGTCGCAAAAAAACTCGGGCCGCACGGCACTATAGCCAAGGTGAAGGGATAACGCAAGGAAAAACCGCAAAAAAGGCTGGAAAAATGCGGATTTTTTGTGAGCCAAGCGAGAATAGCCTGTGGAAATGCGGGTAAGAGCGGTTATTTGGAGGAATTGGAGACCGCGATGACGGAATTAAGAAAAGTATTACACAGAGTTCACCGAGATCGCGGAGGGCACAGAGAAGAAAAGTGGTGAGCCGAGACGGCAGGCTTCGAGTTGCCACAGCTTAGTGCACAGTTTGTCAGCGCGTCTGGTCTCGGCGCGCGTCGCGGGCGGCTCTTCGGCGCAGCGGGGATTCGACTCGCCGATTGGCGCTTAAAGGGCGGCGAGATCGGTGTAAAAGTGGGCGATGGCTTTGATTCCGCCGAAATAGTTTTCGAGGGCGATGTGCTCGTCGGGAGCGTGAGCGTTTTCGTCGGGCAGGCCGAAGCCGATCAGCACGCAGGGGACTTTGAAGGTGTCGTGCATCTGCGTGACGAAGGGAATGGAGCCGCCTTCGCGAATGAAGACCGCCTTTTTGCCGAAACCTTTTTCGAGCGCGCCCTGAGCGATCTTGAAAATCGGCGCGTGGTAGGGAGCCACCCACGGCTTGCCGGTGCTCAGGACTTGAAATTTGCACTTCACGGTCTTGGGCAGCAGTTTGCGGATGTGCTTTTCGACGAGCGCCGCGATTTTGTGCGGCTCCTGATTGGGAACGAGGCGCGTGGAAAATTTCGCGTAAGCCTTGGAAGGGATGACGGTTTTGGCGCCTTCGCCTTGATAGCCGCCCCAAATGCCGTTCAACTCGAATGTGGGCCGCGTCCAAAGCTGCTCGACGATCGTAAATCCTTTTTCTCCGGCATAGCCGGGAGCGCCGACGGCTTCTTGAAATGCCTTTTTCTTCCAGGGAAGCGAATTGAGAGCCTTGCGTTCGGGCGCGGGGATTTTTGCAACTTTGTCGTAGAAGCCTGGAACGGTGGCACGGAAATTCTTGTCGTGCAGCCTGGCAAACAGCTCGGTGAGAATCGTCAGGGGATTGGGGACCGCACCGCCGTAAACGCCGGAGTGGAGATCGCGCACGGGGCCGGTCAGTTCAATCTGATAATAGTTCAGGCCGCGCAAACCGTAGGTGATGGAGGGCACGCCTTTCGCAAGCATGGAGGTATCCGAGACGACGAGGGCGTCGGCTTTGAGCTTTTCTTTGTTTTTTTGCACGTAGTCCCAGAGGCTGACGCTGCCGACTTCCTCTTCGCCTTCGATCAGGACTTTTACGTTGACGGGAAGTTTTCCATTCGCTTTCTGGATGGATTCGAGGGCTTTCAGATGGATGTGAACCTGGCCTTTGTCATCGGCGGTGCCGCGGCCGAAAAGATTGCCGTTGCGGACGGTGGGTTCGAAGGCAGGCGAAGTCCAAAGATCGAGCGGCTCGGCGGGCTGTACGTCGTAGTGGCCGTAGAAGAGAACGGTGGGTTTGCCGGGAGCCTCGAGAGATTCGGCATAGACGAGCGGATGAAGATTTGTCGGAACGATTTCAATTTTCTGAAAGCCGGCGGCGCGAAGATGCTCGGCGACCCAGCGAGCCGCTTTCTCTATGTCCGGCTTGTGTTCGCTCTTGGCGCTGACGCTGGGGATGCGCAGAAATTCGCACAGCTCCGCCAAATGGGCGTCGCGGTTACCTTCTATAAATTCAGCAAGGTTCATAGGGGCTCTCGGGGGCTACGAGTCCTTTCGTGTGTATAAAGCCAAACTTGAATCGAATCAATATGGCAGCGGTATGAATGCGGAAAAGCGTCATCGCGCTCAACTGCCTTGTTCTATTCTAGGTCTGCAAATGCCCTGGGCACAAGTCAGCGGAATAAATATGCAGGGATTCGAGTGGAAATGGGTACAGGGAGTCGAGTCAAAGAAAAAGCACGAGTAAAGATAACGCTGAGACGCAGAGTGCACAGAGGATATCGGAGATATTGTGGCGAGAATTTGACGCGGCGAGAGTACGCAACTGCAATGCTTTGCCATAATGGCCACCAAGACTATATAAAGGCTGTTGTCTTCCCAAGAGAGGTGCGGTGATGCGTTCGCTATTTCTGGCAATTCTTATTGGCGTGTCCGCGGGTGCGGCGGCTGGGCAAACTGTGCCTGCGGCGATTTATACCGATCCGCCTGCGGATGCGGCGCATCCGGCGCAGATGACTGTGCTGCACATCCCGACGCATGGGGTGCAAATCAACGGCATAGTGTACCAACCTTCAGGAGTTGGGCCTTTTCCGACTCTGGTGATCTGCCATGGATTGCCGGGGAACGAAAAGAATCTGGATCTGGCGCAGGCAGTGAGGCGGGCGGGATGGAACGCGGTGTCGTTTAACTATCGCGGGTCGTGGGGCAGCCCGGGCGTTTTTCGGTTTGCGCAGAACATCGAGGACGCGGACGCTGTGCTTGCCTATCTTCGCGATCCGGAAAACGCGAAGCGGCTTGGCGTCGACACGCACCGGATTGCGATCGCGGGACACAGCATGGGCGGCTGGGTTACGGTGAACGTGGCGTCGCACGATCATGGGTTATTTGGGGCGATTCTGATTTCGGCGGCAGACATGGCGAAAGTGGGCGAGGTGCCGCGTGAAAAACTCGTCCAGCTGATGGCTGACGATATGGAAACACTGACGGGGGTTACGGCGGAGAGCATGGCGGACGACGCGCACGGACTGGGCGCTGCGTTTCGATTCGATAGCGCCGCGGCAGGGTTGGCGCAGACTCCGTTGCTTGTGCTTACGTCCGACGACGGGCTCGCGCCCGCGGCGGATGCACTTGTGCGCGCGATCCAAGCGCAAGGCGGGAAGAAAGTGACAGCGACGCATGTGGCCACCGATCACAGCTGGTCGGATCACCGGATCGCACTCGAAAGCACAATCATCAACTGGCTGGGTGGGTTGAAGTGACGCGGTAAGCGCGGCGCGACTTTGTCGTTTGCAACGTATGCCAGCCAACGAATCCCCCGCAATGACGCAGGACAATCAAACCGTGGAAGTGCATTCGCAGGAGGCTTCGCGGATACAGTCCATTGACATCTTTCGCGGAATGAATGTTCTGGCCATGATTTTCGTGGACAACCTTGGTTTCGTGACGGGGCTGCCATGGTGGACATACCACATGCCCCGAGAAGCGAACGGGATGACGTATGTGGACATGGTGTTTCCGGCGTTTTTGTTTTTGATGGGGATGTCCATACCGATTTCCATCCGTTCGAGGAGGGCAAAGGGGCAAAGCAGAAGCGGGATCTGGACGCATGCAGTGGTGCGGTCGCTGAGCCTTGTGGGGCTGGGGCTCTTTGTATCGAATGCGCCGCAGGTGGATGCGCAACGAACGGGGATCAGCTTTCCGTGGTGGGCAGCGCTGGGGTTTATCGCGATCGCCCTCGTGTGGATGGAATTTCCCGAGAGCGACAAGCACCGGACAACTTCCGGAGCTTCAAAATTTGTGGGACTGGCGATGCTCGCCGGACTCATTGTGATTTTCAGGAGGGTGACACCGGAAGGGAAAGTGGCCTGGCTGGATTTTCCCGATTGGGAAATTCTGGGATTGCTAGGGTGGGCGTATCTTTCCGTGTCGACGATCTATCTTTCTCTTTGAAAGAAAACTCGCGGTGCTGGTTTCCGGGCTCGGCGTTTTTGTCGCGATCAATGCGTTGTCTGTTGCGGGACGGCTGGGCTGGGTTGGATCGTTGCCTTCGTACTTGAAACCATTTGAAGCGGGGCTGTCGTCGTTGACGATGGCCGGACTGCTGGCTTCTCTGCTCATCGTGAGCGATGAAATTGCGCCGACTTTCCGGTTGAAAGCGCGCTGGGCATTGATTGGCGCGGCGATTTTTTTCGCGGCGGGATATTTGCTGCAGCCACTGGGAATTTCGAAGATCCGCGACACGCCTACCTGGTGTTTGTACTGTATGGCGGCAAATACATTGGTGGCGCTGCTGCTCTACTGGATTGCGGACGTACGAGGCCGGACGAAATGGGCGGGATTCGCGAAGCCGGTGGGAACAAACCCGCTGCTGTCCTATTTTCTTCCTTACGTGGCGTATTTCAGCCCCAGCCTTTTCCGGCTTACAGCCGACGGGACTTCCGGCTGGCAGGGAGCCGCGCGATCAGCGCTTTTTGCAGGAGGCATTTTGGTTCTGGTGATTTTGTTCGATCGTTCGAAGATAAAGTTGCGGCTGTAGTCCTTCGTCCGATAGTCCCCAGCTCATTTCTGGGCCAAGAGGGATCGGGCGTCTTGAAGCTCAGGCCGGTCTCCGTCGGCATGCTCGCAGAGGGTCAGAAGCCTGGCAGAGTATATTTTCGCCTTCTCATTATCACCAGAAAGCCTGGCTGCGCGCGCGGCGCCGGACAGCGCGTTGAAACGATTTGGGGCCGTGCGCAGGGTAGCCTCGAACTCGACCATCGCCTGGGCCGGCTGCTTTAGTTCCAGCAACATTTCCCCAAGCAGTTCGCGAGCCGGAAGGATGACCCCCGGGGTGACATTGTTCTTGTCGGTGTTGTCTTCGTGGTCTGCGGCAGAACGCATCTGCGTGAGAGCCTCCTCGCGCTTGCCCTCAGCCAGGGTAATCCAGGCAGTTGCGCTCTCGCGCTGGATGTCCACTTGGTCGGCCCAGTATTTGTCGCTGCCCCGGGTAAGCGTGTCACGAAGCGATGCGAGCTGCTGTACGTCTTTTCGGGCAGCTTCGGTGTCGCCCAAATGTGAAGCGCCGAGAGCCCGTGCGAAGTGCAGATTGGCTTCCGTCCAGGCCCACCGCCCGCCAGGAAAGGTGTTTGGCGGCAACTGCAGCGCAGCAGCTTCAGCCCAGCGATGTCGTTCCACAGCATAGCGCGCGGGCGAAGTACCCATTGCGTAGAGCCAGTTCATATATTGCGGATCGTCAGGCCGGCCCGGCGGCGGCGCCTCCAGGGCCTTTTTCGCCTCGCCATCCTGGGCGCCTTGCAGATAGGCATAGATCAGGTAATCCTTCGCGTGCAGCTCGTTGCCGGGCGCGTTGTTTTTCTGGGCCGAGGCAGCAGAGATGAGGTTGGACTCAATGGATTCCTGCCACAAGCCCAGCCGAGTGAAAATGTGCGACGGCATGTGCAGCGCGTGCGGCGAGTCGGGCGCGATCCTGGCATAACGTCGCGCCGCATCCAGGGCCCCCTGAGCCAGTGGCGGATAATCGTAGGCGTGAATGAGGTAGTGGGCGATGCCGGGGTGCTCTGGTTGTTCGACAAACAGCGGCTCCAGAATGGCACCGGCCTTTTTCTGATTTACATAGGTCTTGTCCGTGGGGGGTGCCGTGGCGAGCAGTGCGAGCGCATGAAAAATGGCCGCTTCATGGTCGTCAGGGTAGTGCGCTTGCAGCTGGTCCATGGCTTTTTCGTAAGCCAGAGCTCGAGTGCGGTGGTCGAACTTGTCGGGGTCCTTGTAAAAGGTCTCGATAGCGCCAATGTAGTCCCGTTCTCGCTGCGTCTTAGCGCCGGCTAACTTCGCTTTTTCCACGGATGCGATGCCTGCTTTCAGATCAGCCGGGCCAGGCGCTTGCCAGACCTGATGGTAGTAAGTCATGGCAATTCCCCAGTACGCCATGCCGCACGCGGGGTCTTTCTGGGCGACGGCAGCGAAGGTATCGCTGGCTTTCTCGTACCAAAAAGAATGGAGCATCGCCACGGCGCTGCTGAATTGCGGCTGAACCGATGGGTCGCAGGAAACGGGGAAACTCACCTTGCCGAGTTTTCCTGGGTCGCCCGCAGGATGGTCATGTTGGGCAACAGTTGGTGCCACGAATGCGGCGCACACGCCCACAAGCAGCACCATGGAAAAGAAGGTGAGTCGCTTCATGCTGGCCTCCTTGGTTGCTATTGGACCCCTTGAAGTGGAAGCGTTGCGGCCTATTCTGGGTCGCGACCGCACCGAAGTCAACTGAGTCGTTAAGGCAACTGCACAACAGGCTTGCTCGTGGCCGGTTTAGGAGGCGCCAGCACGCCGAGGATGATCGCGTTTCAGTTGGGGCTGGAGTTTTAGGCTGCGAGGAGAGCGTTGCCGGGCTTCCAGGCAGGCGGCGGTTGCTTGTGGGGAACACCTGTCCTGTCGGCCAGTTACGGTGTTTGCCGAAGCGTCCGATGATGGCGGTATGAGCGAAGCAACGATACCATCGCGACGGCGTAGCGGACGGGCATTTTACAAGATGCGTGTGCAGGCCGCGGGCCGCGCGCACAATCGAAAGAAATTCAAAGAAGTATGCGAAACCGTGGTCGTGAATGCGCACGGCGGGCTGCTGATGCTGAAGCATGAGATTGACAACGGCGAGATGATTGTTTTGACGAACCCGGAGACGCTGGAAGATCAGGAGTGCCGGGTGGTCTACCAGGGCGAGCCTTGCGAAAAAGGGCAGAGGATTGGAGTGGAGTTTCTGACGCCGGCACCGCGGTTTTGGGGATTGGAATTCAGCGAGTTGGTTGCGTCGGGCGGCGAGAGCTCAACAGCAACGAATTAGCATTCGATGGCTCGGTTAGGCGGGCGGGGCAAGCCCGGCCCCTACGGGACGCGCTGCGACAGTACGGCCGCGGCGAATAAACCAATCTACTAAACGCCACAGCAGCAGAACTGCAACGATTGCGCCGTACGTTAGAGGGCGCAGGACCGCGGATTTCACCAACCAGTAGTAGTGAATCACACCACAAATTGCGCTGACGTAGATTAGGCGATGAAGCATTTGCCAGTGGCGGCCGCCGAGACGGCGAATCCATCCGGCGGTGGAGGTGAGCGCCAGGGGAATCAGCAGAACAAATGCCGTGAAACCTACGGTGACGAAGGGGCGCTTGGCTACGTCCTTCAACATCCCAGCAACATTGAAGGATTGATCGGGGCCGAGATAGGTCAGGAAGTGGAGGCAGGCGTAGAAAAAGGCGAAGAGGCCTAGCATGCGGCGGAAACGGATGAGGTCAGGGAGCTTGAGGAGTTTGCGTGCGGGTGTGATGCAGAGCGTGAAGACCAGGAAGCGTAGCGTCCAATCGCCGGTGGCGTGCTGAAAGAAGGCGACGGGATCCGGTCCTATGTGGCCAGTTAAGCTGGCCCAAACCATGATGCCGAGCGGCACCAAGCAGAGAAGAAAAACGGGGACTTTGGTCCATTTTTTGGCGAGGAACGTCGGCATGCTTGGGACCAGCCTCAGTAGAATTTCTTCAGGTCCATGCCAGTGTACAGGCTGGCCACTTGATCCTGGTAGCCGTTGAACATGAGAGTGGGGCGCTTGAAGATTTCGCCGAGGCGGCGCTCTTTGGCCTGGGACCAGCGCGGATGATCGACGTTGGGATTCACGTTGGAATAGAAGCCGTACTCGTGAGAGTTGGTGAGATTCCAGGTGGAGGGCGGTTCGCCGGAGACGAATTTAATTTTTACGATGGACTTGATGCTCTTGAAACCGTACTTCCAGGGGATGACGATGCGGACGGGCGCACCGTCCTGATTGGGGAGCGAGTCGCCGTACATGCCGACGCAGAGAAGCGTGAGCGGGTTCATGGCTTCGTCGAGGCGGAGGCCTTCGACGTAGGGCAACTGGATTCCGGCGTATCTGCCTTCGGGCATTTGGCCGAGATCGTAGTAGGACTCGAAGGCAACGTATTTTGCTTTAGGGCCGGGCTCGACTAGTTTTGCGATTTCGCTGAGGGAAAAACCGATCCAGGGAACTACGATGGACCAGCCTTCGACGCAACGATGGCGGTAGATGCGCTCTTCGAGCGGGGCGAGTTTGAGGATTTCGTCCATGCTGAACTTGCGTTTGGTTTTTACTTCGCCTTCGACGGATACGGCCCAGGGTGAGGTGCGGAATTTCTGGGCGTTTTTTGCTGGCTGGTCCTTGTCGACGCCGAATTCGTAAAAATTGTTGTAATGGGTTACTTCGTCGAAAGTGCTTTGCTTTTCCGTTGTGCTGAAAGGGCTTTTGGCAAGGTTGGGGAACTTGGCGGCGGCGTGGACATCGAGTTGCGGGGAGGCGATATCGAGCAGGTCATGTGCGGCAAAGGCGGCGGCGCCAGCAAAACCCATGGTTTGCAAAAACTTGCGCCGATTGAAATAGATTTCTTTGGGCGTAACGTCGGCGTAAGTCAGATCGGGCTTTCGCTGAAGCAGCATTTCCTTCCTTCTCCAAAAGGGCAAACCACGTCACTTATATAGTACGCACGTCCAATTAGATTGGATGCGGGAATTTGCGCAGGGATTCCTGCGGGTCTTCGAACCGTTGGGGGCGTGGTCAGCGGTGGCCGTGGAGAAGGTCGAGCACGGTCTGTGCGGCGATTACGCCGTGATATTGGGCTTCTTCGAAAATAGAGATGCTGCTCAAATCGGAATTGGCGAAAAGGATGCGCGCGTCACGGCGAGGTTGCGCGAGGCGGAGGCGTTCTTCGGAAAAGACCGAGCCGACGGCGGGACGGATCATGGCGTGGCCCATGCGCATTATGTCGATGCGCGAGACGCACTGGCGGATGTCGGAGTGGACGCGCTCAAGGTCGTGGAGAATGGCTTCTTTCCAATAGTTCCAGTCCTTGTCGAGGAGGAGTTGGCGGTTTTGCGCGGGAGTGCCTTCGGCGAGAGCCCAATAGAAGGTCCAGACGGTGCGTTCGATGTGGGTGCGGAGGCTTTGGTGAGTGGCGTCGACGTAGCCGAGAGTTGGGGAGTCGAGAAAAACGGTGTCCCAGGTGGGTTCGGCGCCGCGGGAATCGGGGAAGCGCTCGAGCGTTAGATTGGCGGTGAGCCAGGGGGAATAGACAAAGTCGTGGAGGCGCGGGAAATTTTCGATTAAGTAGGGAGCGAGGAAAGTGGGGGCGGCGAAGATTGCAAATTCGGCTTGGAATTCGGTGTCGCCTGCGAAGATGCTGACGCCGCCTTTCGTTTCGGCGATGCGATGGACCATCTGGCTGGTGCGGATATTTTCGCCAACGCGTTCGAGCAGGCGGCGAGTGATCCAGCCGTTGCCTTCGGGCCAGGTGATGGGGCCTTTTTCTTCGGCTTCGCGGGAAGAGAAATAGTGGATGCCGGCCCAGGCGGAGGTGTCTTTGGCGAGCGCACCGTAGTCGTCGCGGCAGGCGTAATTCATGTACCAATTCACTAGGCGCGAGTCGCACGCTTGCTGCTGGAGCCAGTCCCCGAATGAGAGGCGGTCCAGGTCCTGGAATTTTGCGGAGCGGCCGAGCTCGAGAGGAATGGTGAACTCGCCAGTGGCGCGGAATTTGGCGAAGAGATCTTCGAG
>DATFZY010000107.1:0-47958 GCA_035313865.1 Candidatus Acidiferrum sp.
GCTCTATGACGGTTCTTGAGGCGCTTTCGGTGGGAACGCCGGTCATTGTTCCCAATCACGGTTCCTTTGCAGCGATCGTTTCTGACCGCAGAGAAGCAATGCTTTTTTCGCCGGGCGATGTGCTTTCGCTAGCATCCACTATGCAGGCTGCTGTAAGCGCAAGTGAGCCGGGGTGGATGGCGTCGTCGGGTTATGCGCGGAACAAATTTCTTCACGAGCTGACGGCGGAAACCAATTACGAACAATTGATGCGAATCTACCAAAAAGCGCGAGAACAGTTCGCAGCGATGTCTTCACCGGGACTGGCCAAAGAAAAACGGAAGCGGCGATATGAGCCGGCGAATTGAAAAGTGTTGCCGCAGGAATAGAAAATAGGCTAGCCGATGCGAGTCGTACTGCTATCCGAGGTTTATGTCAAAGGAATGGGATATCTCGAAAACCTCATGCCGAAATATCTTTTTCGGCTGGGAGTGGAGACGCATGTTGTTGCAACTGACCTGCCCATGTCGTTTCGCCAGAACTCAGGGAAGCGTGAATACGGCGATTTTGCCGCGCGCAACCTGGCGGGAAGTGTGGAGACTGTGGATGGCTACACACTTCATATCCTTGGGCATAAGCGCATTTTCGGCCAAATGCGCATGGCAGGTCTAAAAGAGAAGCTTGCGGACTTGCGGCCCGACATCGTGCAAACCATGACCCCTATTGGGTGGATCGGCCTGGATGCTGCTCTCTACAAACAATCGTTGGACTACCAACTCTTTACAGGCTGCCATTATCACGCTTCGGTACTTCCACTGGCACAAAAAAGAACGCGAGTGCTTAGTCCCGAGTGGCTGCAATGCCTTGCAATGAGAAAAACTCCCGGGAGGTGGATAAGCCTGGCAACGAAGAAGTGCTACGCGATCAGTCAGGACTGCGCGGACATTGCGGAAAAATATTTCGGTGTCCAACGCAACAAAATTGCTATCTGTCCACTTGGCGTGGACCCCGAACTTTTCTATCCGGTTGCGGATGACCGCGATTCTGCGGCTCGAACCGCGCTGCGCCAACAAATGGGATTTGCCGAGGACGATGTCGCTTGTATCTATACGGGACGATTCAGCGAGGAAAAAAATCCCCTATTACTTGCGAAAGCGGTCGAGCAACTCGTCCGTTCCGGAGCGCCTTACCGCGGGCTATTCGTTGGAAACGGCGCCCAGGCCGAGGCCATTTCGGCGTGCGAGGGATGCAAAACGCATCCATTCGTGACCGTGAAGGAACTAGGGGCGTTCTTTCGCGCCGCGGACATAGGCGCTTGGCCAGCGCAGGAATCGATGTCCATGCTTGACGCAGCAGCGTGCGGTCTGCCGATTGTGGCAAACCATACCATGACGGCGAAAGAGCGGCTGGACGGCAACGGCCTGGCATACTGTCTAAACGATCTGGAAGATTTGGTCCGCGTTCTCCTCGAGTTGCGCGACGCAGCGAAGAGAGTGCGCATGGGTGAAACCGGCGCGCGGAAGATGAAAAGCGAATACAGCTGGGAGTTGATCGCGCGGCAACGCCTACGCGATTACGAGGCTGCACTTGGGTCCTTTGCATCGTTTCGTGAAACCGTAGTGTCGGAATAGATTTTTCTTTTCACATTTCCAGTTACTCATCCAAGCAGATGTGCCCCGATTGGTAGTGTCTCGAATGCGCATTCTAGTTCTTGGCATCAATTACACGCCTGAAAGAACCTCCGTCGCTCCATTTACGGCCGGGTTGTGCGAACACCTTGCCGCCACTGGAAACAATGTGACGGTGGTGACAGCTTTTCCCTACTATCCAGAATGGCGTGTGTGGGATGGTTATCGCGGCTCTCTCTACCGCAAGGAACGCATTAATGGTGTAACCGTTCGTCGCGTGGCGCACTATGTGCCCCGGAAGCCAAGCAGGCTGATCGAACGTCTTGCCTATGACATTTCGTTTGCCGCGAATTGCTTTGTTGCGGCGCTGTTCACGGGCGGATGCGACATCATTTACTGCTCGTGTCCTCCGCCAACAGTGGCGCTCGCGGCGTATCTCCTCGGTTTGATAAAAGGCGTGCCGTACGTCATGAAGCTGACGGACCTAGCCTCCGATGCAGCGCTGGCGACGGGAATCATGAAACCAGGTTTCGTTATTCGCCTGGCGAGGATATTCGAGGCGTTCTGCTGTCGAAAGGCGCAGGCGGTAGTTTGCCTTTGCCAGGGCTTCATTGATCGACTGAAGGAGCGCGGGCTAAATAAAGAAAAGCTCCGGCTGATTTCCGATTGGGGAGATACGGAAAATCTGCGGCCTTCTGAAGAAGGAATCGCATTTCGGATTGCCCACCGACTTTCCGGGAATCAATTTCTCGTATTCCATACCGGAAACATGGGCAAAAAGCAGAGGCTCATGAACGTTGTGAGCGCGGCGAAAGCTTCGAGAAATGAGCCCGACCTCCTGTGGATAGTGGTCGGCCAAGGGGAAGAGCGGAACTTGTTGGAAGAGGAGATTTCCCGGAGCGACCTCGCGAACATTAGGATCCTGCCACTGCAACCTGTGGAGCTCTTGCCGGAGATGTACGCCAGCGCGGATCTGCTGCTTCTCAACCAAGCCGCGGCGGTCGAAGACGCGGTCATCCCCTCCAAGCTCTTGACGTATATGGGCGCGGGACGAGCGGTTGTGGCGGCCGTCAGTGAGAAAAGCGAAGCCGCGCGGCAAATTCGGTTGGCCAATTGCGGAATTATCGTTCCTCCGGAAAACCCCGAGGCGCTTGCAGAGGCGGTGGTTTCGCTGCGCAGAGATGCCGAGCTGCGGCGCAAGCTAGGTGCGAACGCGAGAGCGTTTGCAGAAATTCATTTTACAAAGGCGGGAGTTCTCCGGCGCTACGACGAGTTCTTTAGAGATCTCCGTCCTGCGGCAGAAGGCGTTCGGGTAGTTCGCGGAGAAGCCGAGAGCGATTGACGCGAGTGTTCAACTTTGCCCCACAGCGAGTCAAAGTCTTGTTCATTCATGTGAGCATAGTTTCATCAGAAGTTCCCTACTTGGATCGGCAACGGACGTTATGCTCTTTTATCTGAGAATTTACCGGTTCCTGCTGTTGCTCGTAACTTGCCTGCTGCCCAGCATCGCCTTTGAGTTGGGCTGGCATATATGGTTCTTTGTGCTTTCGCTGATTGGGCGTACCAAGGATTTTGCGCTTCACGGACACTTTGGCCTGATACTCGCCGGTTCCTTCGTCTGGATCGTGCTTGCAGAGCGGTATAAAGTTGCGGGCGTAGAAGAGTTGTTTCGCGAACGTACGGGAGCCCGATCCGCGTCCTCTGCATGTGCCGCCACCGGCTTGGCTATTCTAGTAATCTCTTATTTCAGCCAGAAATTTTACCTGCCGCGCGGATTGTTTCTGATTTGCATGTTGACGCTTTTTGTTTTGACAGTTTTGATGCGTGCCATTTGCCGCGCCCTCTACCGAAAAAGAAGGGAACTTGGCAAACCGACAAGGATTCTAATTGTCGGTGCGGATGAATTTGCCCGTGCTGCCGCTACAAAATTGCAACATTTATCGTTTGCCCCTTGCAGAGTGGCCGCGTACGTGAGGCTTCCGTCGCAGCAGGTTGCTATTGAAGATTGCCGTATCTACGAACTCAGCCAAATCGGAGTGCTGCACTCAGGGAATGGGATCGACGAGGCGGTGATCGCGATTCATCCCGCACAGTTTGCGCTGATCCCCGGAATCATTCAGGCGCTTGAGAAATTGAGCGTGCCCGTGCGAGCCATTGTGGATTTGGGCGAAGGCATCGTAATTAGGGAGCGATTGTTTCAGTTGGGCCGCCTGCAAATGCTGGACCTCACGACTACGCCGGCGGATTCGCTCGACTACGCTCTGCTAAAGCGCGCATTTGATGTTTGCTTTTCCGTTTTGACACTAGTTTTGGCGCTGCCGTTGCTGGTTTTGATCGCCTTGTTGATCAAACTGAGTTCGCGGGGGCCGGCCTTCTTTGTACAAGAACGCATCGGGCTGAACGGTAAGCCGTTCAAGATGTATAAATTCAGGACGATGCGCGCGTCCAATCCTCATTCAAATGAGGACGGCACACGATGGACAACTCGCAACGATCCCAGGAGGACGTGGCTTGGGACATTCCTGCGCAAGAGCAGTCTTGATGAACTGCCGCAATTCTTCAACGTTCTTAAGGGCGATATGAGCGTGGTAGGACCGCGCCCGGAACGACCTCACTTTGTTAGGCAATTCTTGCAGGAGGTGGCCCGCTATAACCATAGGCACTGCCTAAAAGTAGGGATTACGGGATGGGCTCAAGTGAACGGGTGGCGCGGGGACACTTCAATCAACAAACGTATTGAGTACGACCTTTATTACTTGCAGAACTGGAGTTTGATCTTTGATCTGCGCATCATCGTAATGACGATATTTTCTGCGTTGATAGACAGGAATGCGTACTAGAGAAATCCGAGAATTGGCGCATGGTGCGATCTGTTCGGAGACACGTTTGCTAATAATACGATTCCGCATACTCAGTGGAGAAAACGGAAAACGCGGAAATTCCTCATTCTTAACAGATTCTCGGTCGCGTGATTCTATTCAGGGACGCAGAGATAGTCGCCGAAGTCGGCTCCTTCAAATGGAACCACTTTTGAATCAGCGATTTGATAGCCGAACGAACGCAGGAGTGCGAACAGATTGGCGGCGGTCTGGCCTGGGCTAAGCCAGGTAGGGTGTATGGCAACCATTAGTATTGGGCGATGCAGTTTCAAGAGCCTTTTCCCGCCCTGCAAGACCAAAAGTTCTGCACCCTCGACATCGATTTTAATGGCGGTTGGAATGGACTCAGTCTCCTCGGCGACGGCGTCAAGAGTTGTCGTTTCCACTGGTATGGAGGATATGTTCGGGGGATTGGATAGGCTTTGATTGAGGCGAGGGACGAGCGAATTGAGAAAACTGTCTCCGCCATCCTTGACGTAAAAGGGCGCTTCCCGTTCCGCGATGGCGGCCAGTGCTTTCGGGATGATCTGGAGCTGAGAGAATCCATTCGCTCGTTTGTTGAAGCTCAAAAATTCCACGAGAGGCGGAGAAGGTTCAAAAGCGAATACCTTTCCCCGCGCTCCCACCCGTCGACAGGCCAGCAAAGACATCCAACCATAGTGAGCCCCGACGTCGTAGAAAGTGTCTCCAGGCCGCAACCACTCCTCGATCCACTTTAAGACATGAGGCTCAGTGGGCTGCACGCCAAAGAGTTGAGGAGCCACCCAGAAAAACCTGCCGCGGAGCCATTTGGGGAGCGGGAATTGCGCGCTCACGAAGGCGCGCTTTATGGACGCATGAAGTCTTGGGGCATGTTTTCTTAGAGCTTTGTTTGCGTTGAGCAACACGCGTTCTCCGAAAATTTCGATCGCCGAGAGATTTTGCACATCGACAAATGACCTCAGTCCACCTCGCAACCACAATTAAGACACATATGGCCGGCACCGGTCACAGGGGGACTCGTCTGGTGGCGTCGGCCGCCGTTATCTTTTTTCTTCTCACGGCATTTCGCGCGGGCTATTCGCGCATGGAGACTGATTTCCCGAACTACTACACCGCCGCGCTTTCGGTGAAACAAGGGGAGGCGCTCCACAATTTCTATGACTGGACCTGGTTCCAGCGGCAGATGAACAGCGCCGGCTTCGAACGGCAGCTCGGAGCGTACACGCCTCAGACGCCGCTGACCGTGCTGCCGTTCGTGGAACTGACAACATTTACGCCTCAAACCGCAAAGCGCGTCTGGCTTGTATGCAACGTGATTTTTCTGGGAGCGACCGTCTGGCTTCTTTCGCGCGTGACCCGGTTTCGGGTGGAGGAAGTGGTTCTCGTCGCGTTTTGTGGATACGGCTCTTTGTACATGAATTTTCTTTACGGGCAGTACTACGTCTTCCTGCTCTTCCTGCTCACGCTGGGGTTTTGTTGTTTGCATCGGAGGTGGGCGGCGGCGGGCGGGTTTCTCTTCGGTATCGTCTTTGGATTGAAGCTCTATGGTGGTCCCTTTCTCATCTATTTTGCGGCCAGACGAAAGTGGAAAGCGATGACGGGCATGCTCGCGGCCGTGGTGCTCCTCTGCGCCGCAGGCATCGCGATATTTGGCTGGAAAGATATCGCTTTCTACGCAACACAAATCCTCCCGCGATCTCTTGAGGGAGGATCGGTCGACCCTTATCACCCGGGGAATCCCACAATTTCCACTTTGTTGCGGCACGCCTTTGTGTTGGAGCCGGGACTGAATCCGCGGCCGCTGTGGAATTCGCCGTGGTGGTTCTTTTTCTTGCGTTCGCTGGCGATGTTCGCCGTTTTATTTTTTACGTTCCTTGGGCTGGTACTAAATCGAGCCGGAAACGATAAAACGGGTTTTGCGTGGTTCTTCATCGCAGTTCTGCTGCTTTCCACCAGCGTCGCTTCTTATACGTTCATTCTGCTGCTTCTGCCTGTGACGATCCTTTTAGAAGAGGCGAGCCAGCCTGAGCAAATTGCCCTTATAGTTTGTTTCACTATGTTGTGTTCTCCGTTGCCATCCAGGGCTGATCCCTTTTTCCCAAAGGTATGGCTGCTGCTCGGGCTGTATCTCGTTGCAGGCGGTCCCAACTGGCGCTTCTTTCGTCCAACCCTCGTTGCTGCTACGTCAACGATCGTCATAGTGGCCGCTCTCCTTGATGCGAACCGACATGTTGTTTCGTACTGGAACGAGCCCGGCCAAAAGTTCGAAAGGATAGCAGTGGAAGAAGGCGAATTGTTCGCATCGAGCCCGGCCACTTCGCGGTTTGGGCTCTTTTATCAGTCGATGGGAAGAGACCGTTACGTATTGAGCTGGATGCACAATGGCCGGATCGAGAAGATTTCGTTTGAGGGTGAAGCATTTGATCCGGTGGCGTCTGCTGATGGCCGCATTCGATTTGAACTGGTGGCGAATGGTGTTTCGCGGATGATGGGTTTCGATCCTTCGACAAGGGAAGCGGCGGAAGTCTTTCCTGACGGACGATCCGAGTTTATGCCGAGTTCGAAAGTTTCGCCTGATGGGAAATGGGAGGCCTTTGTCGCGGCGTACGGAGGATCTAAACAGATATGGGTTCGAGATATTGGAACCGGAGGAGCAAGGCAGTTGACGGGTGGAAGTTGTAACAGTGTGAATCCTGAATGGGAATTGGACTCTCTTAGTATCGTGTTTGCGAGCGACTGCGGGCGGGCTTACGGACTGCCCTCGCTTTACCGCGCGAGAATTCCTGAGAAATAAATTGAATTGTGCGCCGGCGGCCGCGGGAGGATCACATTCTTGCCGCATAGCCGTTGTCGAAGATAGTTTGGACAGCTTCGTAGCGACTTTCGACGTTGAGTTGCCGCATGATGCGATGAACGTGATTCTTGACGGTGAATTCGGAGAGATTCAGTTTCGCGGCAATCTCTTTGTTGGTAAGCCCCTTCGCAAGAAATGACGCGAGCTGTTGCTGGCGCCGGCTCAGGCCAAGTTTCGCGCAGACACGAAGGTTGAGTATGAGCGATCCTTCCTCGGCGGCACGCGCGACGGATTGAAACAAGGCAAGGCACAACTGCGAAGGGCATACGGCTTCACCCTGCGCGACCCTGCGCACGGCGGTTGTAATGTCCTGCGCGCTCGCGTCATCAAGAAGATACCCGCGGACACCTGCACGAATGGCCTGTAAAAAACTCTCGGCGTCATCCCCCATGCCGAACAGGATGATTTTCAACTGAGGATTCCAGCGCAATGCTTCAGAAATCAAACTTGGAGAAGCAATCATTGCCGTGACGAGGTGAACGAGCAGGATGTCACATTCCGACTCGTCGAGCTGCTTTTGTACGTTCACCGTATGTCGATCCACACCCGCCACGGAAAGATCCGGTTGCTTTCGTAGGACTCCTGCAAGCGCTTCGCGAAGCAAGCGATTTTCAACGAGCAGAAAAACGCTCGGGGTACTCGCCATGCCGTGTTGGGTGGTAGATTTCATATAGAGAAAACTGCGTCTTCGGATCTAAGACTCCGGACCTCCTTCAGGAAAGAGAAACATCTCTCCAGCCCGCTGGTGACTACGCTACGGGCAAATGGCAATCGCTTCAATACGCTCTGTGTCATTAGAATGTAATCTTTCTGTAGGTTGGCGCGGACATGGGCATTGAGGCCGAGCTAAAACAGGAGGCTGGCCGGGGAATTGGTTGAAGAAAAGCGGCGCGGACATGGGCACGGCGTCAGTTTGTGAAAGGACAACGCGATGTTTGGCAGAGAAAACGCACATTCTCTTGAAAGCAAGGTTGCGGAAACCATCGAGCGAACGGATCATCTGGTGTCATTGGTGGCCGTGGAGCGCCTTACTTGGCGACCCGAGCTGCCCCATGGGCAACCGGCTGCAAGCGATCTGGGGCATGTACTGGGTCATCTCCTGGATTGCCTGGCTGGCTTTTGTGCAGTATTTCACGCGGCGTATCCTTCTGAGCTTGCCGACTTTGGAGCACTAAAGTCGCTGCCAGTGAATCGGTCCTGCATCCCTGAAGACGCTAGAAGGCAGATGAAAATCTACGCAGAGCATATCCATCGTGGCTTTCAGCAAAGTACCGACGTGGACCTGTCCCGCAGAATACCTACGCTATTTGTGGCCGAGGGTGAGACCCTGCTGAGCCTGCTACTGGGTAATCTCGAGCACCTGATCAGCCACAAGTACCAGCTATTCTTTCATCTGAAGCTAGCAGGCGTCGCCGTTAACAGCAGGGACATCTATACGTGGCGCGGAACGGCTGAAGGCTGAATGTTCAGTAGATGGCAGATTTTACTGACGCACCCACCGGGCGCGGGGAGCGAGGAAGGGTGACCAGAACGGTCGTTCCGGCTCGGGAGGTGGTTTCGATGGAAGTGGATCCGCCGTGATCGTGGATGATTTTGCTGACAATCGCCAGGCCGAGGCCTGTGCCGTTCGGTTTGCCAAAGCTGACGAAAGGATCGAACAGCGTGCCGCGGATATCTTCGGGGATGCCGGGGCCATTGTCGGCGACGCGAATTTCGAAGAGCTCCTCTTTTACACGGACATCAATACGGATGTTGCTTTCTCTACCAGAGGTTGATTCGCACGCGTTTAGGACCAAATTGATGAAAGCGCGTTCGAGTTTTTTACGATCAAAGATGCCTTCTCCCTCTTGTTCTATGGCGAGCGCGATTTTGCAGGTCCGGAAGTCCGGCCGAACGCGGACTGCGTCAATCGCGCGGCGTAGGATCTGATCCAGACTGGAAGGCTCGGGCGATAGCGAAATGCCCTGATGCGCCAATTCGCGCATCGAATCGATCAAGTCCGTCATTTGGTTCGAAGCCGTGATGATTTCCTGGTAGATTTCGGTTTTCGTGAGTTTCATGTTTTCGGCTTCGCAGAGAAACTCCGCATTGGCAACGACAGCAGCAAGGTAGTGCCGGAGATCGTGAGAGATAGAGCTGGCAGCTCTCCCGAGGGCGGCGATGCGTTCGGCTTCGGAACGCTGCTCTTGCGAAGTCAAAAGCTCCTCGCGCATCTTCGCAAAAGCCTCGCTGAGCTCAACCACCTCGCTGCTGCCTTTGGGGATGATGGAGTAAGCAAAATCCCCGGCCGCGAGCGCCCGTACACCCGCCACGAGATTCTCGAGCGGCCGCGTGATGGTTCGCGAAACGAAACCAAACAGCAACGCGCCTACGAGTACGGCAGTTATACCCACGAAATAGATCGTGTGATTGAGATGGTTTATAAAACTATTGACCGGAAGCAGGGGCATTAATACGAAGCAACGAACTGGCGAAGGGAGCGATCCGTGCAGCAATACGGAAGAAAATGCGTAATCGTTTCCGCCTAGAGCGATTTCTCGGGAATTGAAGTCGGTAGAAATATCTTCCCGGCTGATGATCCGCCGCAACTCCGCTTCCGCGCTTGTGGGTAGCGTAGAAGCGATCACGTTGTCGCGAGTGGCGAGGACGATTTGATAGCCAGCGACCACGGCAAGTTGCTGGGCAACCGTGGAATCGATCTGGTAGCCAACGGCCAACAATCCGAGCTCCTCGGAAGCACTCCCCGAACCGGCGGTGATAGGGCGCACGAATACCCAATAGAGGCGTCCGTCGTCATACCACCACGATGCGTCTTCACCTTGCTCCACGGATCTGCGCAGATCATGTTGCGCATTCGCGGCAGACCAGCCCGGTTTGCTTATGTGAAGCGCCACTACCTCACTATCGTGTTTGGCGAGAACAAACAGGTCGCTGCCGGCGAGCTTCCAAAATGCTGCGGAGCCATCCTGGATAGTGAGTGCGTCCTGGGTGGTCATCAGGGCTTTCAGTGTGGGCAGATCCGCAAGCATTGCTGCCGTGCGGGACAATTGAAATTCCCTCTGCCGCTGAACGCTTTCAAACGCGCGAACAGAGGCTTCCGTGCCGTCCTGAACCTGCCGGTTTGTTTCAATACCAACCGTGCGGCGGATGATGAAGAGTAGAGAGCCAGCCAAGCCGGAAATGATCAACAGAGTGGCAATGAACAGTTGCGTACGAAGACGAAGATGAGTCATTTGGCTCTTAGAGACCCTCTACGATTTGGTACCAGCAGGGTTGCCGATTACAAACTTATATCCGGCTCCGCGAATAGTCAGGAAGAAACACGGATTGGCCGGGTCAGGCTCGAGTCTCTGCCGCAAGCGGAGAATGTGGTTGTCGACGGTGCGTGTGGAGGGATAGTTCTGGTATCCCCAGACTTCATTGAGAAGTTCATCTCGGGAAAGAACTCGTCCAGGTGAAGAGGCAAAGAACTTAAGAAGCTTGAAGTCCTGGGCGGTGAAGGACAATGGCTTGCCAGCTCGCGTGGCTTCCATGCTGGTAAAATCGATGTGGGCATCGCCGAAATCGAGGATCTGGTGGCTTACCATTTTGGGAGTGACGGTCGAAACAGGATCGGTCTTCGCGGTGCTGCGGCGCATAGCGCGGCGCACTCTGGCGAGCAATTCTTTGGGGCTAAAAGGCTTGGTGACATAATCGTCGGCGCCAAGCTCGAGGAGCAGAACCTTATCTTCGACTTCGGCGTTTGCGCTCAACACGACGATCGGCACCGAAGTTGTTATGGCTTTGAAAGCGCGGCAGAGTTCCCTGCCGGACATGCCGGGGAGCGTCAGGTCGAGCACGACCGCGTTGGGTGGCTGCGCACGAAAGATCTCGAGCCCAGCCAAGCCATCGGAGGCGATTTTGACGTCCAGCGAATCGGCCTGAAAAAGGCGTTGCAACGTTCGCTGCATGGGGCGGCTGTCTTCCACAACTAGAATGGTTTCCATACGTGCGATCCTCGGTTTTTTAAGGTGGCGGAGGGAGCGAAATGACTACGCCGTCCTCGGTGAGCGGTGAAGGCTTTCAGCGTTATAGGACATGGAGAGTTTTTGGAAAACATGAGCATCAATACCCGGTTTCCAAGGGATCCCGATCATAGCTCTCTCCATACTTGTTCTTGTGATCCGTGCCCCTCGGTTTTGTTACGGGAATAGAAATCACTGTAAGCGCGAGGTTGCCGTTTTCCAGAAGAAGCGGCCGTTGAAGGGCTCGCAGCACCTCATCGGATGTCGATTCGTACCACATGTGAAGCATATATTTTCCAGGTGGGATGCCGGAAATCGAGTAATGCCCTGCTTTGTCCGACGTGGCGAAGAAGTCCGATTCTACGGCGAGGATGACGCCGGTCATTTCCGGGTGAATATTGCAGAACATGTAGGAAGGACCGGGATGGTCGAAACGTACGGATTTCTGCGATCCCGCCTGGTATAGACCGAGATCGAAACGTTTTCCCCTGTAGAGAGAGAAAACATTGTGGAACCAGGGGTCCAGGTTTGGAAAATCCACGATGCTACCGACCGGCACCACGAGCAGACTCGGCTCAAACCGTTTGTTGTGCTGCACGACGCGAAAGTGCTGCTGTTTCGTAACGTTTGAACGCACCAGCTGCACGGGATCCAGCGGTGACAACCAAACAATGACACGGGAGGAATCGTTCACATGCTGGCCGCTATCGGACGGAATCAGGGTGACATCACCCGTAAGAGCTGCCGTGGTCGGCGGCGCGGAATTGGGAGTTTGCGTGAAGGCCAGCGGCGCCAACAGCGCCAGGCATATGAGAATTTTGGAAGTGGAAGAATTTTTCATGGCGTTTCAGAACAAAAAACCAACGGCAAGACCGATTTGCTGCGCGCTGCTCGGTGAGCCATTGACGTCATACGTTCGCAGTCGACGGTATTCCGCTGAAAATAGTAAATCAGAGCGGGGCTTGAAAATATAATTCGTGAATATCATTTCGTTGCGGGCCGGAACTGTAAGCGCAAAGGCATCGAACCAACTGACCTGACGCAATTGCGAGGAGTTACGGCCTCCCGTGCCGGCCGCGACGTTGATTTCGCTGCGGGCATCCAGCTTCATTTTAAGTTGCGACCAGCCGCCGATAGAGCCGAGATTTGCAACTTGCGGTGCAGTAAACATCGCATAATATGTTGGATTCTGCGGAGTCGCGGGACTGAATGGCAAACCTCCTAACCCGTCAATACCTCTTCCCGTGAAAAATTCTCCGCTGAGCTCCGTGCGCGGGAACAGGGGGAACTTCCAATCGAGCGTGCCTGCCCATCCTGCAACGGTATAGCCACCAAAGTATTGCTGCGGAGAGTAAAGCGCGCCCAATCCGATGGTGGCAGGGCGATCCTCGGATTTCGTTCCAGCGGAGAGTCTCAGCGCGTAGGTCGGCTGCCGCGAGCTTTCGGCGGCGTTGGCCGTCCGCTCATTGGGATTGACCGGGTAGTTCGAAGCAGGCGCCACATCGAGCAGGCCCGCCAGGATTTTGAATGGCGATAGAGCTCCATCGAATCTCTGCTCCACCCAAATGGTGGGCGTCCAGGTCCACAAGTTGCCAGCGGATGCCAGGCCCGGCTCGGCGACCGACATGTAGGTCGTTGGTGAATTTGGAGAAAAAAATGGATAGTCCAGGCCAATGACGAGAGAGGTGTTTTCCCAATCCATCCGCATGCGGGCCAAGCGCAGGCGCGCAACACCTGAACTGCTTCCTGCATAGCCGCTGGGCAAGCCGCCGAAAAAGTCCATTTGGAGATCAGCTGTGGTTCTGGCACCGAAAATGTCTGGACCGAACCCCGTGAGACCCAAAATGGATTGCCTGAGCGACGCGCTCAAACTCCCAGAAGGATTGCCGGGTGCCGCTGGAAGAGCTACATCTGGCAAGTCGAGGTTGTTGACCTGGCCGGTGATCGCGGAGGTGTTGAACAAAACAAGTCCGGATAGCTTGAGGCGGTACCTTGACCCGCTTTCCACTTTCACTTGCCGTTGTTCTTCGATCCGCGCATTCAAGATATCCCAGTCATCCTTGGAGATGCTCGCTGGCGCCTGGCCTTCACCGGAACTTGGATTCGGCGTGGTCATGGTGGATTCTGCAACCGCGCCTTTCTCTTCAGCAGCCGGCGTGGAGGTAAGCCCATTGACCCTCGTGATCACTTCTTCGAGTGCCGTCCGGAGTTGCTTTATCTCTGTGCGCGATTGATCCAGCTCCAACCTGGTTTTTTCCAGGGAGTCGGTAAGTAAACGAATCTCTTTATCCAGGTCCTGGCGGTTATCCGGCGGCGCAGGGCCTGGAGATCCGGTTTGCGCAAAAGCTGCAGAGCTCAGCAAGATTGTTGCGCATGCAAGGCGCCCGGACATTCCCAAGGCGCTGTCCAAGAAAAAGCGCATATAAACCACCTCCTCAAGCACGGCAGCGATGTCTCGGTCGTTGCGGTTTCCGTCCCTTTGCAATTCAAGAGTCCTGTCAGATCAATCCGCCTGGATCGCGCCGCTTTGTCTGGGCATCGCGCGCAATATGCGCCTCCACCGAATCGCGTCCAAAGCCAGGGAGGCCATTTCTCGAATGTGCAGAATCGCCCGCCTAATTTGATGCGTGAATCGTGCAATACTGGCGTTTACCCTGACGTTTAAATTTGAACGAACTCCCAACCCTGAGGGAGACCGAAAATGCAGCGGAAATATTCTCCCGCGGAGATATTTTCGCCATATAGCTGGATCGTCGACGAAGTCGCGATGGACAAAAAGTGTCACTTTCCTGCCAGGTAGATCGGATATCGCCCACTTCAACCCGAACTGTCGAACCCAGGTTTGGGTACTTCTGGGGAGAGGGGCTATGCACCACTCTTCCAAGATTGGGGGAAGACGGCGAGGGAATATTTGACTTGTGAGACGAAGAACGAGTCCAAAGGCTCTCCGCAGCTTATTGTCATCCCCGGCGCGATCGCGCACCGATTGCCAGAAAGCCTCATCGTGTTCGTTAGCGCCGATGAAGTGATCGAGTTCAAGCAGCCAGGACAGCCGAACCCAAGATGCCAGCAAATGCTGGAACGCGTGGAATACTTGCAATAGAAATGTATCGTCGGCAGCGATTGAGGGGAAAGAAACGCCAAGCAATCTCTTGCGCTGTATGCGATCGAGGCAGCCAGTTGGCGCGGCAATGGATACACAATGTGTTCCGTGCCAGAGTACTGAGTGGAGGTCCACTTGCCGATGCCGAGGCACATCGTAGATGTTGTCGCGGCGAGTAGGAACGTGAAGAAGCGGCGTCCCGAATGTAAGTTGTCCACTATCGCCCGACTCCTGGAGTTCGTAGCCGCAAGACGCCAGAGCGCGGGCGGCATTGCTGGCAGAGTCCGGGGCAATCATGAAATCGAAATCCGCCTGATGGCGCAAATAAGGATCTGGGCAGTATTCGGGGATCAGAGTGAACCCCTTCACAGCCGAGTAGTGAACACCGTGATTCGCGAAGGATTCGTTTAAGCGGCTGAATTCGCTCAGCATCGCATCCACGCGTACGCGATTTTGCAGAACGCGTTGCTCCAACGCCTGGCGCAAATCTGTCCGTATTAGATCGAGTGCATTTTCGCGCTGAAGCCTGCGATAAAGATGCAACGCCAAGCCGCTCTGATCCAGCCAGTAAAGCAGGCTTCTGGTTGTGTTTTTACCGCAGCCTTGCAAAGTCGCAAGGGTCGAGAGATTGCGTTTCGGTGCGAGCATCGAGAGGATGGATCGTTTGAGAGTTGCGTCATGCATTGTGCGCGGTTCCTCGGACAATATCGCCGGGAAAAGAAATATCCATCATGTGTTTCTTGCCCATGGCAAATTGCGTTAGTCCGCCGAGAACAGGCAAAACGGAGTCCTGGTATTCCTGCGTGTCCACTGTGCCGCCGACGAAAGCAAGCAGTTCTTTTCGCTCCGGATCCACGCCGGCGAGGCAGGCTGGGCCCATGCTTACAACCACCAAGCTTTCAGACACGATGATGGTCGCCTCGGCAATCTTTCCAAGAACGTCAGCGTCTCGAAGCAATTTCCACTTGAACGTCTGCGACGCCTGCGAGTGCGCTTGCGATTCGCGGAGAATGCCCGGCACGAGGAAACTCGAGTCATTCGTCTCGACGAGTATGAGTTCCTTCTCGAACTCGATGAGAGCCTCTAACGGGGACGGCATGAACCGCCGCAAGACATCGAGCGGGTGGTTGTAGGGTGTGCGTTCGGCGAGGGACACGTTCAGTCTCCGCTGCAGAAGCGGTCGATGGCCTCGGCAGTGCTCTGGGGTGATTCGCCGGAGCGGACGCGGAAGCACTCACGGTTCGTCACAGTCCTTATGATTTCTGAGCGTTTCGCGGCCGCCTCAGGAAGTTCTTCGGGCAGGCGTTCGGCGCTGCGCTCATAAAATGCTCTTGCATCCTTTGCGCTGTAGGGAATGAAATCACAGCCGGGTTGGCTGTCGCGTTCAAGGAACATCAGCCAATGCGGGCGCGAGATATGCTTCACGGCCGAACGAAAGACTTCTGTGGCGTCCACTTCAAAAGCTAATTCTCCATTTAATGACTCTTTCGGCGTGAAGGCTTGCAATTCACAAAAATACCTCGCGGCATCGGGAAGAAGTTTCACAGGCGCGGAAAGCCCGGAAGCGATTAACTCGTCTTTCTCGCCATCTTGCGAAACATAGGTCCAGTCGTCGGACACCAGGGAGAATCCTCTTTGAGCAAGAGCGACAGAGAGCGTTGACTTTCCTGCGCCAGAAAGACCGGCGATCAGCAAGCCCTTGCCATCACGATCAAGGCACGCGCTGTGAAGGGGAACCACTCCGACGGTCGTGCCCATAACGCCGACCATGATTGGAAGAAGCTGGGTATTCCAAAAAGAGGAATCATTAGCTGTTGCCCGTGAGACGGCGCCGACGGCATGGCGTCGCAACAAATCAAAAACGAATACTTCCTCGGCCCCGAAGGAGGCGAAGACCACGTGGCGCATACCTCGAAAGTGGGCTTTAGCCGGGCGATCACGGGAGATCGACGAATCCACCAAAATTTGCAGGTCGACTGGCGGTCCGGACCGATTTGGGTAACGGCTCCCAGAAAACCATCTTGAGACAGAGGAGAGAATCTCCTTGGAATTCGTAGCGAGGCGGCAGTGCATTCCCGCTAGAAAGAGCTCTGCGTGCAAGAGCAGAACGTCCGGTTCAATGGAGTGAAACTTTGTCACGGCGAGGTCTACTCTAGCGCGAAATGGAAGCATTGCATCCTTCGCAGGGAAGATATGACCTGCCCTTGACAAACCTGTGACATAAGCGCGTGCCCCAAGCCGTAAGTTGGGAATCTTAAAGAGTGCGAAAAATGCGTATCTCGAAGAAAGTCGTTTTCTTTTTCCCATCGTTTGCCAGCACGGAAGCGACCGCGCCGCTTGGAATCCTTGCCGTCGCAACACCTCTCTTGCGCGCAGGCTATTCCGTAAAGCTCATCGACTCGACGATTACTCCAAACTTCAAGAAGCGTGTTCTCGAGGAAGTGAAGAACGCACTCTGTCTTGCCATCTCTCTGGTCACGGGCCCCATGATTCGCGAAACGGTGGACATTGCGCGTGCCGTGAAGGCTTGGAATCCGGAGTTTCCTATCATTCTCGGCGGCTGGCATCCTTCGCTGCTTCCCAGGCAGACGCTCGAATCCGAATTCATTGACATCGTTGTCCGGGGTCAAGGTGAGGATGCGCTTCTGGAAGTCGTACAGCACCTGGAGAGCCGCTCGGCGGTGGATTTGATACCGGGAATCGGCTTCAAACGCGATCGCAAGTTGATTTTCACGACGGAACGGCCGCTGAGGCCGATCGCCGATCTTCCACCGAAGGCCTATCACATCGCTGATTTCGATGCCTATCAGCGCAGTTGCGGGCGCCGATGGGCCATGTATATCTCGAGCCTGGCGTGTCCGTTCAACTGTTCGTATTGCACGAACGCGGGCGTCTATGGACGAAAGTGGAACGCCCTGACTCCCGAACAATTCGTGGAAGAGACGGTAGACTTAACGCGGCGATACCAGCTGGAAATGCTTTGGATTGTCGATGACAACTTTCTTGTCGATCTTGATCGCGCGCGCCTGATTGCCGAAGGGCTCGTCCGAAGCGGAGCGAATTTCAGCTGGAGCATCCAAGCGACCACGAATCTTACAGCGCGCCTAAGCATCGAGGACTTGAAATTGCTTCGGCGAAGCGGTCTGCAACAGGTCTGCCAAGGAGTCGATTCCGCTTCCCCCAAGATTCTGAAGTTAATGAACAAAACCTTTCAGAACTTCGAAGATATTTATGAGAGCGCGGCACGCTGTTTGCAGGCGGGCATCCGTCCCTCGTTCAACATTATCTTCGCCTATCCAGGGGAAGGCACGAAGGAACGCCGCCAGACAATCGATTTCATGATGGATGTGTGCCGGCGATTTCCAGGAGCTGAGTTTTGGACGAACATTTTCACTCCTTATCCGGGCTCGCCGATCATGGCGCAGGCGGAAGAGCTTGGGATTCAAGTTCCAGCGTCCCTGGAAGGCTGGGCCGACTTTTTCCCGCGCTACACCGTGCTTCCCTGGCTAAAGGGAAATGAACATCGCCGCCTGCAAGTGATGCGCGACTATTTGAGAATCGCCTTTGACCGAATCCCGATCGCGACGGACACGCGCAGCCGTTCCACTCGGCTGATTCAGAAAGCATTCTCGTTCCCTGCCCGGTGGAGACTGGACCGCGATGTTTATGCATTGCCGGTCGAACTGTGGATTAACGACAAACTTAAGCGAAAGACAGCGGATTCCAAGCCGGCAGTTGATGCGAAACGCCTCGAGCCCACGATGAGCGAGGCATCATGCTGATCGAGGGCATAGCGAGGCACCTCTGCGCGCGGGGGATTTGCCATGGCTGATGTTCTCCTTGCGCATTCTTATCACTTGCCATATGACCGCAAGCAGGTAAGAAAAATGCAGCCCTATCCCCCGCTCGGAACGCTGTATGCCGCTGGCGTACTGCGCCAAGAAGGAATTTCAGTCGCTGTTTTCGATGCAATGCTGGAAGAGCCTGGGCCTGGATTTCAGGAAGCGCTTCGACTTCACCGTCCGAAGATTGTCGCCATCTTTGAGGACGATTTTAATTTTCTGACAAAAATGTGTTTGACGCGGATGCGCGAGGTCGCGTGGCAAATGATCTCGCAAGCACGAAGCGCTGGAGCGCGGGTTGTCGTTCATGGGTCGGATGCGACCGACCACTCCCTGGAATACCTTCGGCAGGGCTGCGAGTTCATTCTTACGGGCGAATCGGAATACGCGCTGCTTCATGTTGTACAAGCGATGAGTAACGGAGGCGATCCATCTCGCGTGCCCGGAGTTGTCTGGGTGAAGCGATCGCTCGGCAAGGAAACCCTGGATAGACAACCGCGGCTCTCTCCTCGTAACGTCGAATGCTTTCCATTGCCCGCTCGCGATCTGATCAACATCGACAAATATCGGGAGGCCTGGCATTCGGCGCACGGCCGATTTTCCATGAACTTGATTGCGAGCCGCGGGTGTCCTTTCCGATGCAATTGGTGCGCCAAGCCGATCTTTGGCGACACTTATCATTTGAGGCCGGCGCACGAAGTCGCCGCGGAAATGTTGGTTTTGAAGAATGCGTACGGCGCCGACCACCTCTGGTTCGCTGACGATATTTTTGCACTCAACCGCCACTGGGTCCATGAATTTGCAAGCGCGGTGGAGGAGCTTCGCTGCGCCGTTCCGTTCAAAATTCAGGCTCGCGCCGACCTTTTGACCTGGGAGACAGTAGAGGCATTGCGCCGGGCGGGATGCGCGGAAGTATGGATGGGCGTCGAATCGGGTTCCCAGAAAGTTCTCGATGCGATGGAAAAAGGGCTGAAGGTGGAAGAGGTCATTGCCGCGCGCGAGAATTTGAAAAGGCATGGAATACGCGCGTGTTATTTCTTGCAGTTTGGATATCCCGGAGAACTTTGGCAGGACCTTCAGAGTACCGTCTCGCTTGTGCGCGCGACTCGCCCCGACGACATCGGTATTTCCTTTTCCTACCCACTCCCCGGCACTCGATTCTACGAACGCGTAAAACAACAGCTTGGCGCCAAAGAAAATTGGTCGGACAGCGACGATCTGTGTGTAATGTTTAAGGGCGCTTATAAGGACGAGTTTTATCGAGATATCCGCGATGCGCTGCACGCCGAAGTCGACAGTTGGCAGGCCACAGACCGTTCGGCGCGGGACAAAAACCGACTGCGAGACGCCTGGAAGCGCATCGCTCTTCTTGAGCCGGTGAGCCGCAACCCCGAAGCGATTTCGTTTTCTGACATTGCAAACGAGGTTGCAAGCGGCACTTCTTCGAATCGCTCGGTGTTCGTTCCAATCCACGGCCTGCTCGCTTCCGCAGGCGAGGGCTAGATGAGCGATCTCCTCCTAACGCATGCGTATTTTCTCTACGAGGACCCCAAAGAGCGGCAGATCATGAAGCCCTATGTCCCGCTGGGAATTCTTTACATTTGTTCGCATTTGAGAAGCAAGGGTTTCGCTGTGGAAGTCTTCGACACTACGTTTTCCGCGCCACAAGATTTGATTCGCCATCTGCAGACAGAAAAGCCATCTGTGTTGGGCATTTATGCCAACTTGATGACTCGCAAAAAAGTGATCGAATTTGTGCGCGTTGCCCGTGAGGCTGGCTGGAAAACAGTCGTCGGAGGTCCGGAGCCCGGTGCTTACGTAAGGGAGTATCTGGATGCCGGAGCTGATGTTGTGGTGATGGGTGAGGGCGAACTCACGATGGAAGAATTGCTGCCCGTATTGCGACAGAAAGGAAATGGCAGGCTCGTCGAAATAAAAGGAATCGCGTTTCTAAGCGAGGACGGCCAACTCGTTCAAACCGCATCGCGTCCTCAGATCGCTGACCTCGATGCGCAACCGTGGCCAGCGAGAGATGCCATCGACGCCATGCGTTATGTCCGGACATGGCGCGAGGCACATGGTCAAGGCTCACTCTCCATTATCACGGCGCGCGGATGCCCCTACCGCTGCAAATGGTGCAGCCACCAGGTTTTTGGCATGACCCACAGACGGCGCAAACCGCGCGCCGTCGTGGATGAAGTCGAATGGCTACTCACAACTTATACGCCAGACATGATGTGGATCGCGGACGACGTCTTTACGATTCACCACGGTTGGCTTCGCGAATATGCCGCAGAAATGCGCCGCAGAAATTTGCGCGTGCCCTTCGAGTGCATTTCCCGTGCGGATCGCTTAAGCGCTGAAGCAGCGGATCTGCTGGCCGAACTGGGTTGCTTCCGCGTCTGGATTGGTTCCGAAAGCGGCTCTCAGAAAATTCTGGATGCGATGGATCGCGGAGTCACCGTGGATCAAGTCCAGAATTCCGTCGCTCTCTGTAAAGCTCGCAATATTCAGACCGGAATGTTCTTGATGTGGGGTTACGAAGGCGAAGAACTCGAAGACATCGAAGCCACGATCGAACATGTAAAGCGTTCCGATCCTGATATTTTCTTCACCACCGTCGCCTACCCGATCAAAGGCACGCCGTATTACAAGCAAGTCGCGGGCTCCCTGGTTCAACTCCAGCCATGGAGCGAAACGTCGGACCGGGAAATCACTTTGACCGGGCGGCGCTCCGCGCGCTTTTATGAGTTCGCGGACCACCTGCTCCGCGATGAAGTACAGCTTGCGCGAGTTCTGCGTCGAGGGTCGGAGCCTGCGGTCGAACAGGAATTGCGAACGAAGATCAGAAGTTCGCGCGAAGGGCTTTACTCTACCTGCGAGGTGCGGGCATGAATGAAGCCGCCGCTCAAAATGCACTTACGGGTTCGTCCGCTTTTGACTCCATCGCCGAACGCTACGATGACATCTTTACGAACACCTTGGTTGGAAGAGCCCAGCGGAATGCGGTTTGGGATTCGCTGACGCACGCCTTTTCGCCAACGGATAGCATTTTGGAGCTGAACTGCGGAACTGGCGAGGATGCTCTTTTTCTTGCGCGGCTGGGAGCCTCCGTGACGGCCTGCGACGCATCCCCCGCGATGATTGCCGTCGCAGGGCGCCGCAAGTCGCGAGAAGTCCCGCACGCAGAACTGCAATTCCAAATTCTCTCAAACGAAAAGCTCCACGAGATGCAGGTCGTACAGCCTTTCGATGGAGCCTTTTCCAATTTCTCCGGTCTCAACTGCGTTGCAGATATTCAGACGGTTGCGCTGAGTCTTGGCAAGCTGGTTCGGCCCGGCGGCCGCGTGCTGATCTGCCTGTCGTCCCGGTTTTGTGCCTGGGAGACGCTTTGGTTCCTGTTACGCATGAAAGCGAGCAAAGCGTTCCGCCGCGTTTCCGGGCGGTCGATTGCCAGTGTAAATGGTGTGTCCATTCCTGTTTGGTATCCGCCGATTCGATCGTTGCGCAAGGTCTTTTCGGGATGGTTTACTCTTCGGTCATTCCGCGCGGTCGGGCTTTTCGTGCCGCCTTCCTACGTTGACCCTTTCATCCGCAGGCATGAAAGCCTTTTTTCTTTCCTCGCAAACTTGGACCGGGCATTTGCAGGGCTTCCGGTTCTTCGCTGCCTTGGCGATCACGTTCTTCTGGATTTCGAGAGACTCCAGCAATGAGTATGATTGCCGAACGCACGCAACCACGCAGGGAGGATTCCAGTTCCCGGTCTACCTCAGCCGAGTTCCGCCTTGAACTACAGTGCCCTGAGTGCGGCGGCAATTTGGGGACCATTTCCGATTCGCCACTTTCACTCCACGGCGAAGCCGTCTGCTGCCCGAAATGCTCGATGGAACTTCGTCAAGAGCGGTGCATCTGGAATGCGCTACCTGCCCGGCGACGAAAATATTTTGAGCGGTTCATACGCGAATACGAAGCCGTTCGCGCGAGCGAAGGCAGAGGCAGCGACGATCCAGCCTTTTATCTCGCCCTGCCGCACAAGGACCTGACGCGACGGCATCGCTGGCAATGGAAGATTCGATCCCGCACCTATCGGTACATTGAGCGGAATATTTTGCCCGAGTTGGAACGCCGTCAAGGCCGCCCGCTTTTTCTGCTCGATCTCGGGGCTGGGAATGGCTGGTTCAGCTATCGGCTCACGCTTCGCGGCCATCTGTCGGTGGCTGTGGATTTGCTGACCAATGCGTTCGACGGCCTCGGTGCAGCCTCTCACTATCTTGCAGTCTTACCGGCGCTGTTTCCGCGCTTCCAGGCCGAAGCAGACCGGCTTCCTTTCGCCGGTAGCCAATTCGACTGTGTTTTCTTTAATGCGTCCTTCCACTATTCAGAAAACTACGCGCGCACCCTTAAGGAAGCCATTCGTTGCTTGAGGCCACAGGGAACCATCGTCATCGCGGACTCTCCCTGGTACAGCGATGAAGAGTTTGGCCAGAAGATGCTTCAAGAGCGGCACAAAGACTTCCAGGAACGTTTCAGCTTTCCTTCGGATGGACTTGCCAGCTGCGAATATCTGACCGATGAGCGACTTGCCGCACTGGAAGAGCGATTCGATATCGATTGGAAAGTGTATCAGCCCTGGTATGGAGTTCGATGGGCCATGCGGCCCTGGGTGGCGAAATGGAAGAGCCGTCGGGAACCTGCTCAATTTAGGGTTTACTCCTCTGAGGTGCCGTCACGATGATTATCTTGTTCAACCCGCGAGCCACAAAGCCTCGCAACCGCCGATTTCCACTCGCAGTGATGGCCCTTGCGGCCGTTCTCGAAGGCCGCGAGGAATATGAAATTGTCGACGGCAATGTGGACGATCACGCTACGGAAACCATATTGAATCTTATCCGCGAGCACAGCGTGGAATTGCTGGGTGTCACCGTCATGCCCGGTCCGCAGATGGTGGCCGCTATGGAGAGTTGCCGGGAAATTCGGCGGCTTCATCCCAAGCTTCCCATCGTTTGGGGCGGATATTTTCCTTCTATCTATAGCGACGCCGCCCTGAACGCTCGTTACGTCGACTACGCCGTGCGCGGTCAGGGAGAGGACACACTTCTCGAACTTCTGGAAGCGCTTCGAGGAAAGCGATCTCTAGAGACCATCGCTGGATTGTCCTACAAAGATATATTCGGCCTGCACCGCCACAATCCCGAACGTTTGATGAAAGGGCCGGATGCGTTTCCGTGGACTCCGTTCCATAGGATGCCCGTGGAAAAGTATCTGCGGCCGTCGTATTTCGGCAAGCGAACGGCCGCCCACCAGGCAAGTATTGGATGCCCCTTTAAGTGCAGCTTTTGCGGTGTTCATGCCGCGTACGGAAATCGCGAGAAGATGGAAAGTCCCTCGAGGACCGAAGCTATTCTCCGCCATCTGGCCAAGGATTACGGCGCGGATTCCGTCCAATTTTACGATATGAATTTCTTCCTGCGCGAAGATCATGCGCGCGAACTTGCCGATCGGCTCGTTCCTCTTAATTTTAATTGGTGGTGCGAAGGCCGCATCGACACGATCAACAAATACTCCGACGCGACTCTGGAAGCGATCCGCCGGGCCGGTTGCACGATGATTTTTTTTGGCGCCGAATCGGGTTCGGACTGGGTCTTGAAGGAGATGCAGAAAGATATCACTACGGAACAAACACTAGCCGTCGCCCGGCGAATTCGGCAATTTGGAATCATCCCCGAATTCTCCTTTGTGATCGGGAATCCCCGCGATCCGGAGCGCGACACACGGGAAACCCTCCAGTTCATTCGCAAGATCAAACGCTTGAACCCGGCTTCCGAAATCATCATGTATCATTACGTGCCCGTTCCACAAAAAACGGCAATGTACGGCAACATCGAAGGTCAAATTGACTTTCCACCGACGCCCGAAGAATGGGCCACCAAGCGTTGGATGGACTTCACGCTGCGCATCGATCCCAACACACCGTGGCTGAAGCGCAAGACAAAAGATCTCATCGATAATTTTGAAACGGTCGTCAGTTCGCGCTGGCCAACCGTGCAGGACATCCGCGCGCCTCGCTGGGGGCGTACTTTGCTCAAAACGCTCAGCGCATGGCGATATGCTGCTCGAGTCTACGCATTTCCGAGAGAGTTGCGCTGGGCGCATCAGTTCATTAGTTTGCGGAAGCCGAAGGAAGAGAGCTTGTAGGCGCCCTAATTTCTCCAGGACAATGTCTACCTTCGCTCCAATTCGTGGAGTCTCTCCCAGGGAAGGTTACAGGCTGTGGTCGCGCGTATACGACGCCCAGCCTAACCCCTTGCTTGCACTCGAAGAACGATTTCTCGAGACATTGCTGCCGCCCGTGGTCGGGCTGGATGTTGTTGACCTTGGATGTGGGACGGGTCGGTGGCTAGCGCGCCTGGCGTCCAGAAATCCGACAAGCCTGGTCGGAGTGGATTTCTCTTCTGAGATGTTGGAACATGCCCAACGCAAACTTGCCAGGACTGCCGCGCTCCTCGTCGGCGACTGCGAGAAGGTGCCACTTCCCTCGGCTTGCGCTGATCTTGTCCTGTGTTCGTTCCTGGGAAGCTATATCGAGAATCTCGGCAACTTTTGCGAGGAAGTCCGCAGGATCCTGCGTCCGGAAGGATCAGTTTTCTTTACTGATTTGCACCCAGCTACTGTCGCAAAGTGCGGGTGGCGGCGCGGATTTTCCCTCGATGGCGAGCACCTCGAAATTGCGACCCATGTCCGGCCAGTAAAAGAATTACTGTTGGCCTTCGAGCGTACCGGCTTGACGGCCTGCGTTCTTCTAGAGCCTCACTTCGGTGAGCCGGAATCAGCTGTTTTCGAGAATGCTCATAAGCAAAGTGCTTTTATTGCTTCGTTTGGCCAACCAGCAATTTTTATTCTTCAACTCCGCTATTGGGAGAAAGGCCGGCCGGCGCTCCCCGCTCCCGACGCGGAAGTGGCACTCACGTCTGTGCATGGCGCTCGTATTGCCCTCAGTGCCCAGGAAAGCACGCCGGGTGATCTTCGTCTCAATCATGGCCGGATCGCGTTCGTTGGCAATAGCGGGAGTTCTTCAAAACAGAGACAAACTGCGAAAGACCTAAGTGTCGATCTCAACGGTTTCTTGGTTCTTCCCGGTTTGGTCAACGCGCATGATCATCTCGAATTTGCTTTGTTCCCGCGGCTCGGGAAAGGCCGATACGTCAACTTCCTGGAGTGGGCTCAGGATATTCATTTCCCGGACAGCTCGCCCGTCCGGGAACACCGGGCGATCTCCAAAGAGACTCGTTTGTGGTGGGGAGGAATTCGAAACCTTCTCTCGGGTGTCACGACCGTATGCCACCACAATCCGTATGTTCCAGAAGTCTTCGACAATAATTTTGTCGTGCGTGTTTTGCAGGATTTTGGCTGGGCGCATTCCGTCACGTTGGATTCTGGCATCGCTCGAAAGAAGCAAGCAACTCCGCCGGAACAGCCCTTTATCATTCATCTCGCCGAGGGCACTGATGAACAAAGCGCTATGGAGATCCTCGCGCTCATCCGCGAGAGGGCGCTCGACGATCGAACTGTAATCGTCCATGGGTTAGGGCTTGATGAGCGGGGAAGGGCGCTGCTGCGTTCCTCTGGTGCCGCGCTGATCTGGTGTCCGACGTCTAACGTCTTTCTGTTTGAACGCACGCTCACTCGAGAAGCTCTTGCGGACTTTCCTCGCGTCGCGCTTGGCAGTGATTCGCCGTTAACTTCCCAGGGCGATCTGCTGGATGAGATTCGCTTTGCGCGGGAACTAACGGGCGTGTGTGAAGAGCAGCTCTATTCTTTTGTGACTACATCCGCCGCTGACGTGCTTCGCTTACACGATGGCCAAGGCACGCTTCGCGTAGACGCACTGGCTGATTTTGTTGCTGTGTGCGACAAGGGCCTCTCTCCGGCGAAAACTCTGGCCACGCTTTCCTGGCGGGACGTCGAACTGGTTGTCGTCGGCGGCCGAGTGCACATGGCTGCTCTTGATATGTACCGGCGTTTGCCTGAAACGCTCACTTCGCCATTGCTCCCCCTCGAAATCGAAGGAGAATTACGTTGGATTCGAGCTCCCTTGCCTCGCCTCTACTCCGACGCTAGCCGCCATTTGTCCCGAGAAGTGGAACTGGGAGGGCGAAGAGTACTTTATGCATTCCCCGCATGAGCTTGTGACGATTGAGCGCTCTGGCGATCTCGATCGCCAGCACATCGCCCATTTGCCGATCCTGGTGATTCATGCTCACACCTCCTGCAACTGCCGTTGCATGATGTGCGATATTTGGAAGACAAAAGAGAATCGCGCGTTTACGCCATTTGACCTCAAGCCGCACCTCGACTCTATCCGCCGCTTGGGCGTACGCTGGATTGTCTTTTCTGGCGGTGAACCTCTCCTGAACCCGCATCTGGCATCGCTCTGCTCTATTCTCAAGGCCGAACACATCCAGTTGACGCTCTTGACGACCGGCTTGCTCCTGGCCAAGTGTGCTGTGCAAGTTGCGGATTCTTTCGATAACGTGATTGTCTCTCTGGACGGTCCGCAGGCCGTTCACGATTCTATCCGGCGGGTGGAATCGGCTTTCGCCCTTCTCGGGTCAGGCATCGCTGCGGTCAGACAATTGCGTCCAGGAATGTCCATCACTGGACGCACCACTGTTCAGAAACAGAACCATCTTCATCTTCGGGACACTGTGCGAGCCGCCAAGCAACTTGGTCTAAACGCGGTCTCTTTTCTCGCCGCCGATCTCACCTCGCAGGCGTTCAATCGTCCAGAGCCGTGGACTCCGAACCGTCAAAACGATGTAGCTTTGTCAGTGGAAGAGCTCAGCGCGCTCGAAGCGGAGTTGCAATCGCTGATTCAAGAGAATGCTTCGGACATTGCCGATGGATTCATTGCTGAATCGCCCGCGAAGCTTCGCCGGATTGCGCGTCACTTTCGCGCCCAACTCGGCCTCGATAGAACGGAGTCGCCTCTTTGCAGCGCCCCGTGGGTTTCCGCGGTTGTGGAGACGGACGGGACCGTTCGGCCGTGTTTTTTTCACCGGCCGATTGGAAACCTGCGGGACAAAAACCTCCACGACATCATCAACGGGGAACAAGCGCTGGCCTTCAGGTCTGGGCTGGATATCCCAAGCAATCCGACCTGCAATAAATGCGTGTGCTCGCTCAACTATAAGAGTTAAGGCTTGCTCGGTTGGGCGATTCCGCTGTCTTCCCCAGAGTACATCGAAGGCTCCCCTAAGCTTCCAGCGGGCGGCAGGTGGCGGATATACAGCACTATCGACCAAATCTCTTCATCAGTTAAAATTCCCTTCGAAGACGGCATGCCCGATGGCCAGATGCCATTGTCGATGACCCATTTTAATTGGCCGTCCGTGTAGGACTGCACATTCTCACTCGCGAGCGATGGTACCGGCGGCGACATATTATCCGCGAAGGGCACGCCGGTGTTTTGCCCGTCCAAACCGTGGCAAGCGACGCAATAATGCGAAAAATTATCTCTCCCTGCCGCGATGTTTTCGGCGGTTGCCGGCAAAGGGTTCTTCGCCTCTTTGTTGTGCACGAATAGTCTGTGCTTTGCCTGCGTGGCTATGGCCGTCTCCCATTTTCCGGGAGGGATTACCCTGCATCCCCGTACAACGAGAACAAGCGGTATCAAAAGAATCACGGTTGTGATCAATATTTTCTTTTTCACTCGACCACGTGCACCGTGAAGACCATCGAACCATGGCCCTTCCCGCAGAAGTGAGCGCACTTGCCTTCAAAGGTTCCTGCAGTGGCCGTCGAAAGAAGCGTATCTGTCGACTGTCCCTTGTGAACCTCCTCGACGCGAAGGTGCAACTGTTCGATGCTCAAGCCGTGGGTTACATCCGTGGAACGCAAGCTTAGTGTGACCGGCTCACCCTTCTTTACGGTGATCTCATTCGGCTCGAAAGAGAATCTGCTCGCAACCACCTCGATGCGCCGCGTGCTTTGGGCGCGTCCATCAAGCAGGGATGCGCTGCTGAACAAAACTGCCGCCACTATCGACATTCGTATCGTGTTCATTTTCATTATGGGGATCCTCGACGTTGTTACTATTTGGCTATGGAGCGAGATACTTGAGGATAAGCTGCTCATCTTCCGCGCTTAGCATGGCCTTCACGCGCATGTGCCGAACCACCGCCTTCACCTCTCGGGGCGACAAGTCTTGCGGCGCCTGATGGCAGCGCCCGCAATTTGCTTGAAACCGCTTCTCGCCTTCAGAGCTGCTGGGGGCGGTGTGGACGGCGCTAGGTTGCTTCGGGCTTTGGCTTTGCGGCTGTTGCCCTCGGCTTTGCGCGGATGCTAGACAAAAAAACACCACGCCCATCAACAATATTTCTACTCTTAAGAGCTTTCTCAATTGTGTCCTCCGGGAATAAGCGGAAAAAGGAATCGGTACGTCACTTCGAAATTCCATATATTGCTGTTGCCCAGAGGGCTGAACTGCCGGCCATAGCTCGTATTGAGCCGCACATTGTGCGGGAGATAGTAGTTGAGACCAAAGTCCACCTGTCTCGTGTTGGCGCCTGGCAGTCCGTCAATTGGTGAGGCCGTTCCCTTCTCAAACTGCTGCACTCTGCCAATCGCTTGGAAACGCCCCAACCAAGAGTCCTCTCCTCGAAACTGCGAGAACCGGTATCCTGCCTCGGCCCAATAGCCTTGCCCATTGCGCGAGTGCGCGTACTCTGCTTTGAGGTCCAGCGGTGCGCTGTAGGGCTGCCAGGCGAAATGCGCGCCCACGGAATTTTGACGCTGATCCTGGAGAAGTTTTTCGTAAGACACCCCCACCTCCAGCCGCTTTTGCGGAAGAAAGACACCCACTCGGCCGCCGCCCGCTCGTCCAGACTCGAATCGATTGACGGTGCTAAGAGTTGAGAAAAAGGCCGTGTAATTCACTTCCACGTCTTTTCGCGAAATCAGCGCGCCACGAATCATCGCGCCGTCGCTCGATGCTGTTGTTAGGTTTCCGATTGGGAAAATGATCGGGACGTCCTGAAAGTTTCGCAGCCAGACTGGATAGAGCCGTTCGTTATAGATGCCAAATGGTGTCAGGAATCGGCCCACGACTACTGTCAAGTGGGAGTTGACGATGTAATCCAATTGCAGGTAATCGACCGTGGAAAACGTTTGCGCGTGATACGGGCCGGAAGTCCCATCCTCGCGAAAAATGAACTCATCAAATGTGGCCCGGGTTTCGATCAACCAATGATCTCCCAGCGGAATTAGTACAACCGGTTCGATGACTGGCTGCATCGTCGTCACCCCGCCGCTTGTTGTGCTTTCGTACTGCAGCCCGCCGGTGATAACTGGAGTATCTGATTGAGCGCTAATCTTTACGGCGCCAGACAAAGCAAGGAGCAGCAGAAGAGAAATTTTTTTGAGCATCATGTCCTCAAGAACAAGGGAACTTCAGTTCGCAACTTCTGGTTTTGCCGGCATTGTCTCCGGGTTACCCAGTACTTTCCCAATCTGTCCTTCAAGGCAAAGCTTAGCTGAAGCCGGGAATTGCTTTGTCAAGGAGAAGTCAAATGAAAGTCATGTCTGTGCTCAGAATTCCGCTGAATTTGTGGGCGAAACGGCCACGATACACTCATTAACCCGCCAGGCTGGCGGCCTGGTTTTGCAAGTTCTTTGGTTTCTGAGGGGTCGGTACATTCCAAAATGCGACGCCTGGACGGAATGGGTTCTGCTCTTCGCCATGGGGAAATTCGCGCGCCCCGACCATTCGAACCTGCAAAACCCTGCACATTTTTCTGCTGGTGAGTTGCCTCCGTTTAAGGCCGTCAAAATCTGAAAATTCTGGTATCGTCTGGAGTCGAATCATTCTTCCTGGGAGCCGAGTTCCATGAAAATTGGCGTGTTTTCTGTCTTGCTGGCGGATTTGCCGCTGGAAACTGCTTTGCAAAAGATTGCTACGCTTAACATTCGAACGGTGGAATTGGGAACTGGCAACTATCCGGGCGATGCGCATTGCAAGCTGTCGATGCTGGACGAACCGGCGAAGCTGACGGAGTTTAAGAAGAAACTGGGTGACGCGGGATTTCAGGTTAGCGCGCTGAGTTGTCATGGCAATGCATTGCATCCTGATCCGGAGCATGCGCGGCAGCACCGCGAGGTGAGCCGAAAGACTATTTTGCTGGCTGAGAAACTGGGCATTCCTGTCGTAGTTGATTTCAGCGGATGTCCTGGGGATTCGCCGACCGCAAAAAAACCGAACTGGGTTACGTGTCCGTGGCCGCCGGATTATCTGGATATTCTAAAATGGCAGTGGGACGACGTAGTGGCTCCGTACTGGAAGGAGCACGCGAAATTCGCTGCGGACCACGGCGTGAAAGTTGCCGTGGAAATGCATCCGGGCTTCGTTGTTTACAATCCGGAGACACTGCTCCGATTGCGCGCGATTGCCGGACAGCAGATCGGTTGCAATTACGATCCCAGCCATATGTTCTGGCAAGGAATCGACCCGGTAAGGGCGATTCGTGTGCTGGGTGACGCGATTTTTCACGTGCATGCGAAAGATACGCAAATTTACGACGCCAATTTGCCGCTGCGCGGAGTGCTGGATACGAACCATTATTCCGATGTGCGCAACCGTGCGTGGGTATTTCGGACCTGCGGCTACGGGCATAGCGCGGCCTGGTGGAAGGAGTTCGTATCCACGCTGAGAATGTTTGGCTATGATGGCGCGCTGTCGATCGAGCATGAGGACAGCCTGATGTCGGCGGGCGAGGGGCTTCGCAAAGCAGCGGAATTCCTAAATGAGATTGTCATCAGCGAGCAGCCTGGCGCGGCCTGGTGGGCTTAAGGCAGTCGCGCTAGCGACTGGACTCCAAAGTGGCAACGGAGAGCGAATCGAAAGACTGCAGGCAGCTTCCGAACGCTTACGCTGCTTAGCTTTTTCTGCTTTTGTGGCTTGGATTTGGCTCGAAGCGGTAGCCTATGCCTCGAACGGTGAGTAGATAGCGCGGCTTGGAAGGCTGATCCTCAAAATAGCGGCGCAAGCGCACCACGAAATTATCGATGGCTCGCGTGTCCGTGTCTTCATGCAGATCCCACACTTCCTGCAGGATTTGTTTGCGAGAGACGGCGCGTCCGCTGTTCCTGATTAAGAAGCGGAGCAAATCCGACTCCATCATGGTCAGCGGGATGACCTGCTTGCCCACGCGCAACTGCAAATTCTGAAAGTCCACGATTTTGTCGTCAAAGCGAAAGGGTTCAGGAGCATCGGCGATGGGCTGAGGCTCTTTTGCCGGGGCAGGATCGGAACTGTTCAGCCAATTCTTTCGGCGTAACAGGCTGTCGACTCGTGCGATCAGAATGGCGAGATTGAAGGGTTTTGGCAGGTAGTCGTCGGCGCCAGATTCAAATCCCTTTAGAACATCTTCGGGGCGGGCGCGGGCAGTGAGCATGAGCAGCGGAGTGTAGTTCTCCGCCTTGCGCAACTCGCGGGCAACGTAAAAGCCGTCTTTTCCCGGAAGCATGACGTCCAGCACGAGAGCGTCGAAGTTTTCGTGGTCTTTCACAAGCCGCTTGAGCGCATCTTCGCCGGTATCGGAAATTTCGACGGCGTGGCCTTCGGCTTCGAGGTTGAAGCGGAGTCCCTCCGCGAGATGCGCTTCATCTTCAACGACAAGGATGCGGCTCATGCGTGGTAGACCCTGGGAAGGCGGATGGTGAACGTGCTGCCCTGCCCTTCGCCGGCGCTTTCAGCGGAGGCGTCGCCGCCGTAGCGGCGTGCAATAGAGCGCACGATGAAGAGGCCGAGGCCTGTACCCTTCACTTGATCCGTCTTGGAATTGGATGCGCGGTAGAAGCGCTTGAAAATTCGCTTTAGTTCGTTGCGCGGGATGCCGATGCCTTCGTCGTGAACGCGAAGGACCACGCTGTCGATATTGGGCGTGAGCAAATCCACAACAATGTTTTTCTTTTCGCCGGAGTATTTGATGGCATTGTCGAGCAGATTGAAGACCGCGGTGCGAAGTTCTTCAGGATTGCCCAGAACAGTGATTTCCTCCGGCGGCTCGGCGCCAAAGTGTAGCGCCTCCGGGGAAAGATTCTGGCGGAGGCGCGAGAGCGCCAGAACCTCGCGCACAATGTTCGAGAACGGCACTTCCTGCCAGTTCCTGCGCTCGCTTGCGTGACGTAGTTCGCCGGCCTTCAAAACCTGCTCGACGGTTCCCATCAGCCGGTCTGTATCTTCCAGCATGATGCGGTAAAACTCGCGGCGCTTGGCCTCCTCGAGATTGCGGCTTGCCAACGTTTCGAGGTACAGGCGAATAGAGGCGATGGGCGTTTTCAGTTCGTGGGTGACGGCATTCAGAAAGCTGTCGTGCTGCTCATTTCGGCGAATTTCTCGGACCAGAAAAATCGTGTTGACCACGAGCCCGGCAATCAGCAATCCAAAAAAGATGATGCCAAGTACGAGCGGAACGACCTGACGCCAATGGAAGATAATCCAACTGACGTTGAGGACGATGGTCAGGGCGACGAGGCAAGCCCCGAGGGCAATGAAGAACGCAATCGCTTTCGTGCGGCGCGTGATGCGCATGGTCTATTAGTTTACGCCAGAGGCGAACGAACGCCACATCGGGCTCGCAAACGCGACCAGTTCGTGAAGTTCATGGCCTTTTGCCCTATTCCCAACCTGCGTGATGGTCAGTCGCCGCTGAATTGGGGTACTGGAGCTTCTGCCGCACCAACTTGAGGCGGCACGGCAATCTGGTTCTCTTTGGCCTGTTCCGGTTTTCCGAGCTTGTGGCCCTTGATATCCCAGGCAAGGCCCAGCGCGCGCAATGCGCGGATTCCGTACCAGTTCATGTCAATTTCATACCAAGTGATGCCATGACGTGCGGCCTGCGGAACAGCGTGGTGATTGTTGTGCCAGCCCTCGCCGAATGTCAGCACGGCGACCCAGAAGCTGTTCTTGGAGGTATCGTCCGTCACGAAGCGTCGCGAGCCCCACATGTGCGTCGCGGAGTTTACGAGCCAGGTGGCATGCAAGCCGACGGTAGTACGCATGAAAACTCCCCACAACAGGAAAGGCCAGCCGCCGATGGCGAAGAGCACTGCGCCCAACGCAGCAATCGGAATCCAGTGCCACTTTGTAATCCAAACATGAAAGGGATCCTTGCGAAGATCGGGGATGTAGGGCAAAAGCTCAGTCACGCTGTTGTGCATGGCCTTGCCTGTCAGAATCCAGCCCACGTGAGCATACAATCCCCCATCGCGTGGCGAATGAGGATCGCCTTCTTTGTCCGTGTTCTGGTGGTGAACGCGATGCGTGCCGACCCAGGCCATCGGTCCGCCTTCCATCGCCAGCGTGCCGCAGACGGTCAGGAAGTACTCCATCCATTTGGGGGTCTTGTAGCCGCGATGCGTGAGCAAACGGTGATAGCCCATGCCGATGCCGAGACTGCCTGAGATCCACCAGAGAAAAAGGGAAACGATAAGCGCCTTCCAGGTAAAGAAGAACAACGCGGCGACCGCGCCGACATGAAAAGCAAACATGAAGAAAGAAGTGGTCCAATTGACCGGCTCGGAAAATGTCTTGTCTCTTTGTAGGGTGCTCATGAATCCAACGTAGCATGCGGCACAGCGGCATTCTGTAATAGTTGTGTAATCCCCCGCGAGTGAGTTTCCGTACCAACGTACAGCGAACAAATTAAGAACATTTTCGTCTCGCGCGGGCGCCTGATGATTGCGCAGCGGGCATTTCTGCCTGGCCATTGGCAAGGTCAAAGACAAGGGCCAACGGCCCAGCAATTTGGAACGAATTGTAAAATGTGTGTTAAGAAGTCTCTAGCTATCGCGTCTAGGTTATTGAAGAGCCGAGGAGGGACACTTGGCGGCCGCGATAGAACCTCTTATGGTCACCCAGGCAGCGGCAGAACTTGAGGAAGTTTTTCGGGCGCATCACGCGCGCGTGCTCAAGGCTGCCTACCGCGTAACGGGAAGCGTCTCCGATGCGGAAGATGTCGCGCAATCCGTGTTTTTGCGTTTGGCCCGCACGGGAATCGACCGAAGCCGGATCACTTATTTAGAAGGCTATCTGCACCGGGCGGCCGTGAACGGCGCCCTGGATTTGATCCGGTCGCGAGGCAATCGGGAAGATGTGCCCCTGGAGGACGAAGTCGTGCCGGTCTCCAATTCTCCTGTCTCCCCTGAACGAACCCACTCCTCGTTAGAGATTCGCAATTGGCTCCGCGGGGCACTTGCCGAACTGAGCCCCCGCACCGCCGAAATGTTCGTTCTCCGCTATATCGAAGGGATGGACAACCCCGAAATCGCCAAGGCGATGAACACGTCGCAAGCCGTCGTCGCCGTCACGCTACATCGCGTGCGAGCAAAGTTAAAAAAAGAACTTCGTGGATTTATGAGAGGCGCATCATGAGCTGGTTTTGGTCGAAGAAGAACTCTGAACTGGATCAAGCAATCTCCGAACTTCGGGGAGAAGAGCTTGACGAGAAGGCTCTCTCCGCTTCGGCGGAGCGCGTGTGGGAACGGCTGCAATCCGGCGAAGGCGACCCCATCGCCAGCGGCGCCCTTCAGCCCATTCGCGGCTGCGCGGATATTCGCGCCCAACTGCCCGCATATCACAAGCACGAACTGGCTCCAGCGCGCGCGTTGATCGTCGAAGACCATCTCCGCGAGTGCGTTGCGTGCCGCTCGTATGCGCATGGCCGCGCCGTTGATGGCGGGACCGCTGAAAAATGGCAAATGGAACCTGCTTCGCGTGGTTTCCAATGGAGTTTCGCGAGGATCTCTCTTGTGGCAGCGTCATTGATCCTGGTGGGCGCCGTCAGCTGGACCGGATATAGCTGGTACGTCGCGCCGCTTCCCGGAACCCGCGCGCGGATGGATTCCATCGAAGGGCAAGCCTATCGTGTCGGCTGGGCAGGCGAACGCGCCTTGAAAACGGGCGACGAAATCAGCGACGGTGAATTCATCCGCACCGCCGCAAATTCCCACGCCAAAGTCGTCCTTTTTGATGGCTCCAAAGTGGAGATGAATCAGCGCGCCGAGTTTTCCGTCAGCGCCAACCGCCGCGACACCACGATTCACCTCGACCAGGGCATCATCATCGTGCAAGCCGCGAAACGCCACGCCGGGCACCTCTACGTCAGCGCTCCGGATTGCATCGTAGCCGTCACTGGCACGGTCTTTTCCGTAAATGCCGGCACAAAAGGCTCGCGCGTCGGTGTGATTGAAGGCGAAGTTCACGTCAAGCACCAGGGCGCGGAATCGATTCTGCACTCCGGCGACGTGCTCGCGACAACGCAAAGCATCGGCGTGGTTCCCGTGCAGGACGAAATCGCCTGGAGCTCCGACAAGGATCACGATCTGGAGCTGCTCGCGGAATTTTCCGCCCTGGGCAAGAAGTTCAACGAAATCCAGATGCCTGGCGCGCGCTACCAGAGCAACATTCTTCCCTTGCTGCCCGCGGATACCGTGCTCTATGTCGGCGTTCCGAATTTCGGCGACGCGCTCCAACAAGCCAATCAGATCTTCCAGCAGCAATTGTCGCAGAGCCCCGTTTTGCAGCAATGGTGGAACAAGTCCAACAAAGCCAACCAGCACCCGACTCCCGACGAACTCATCCAGAAGATTCAAACGCTGAGCCAGTATCTGGGCGATGAAGTCGTGATCACGATGGGCACACCCGCGGCTATGAATCAAGGCGGCCCTCTTTTGATCGCAGAAGTGCGCCAGTCCGGCCTTCAGGACTATCTGCAGAATCAAGTTGCGACGGCTGCGGCCAACGCCCAAAACGAATCCGATGTGCACGTCGTGACGCCCGATTTGCTGCCCTCCCTGGCAACCAACACCCACGGCATGATCATGCTGGTGCGCCAGAACATGCTGGTGATTGGCGCCGACGCGGCTTCCGTTCAGCGCATGAACGCGCAGCTCAACGCCGGAACCAGTCTCTTCGCCGGCACGGACTTCGGCAAAAAAATCGTCAGTGTTTACAGCCGCGGCACGGAAATTGTCGTCGCCGCGAACCTTGGTCAGATCATCAGCGCGGCTCACCAAAGCAGCGGTATTGCAAGTTCGCATGGGGAGTCTCAGTCTTTCCTCAACAGCGGCTTCGACAACATGCAGTACCTGATCGCCACGCGCGGCGAAGCTCCGGGCAATGGCGACAACCGCATCACGCTGAACTTCAATGGCCCACGGCACGGCATCGCCTCATGGCTGGCCGCACCCGCTCCCATGGGCTCTCTGGACTACGTTTCGGCCAATGCTGGTGCAGCGTTTTCGTTCGTGGCCAAGCAGCCGGCGCTCATGCTGGATGACGTTTTCAACATCGCCGGTACCGACCCCGATTTCAGCAAAGGTCTTGCGGAACTAAATGCCAATCTCGGGTTCGACGTTCGCGACGACCTGGCGACCGCTCTCGGCGGAGAAATAACCGTGGCTCTCGACGGGCCGGTTCTTCCGACCCCTTCGTGGAAAGCGATCATCGAAGTCAACAATTCGGGCGCTGTGCAGCTGGACATCGAAAAAATGGTGCAGGCGGTCAACCTGCAAGAAGCAAAATCGGGTGGCTCCGGCATGACCATCGATCAGGCGCAAGTCGGCGGCCGGACTTTTTATACGATTCATCCTCCGGGGGCTGGCCTCACGACGGAATACGACTACACCTTCGCTGACGGCTACATGCTCGTCGCCCCGTCGCGAGCGCTTCTTCTCAACGCGCTCCAGACGCACGCAAACGGCACGTCTCTGGCTCGCTCGGCCTCGTTCCTCGCACTGCTTCCGAACGACAACCAGGCGAACTTCTCGGCGATGGTGTATCAGAACCTCGGCCCGATCCTGCAGCCGCTCGCTTCCCAGCTTACTTCCCAGCAGTTGGCGTTGCTTCAGCAGGTCGCAGCCGACTCCAAGCCGAGCGCGATGTGCGCTTACGGAGAGACCGACCAGATCGTTATCGCCAGCAGCGGCAAGCTCTTTGACCTCAACCCGGGCCTTCTGGCGTTATCTCATTTGCTCGCCCAAACAGAGCATGGAACATCGCCGGTCACTCATCCGTAATACACTGTAGATGATGCTCCCAACCATTGAGCTAGAAGGGCTGGAAGTGCAGCTCGGCGGACGAACGATTCTTCACGGACTCACGGGAGTGCTGAAGAGCCGCGCCATAGGGCTGCTCGGACCGAACGGCGCCGGTAAATCGACGCTCATCAACACTCTTCTGGGTTTCCACAAACCAATCAAGGGCAGCGCCCGCATGCTCGGGCTCGACGCAAACACAAACGGCAAGGCTTTGCGCGCGCTTGTCGGCTACATGCCGGAGAACGACGCGTTTATCGCAAAAATGTCCGGCGTGCGCTTCGTTCGTTACATGGCGGAGATTTCCGGCCTTCCCCCCGATCAAGCGATGGAGCGCGCCCACGAAGCTTTCGTTTACGTCGGACTTGGCGAAGCGCGTTATCGGCCGGTGGGGACGTATTCGCTCGGTATGAAGCAGCTTGCCAAGCTGGCGCAGGCCATCGCCCACGGCCCTAAAGTCTTGATTCTGGACGAACCGACCAACGGCATGGACCCGCCAGCACGCAAACGCCTGATCGAATTAATTCGCGAAATCCGCGAGGCCAGCGATATTTGCCTTCTTCTCTCATCGCATCTTCTCCGCGATGTGGAAGAAACCTGCGACGAAGTGTTGATTCTCCGTAACGGCAAAATAGCCTCCATCTGCAACCTTGTCGAAGAGCGCCGCGCCAACCGCAAATTCCTCGAACTCGAAACCGTCGGCGTCGAGGCCACCTTTACCGCCGCGCTCGAAGCCCTGGGCTGCGAGTGCGCGATCTTCAGCAATGGCCGCATAAAAGTCGTCATGCCGGACACCGTCGAGATTCGTGAAGTCTTCAAAGTCGCAGCTGACCGCGGCGTGCAAATTCGCCGCATGAATCACCGCCGCGATTCGCTCGAAGACATTTTCCTGAACGCCATGGAGCAAACGGGAGCAGCCGATGGCCGTATATAAGCGCAGGTACAACCCGTACACCGGTTCGCTGACGGCAGCGTGGTCGCGCTTTTTCGTGCTGACTCGCTTTGCTTTCCTCGACCTGTTCAAATCGCGCTTTTTCGTTCTTCTCCTCATCCTGGCGATTGTTCCCAATCTTTTCTTTGCGGGATACATTTTCGTCGCCAACAACAAAACCGTGCAATTACTGATGCAAATCCGCTCCGCGGATTTCCTCGCAGTGGAAACCCAATACTTCATCATCATCATGACCGTGCAGACCAACGTCGCTTTTCTCCTCAACTGCTGGGTCGGCCCCGTCCTGATCTCGGGAGACCTGACCAATGGAGCGCTTTCCCTTTTCTTGAGCCGGCCATTCAGCCGGGCCGACTACGTTCTCGGAAAACTCGCCGTTCTCAGCATCTTGCTTTCGGCCGTCACCTGGGTTCCCTGCTTGCTTTTGTTCGGCCTGCAGTCGGGGCTTGCAAGAAATGGCTGGGTGTGGTCGCACTTGTGGATGATCCTCCCGATTCTCCTTTGTTCCGCAATTTGGGTTCTGATGCTTTCGTTGATGTCCCTGGCCGTCTCGGCCTGGGTCAAATTGCGGATTGTGGCCACCGGCGTAATCTTTATCGCGTTTGTCATCCCAGCCGCCCTCGGAGAGATGTTTAACGCCATCATGGGCACTTACTGGGGTGCGCTCCTGAATCTCTCCTATATGTTCCGGATCGTATTGGAGAGAGGACTTCGCGATCCCTTCCGCCTGCTCGCCCATATGGGGCGCCACGAAATTCCTGTTCCAGCCGCCTGGGCGGTAATGATTCTCGTATGTCTGTTCTGTTTGGTGATTCTCAACGCGCGCTTGCGCGCTCGCGAGACGGTGCGCGGATGACTCCCGACAACCGCCAAATCGTCTTCGATAATGTCTCCAAATTTTATGGAGAAGTTCTTGGCGTGAACAAAGTGAGTTTCGCTCTTGAGCGTGGCATCACCAGCCTCGTCGGCCCCAACGGTTCCGGCAAAACCACCCTGATGAACCTGCTGACCGGACTAATAAGGCCTTCTCAAGGCGCGATTTACGTTTTTGGTCTCACTCCGCGCCAGCCCGTCGAGTTTTTCCGGCAGGTCGGCTACTGCACGCAGTTCGATTCCTTCCCTCCGGGAACAAACGGCTATGATTTCATCTATTGGCCTCTGCGCCTCCACGGTTTTGGCGATGAACAAGCCGCCAAGCTCACCAACGAAGCCCTCGAACGCGCCGGTATGGCGCAAGTCGCCCGCCGCAAAGTGGCCGGCTACAGCAAAGGCATGCGGCAGCGCATCCGCCTTGCCCAGGCCATCGCTCATCATCCATCCGTGCTTATTTTGGATGAGCCGCTCAATGGCCTCGATTCCATGGCCCGCGCCGAATCCATCGCCCTCTTCGAAGCCCTCGCCAAACAAGGCATGCACGTCATCATCTCCAGCCATATTTTGGAAGAAGTCGATCGCATCTCGGACCGCGTCGTTTTAATGAGCAGCGGCTACGTCGTCGCCGAAGGCAAAATTCGCGAAGTCCGCAAAGAAGTCCGCGAGCACCCCATGCAAATTCTGGTCCGCTGTTCGAATGCGGCCAAGCTGGCCTCGGCGGCCTTCGAACTCGATCACGTCGTCGAAGCCAAAATCCTGGCTGACGGCCAGAGTGTCCTCGTGCGCACCCGCGACGCAGAACAATTTTCTCTCCTGCTGAACAAGATTGTTTCCAGCGGCCTCGTGGAAGTGGACGCTGTCGCCCCCGCCGATGACGACGTCAACTCCATCTATCAATATCTCATCGGCTCAGACGGTGGACCGATATGAGCACGCAAAACGCACTCGCGGGTGCCCAGAAGTGGGCAAACGAACAACCGTGGCGTCTCTACGCCAGCCAAGTTGTTGTCCTCGTGCGCACGGAAGTTCGCCGCAATCTGTTTTCCAAACGCAGGATCTGGATCTATCTCCTCGCGTTCGTACCCGCCATCATCCTTCTCATCGCCAATCTGTTTGGGAATGCCGAAACCGGCGCTATACAACTCGAGGGACATACCGAGGCTTTTGCAGGCATCGTTTTTCAACTCTACTTCGTTCGCCTGGGCATTTTCTTCGCCTGCATGGGGATCTTTACCTGGCTCTTCCGCGGCGAAATGGTCCAGAAAACTCTCCACTACCAGTTTTTGTCTCCAGTAAGACGCGAAGTCCTCGTAGTCGGAAAATTTCTGGCGGGCGCGGTCACTTCCATCGCACTGTTCGAAGTTGCCGTAACAACAAGCTTTTATCTGACCTACAGCAGCTTTGGCTCCATCGGCAGAACCTACGTTTTTAATGGGCCGGGCCTCGGCCAATTGGGAGCCTATCTCCTGGTAACGCTTCTGGCCTGCCTCGGCTACGGCGCTGTGTTTCTCGCGTTAAGCCTGCTCTTCAAAAATCCGATCGTCCCTGGAGTTATGTTGTGGGGGTGGGAAGCCATCTCCCCCATCTTCCCTTCCTGGGCCCAAAAACTAAGCGTCACTTTTTACCTGAAGCACCTCTGCCCAGTCGCCATGCCCGTAGATGGCCCTATGGCCATCTTCACCGTCGTCGCCGAGCCCGTCGCGCCGTTTCTTGCCATCGGGGGCTTGCTTTGCCTAACGGTTGCGGTTCTCGTCCTCTCCTGCTTCTTAATCCACAGGCTTGAGATCACTTACACCGTCGATTAGGCGCTTCGTAGCACAGGCTTGCCCTGAGCCGCGAAGGGCACTCCTGGCTGTGCTCTTCGCACCGCGGCAAACTTTCATTGTTCCCGCTTCAAATCTCGCCGGCCGCAGCACTCTCTGTTTCTGATTCACTTTCAATCCGCAGCCGCGCCACAACCAGTTTGATCTCTTCAAACGTAATCTCCGCGGGCAAGGCGTCCTTCAAAGGCTTCAGCCGCTCGATCCCCAGCAGCGCACACATCTTTTCAATCTGCTCCTGTTTCTCGGAATCAATCCACCCGGGCTGAAACTCCACTTCCCCTTTTTCCATCAGCCGCACGACCAGGTCAACGACACTCGAAACTTGTCGCCCGCGCGCCTTCGCGATTTCCTCAAAAGTCCGCCCTTCCGCAAGCAGCCGAATCGTCTCCTCGGCTGGTTTCGGCTTTTCCTCGCGCTGCTCGGAGGCACGCGCTCCGCGCCGAAATTCCTCCAGCGCATCCAGAATCGCCTGCCCATACAGTTCCGTCTTGCGCTCACCGAACCCGGAAATGCTGCGAATCTCGCTCAGAGAACGCGGCCGGACTCTGCAAAGTTCATCCAGCGAAGTGTCGTGCATCACAATGAACGCAGCGGTTCCCCGCTCCCTCGCGGTCGTCCGCCGCCACTCGCGAAGATATTCCCGCAGCTCCGGATCAATCCCCGCAGCAACGCTGCTGGCTCGCGAATCGCCCAAGGGAATGAGCGTCGCAGTCCTCTCAATTTGCTTTGCTTGATAGGTACGCGCGACCGCCGGCACATTCGCTCCTGCCGCGGCGGCCACAGCCTTGCGCTTCTTCAGCCTCGTCGCAGGCGCGGGCGCTGCCAGCCACTGCGGCTCTCCGACACACACATCGCAAGCCCCGCACGAATTCCATTTTCGAATCTCCCCGAAGTGCGCGCAAATCTGGTGATGCCGGCATCTCTTCACTTCCACGAAATTGCGAATCTCCCGGTAACGCTGCCAGGCCCTCGTTTTCTCCTCCTCGTCCGTCAACTGCTCCACAAAATAAGTCAGCAAACCCACATCGCGTTTCTGCCAAAGCAAAACGCATTCCGCGGGCTCCCCGTCGCGCCCCGCCCGTCCTGCTTCCTGGTAATACTGCTCAATCGACTTTGGCAACGACAGATGAATCACGGCTCGCACCGAAGCTTTGTTAATCCCCAACCCAAACGCGACCGTTCCCACCAGAACGCGCACTTCGTCCGACATCCAGGTTTCCTGATTGCGCCGCCGTGCTTCGCTATCCATCTTCCCGTGATACGCAATCGATGCAATGCCTTGTTCCCCAAGAAAATCCACTGTCTCCTCAACCCGCGCAATCGTCGGCGCATACACAATCACATTGCAGCCGTCATATTTCCGCAGCGCCCGAATCAAAAGCTCCGACTGCGTTTTCCCAACGCACTCCTTGACGATGTACTGCAAATTTGGCCGGTGAAAACTCGCAATATACTTGTCCGGCTCCCGCAGCTTCAGTTGCTCGATGATGTCGTGCCGCACCCGCCGCGTCGCGCTCGCCGTAAACGCCGCAATCGGCTGTTCCGCAAAATGCTGCCGCAGCCTGCTCAACAACCGGTACTCCGGCCGGAACTCGTGCCCCCATTCTGAAATGCAATGCGCCTCATCAATCGCAAAAAACGAAATCGGCACGCGCCGCAGCCACCCGAAAGTATCCTCGCGCGCCAGACGCTCGGGCGAAAGATAGAGCAACCGGTACGCCCCGCCAATCGCCTGCTGCACCACCCACGACTGCACATCCCCCGCCAGCGAACTGTTCAATAACGCCGAAGAAATCCCCATCTGCGTAAGCTGCGCCACCTGGTCCTGCATCAAAGCCATCAAGGGAGAAACCACAATGACCGTCTTCTCGCCCAAAATCGCCGCCGGCAACTGGTAGCAAAGCGATTTTCCCCCGCCGGTAGGCATCACCACACACGTATCCCGCCCGCCCAGCAAACTCCTCACAATATTTTCCTGCAAAGGTCGAAACGCGTCGTAACCCCAATACTGCCGCAGCGCCCCCAGCAACTCTTTTTCCGATTGCATGCACCGAGTATAGATGTCCACCGCACCGCGGTCTACGCGCTCGCCGCCTCGCCCAACGCTCACCCAAAACTCCAATCAAACTCTCCGTGCGATTTCCGCCCCAGCCGTCCCAGACTTACCCCTTGACAACCCTCTCCCAAACGCGTTACTCCACTACCGCAAGCCTGCTTTCTAGCCTTGCAACACATGCGGAATCACCGCTGCGTCCCGCAATCCTTTCTGCGGAGCCCCACGCACCGGCGACGCCAGACAATTTCGTTCCGGAGGCCTCTCTGTGACTTGGAACCAAGTGTACGACCCGCTCGGCCACTGGTGGCTCTCCACGCTGGTCGCCGCCTTACCCGTCGTAGTTCTTCTCGGCCTCTTGGCCGGCTTCAAAGTCCGCGCCCATCTCTGCGCCATTGCAGGCGCCGCAACGGCGATCCTCTGCGCCATCGCCGTCTTCCACATGCCCTCCCAATTAGCCGTCAGCAGCTTTCTCTACGGCTCGGCCTACGGCCTCCTCAAAATCGTCTGGATCGTCATCGCCGCCGTCTTCCTCTACGACATCTCCGTCGAAACCGGCCAATTTGAAATCATGAAGCAGTCTGTCGCCGCCATCACTCCAGACCGCCGCCTGCAACTTCTCCTCGTAGCCTTCTGCTTTGGCGCCTTCATCGAAGGCTGCGCCGGATTCGGCGCGCCCGTCGCCATCGCCGGCGCCTTTATGATCGGCCTCGGCTTCAAACCCTTCCATGCCGCCGCCCTCAACCTCATCGCCAACACCGCCCCTGTAGCCTGGGGCGCCATCGGCACTCCCGTCCACGCCCTCGCTTCCGTGACCGCCCTCCCGGAAAGCGACCTCAGCGCCATGATCGGCCGCATCCTCCCCATCACCGCGGTGATCGTTCCGTTCTGGCTCGTTCGCGCTATGGTCAGTTGGTCCGAAACCTGGGAAGTCGCTCCCGCCATCCTCGTCGTGGGCATCTCCTTCGCCGGCACCCAATATTTCTGGGCCAATCACATGGACAGCAATCTTGTCGACATCGCCGCAGGCGTCGTCTCGCTCATCGCTACCATGATCTTCCTCCGCTTCTGGAAGCCAAAGCACATCTGGCGCTTCGAAGGTGAACGCGAAGAAGACGCCGCCAAAGCCGCAGCAGCGGCCACGGTCCAAACCACCGTGACAGACACCCTGGGCGACGAATGGAAAATCCGCGAAAAACAACCTGCGGCAGCCCATCACACCGCAGGCCAAATCGCCAAAGCCTGGCTCCCCTTCGCCATCCTCTCCGTCTTCGTTTTGCTTTGGGGATTGCCCAGCATCAAGCTCGCGATGAACAAGGCCACCACTCCCGCCTTCACCGTAAAAATGCCCGACGGCAAAAATCGCCCCGGCCCCGCCGGTTGGGACTGGCCCGCGCTCCACAACAAAGTTTTTCGCTCCACCCCCGTCGTTGCCAAGCCCGCACCCGAAGCCGCGCGCTTCGATTTCAATTGGCTAACCGCCACAGGCACTGCCTGTTTCATTTCAGCGCTTTTGGCAGGCATCATCCTTGGCCTGGGCCCCGGCAAAATCATAAAAATCTTTGGCGGCACTCTCTACCGCCTCCGCTTCGCCATCATCGCCATGACCTGCATGCTAGGTCTCGGCTACGTCACTCGCTACTCCGGCATGGACGCCGTCCTCGGCCTCGCCTTCACGCGCACCGGCTGGTTCTTCCCCTTCTTCGGCGCCTTCATCGGCTGGCTCGGCGTCGCCCTCACCGGCAGCGACACCTCCTCCAACGTCCTCTTCGGCGGCCTCCAAAAAATCACCGCCCAACAATTAAATCTCAGCCCCATCCTCATGTGCGCCACCAACTCCGCCGGCGGCGTCATGGGCAAAATGATCGACGCCCAATCCATCTGCATCGCCACCGCCGCAACCAACCAAGTCGGCCAGGAAGGCTCCATCTTCCGCTTCGTCTTCTGGCACTCCGTAGCCCTGGCCTCCATCGTCGGCGTCATCGTCATGCTCTACGCCTACGTCTTCCCCCAATTCATCCCCAACGGCCTAACCTTCATCCACTAGCGTCTTCCTCCGTTGTAGGGGCACGATTCATCGTGCCCTCTTTGATTTTGCACCTGTAAGGGCGCGCTTACCGCCCCCTTCTCGCATTTCGCCTGTGTAGGGGCGCGATACATCGTGCCCTCTTTCGTTCTCGCTTGCGCTTCACCGCGTTTTGCAGGCCTGCTCCCGATGGTACAATTCCGCCACCCGCACCCCATAAGGAGCCCCAACACATGGGCACCCCAACTCCAGCCACCGCAACGCAACCCGCCGTATCCATCCGTCGCGCCACTCCAGCCGACGCCGACGCCTGCGGCAGAATCTGCTTCGCGGCATTTGCCCACGTCGCCGCGCAGCACAATTTCTCAAGCGACGTCCCCTCGGCTGAGGTTGCCATTGGCCTTTTCTCGCACCTCTTCTCAAATCCCGCGTGTTTCTGTGTCGTGGCCGAGCAGAATGGCCAAATCATCGGCAGCAATTGTCTATATGAAGACACCACCATTGCCGGCATCGGGCCCGTTACCGTGGATCCCACCGCGCAGAACAAATCCGCCGGCCGCCTTTTGATGGACGCCGTCATGCGCCGCGCCGAAGAGCAAAAATTTGCCGGCGTCCGCCTCGTGCAAGCGGCTTATCACAACCGTTCGCTTTCTCTCTACACCAAGCTGGGCTTCGTCGTGCGCGAACCGCTCGCGTGCATGCAGGGACCGGCCATCCTGCAAACCCCGCCGCGCTACCAAGTACGCCGCGCGCTACCCACCGATCTTTCCGCCTGCAACGCGTTATGCGTTCAAGTTCACGGTCATGACCGCCGCGTCGAACTGCGCGACGCCATCCAGGCCGGCACTGCGGTAGTCGCCGAAGCCGAAGGCCGCCTCCGCGCCTACGCCAGTTTCCTCGCCTTTTTCGGCCATGCCGTTGCGGAAACCACCGAAGATCTGCAAGCTCTCATCGCTTCTGCCCCACAGTTTCCAGGGCCGGGCATCCTGGTTCCCACGCGCAACGCCCAGTTGTTCCGTTGGTGCCTCGATCACGGCCTCCGCGTCGTCCAACCCATGACCCTCATGACCACCGGCCTCTACAACGAACCATCCGGCGCCTTCCTCCCCTCCATCCTCTTTTGAACACGCGCCCAACCCTTCCGCATCTCCATCGCCACACATTCCCGTAGGGGCACGGCACGCCGTGCCCCTCTTGTCGCTCCCTCTCGCTAACCGTACTTCAACTCGGTGCTCTGTCCGACCTCGATAATGTACCCGTCAGGATCGCGGATGTAGCAGCGAATCTCGCCGTACTTGGGTATGGGCTCCGTGATGAACTCGGCTCCTCGACTTTTCCACAATGCATAGCACGCTTGAATATCCGCAACGCGGAAATTCATAAAGCTGTTGATGTGCTTCGGGTCGGGCACGCTGAGCGTTACCGTCGGCTTGTCCGGCGTCGGCCCGCCCCCCACGTTCAGAATCATCCAGATATTCGCAAGCTGCAGGTACGCAGGCGCGTTGCCATCCCCCAAGCTCAGAATGCGAGCGCCAAGACCTTTTCGTAGTAGCGAGCCGATCGCTCGACATCGGCGACGGTAAGAAAATGCGCGATGCTCATCCCCTCGCGCGGGGGCATCTCATAGCTCTTCTGTTCCACATGTATCGCGTCCATGGATAAGCTCCTTTCGATCCACTGCTCATCGCGTATACGATGCTCCCGGCCCCATAAAAAGCCTTCGAAAAGATTGCCAACCAGCAGAAACGCGTCCGCGTCGAAGTCGATCCTGAGAACCTCGCATACGAATACGCGTGAGCCGAGGCATCGGAAACATTCCTGTCCTCGGATTCCTGGATTCCCCAGTTGTAAAAACATGCTATCCTTACTGTAAAGGAGGCAAGTAAAGATGGCACGCTCCAGCACAATCAGCAGCAAGGGTCAGATCACCCTTCCTCTCGAGGTTCGCAAGCGCCTCGGACTTAAGATGGGAGACCGCGTGGAATTTGTCGTCGACAAGGATCGAACCACCATCCGCCCTGCCCGCGCGCCCGAGAATCCCTTTCTGAAATATGTCGGGGCGCTTCCCGCCTTCTCCAGCATCCATGAGGCGAACGCGTGGGTACGCGAGTTGCGTGACGAAGAAAGTTGAGCAGCGATGAGAACAGCCATCGATACCAATGTGATCTCCGCGCTGTGGTCCAAGGAAGCGTCTGCTTCGGACATCGCAAGGAATCTTGGCAATGCGAAGGCCGAGGGAGGCCTCGTCGTCAGTGGGCCGGTGTACGCCGAACTGCTAGCCTACCCGAAGGCCACGGAATCCTTCGTGAATGACTTTCTTGCCGACACGGGCATCACGGTGGACTTTGCGATGGAACAGGCCGCTTGGGTTGAGGCCGGCCGCCGCTTCGCACGTTATGCAAAACGGCGGCGAAGGTCCGCGGGTCAGGGAGCGAAGCGTTTGCTGGCGGATTTCCTTATTGGGGCACATGCGCTGGCGCACGCGGATCGTTTTATGACCCTCGATCCCAGGCGCTATGCGCGGGACTTTCCGGAACTGAACCTCGTATAAAGGCGCCAGGGAGAGCAAGGAATTGCCCACCCTTTGCAAAGAACAAAAAAACAAAATCGCAAAGGGTAGGGCACCCTGAGCCATCTCAGGATCCCAAAGACGCGCCACCCGCCGGATAACCGCCGCTCGAACTCAGCCACAGTTTAAGGAAATATGATTCGGAAACGTCCCGTCTGGAACGTGTAAAAAAATCGATCCGGGGAGTTTTTTCGGGTGATCCAAAACGTATCCGGACACCCCAAACGTGGTTTATACGCCTCCTAAAAGAGAAATTCTTAACGACTGATTCCGCTGAAATCGCGAATTTGCATTTTTTCACA
>DATFZY010000108.1:0-2946 GCA_035313865.1 Candidatus Acidiferrum sp.
GCCAGAAACTGCCCGAAGGTTTTCAGACCGCCGAATTCCTCCTCGAGCACGGATTCCTCGACGCCGTCGTCCCGCGCAAGGAATTGAAGCCCTACATCGCCCAGGCCCTCGACTTCTTCGTCGGTTAAAGAAAGGAGACCGACAATGACCTTTGGGAAGAGTCCAGTCGTCGACCCGCACAAATTTGCGAAACAGTTTGTTCAAGCTGTCGCGAGGACGATAGAGGGTGGTGTGAACGACCGGACCGAAGCCGTAGGGAAAGTTCTTCTCGAAATGGGCAAGGGGCTCGGGTTGTATGTTGCGCCGGACCGAGGGATCAAACAGCCCGAATTTCTGCTCGATTTTCTGTGGTTCAGAAGTTCGGATCACAACGACATTGCGTTGGCTGTCGAATCAGAACTCGGGCGACAGAAGGCAGTCTTAGATGACTTCCAGAAACTCCTGCACATAAAGGCGCCTCTAAAGATGCTCATTTTCTCGACCACCCGTCACGGCTCGGAAAGCCGGGCGGTATTGGAGGGCGTTTGCAAATCCTATCTACAGAAGTTCACTCAACACGTAAAAGACGAAGAATATCTCTTTATCGAATTCGTAGATCCCGAGAAAGCCGCGTACTACCACTACTTCAAGGTTCCCGAGCACGGCGGCGTGGAGAATCCCGAAATCGTGGACAAGGGCAGGATAGAGTATTTCCCGCATGAATTATGACGAATCCGTCCGCGCGTTATTTTCGCTGGGAAGGGAATTAGCCGCTCCGCAGCAAGCTCGCGTTCAGAAATTTGGCCTCGCGAATATTACGATCCTTGCAGAAGATCTCGGCCAGCCGCAGCGGTCCTCTCCCTGCGTGCACATCGCCGGCACCAACGGCAAAGGTTCCACGGCCGCGATGCTCGAATCCATCCTGCGCAAGGCGGGATTGCGCACCGGCCTGTACACTTCGCCCCACCTGGAACGCATCAACGAACGCATCCGCATCAATGGCGAAAATATTTCAGACCACGATTTCGCCGCGGCCTGGTCCCGCGTTCATTCATCCATCGAATCGCTGATGGCCTCCGGAAAGCTCACTGCGCACCCGACGTTTTTCGAGTGCATCACGGCCATGGCATTTCTCGCTTTCCCCCAGCACCACGTGGATTTCGCCATCTACGAAGTCGGCCTAGGCGGCCGTCTCGACGCCACCAACATCGTCGAACCGGAAGTCGCCATCATCACGCCGATTGATTTCGACCACGAAAATTTTCTCGGCCATTCCATCGAAGAAATCGCCGTTGAAAAAGCAGGCATCATCAAGACCGGTGCGTGGGTGGTCAGCGCCAGCGAACGCCTGGAAGCCCGCGCCGTGATCGCCCGCCGCTGCACCGAAATGGACGCGCGCCTGGTGGAGGTGGACGCAACCGCGCGTGTGGACGATGTGCAAGATTCTGGCGGGTTGTATCGTGCTGTCGCGGCGTTCACCCACTCGCGCAAACAGCTCAACCTCGCACCGTTATTGCCCGGCCGCTTTCAGATTCGCAACGCGCTCACCGCAGCCGTCGCCGCCCGCCTGCTCGCAGAGCGCGGCTTCCTGATTCCCGAAGCCGCCATTGAGCAAGGTGTCGCCACCGCGAACTGGCCGGGACGCCTGGAACGCCTCGCGACTCTGCCCGATGTTTATCTCGATGGCGCGCACAATCCCGCCGGTGCCCGCGAATTGCTGAAATTCTGGCAGGAAAATTACGCCGGCCGCCGCATCTTTCTCGTTTACGGCGCGATGCGCGACAAAGCAGTGGACGAAATCTCCGGCCTGCTTTTCCCGCACGCAGCCGCCGTCATCCTGACTGAACCGCGCCAGCCTCGGGCCATTTCCGCACCGCTGCTGGCCGAAATGACCAGCCATGACGCCCAAGAAACAATCGTTGTGCGTGATCCCGCCGAAGCCCTGGAGGCCGCCCTGCGACTAGCCGCTCAGGAGGACGCGGTCTTCGCGACCGGGTCCTTGTACCTGGTCGGCGAATTGCGTGCCTACTGGCACAAACGCACCGCGAACCAAAATTCCGCCTCGGGAAGCAATCCCTTCCCCGGCGTATTGTAGTTTTCTCCAGAACATAGTAACTCGCTTCAGTAATTTGTAATATTCACGCGAAAGATGCGGATTTGCCTGCTCCGAACTTGTCGCGCTCCCAGGAACGCGCACCGTTTCCAATTGCGAACGGCCCTTGCGTCCCACTGCCGGACAGGCTTTCCCACCCGCGCACGCTTGACGTCCTCCATCTCCAAAACGAATCGTTCCGCTGAACAAGTCGCCCATTTTCTGCGTTTATCTATGTGTTATCGCGAGGCAAATTCATGGGTCGTGCGTCTAATCTAGGTTAGTGGGAGGGTCCTATGCGGCAAGATTCAAGAAGGCAAAAACTCGAATCTCTTGGTCGCGCGCCGGCTCTGTTGTCGGCCGCTCTCCGGCAATTTCCTAAAAAAATGTGGATTTATAAACCGGCCAACGAGCGCTGGAGCATCCACGAAATCATCCTGCATCTCGCCGATAGCGAAGCCAGCGCCTACGTGCGCTGCCGCGCATACATCGCCGAGCCCGCCGCTGGCGAAGCCGCAAAATTCAGCGCATCGCGCTGGGCTGGTTCGCTCGGCTATTTTCACCAGAGCACTCGCGACGCCCTGGAAATTATCCGCCGCCTCCGAAAAATGACTTATCAATTGCTCGTCGCCCTGCCCGACCAAGTGTGGGACAGCGGCGGTACTCATCCGCGCGATCGCGCCATCAGCCTGGATCGCTGGGTGGATTTGCAGGAACGCCACATCCCGCACCACATCGAGCAAATGCGCCAGAATTATGAGACATGGCTCAAGACGCATCCCCCCAGACGCCGCCCTTCGCCCGCGCGCGCTGCCGGAATTTCCTCGAGCCTGGTCTCCATGTCCGCGACCATCTGCTAGCCGGGCGAAATGGCT
>DATFZY010000109.1:0-8729 GCA_035313865.1 Candidatus Acidiferrum sp.
TCGGTTCGAGACGCGAAACGGTTTCGCGCAGCATGGTTTCGCCGCCGGTGATATTCAGGAGCTGCTTGGGAGTGCGCGTGCGGCTGCGCGGCCAGAAGCGAGTGCCACGGCCTCCAGCAAGGATGACGGCATGAGTCGTGAGTTTTTCGTCGGGCATTTGAGCAAAAGGAATTTAACACGGGGGACACAGAGTGCACGGTGATTTTTGGGAGTTCCACTTTCAGCCGAAGACGGATTGGGAGATTGCCGAGGATGAGATACCAGCCTCGTGGAGATGCTTGGTGAGCGCAGCGACATCGGGGACGTATGCGCGCAGGACACTGGTTGGTTCCAGCGGATGGAGCGCGGCGAGGTCCAGCGACGCGGGAAGAAGCCAGCACTCTCCGGTTTTGTAGCGTACCGCCCCGCCGGGCCAGCCGAGATTGCCACGTCCGGTGAGGATGACCAGCAACTGGAAGTGGGCGCGGTCGGCAGGGAATTCGTGGCGTTCTGAAATCTCGAGCCGCTCGGCGGCGAAATAGCGGCAAGCACAGAGCAGTTTTGCGGGCTCAGGAGAAGCCTTCAAAACGAGCGGAGGAACTTTGCCACCGTGCGCATAGCCGAAGTTGAGGACTTCGAGCGCTTTTTCGATGTGCAGGTCGCGTGGCTTGCCGTGAGCGTCGACGCGGCCGTAATCGTAGATACGATACGTGAGGTCGGAATATTCCTGAACCTCACAGAGAATCATTTTTGGGCCGATGGTGTGCGGCGTGCCCGCAGGAATGAAAAAGGTGTCGCCCAAATGGACGCGGTGCGCTTGAAGCACATCCTCAATGGTGTGCGCGGCCATGTTTTCCAGAAATTGTTCTTTCGTGACTCCGGGATGGAGCCCGGCCAGCAATTGGGCGCCTGGTTTGGCGGAGACCACGTGCCACATTTCGGTTTTGCCCCGGCCACCGGCGGCTTTTTCGTGAACCGAAGCGTATGCGTCGTCGGGATGGACTTGGATGGAGAGCTTGTCGGCCGGGAAAATGAATTTCACGAGAAGCGGAAATTCTTCGACAGACTTGAGTTTCGCACCGCGCCACTCCGCAGGCATTTCTCGCCACGCCGCACCCAGCGTTTTTCCAGCGAATGGACCCGTAGCGATTTTGCCATCTACTCCGGTGAGCCACGCTTCGCCGAGCGGCTCCGGTAGATTCGATTTTTCCGGGAAGAGTGGCGCCAACGTGCGCGAGCCCCAGATGCGGGGACTGAAAATTGGCTCGACGCGTGTCGGTTCGGGTTTCACTTTGCTCGCAGTGTTGATCGGTGCGATGGAATGGAGAAAAGCGGCAGCCGGGCTGCCGCACTCCCTAGCTAGGCTGCGGCTTCGACGCGGGTGAAGAAATGTTCGAGGCGGCGCAGACCTTCGTCGATGCGCTCGATGGAGGTCGCATACGAGAGGCGCAGATAGCCCGGTGCGCCGAAGGCATCGCCGCCGACCAGCGCGACGCGCGCGCGATCGAGCAACAGCTTCGCCAACTCCGACGAATCCTTGGCGATGGCGTGCCCGGTCGACCCATTTGCCAGATGCGCAGCGACATTCGGGAAAGCGTAGAACGCGCCGCCAGGCATTTCGCAAGTTACTCCGGGGATGGCGTTCAAGCCCACCACGATGCGCTTTCTGCGCTTGTCGTATTCCGCGAGCATCTGCGGTACGGAATCCATCGAGCCGGTCATGGCCTCGAGCGCCGCATATTGGGCGATCGAAGTAGGATTCGACGTCGATTGGCTCTGCAACTTGGTCAACGCCGAGATAAGCTCCGCGGGCGCCAGCGTGTAGCCGATGCGCCAGCCGGTCATCGCAAATGTTTTGGAGACCGAGCCGATGATAATGACGTTGTTCTTCGAATCCGGCGCGCTGGCGATGGAGAACGGCTTGTGCGGCGCGTACGTAAAATGCGAGTAGCACTCGTCGCCCATCAGCCAGACGTTGTGCTTTTTGCAGACCGCCAGGATGCGTTCGTACTCGTCGGGAGGAACGACACCGCCGGTCGGATTGCTCGGGGAATTTAGGATGAGCAGTTTCGTTTTCGGCGTGATCGCTTTTTCAATCGCAGCGGCCTTGATGCTGAAGCCATCTTCCACACGCGAATGCACGTAAATTGGTGTTCCGCCGGTATATTTCACGATGTCCGGAAAACTCACCCAATAGGGCGCGGGAATAATCACTTCGTCGCCCGCCTGCACCAGCACGCTCATCACGTTGAAGATGCCGTGCTTGCCGCCGACCGTGACGATGCATTCCTTCGCCGCGTAGTTCGAGCCGAGCTCGCGCTTGTGCCAGGCACAAATCGCTTCGCGCAGCGGCGTGATGCCGCCCGTCGGAGTGTACTTGGTTTTGTTTCCCTCGATGGCCGCAATGGCCGCCTTCTTGATATGGTCGGGAGTCGGAAAATCCGGCTCGCCCGGCCCGAAGTCGGCGATGTCCACGCCCTGAGATTTCAGACGTTCTGCTTCGCTGATGACCGCCGCCGTCGGCGAGATTTGTATTCGGTTGATTCTTTCCGTGAGTTGCACAGCTTTCTCCTAGTAGCACAGGCTTCAGCCTGTGCTCTTTCGCGCCGAGTTCAGCGCATGAAATCTCCTACAGAACCTTCGATCGCAGCCGCCGCTCCACTTCCGGCGGCACCAGATCCTTTAGCGACCCGCCCAGCTGAGCGATTTCCCGCACAAGTTTCGAGCTCAAGTAACTGTACGATTCGCCCGGGAGCATAAAGACCGTCTCCAGCCGCGGCTCCAGTTTCCGATTCATCAGCGCCATCTGCAACTCGAACTCGTAGTCGGAGATCGCGCGAATGCCGCGCAGGATTACACCCGCCCCGCGTTTTCTAGCAAAATCGACGAGCAGCCCGTGAAACAAGTCCACTTCCACCCCGGACCATTTCTTCGTCACTTCGCGCAGCATCTCGACGCGCTCCGGCACCGTAAAGAGCGGCTGTTTTTCGGCGTTGTTCAAGACGGCGACGATCACCAGGTCAAACATCTTTTCGCCGCGCTCAATCAAGTCGAGGTGGCCGTTTGTGACCGGGTCGAACGAGCCGGGATAGATGGCGATGGATGTTTTCATCTAAGTCTTGCCGTCACAGCATTTTACCCCAGGCGCCAGACTGCCCGGAAACTTTTCGCGGCGCCCCGGGTTTGAGAGCCTATCCAGCTTGACGGCACAATACAACCAATGAAAACCACGCGGCATTTGCCATTGCTCGCGCTGTGCTATTTAGCCGCGCACTTCTGCCTCGCCGGTTGCAGCACGGGAAGCGCCTCCCAGCCCCCACCCACGCCTCCTCCCAGCATACGAAGCTTCGCGGCTTCCGCTACTTCCATAATGGCTGGACAGACGGTGACGCTTGATTGGAGCGTCACCGGCGCAACTACGATTGAGTTGAGCGGCGTCTCCGCGGTCGGCGGCAATTCGGTCGTGGTGACCCCCGCGGAAACGATTACCTACACACTCACGGCCACCAACTCGAGTGGCTCGGTCAGCCAACCGCTGACCATCACCGTGGAGCAGGGAGCGGCGCTGGGTTCGGCGACAGTAGATGCAACAAAACCGGGTACGCAAATCCAGCCCAGCTTTCTTGGCTTCTCGCATGAATGGAGCGGGCCACCGGTCTTGATGGGCCAGCCGGGCAATACGAATCCCATTTATCGGCAGCTGGTGAAAAACCTGGCTGCCTACGCGGGGGGGCCGCTGCTAATTCGCATTGGTGGCAACAGCACCGATACAACCGGTGTGCCAACAACGGGCGTGGTCGCGCCAATGGCGCAGCTTTACACCGATCTCGGAGCGAAATTTACGTTGGGCGTCAATCTGGGCTCGGACGAGGTTGCGCTGGCCACGCAGCAAGCCCAATATTATGTCGCAAATATGTCGGCGGGTTCGCTCGAAGCGATCGAAATCGGCAACGAGCCCGATCTCTATCACGACAACGGCGACCGGCCCCCGACGTACACGTTCGCCGACTATTTTTCAGACTTCGCGACCTGGCGTGCTGCGATTCTGCCCTTGCTTCCGCAGGGCGTGAAACTGATGGGTCCGTCGTGGGCCAGCACAGGTTCGCTTTCCAATTTGCCTGCGTTCCTCAGCGAGGAAGAACAAAATCTCTCCATCGTGAGCCAGCATTATTACGCGGGAACGCAATGCAATGGCAATACAAATCCGCCCGACTATTTGCTCCAGGACTCCGCCGCGACCAAAGGCGCGACGGCTGTGGCCTCCAGCGTGACATTGACGCATCAAGCTGGGCTGCCGTTCCGCATGGGAGAAATGAATTCGATCTCCTGCGGCGGCGAAACCGGCGTCAGCGACATTTTTGCTTCGTCGCTGTGGTCAACGGATGTGATGTTTGAGTTCGCGAATGTGGGAGTGGATGGCGTGAACTTCCACAACGGAAACGGTGGCGGCTATGCGCTCTTTCAGTTCAACACCGCCATCATGGGCAACACAACAACCTATTCCATCGAATCAATTCGCCCCGAATACTACGGCCTGCTCTTTTTTCAGATGGCCACCGCAAACACGCCCAAGCTGTTGCCTGTCACTCTCGGCACGAAAGCCAGTCTAAAGGTGTGGGCCACGATCGACGGCAACGGTGTAGTCCACGTCGTTCTGATCAACAAGGATGAGGCGGCGCAGGGCGTGGTCAGCATTTCACTGCCCGCTTATGGGAATGGAACAGTCGCGCGGCTTATTGCCTCTAGCTATCAGGCGACAACGGGCATCACGCTCGGCGGACAAACGTTCGACGGCAGTACGGATGGCACGCCGCAGGGTATGGCCTACACGGAAACCGTTGCGCCGAATGGTGGAGTCTATTCCGTTGCGGTTGGGCCGACCAGCGCGGCGCTTTTGACCTTAAACCCGCAGTGAAAGCCTGCCGTGGAAGGTCGCGAACCGAGGAAACATTTCCGCTTCGCGACCCCGATGAATTGTGACAAACTCCTTTCGCTAAATGCCAGATAGCGATTGCGCACGATTCAGTTTGCTCTTGGGAGGGCTTTCTCTTCATGATGTTCCGCCGAATCACCCGAGGTTTGTGCGTGATGTTCGTTGCAGGTTTATTGCAAATTCCCGGCGCCTGTTCGCAGGGCACACCGCCGCTCAACTTGATGCCTTTTCCTTCGAGCGTGCATCCAGGCTCAGGCAGTCTGAAAATCGACTCCTCCTTCACCATTGCCTTGACTGGCTACTCCGAGCCGCGCCTGGAACGCGCTACCGAGCGCTTCTTGAAGACTTTGCAGCGCCAGACTGCTTTGCTGGTCGCGCTAAAGCCCGGCGCCGGCGAAAAGGCTGCCTTGGTAGTTCACACCGACCACGCCAGCAAGGAAATACAAGAGGTAGGCGAGGACGAATCGTACGTTCTGGAAGTAACCGCGACTGGCGCGAAACTCACAGCGCCAACACCGCTTGGTGCCATGCACGGCTTGCAGACTTTTCTCCAACTCGTCGAAATCTCGCCCGATGGATTTGCTGCTCCGGCCCTCACGATTAATGACAAGCCTCGCTTTCCATGGCGGGGCTTGATGATAGATTCCGCGCGCCACTTCGTTCCACTGGACGTTATCAGAAGAAATATCGACGGTCTGGAAGCCGTGAAGATGAATGTATTCCACTGGCATCTTTCCGAGAACCAGGGCTTCCGCGTCGAGAGCAAGAAGTTCCCGAGGCTCCACGAAGCCGGCTCCGACGGCCTTTACTACACGCAGGATGAAATTCACGACTTGATTGAATACGCGCGCGACCGCGGCGTTCGCGTGATTCCCGAGTTCGACGTGCCTGGCCATAGCACCGCCTGGTTTGTCGGCTATCCCGAACTCGCCAGCGCGCCCGGGCCTTATGAAATCGAACGGAGATGGGGCGTGTTCGATCCCGCGTTCGACCCCACGAACGAAAGAACGTATAAATTCCTCGACCAGTTTATTGGCGAGATGGCCAAACTTTTCCCCGACCATTTTTTTCACGTGGGCGGCGATGAAGTGAACGGCAAACAGTGGGACGCCAATCCGAAAATCCAGGAATTCATCAAAGCCCACGACCTGAAGAACAACGAAGGGCTGCAATCCTATTTCAACAAACGGCTCGAGCCCATTGTGAGTAGGCACGGCAAGAGCATGGTTGGCTGGGATGAGGTGCTGGATCCGTCGCTGCCCAAAGACACCGTCATTCAGTCGTGGCGCGGGGCGGACGGACTCGCGGCTGCGGCGAAGCAGGGCTTTCGCGGGATCCTTTCGAACGGCTACTACCTGGATCTGGGATGGTCTTCAGCGCGCCATTACGCCGTGGATCCGTTAGGCGGCGCGGCCGCGAATCTCTCGCCGGAAGAAAAAGCGCTCATCCTCGGCGGTGAATCCTGTATGTGGGCGGAATACGTCAATACGGAGAATATCGATTCGCGCATCTGGCCGCGGAACGCCGCGATTGCAGAGCGTCTGTGGTCGCCGCAGGAAATCACCGACCCCGCTTCCATGCACACACGCATGGAAGCCATGGCCGATCGCCTGGAATGGCTCGGCCTGACACACAAAACATACCATCGCCAAATGCTCCAGCGCATCGCAGGACCAAGCAGCCCGGAAGAATTCGCTGCGCTCAGTACGCTCGCAAGTGTGGTGGAGCCGGTGAAAGACTATACGCGGGAAGAGACAGCCGTCACCGAACCAACAAGCGCCACGCCGTTAAATCGCCTGGTGGATGCAGTCTCGTTGGAGAGCGCGACGTCGCGCCACTTCGCAGAATTGGTCGACAAATTCATCGCGGGCTCATGCCACGATGTTCACGACACGGCGCGTTTGCGCGCGCAACTCACCGCCTGGAGCAACAATGAGGCAAAACTTCAGCCGCTCGCCCAGCGCTCCTTCCTCGTGAAAGAAGTCAGCGCCACTTCGCAAGACCTCTCAACGCTCGGCGCCGTTGGTCTCGCGGCGCTCGATTTCATCGTCAAGGGCCAGCCAGCGCCGGGCGACTGGAAAGCCCAACAACTCGCAGTGCTTCAGCAAGTGGAAAAGCCGAAATCGCAACTCCTGCTCGTGCCTGTGCCAGCGATTCAAAAGCTGGTTGAAGCAGCCTCTACCGGCGGCGCTTGCGCAATCGCGAAATAACTTCGTAGGGGCGGGGCTTGCCCCGCCTTGGGTTCTTTTGAAAAGCTCCGCGGTGAATCGACGGAACCTCCCTTACGAATCCAAATGGTTCTTACTACTTTGGAGCGGCAATGTGGCGAGGGCAATCCCCGGAACCAGAGTCCGTAAACGTCTTGCCTTCTTCTGGAATGAATTCCCAAGTGTAATGGCCAGGCGTAAGCGTCAGTTTAATTACGCCGTACGTGTCCGTGTTCCGTACTTCGCTGTTAGCCACCCCAAAGCCCAGAGGATCGTGGCTTCTGCCGCCGGTGCCGACGACAATCTCGCGAATTCCGTTGTGCGGGTCCGCATGGCCGTCAGGGTCCTGCTGCGCAAAGCGCTCGTAAGAATGTTCATGCCCAGCCAAAACCAGAGACGCATGAGCAGCGTAAAGATCCTGCCAAAGCTCCTTCAATTCCGGGTGCACCGCGTGACTCTTTGAAATGCCACTACTGAAAAGAGCATGGTGGCCATAGGCCAGCACGCAAGCGTCTGGATGTTCTGCAAGATCTTTGCGCAGCCATTCCTCTTGCGACGAACCCTTCCCGCAACCTCCCAAGTCTCTGGCACCGCAATTCGTGTTTAACGCAACGATGTGCCAGGAGCCCAGGTCGAAACTGTAATAGCCCTTGCCCACGGGGCCTGCCGCCGCACCCCAATATTGAAAATAGGCGGATGCCGATGGCTCCCCATACTCATGATTCCCCAAAACTGGCTTTGTTCGTGCCTTGAACTCCCCCCAGGTCGTGCCGTAGCAACTCTGAAACTCGGCTGCGGTGCCTTTCTCATAGGCAAGGTCCCCCGCTGCGAAAACCGTTCCGGGAATCTTCTCGATAAGTTTGGCGGTGGCCTGCGCTCCGTCCAAGTCTTTGCAACCGGCGATGTCACCCGCGCCTACGAGCACATAGGTTTGCCCATCGGACTTGGCCGGCGAAGGCGACGGGTCCAGCCGAGGGGTTCCAACCTCCGGTTGCGGCGACTGCGAGCATCCGACGGGCGGCAGAAAAGCGAAGAGTGCGATGAGCCAAGCGGTAAATCCAATCCAGCTTCGGCCGGTTCTACCGGCGATAGTCTGTCTCGCAGTCATGTTTTCTCCCGCAAGCCTACCACGTCAACCAACTCGCCGGCCCATATTACCGTTCAGAGCCGAAAAACGACCGCCCAATGCAAAATGGAGCTGTTCGCTGTAATTTGCTGGCATGTCAGACTAAATCAGTCTTATTATAAGCTGCACGAAATAAAGGATTTGGCGGCCATCTACTCGGCAAACGGTTTGACTTGGAAGGCAAAATACAGTATCCTGTGAGTGCGACTGATTCAGTCGCATATCCTGCGGGGGCAGGAACCAGAGTGAGAAATGTTTAAGCTATCAAAAAAAGCCGACTATGGGCTGATCGCCGTCAAGCACTTGGCGATGCACCGTGAAGAACATGCATGCAGCGCGAACGAAATCGCGGAAGAGTACGGCATTTCGGTCACGCTGATGGCTAAAGTGCTACAACGATTGGCGCGCGAGAACGTGGTTATCGCAAAGCATGGTTCGACCGGGGGGTATCAACTGGCGAAAGACCCCGGACAAGTCAGCGCGC
>DATFZY010000110.1:0-9730 GCA_035313865.1 Candidatus Acidiferrum sp.
CACTGACTCGCGCCAACCGGGCCGACAGGCACAACCTCTGGATATGACAACGACGATCGAGGCGACCGCACACTTCGTAGGTGGCCGAGACCCGGATAAGAATACTTGTCCATTGCGGACAGTATACTCCTCTGGATCAGCTCGGTTCTATTCTCGGACACCGAGCCGTAGGGTCATCCTTCTGAGGATGACCGCTCTAGTTGTGCTCGCTCAGCTCGCGGAAGCACCACGAATGCGCATGCTGTAAAACGAGCGGTAGACGAAGATGAAAGAAACGATGAAGAACGCCGCCGCAAGGATGTGCGTCAAGCCGTTTCCTCCCTGGCTGGCGGTGAGTTGCACGGCGAGTTCGACGGCGAGCAGGCCGAAGAGGGTGGTGAACTTGATGACGGGGTTCAGAGCCACAGAGGAAGTGTCTTTGAACGGATCGCCGACGGTGTCGCCGATGACGGTGGCGTCATGGAGCGGCGTGCCCTTTTGCTTGAGCTCCACTTCGACGATTTTCTTGGCATTGTCCCAGGCGCCGCCGGCGTTGGCCATGAAGATAGCTTGATACAAGCCGAAGATGGCGATGGAGAAAAGATAGCCGATGAAAAAGAAAGGCTCGATGAAAGCGAAGGCAAGCGTTGCGAAGAACACGGCGATGAAAATGTTGAGCATGCCCTTCTGCGCGTACTGCGTGCAGATTTCAACGACCTTCTTGCTGTCGGCGACGCTGGCCGCGGCCGCTCCTTCCAGGTGAATGTTGGCTTTGATGAATTCAACGGCGCGGTAAGCGCCGGTGGTCACGGCCTGCGTGCTGGCGCCGGTGAACCAATAGATCATCGCACCGCCGGTGATGAGGCCGAGAACGAAAGGCGCGTGAAGCAGCGAAAGATTGTTGACGTTTTCCGTGAGGCCGTGGGTGAGCGCCATAATGATGGAGAAAATCATGGTGGTGGCGCCGACGACAGCAGTGCCGATGAGCACGGGCTTGGCGGTGGCTTTAAACGTGTTGCCTGCGCCGTCGTTGGCTTCGAGCATCTCCTTGGCGCTCTCGAAGTTGACGTCAATGTTGTAGTCCTTCTTCAATTCCTGCTTGATGCCGGGAACTTGTTCGATCAGCGACAGTTCGTAGACAGACTGCGCATTGTCGGTAACCGGGCCGTAAGAATCGACAGCGATCGTGACGGGCCCCATACCGAGGAACCCAAAAGCCACAAGTCCAAACGCAAAGACCGCCGGTGCGAGCATCAGAAGCCCAAGATCCATATTGCTGATGAGGTATCCGAGCGACATCAAGACGACCATTGCCAGGCCGATGTAGTAGGCGGAAAAATTGCCTGCGACGAAGCCGGAAAGAATACCCAGGGACGCGCCGCCCTCTTCCGCTGAAGCGACGACTTCTTTCACGTGGCGTGATTCGGTGGACGTGAATGCTTTCACCAACTCAGGAATGATGGCGCCTGCCAGCGTCCCGCAGGAGATGATCGTGGCCAGCTTCCACCATTGCGAAGCGTCGGTTCCCAGCGTCGGAATGATGAGATAAGAAATCCCGTAGGTGAGCGCGATCGAAACGACGGAAGTGATCCAGACCAGCGACGTCAGAGGCGCTTCGTAATTCATTTTGTCGGCGTTGCCATACTTGGCATTGGCGATGAAACCGTTGATGAAATATGCGCCAGCGCTGGAGACGAGCATCATGATGCGCATGACAAAGATCCAGACAAGCAATTGCACCTGAACTTTGGGATCTTTCACGGCGAGAAGAATAAAAGTGATCAGCGCGACGCCCGTGACGCCGTACGTCTCAAAGCCGTCGGCACTCGGGCCGACCGAGTCACCTGCGTTGTCACCGGTGCAATCCGCGATGACGCCGGGGTTGCGCGCGTCGTCTTCCTTGATTTTGAAGACGATCTTCATCAGGTCGGAGCCGATGTCGGCGATTTTCGTGAAGATGCCGCCCGCGATACGCAATACTGCCGCTCCCAGCGATTCACCGATGGCAAAGCCGATGAAGCACGGCCCCGCGTAGTCGCCCGGGATAAACAATAAAATAAATAGCATCATCAGTAATTCAACGCTGATGAGCATCATGCCTATGCTCATGCCAGCTTCCAGCGGCGTGTGATAAATCGGATAGGGCTTGCCGCGAAGCGCTGCAAAGGCAGTGCGCGAGTTTGCGAAGGTATTGACGCGAATGCCGAACCAGGCGACGCCGTAGCTTCCAGCCATTCCGATGATGCTGAACACGAGAATGATCGGCAAAGTTACCGCGGTGGGATGGACAGGAGCGAGAACGCCGAAATAGATGACGATGACCACGGCAATAAACAGCCACAGCAAGATAAGGAATTTGCCCTGTGTGAAGAGGTACGTTTTGCACGTCTCGTAAATAAGCTCGGAAATGTCGCGCATGGATTTGTGCACGGGCATTCCCTTGAGGCGGCTGTAGATGGCCAACCCGAAAATTAGGCCAAACACGCAAAACACGATGCCAAAGAGGAGCAGCTTATGCCCATCGATCCCAAGAAACGAGACCTGAGAAAGGTCGGGCACCTTCAAGGCGGCTTCACCGCCGCCGGTTTCCTGAGCCGTCACTGCTGCGGCGCCGGTGAGCAGGCTGAGAACGGCAGCAACCGCACTCCACTTAGCGAATCTACATCCCAAGGACCAGGCACATGCAAGCCAGGTGGGCATCAAAATCCTCCATCAAAAAATCGGATTCAGGGCTAACCGCGTCCCTGCAAACTCGTTTCCGGCACACCATTTCATCCGCGCGCTTTTTGCCGAGCGCCGGGGGAGTACCTCGCCGGATTTCAAAAGGCTCCCACCTCAAGACGGGACACGAATAGAGCTTTTGTGCTTCCCGGAAGGACCGGGATCGCCCGCCCACACGCCCAACCCATCTACCCCGCGAAAACGCCGGAGCAGTACCCTGTAGGGCCGATGCACGGGCATACACAAAACGTTGATTTATAACATTTAGCGGAGGGGTGGGTCAAACTGGCCAGCCCGCTGGCAGTGTTCTAATTTCGATCAGTCAGTGCGCAGGCGCTTGCCAGTCTGACGGCTCCAAAAGCGGGAGCAAGGCTACCGCACTCCAAAAAAGGACACTGCCGGCCCCCTTTGGGGGACGTTAATAGGACGGTACCGGGCCCGATACGCGGGCGACAAACATTTGCAAACCGATGGTAACATGCCTTCATCTGTTGAGCAGAAAGCAACCCAGTTTGGACCAGGTCTCATGAACAAAATTTTTGCGCTGGCAGCATCAAGCCGAGCGGCTGGCAACGCTGCCGTGGGCCACATTCGCGACGGAGGGAAGCGCGTTGAAGCCGGGTTGGTTCGCCACGTGATCGCCGCATTCGAAAAGGTGCCACTGCACATTCAACACGCTCCAGCCGCGGGCCTCGCGTGAGGCATCACTTTTTCATCACCGGCACGGACGCCGGCGTCGGCAAGACGACGCTGTCGGCGCTGCTTTGCGCCGCCCTGGATGCGGTTTACTGGAAGCCTATCCAGACAGGCACGCTCGAAGGCTCGGACCGCGTCACGGTGATGCGCCTGGCGGGAATCGGCACGGATCGCACGCTGGATGAAGTCTACAAATTTGTCCCGCCGGTTTCGCCGGACCTGGCAGCCCGCTGGGCCGGAGTGGAAATCGATCTGGGGCGCATCAATCTGCCGACGAGCTTGCTCAACGACTGGCTCGTCGTCGAAGGCCTGGGCGGCGTGCTGGTGCCCATCAATCAAAAACAGTTCATGCTGGATATGATGGTGAAGTTCAAGCTGCCGGTCATCCTGGCGGCGCGCAGCGCTGCCGGGACCATCAACCACACGTTGCTGACACTAGCGGCCCTGCACGCTGCGGAACTGCCGGTTCACGGAGTCGTCCTGATCGGCGACCAGAACCGCGAAAATCGCGAGACCATTGAGCGCTTTGGCCATGTCCGCGTTATTGGCGAAATTCCGCGCCTGCCGAATCTTCACCGTACCGCGCTGATGCAGATCTTCATGAATCACTTCGATCGCGCTGCCTTTTCACAATAATTTTGGAGTGCGGGAGCCATGCTCCCGCTTTTGCAGCCGCCCTGGAAGAAGGCAAGCTCTTTATCGGAACCACTTGGTCCTGCCGTTGCTTTAGTGAATATTGCGAAAGATCGAGTCCTACGAGGAAGAAAAGCGGCGTCAAGCCGGCGCACTCCAAAAGGGGCTGTCTGCTAGACTGAACGGCTCGTGGAGTTGCGCGTGTCACTGAGTCTGAACACTTGGAAGCAAAAAATAGTTGCCTTCGCCAGCGGCCTCGGTGCGCCCGGCCTCTTTATTATTTCTTTCCTTGATTCCTCGGTGCTCTCGTTTCCCATCATCAACGACCTGCTTCTGATTGAACTTTCCATGAAGCAGCCCGCGCGCATGCCGCTCTACGCCTTGATGGCGGCGTCGGGCTCGGTGCTGGGCTGCGTCCTGCTTTATTACTTGGCGCGCATGGGCGGCGAAGCCTATTTTCATCGCAAGGCCGGCGCCCGGGCCCACGCGATTCGGCATTGGGTCGAGCGCAACGGCTTCGGCGGCATGTTGATTGCCGCGCTTTTGCCGCCGCCGACCCCTTTTAAGATTTTTGTATTTGCCGCGGGCGCGTTCGAAGCGCCTATCGTTGGTTTTGCGTCCGCAATCACGCTCGCCCGGCTGTTTCGCTATTTCGGAGTCGGATATCTTGCCGTGCGCTACGGTGAAAACGCTCTGCCTTACATCAAGGAGCATTGGCTACTGGTCACTCTTCTGGGAATTGCGCTCGTTCTCGTGAGCTACCTGCTCTCCCGAGTGATTCTGAAGCAGCAGCCGCCTCAAGAAGCGCCGAAGTAACGCGAAATGTTTCAGTTGGGCAGCTCGCGCGCGGAACTTACCCAAATCAATTCCTGTGACTTGACCTTGTTGTTTAGATCGAGCTCAATCCGTGCAGCGACCTCACGTTGCGACTCACCCGAAGCGGCATAAGCCAAATCGCGAAGTGTGACGACGTACCCCGTCTCGTTTTTCTCCACGCTTGCTTTCGGAATCTGCGCCGTAGCGAGAAAACGCCGTGCCGTGCCAGTGTCTCGAGCGGCATCGAGGACTGGAGAAGACTGCGGTTTAAAAACTCGCGTGCTGGTGTCGGGATCAAATGTGCTGCCGGCAGTGACATCCACATCCATCTGGTTGAGCGCGCTCTCCGTCTCGGCAACGCCGTGCCAGGTAAGCACCGAGAGCGCCTCCGGAAATGCGCTGACCCGCCGCGCCGTCTCGCCGTGAAACGTTCGCGCGTTCATCATAGCCAGCACATTGGAGTGCAAGGTTGCGCGCACCCCCACATAAGCAAAAATCAGAACGAACCCGATGATGGCGCCGGTCTGCCCGCGCGGCTTTTTTTCCTTAGCGCCAATCTCCGAACTCACGAGCCGGAGCAATTCCGGCACGGCAATCGTAAGAATTAGTATGGTGAGAATCCACGGATCAAGGGCAGGGAGCCAGTCCGCTGCAAATCGCTTGGAACTGAACGGCCAGAAGATCTCGAAGCCGCCCGATTGGCAAGCGTCCATGGCGATGTGCAACAAAGCCGCGCAGAACGATGCTGCAACAGCCGCAGCCCAAAACATTCTTCCAGTTGCAATCCGAGGAGACGCGACGATCTCGCGCTCATGATGAAAAAAATGGCGAACCACAGGAACCGTGGGAATCGCAGCTAGCATGACAAACACGGCAAAGATGGAGTGAGCATAAGTGCCGTGCCAGGCGAAATAAGCCGAAGGCCCAAAATAATTGCTCACCCAATCGACGTCGGCAATCGTCCCCGCCAGAACGGTGCATGTCATTGCGGCTTTGCCAGCCCGCGGAAAAAATCCCCGCGCGATGGCCAGCGATGCCAGTCCATGAGTGACAATGTCCACGTTTACGACTTTGCGGGTTCGTTCGCGGGCGCGTGCTTGCCATTCCGCGGTACCAGCAATTTCAGCGCGCGCGGCATAATCTTGAACTCCACAGGCAGCCGCGCCAGCGGCTCGCCGTCCACCTGCGCGTGAACCTCGACTCCACCAATGGGCTCGCACAAAATACTATCCGCTTTCCAATAGTGGACGCCTTGGGTCCCGCGCAGTTTTCCCATCCACAGCGTCGGCAGATAACTCAGGTAACGAAACCCGCTTTGGGTAGTCAGCGCCATCAACTCAAACTTATCTTCATACAAATCCGCATCTGTCGTGATTTTAAAAGGGCCGCCGTAATGTTTGGTCCTGCCAACCACCACAAGCGACGCATCGACTTCCTTGCCCGCGGCAGTGATGCGAAAGTGTTGAAACTTATAGCGAAATGCCTGGTAAGCCCCTTGCCACCAGTAAGCGAGAATGCCAACGCGCGCTTTCAAATCCAGATCGATGGCATAAACGATCATCCCATCCGGCCCCGCGCCCGCGACGCTCAGAAAATATTTCTTCTTCGCGGGTTCATTCAGCGGCGTAGCCAGTCCCAGCGCAATTTCTTTTATTTCGCCGCGCACCAGCTTTTCCGCGGCGCTCGGAATGTCCCAGGGAATGTTCAGCTCCTTCGCAAGGATGTTCGCCGTTCCACCAGGAAGCAGCGCCAACGGCACGCGATGCCCATTGGATTGTCCCGTCAGCCCGTTCACGACTTCGTTCAAAGTGCCGTCGCCCCCGCAAGCAATAACCAACTGCCGTCCTTCCACGTGAGCCCGCTGCGCAATCTCCGTGGCGTCGCCGGCTTTGGTCGTTTCCGCAAGGTCCGTGTGAATCCCGCCCGAAGCAAAAATCCGCCGCGCCTCATCGAGCATGCTGCGGCGGCTGCCTCCGCCGGTCCCGGCGTTGGGGTTGTGTATCAGCAGCGCGTTCAGTGTTTCCGTATTCGGTGTTTCCGTATTCACTTTCGCTCCAATTCGTTTGTGGCACTCATCATTCTATATAATGTCGGGTGTTTTTGAGCACCATGTTCTCGAGAGGGTTTCATGGCTAAAGCCGCGCCCGCCGCCGTCAAAAAAGAAATCGCAGACCTTCGCGAGAAGCTCCGTTACCACGAATATCGCTATTACGTATTGGACGAGCCGGAGATTTCGGACGCCGCCTATGACCGGTTCATGAATCGGCTGAAAGAGCTGGAAGCCACCTATCCCGAGCTCGTGACTCCGGATTCGCCGACGGTCCGCGTCGGAGGCGCTCCGCGGGAAGGGTTCCAGACGGTGCGCCACGCCCGCGCCATGCTTAGCCTGGACAACGCTTTTTCGTACGACGCACTGCGCGAATGGGATCGGCGTGTGCGCGAAGGCAGCGGCCAGGAAAAAATCGAATACATCGCCGAGCACAAGTTTGACGGGCTGAGCATCTCCTTGCAATACGAAGATGGCGTCCTCGTGCGCGGCGTGACGCGCGGCGATGGCACCACCGGCGAAGACGTCACGCCCAACGTAAAAACCATTCGCTCGATACCGCTACAAGTGGATGCCGCCGTGCTGAAAAAGGTCAAGCTGCCCGCTGCTTTCGAAGTGCGCGGCGAAGTCTTGATGACGCGCAAGGCCTTTGAGGCGCTGAACCGCCAGCAGGAAGAAATTGGCGGCAAGATTTTTGTGAACGCACGCAACTCGGCCGCCGGCGCGGTGCGCGTCCTCGATCCATCGACCACAGCGGCCCGCCGGCTCGACTTTTTCGCCTACTACCTCTTCGTCGACGGCAAAGTGCCTTACGCCAAACATTCCGATTCCCTGGGAGTTCTCAAGCAATTGCGTTTCCGCGCTTCCGATGACTGGAAGCTCTGCAATGGTATTGATGCTGTGACGAAGTATTGCGACGACTGGGATGAAAAGCGCGAGAAGCTGGCCTACGAAATCGACGGTGTGGTGATTAAAGTGAATTCCACACCCATTCAAAACGAACTGGGCTTTACCTCCAAGGCTCCGCGCTGGGCCATGGCCTTCAAATATCCAGCCCGACAGGAAACAACGGTTGTCAACGACATCATCGTGCAGGTCGGCCGCACCGGCGCGCTGACGCCCGTCGCCCTCCTTGAACCGGTGCAAGTGGGGGGCGTCACTGTCAGCCGTTCCACACTCCACAACATGGATGAGGTGGAGAGGCTCGGCGTGCACATCGGCGACACCGTGCTGATCGAGCGCGCCGGCGAGGTGATTCCGCACGTCCTCAAAGTCGTCAAGGAAGGGAAGAACCGCAAGCCCTTCCACATGCCCAAGCACTGCCCCGAATGCGACAGCGCGATTCACCACGTCGAAGGAGAAGTCGCTTACCGCTGCGTGAACGCCGCCTGCCCCGCAAAACGGAAAGAGTCCATACTGCACTACGCCAGCCGCCACGCCATGAACATTGACGGCCTCGGCGATAAGATCGTCGACCAGTTGGTGGACAAGGGCCTTGTGAAAGATGTCGCCGATCTCTATGCGCTGAAAGAAGACGAAGTCGCGGCGCTAGATCGCATGGCGGAAAAATCCGCGCAAAATTTGCAAGTGGAGGTCGAGGGGAGCAAGAAAAACAGTTTGGATCGCCTTATCTATGCATTGGGCATGCGTTTTGTCGGAGAACGCACAGGACAACTGCTGGCGGAACATTTTTCTTCGCTCGAAGAATTGGCCGCGGCAAAAGAAGACGAACTCGTCGCCGTCAACGAAGTCGGCCCAAAAGTGGCAGCAGCCATCACCGAGTTTTTCTCCGAACCCGCCAACCGCCAGCTGATCAAGCGATTGCACAAAGCAGGCGTCCATCCCACAGCCGAGAAGCGCCAAGTAAAAAGCCAGAAATTCGTTGGCAAATCCTTCGTCTTCACAGGCAGCCTCGCCAATCGCAGCCGCGAACAAGCCGGCGAACTGGTCCAGCAACACGGCGGCAAAGTCTCCGGCTCCGTCAGCAAAAAGACCGATTACGTAGTAGTAGGCACGGACCCCGGCTCAAAATACGACAAAGCCAAAGAACTCGAAGTGACGATTCTCACCGAATCCGAATTCGAGAGACTCGTCGGCGTGAAGTGACGTTATCCAGACTTCCAGTTAATCCCAACATTCTCGCGGTATAATAAAACTGGCGGGTGAGCCGGGTGATCGCTGGCTTGGCCATCGCAAGATGGCCGGGCGGGAGGAAAGTCCGGACACCATCGTCGTAGGCTCGCAAGAGCCGGTGACGAAAGGGCAACGCGCCTGATAACGTCAGGGGAGCGGTAGCACAGACTTGAGTCTGTGCTTCTTCGGTTGAGCAGCACGAATGCGTGAATTGCGCGCCCGAAGAAAGGCACACAGGCTGAAGCCTGTGCTACGGTTCACGGATAGTGCCACAGAAACTTAAACCGCCGGCAGAGTGCAGCACGGTGGCATCGCGCAGGAAAACCTGCGCGACGTCAATGTAGGGGCGGGCTTTAGCCCGTCCCAAGCTCGCTCCGTTAGGTAAGGGTGAAAAGGTGGGGTAAGAGCCCACCGCTCCGGTGGCAACACCGGAGGCACGGAAAACCCCGCGTGGTGCAAGGCCAAATAGGAGGGGAGAGCCGGCCCGGCTCGCCGAGTACGTTTTGCAGTGGACTGCTTTACAGCAGTCGCTGCAAAACGCGCTCCCTTTGCGACGCGCCTGTCCGCCTTTGGCGGGCAAGCCGTTGCAAGAGCAACCCTCGGGTAGGCTGCTGGAGTCACGGCGCGAGCCGTGACCTAGAGGAATGATCGCCGCAGCGCGGAATTCGTTTCACGAATGGCGCGCTGCACAGAATCCGGCTTACA
>DATFZY010000111.1:0-61945 GCA_035313865.1 Candidatus Acidiferrum sp.
TGCAGATTTATCCGCGGCGGGAATGTCTGTTTTGCAACCCCGCCGATATGTAAAAGAGGCGGCCTGGAGGCCGCCTCTTTTCTGTTTTTCTCTTGCTGTTTTTAGTGAAGCGGAAAAGACCAATCCGCGTGGAACGCAACAGGAAATATTAGTAGCGGCCGGGATGGTCGTGGCGCCAGTGCCAATATTCGCGCTGCTGTTCGCGGCTCAAGCGAGGGTACTCGCGGTATTCGTAGCGTCCTTCGGTCAGCCACACATGGTACGCGCGCGCTTCACCGTCATTCCACGGATGGTAGTCCGCGTAATAATCGTCGTAATACCGAGCATGCGCCGCGCAACCGCTCGCCAATAGCGGAGCAACAAGAGCCGTTCCCAGCACCAGAGTCCCCAAAAAACTCTTCATTCGGAACATTTCGCGAACCTCCTCAGGTTCCAATGATTGCGTCGCCGTTTTGCGCGCGCGACGCAACGAATCCATTGGAATGCCCCTGTTTTGCTGGGTTTCGAGGTTTCCAGGATTGCTATGTATAAAACACAGGAGCCGGAGCCAAGTTGCGATTTGCTACAGGGAATGAACAAAATTCAAATGCGGAAAAATCCGATCGTTTGCGAGCCGTCAGGCTTGAGCTGCTTTGCGCGCCTGCTCGGCATCGTAGCTTTCGCCGTAAATCGAAGGTACTTTCGCGCCCATGCAGCGCAGGTAGGAGCTGAGCTGTCCGCGGTGATGGATGGTGTGATGGAGGCCCATCATCAGGAACATGACCGCCGGCTGCTGAAACAGCCCGCGAAAATCGACGATTTTGATCAGGTTTTCGCCGGGCACTTTTGCCACCGCCTCGAGGTTGGCCGCGTAGGCCTGCTCGTACCACGCGGCAATTTCCTGCGGGGTTTTCAAGTGTTCCGGAAGTATTGCGCCGGTGCTGAAGTTTCCGTTGATGACCGTCTCCACGAAGCGGTTATCCGCCGCCGCAATGTGGCGAACGAGCTCCATCGCGGTCTTCGAGATGGGATCCGGGCGGTGGTCCGCTTTCTCCGCGGGCACGGCCGCCAGCACGTTTTTCGTCAGCCGCGTTTCGTTTTTCAGCGCTGGAAGATACACGCCGTGCAACATAAACAAAGCATTTTCCGCTGTCATGCCGCTCATGGTTTTTCCTCTTTCTTCGTATGTGGATTCGCCGCTAATACTCTCCCGCGTTTGCCATTCCCAAGGCAAGCAAATCTTCCCCGGAGCTCACACTCAAAAACAAAAAGCCGCGTTGCGGCTGCGGATTGCTCGCCGCAATCCACAGCCGCAACGCGGCCTTCACTTTTTCAGAGCGGCTTGAGAGCTGCCCGATGCTTATTTGTTGCCGGTATTCGGCACGGCGCCAATGGATGCAGCGGTCTGCTTCGCCTGGGCCTCGGCGCTGATGGTCACTTTATCCTGTGGGATCGCGGTTGCAAGGTTGGCCTGCTTCTCGGCGGACTGCGCCTGCGAGACTGCCTGAGTCTGGTTCGCCGCTTGGGTGTTTTGTACGGAGTGGACGGACATAATTTAACTTAATTCCTCTATCGGCTGGAGTTTGCTTTTCTTTAGTTCCTGGCAGATTAGATTTTGCTCATGGATTTCCGGCGCGCCCGCCGACTCCGCACAGTACAAGTTCATTACGGTACACGCAGATGCTCCTGTACGTGCGGTCAGGATATCAGCAGCACACAGCTTCGTTACTCATCGTTCGGGGATTGGCCGAGCCTCCGCATACTTATCTACACGGAAACGAAAGGTGATCCAGCCACCATGCATCTGATTTTTGCCAAGAGGATTTGCGAGTGCCCGGTGTGCCGCAGCAGTGCGGTGCGGAGATCGACAAGGAAAGGGTTTGTCGAACGAACCTGGTTCCGGATCGCGTTTGTCTGGCCGTATCGCTGCGACGACTGCGACGCTCGTTTTTGGGGTTTCCACCGCTATTATGAAGTGTCGGATCGCCACGCATTTGAACAGGCTTACCGCGTTAACCAGCCCTCTCGCCTGGCAGACGCCTGGAAGGCGCAATTCGACCGGCTCTCAACCTGGGTAAGAACTCCTGCGCTCGCCCGTTCCCCCGCGCGGATTTCGGAGCGGCGCTCGTCGCTCTCGTAGCAGTATTTGGCCGGCCGCTTCGCAATACCCAAAAGAAGAACAATCACGATAGTTGAAACATTTTCCGCCCATCCGAAGAATCGCCATCGCGGTGCGTGCACATGGCTGGATTTAGTCTTGTCCGTCACAAAGTGTGATGCTGAAATGTATCACATGAAGAAAGCATCCATTCGCGACCTGCGTTACCGCTTTTCCGTTGTGGAAAATCTCCTGCGCGAAGGCCAGGAGATTCAGATCACTAAGCGCAAGCGCGTCATCGCCCGCCTTCTGCCGCCCGAGCCCGTAGCTCCCGTGGAGTTGCCAGATTTCCTCGGCCGCTTGGAGAAAATCTTCGGCAAGAAGCGCATGAAGGTCTCGAACGCCAAGCTCATTGCTCTCGATCGGGAAGAAAGACTTTGACAGCTTTCGCCGACTCGAGTTTCCTCCTCTCGCTATACGTCAAGGATCTAAACTCTCCCCGCGTAGCCATTGCGATGAAGCACGCTAACTTGCCGTTGCTTTTCACGGACTTGGGTGAGCTGGAGATTAAAAACGGCGTTTGCCTCCGCCTCTTTAGAAAGGAACTGCAGCCGATTGAAGGAGTAGAGGCTTTGGCCTTGTTCCGCGAGGACGTTGAGTCTGGCATCGTGCGCATAATCCCACTGCCAGTTTCTGCATATCAACGAGCGGCGCAAATTGCCGCGCGCCGCACTCCTTCGTTGGGTACGCGCACCCTAGACGTTCTTCAGGTGGCGTCTGCCTTGGTCTTGAAGGCCGACACTTTTTATACTTTTGACCGCAAGCAGGCCAAGCTAGCCGCGACACTTGGCCTCAGCGTTCCTTAAGCGGCCACCTGCCGTCTCATCAGGTTCGGAAGAGGAAATGCCAGAGCACGTCTACCAGTGCGTGGACGATTGCTGAGGCGAAGATTGATTCCGTTTTGCGCCAGGTCCAGCCATAAAAGAGTCCTGCGATCGATGCCAGGATTACATAACGCCAATTCGGAAAGCCCAGGTTGGTGATGTGCGAAAATCCGAAGAGAACGGAGGCTGTCCACCAGCCTGCTAGTTCGCTCTTGGACGATTTTGCCAGCATGTTTTGCAGCAGCCCGCGGAACAGTAATTCTTCCGGCCACGCCGTGAAGCATAAAATGCCCAGGGAAGTGAGCGGAAGGGCTGTCCAGCCGTGCCACTGCGGCGCAAACGTGATGAAACGCATCGCGGTTCCCAGAGGGATCGCGATGCAAGCAAACACGGCGAAGCTGGCCAGTATGAAAAATCCCCAGCGCCGGCCCCAGCCGATGTTGTAGCCGATGCCGTCCACGCGGCGCATCAGAACGAAGACGGCGAGGGCTGCGTTGAGCGCGAGCAGAACGGTGAAGACGTAGGCGAGCCGCGCGCCCGGATACGGCCAGAGCCAGTGCGACAGGGAAATTCCCCACGGATTCGGCAGCGGCTTGACCACAAGCCAAATAGCCGCGAGCGTCAAGAAGTCCTGCCAGGTTCCGGCGGGCTTGCGTTGCGCCGAAGCCGCCAACGCCATCGGGAGGAAAACCAGGCCTCCGACGGCCGCGGCGCGCCAGAACGTAAAAGTATTTGTCCCCAGGCCGTAAATCAGGTATGCAAGGAACGCGGCGGCGCCCAATCCGATGCCGCCGCCGGGGCCGAAGCGCGCCGCAAGCCCGTCGGCAAAGCCGCGCGCCGCGAAGAGCAGCATCACCAGAAAGAAGAATGCAAAGGCCGTCAGCGTGGCGGCAAAAGCGTGGCCGCCGTAGTCGAGCCAGGTGGCGTAGAGCGCGCCGATCATGCAGAGCGCGGCCCACAAGCCGAGCATGGGAAGTACGCCGAGTTGGCGCGACGCAGGCAAGAGAGGATTGTAACGCAGAGAGGTATTCAGTCCGAGATTACACGCGAAGATGAACGAGCAAATTCCATTTTCGGCGACAGCAAAAGACAAAACCGCGACGAAGGAAAGCCGCCTCGCTTATATCGACTGGATGCGCGGGTTGGCTTGCGTGCTGATGTTTCAGACGCACTGCTACGACTCGTGGCTCAGTCCTGAAGCGCGCAAGTCGGCGACCTTCGTTTGGTCGCAGCTTGGCGGGACGCTTCCGGCGCCGTTGTTCATTTTTCTTTCGGGGATTTCGTTTGCGTTGGTTACCGAGCGGCTGCGAGAAAAAGGCGCCCCGGCTGGAGCCATCGCGAAAACCACCATTCGGCGAGGGGCGGAGATTTTTGGACTGGGCTTGCTGTTTCGCGTTCAGGAATACGCACTTGGGTTCGGCTACGCGCCCTGGACCGATTTGCTCCGTGTGGATGTCCTGAATATTCTCGGACTTTCGATGATGCTCATGGGAGTGCTGTGCTGGCTCAGCGCGGCGCGCGGCTCGGAGGACTCCACTTCGCTGGTCAATTCTGTCGCAGCTTCACGAAACCGCGGCATCCTCGCGGCAGTGGGCGTGGCGGCAATCGTGGCGATGGCCACGCCGCCTCTGTGGACCACTCATCGTCCACGCTTTTTGCTCTGGCCGCTCGAGTCCTACATCAACGGCGTTCATGTCTACGGCAACCCGCAGCCGTGGCTTTTCCCGATGTTTCCGTGGGTGGCCTTTGCATTCGTCGGGCTGGCCGTAGGTTTTTTTCTATTTACAAATGCCGCCAAGCGCTACGAAGGGCTTATATTTTTTGGGTTGGGTGGGACAGGCATTCTTGCCTGTCTCCTCTCGTGGAGGCTGGATCAATCGCATCGGCAACTCTACGCGGTCTACGACTATTGGCACACCAGCCCGAATTTCTTGCTGATGCGTTGCGGGATCCTGCTGATTATTTTGTTCTGTGTGTATGCATGGTGCCGCTGGGGACTGGCGCAGATGGGCTTCAGCCCCATCATTCAACTGGGTAAAACCTCGCTGCTGGTGTATTGGGTGCACATTGAGTTTGTCTACGGACGATTCTCGATTCTGCCGAAACGGCAATGCACCGTGCTTCAGGCCACGCTGGGCTTGCTGATTGTCTTTCTCGCGATGGTGGTTCTCTCACTGCTGCGCACGAACTGGAAAAATCGGCGCGCGAAACCAAAGAAACTGTCTGCCGCGCCTGTAACAACGCAAGAAGTTTGAATGAGAGCAGGGAATTGGAAAGGGGAATGAGGATCGGCCAAGGCAGGCGGACTATCGTTTTACGACGGAGCTCGGCTCCTGGATCTGGCCCTGAGGAATCCTGATAATCATTTCGCCGGAGCGCACAAGCCCGAGCTCGTCGCGGGCGATTCTTTCGATGAGTTGCGGATCGGACTTCAGATCCTTCACTTCCTGTTCCAGCACCGCATTCTCTTTGGCCAACTGGTTCAGGCCGGCCTTCACTTTCGTAATCTCGATTTGCGTGCGCCGCATGGCCAGAAAACCGTGCGTGCCGAAAATGTCGTGCACAATCATCACCAGGACCAGCAGGCCCAGAAGCCCGCGGCCGTAATGCCGCAACAGCAATTGAATTTTTTCTCGAACAGGCATTTTTCTTCAGTACTTCACTAACTTAGTTTTCCAAAACCCACTTTGCCGCTTCGCGCGCCAACTTCGCGGAAGCATCGGCGCTGCTGGCCTCGACGTACAAACGAAGGAGGGGCTCCGTTCCGGAAAGACGCAGCAACATCCACGATCCATCCTCGAAACAGAATTTTGCACCGTCGGTACGGTCTATCGATACAACTTTCCGCCCGAGGAGTGTCGAAGCGTCCACGGCCACCTTCTTTACGGTGTTTGCTTTTTGTTCGTCGCTGAGGTGCAGATTCTCGCGGACTGGCCAGAATTCGCTGCCCACTTTTTTGAAGAGCTGGCGAATCTGTTCGCCAAGAGAGGCGCCGCGCGCGGCGATCATTTCCGCCACCAGCAGACACGCCAAGATGCCGTCTTTTTCAGGGACATGGCCGCGGATGGTCAGGCCCGCGCTCTCTTCTCCGCCGAGCGCGATTTTGTCTTCGCGAATGAGCTGGCCGATATATTTGAAGCCCACGGGGGTTTGTAAGGTCTTCTGGCCATACGCCTTCGCGGCCGCATCGATCAGTTGGGATGTCGCCACGCTTCGCGCTGCGGCCATATTCCATCCGCGCGTCTCGACAATGTAATCGTAGACAAGAGCGAGAATGTGATTCGGCTGAATCCATGTGCCGTCGCGGTCGATCATTCCAAAGCGGTCGGCGTCGCCATCGGTAGCCAGCCCCGCGGCCGCGCCGGAATCCAGAACGGCTTTACGCAGCGGCGCGAGATTTTCTTCGCTGACGTCCGGCCCGCTGCCATCGAACAAACAATCGCGATCTGTGCGCCTCGCCTGCACCGGGACGCCGTGATCCGCAAGCGCTCGATCCAAATAGCCCGCTCCGCAGCCATGCAGGGCGTCCGTCACAAATGTGATTTTTGCCCTGGCCAGGGTTTCGAACCGAACCAGCTCACCCAACCGCTTCAAATAATTTTCGCGAAGATTCACCATCTCCGTTTTCACCCCGCCGGAAGGGACCGCGGGCGAAGTTGGATGCGCGCCGCTCTGCGCGATCAGTCTTGTGACGCGCGCTTCGATGTCTTTGGTCACTTCCGGAAGCGCCGGCCCGGCATCTGCCGATGAAAATTTTAGCCCGTGATATTGCGCGGGGTTGTGGCTCGCCGTGAAGTTGATCGCACCGTCCAGCTTGGACCGCTGAATTTCGTAAGCCACCGCGGGGGTCGGCGTAAACGTCTCGCACAGAAGCGTGCGAATGCCGTGCTGCTGCAAGATTGTCACGGCCAGTTGTGAGAACTCTTCGGAGTAAAACCGCGTGTCGTATCCAACGAGGATGGTCGGATTCTTCGCTTTGCTGTTCACGTGCTCGGAGATGGCCGTCACCGCCAGGCGCACGTTGGCAAACGTAAAGTCTTCAGCGATCAGCCCGCGCCATCCGGACGTGCCGAATTTGATGGGAGAAGGATTCATCATAGGGGAAGCGCTCATGGCGTCGTATTCTATTCCCAGTCGTCGAAAGACGAAAGTAGTCTGAGTAATTTCGCGGAGCCGCCTCAATGTCGTTCAAAGAAAAGTATTATCTCGTGCTGGTCACGTGCGCGAATCCGATCCAGGCCAAGCTCATCGCCCGCTCCGTCATCGAAAAACGGCTGGCGGCATGCGTCAACATTCTGCGCAGCCCCATCGAATCCCACTATCGCTGGAAAGGCAAAGTAGAGAAGGCCCGCGAGGGGCTGATCATCATCAAAACGACGGCGAGAAGGCTAGGCGCCCTGGAAAGGGAAGTGAAGCGCCTGCACAGTTACGAAGTGCCCGAATTCATCGCCCTGCCAATTGTCGCCGGCTCGGCTGCCTACCTCGACTGGCTAGAAGAGAACACTTAATCCATCTGGAGCGCCCCAGGATTCCAGGTACAGTTCGATGGCCTCGCGCAAGTTGGCGCGCGCAGACTCGACGGTTTTTCCTTGCGGCGTGACGCTGGGTTCTGGGCAGCGTGTAATGTACCAATTTTCTTCTTTCGTGATGAGGGCCGAGAAGCGTCGTTTCAAGACAATGCAAAATGTCTTCACGAGTCACCAGTTACGCGTCAGACGTACAAGAGAGCCTGATCCAGGTCTGCCATGATGTCTTCGACGTCTTCGATTCCAACAGAAATACGCACCAAGCCTTCGGTGATCCCGATCCGCTCTTGGACTTCTTTCGGCATCGAGGCGTGTGTCATTTGCGCGGGCAAGGAGACAAGCGTCTCCACACCACCCAAACTTTCCGCGAGCGAGCACAGCTTCAATTTATTCAAAAAGCGGCGCGCTGCTTCCAGCGAACCCAAATCAATCGCGAGCATTGCGCCTGGGCCTTTTTGCTGGCGGCGCGCGATATCGTGCTGTGGATGCGTCGGCAGGCCGGGGTAATATGTCTTGCGCACCTTCGGGTGCGCGTCCAGGTGCCGCGCCACGGTGATGCCGTTGGCGTTGTGCTGCAGCATGCGAATCGCCAGGGTCTTGATTCCGCGCGAAATCAAAAAGCAATCCATCGGCGCCAGGCCCGCGCCGGCTGACCTCTGAATAAAATAAATCTTTTCCGCATCGTCCGGCCGCGTCAGAACCACTGCCCCGCCGGTGGAATCGCTGTGGCCATTCAAATATTTCGTCATGGAATGAACGACAATTTGCGCGCCCAGTTCGATCGGTCGCTGCAAATAGGGGCTCAGAAACGTGTTGTCGACCGCCAGGGTAACGTTTCGCTCGGTCGCGAGCTTTGCGATCGCGGCGATGTCGGTCACGCGCATGGTTGGATTTGTCGGAGTCTCGATGTAAATCAGTTTGGTATTAGGCCGAAGAGCGGCAAGCACGCAGGCAGGAATCGAAGTGTCAACGAAGCTGAACTCCAATCCAAAATGCACGAGGAGTTGCGTCGAGAGGCGGTAGACGCCGCCATACACCGCTTCCGAAAGCACAACGTGGTCTCCGGGGCGGTACAACCGGAAAACCGCGTCAATCGCCGCCATCCCCGAAGTAAAAACATACGCGCTGTGCCCGCCCTCGAGCTTCGCAACGGTGCGTTCCAGCGCCTTGCGATTCGGATGATTTGTGCGCGCGTAGTCGTAGCCTTTGTTTTTTCCGAGCTCTTCGTAGACGTAGGTCGAGGTCTGATAGATCGGGGCCACGATCGCGCCAGTGGCGGGGTCCGGCTCCTGCCCGACGTGAATAGCATTCGTGGCAAATCCCATGGTGATCTCCTCTTTCCGCGCGAGCCATTTCCCCGGGCGGCTGACCCGTTTCACACAAATCTGCTGCAAGTTCCCGTGTATGTGGAAGTTGCGAAGCCAGCGGCTTAACGGTGCGAATACCGCTCGATTTCCTGCCGAGCAGATTCTCTCGACGTTACAGGAGCAATTCCAGTGAGTCAAATCCGGCGCGCCGCGTTGTTGCGTGGAATACATCGCTAACTCTTCCACTTCCGTTTTCCGCCAAGCAGCACACGACCGACCATTTGCATCTTAAACCGCAGCGGAGTAACTTGACGGCATAGCGCATTTCCGTTGAGGATGGAGTCCACCGGAACATGAAATTCTCCAGGTCCAAGTCAGCAAGTCTGTTCATTGCATTTCTCGCGGCGGCCGCCCTATGCGTTGCGGCGCAGGATCCTCCCGCGGCCCCGCCGAAGACTCCGGCGCAATCCACGGAGCCCGGGCGCCTTACGATTGAAGTGACCGGCGGCGAAAAGTCCGTGCCGGTTGAGAATGCCAGCGTCTACGTGAAGTACATCGAAGAGCATGTCATCAAGAAAGACAAGAAAGTGGAATTGAACGTCAAAACGAACCGCGATGGCGTCGCGCACGTCGCCGACGCCCCTCTCGGCCGCGCGTTGATTCAAATTATCGCCGACGGCTGGAAGACGTACGGGCGCTGGTACGACATCACCGATCCTCATCAGGTCATCAAAGTGCGACTGGAGAGGCCGCCGAAGTGGTATTAAGTTGCCCCAAGTCTTGCGCTTTCAAACTGGAAACGGCCCTGGCGGAAAAGGTTTCCGCACTTTTTCCATCCATCGGTCTCATTTCAAAAGATTTGCGGCGATGCACTCTTCGTTGGCGGGGAAATTCTTCGCAGAAAAAAAATCGTTGCACTGAAATTGTGCAAACAGGAGCAGGCTGTTGAAGAAAGTGAACTTAGGGCGTGACGCGGCAGGCTTTTCCACATACTTATCAACACTTGTGTTGAAAACTTAATCTGGCAGAAATATTCTCTTGCGAGTTCGGCATAGTTCTTGCGAACAGAAAATCCCCTTTTTTGACTGCGGCTCCTCACGAGTGTTAAAGTTGTGCTTCGGAATTCTTGATGAACGAGTCCTTTGATGGCACATTTTCTCTCGTGCAGATGCTGTGGGGCAACATACTTGCCCGCGGGCTGCGAAGTTTTCTTAGCGTCTTTGCTATCGCCATCCAGGTGATTTTGGTTCTGCTCATCGTCGGTCTCACAACGGGAGTGCTTTCCGAATGGGGAAAACGACAGGAAGGCGTGGGCGCCGATCTTCTCCTGCAGCCTCCCAACTCTTCTATTTTCTTTGCTTTCTCGAGCGCCGTGATGCAGGAATCTCTCGGCGATAAAATTGCCGCATTGCCAGGCGTCGATGAGGTGGCTCCGGCGCTTATCCTCACGGAACCAAAGAACTTGATTATCGTTTACGGCATCGATTACAAACGCTTCAATGCTCTGAGCCGCGGCTTTTTGTTTCGCAGCGGCCGTCCATTCGAGAGCGAAGACGAAACCATCGCCGATGACATCATCGCGCAAAGCAAACACCAGAAGGTCGGAGACCAGGTCGTCCTTTTGAATCATACGTTTACGATCTGCGGCATCGTGGCTCACGGCAAAGGGGCGCGCTATTTTATTCCTCTGAAAGTCGCGCAGAGTATTGCCGGAGCGGAGAACCGCGTGTCTATGTTTTATGTGCGCAGCAAAGGCGACACCGAAGGGACGCGCGCGCAGATTATCGCGCTCGATCCGCAGGACCGCGTGCGCTCCATGTCCGAGTACGTCACGCTGATGAGCACCTCGAATCTTCCCCTTTTGAAACCGTTTACGCGGACCATGGTGGGGCTTGGCATGGTCATCAGTTTTCTTGTCGTGCTGCTCAACATGCACACCATGGTGATGGAACGTACGCGAGAGATTGGAATTCTCAAAGCGCTTGGTCTGTCCCGATTCGGAATTATGCGGATGCTGCTCGGCGAGACGCTGATTCTCACCGGGTTGGGATGCGTTTTGGGAATTGTGCTTACGTTTGCTTTTCAGGCCATCATGAAAGAGACGAATCCCGGCCTCATGATTCTGATAACACCTCAGTGGATTCTTTCCGCGACGCTGCTCGCGCTCGTTGGCGCTTCCATCGGGGCTATGTATCCTGCGCTTCGTGCGGCGACTTACGATCCTGTTGTGGCTCTTGCTTACGAGTAAATTCTTTCCTTGACGTACGATTGCTCCACCTCTTGCCTGGCTGTGTTTCTTTGGCTACCAAAGCGTTCTCTATATTTGTCTCGCTCCCCCCAAGCTGGTAATTTTGGGACACTCTCCAGCCACGCCACGCGAGAGAAGTTCGCCTGCGATGGCGGCACAGGAACTCAAGGAGCCGAGCAATGAAACGACAGCACCTCATGTTGGTAGCCGCAGGTCTTTGCACGATAGCCGGGGCGACTACTCGCGCACAGCTGGGCATGGACTTTTTCAAGAAACCGGCGATTGCCGACATATTCAAACCTGTCGTCGGATCCGGCGCCGTTTACGAAACCGAACGAGACCAAAAGAAAAGCACGCTGGAAATGTCTGTGGTCGGCCAGGAGTCCGTGGAAGGGAAAGACGGGTTCTGGCTGGAGTTTGGCCACTCCGATCCGAGGACGGGCGGCATGATGTACGGCAAAATGCTCGTCACCAAGGATGACTTTCAGTTTCATCGCATGATCTTTCAGCAGCCCGGCCAGCCGCCCATGGAAATGCCGATGAACCCCACTGCACAGCAGCGGTCCCGAATGTCTGACGAAATGGACAAGTGGCACAAGGTCGGGACGGAGTCCATCACGGTGCCTGCGGGAACTTTTGCTTGCGAGCACTGGGCCAAAGACGATGGCAAAGGCGACGTGTGGGCCAGTTCGCAGGTCACGCCCATAAGTTTAGTGAAGGAAGTCACGCCGACGAACACGATGGTCCTGGTCAAAGTGATTACCGATGCCAAGGACCACATCACCGGCGCGCCCACGAAGTTCGACCCGGAAGCCATGAAGCGTCAGATGATGCAACAGATGCAAAAACAACAGCAGCCGAACCAATAGAGGCTCCTAGTGATTTAAAGGCAGTCCGTCGCGGTCGGTCAGGGCTTTCAGAAAAGCGATCACATCTTCGATTTCTGCATCGGTCCACGCCGGAACCGCTCCTTCATGACGAGTCAGCGGCTCGTCGATTACATCGATATTGGCGCGTAATGGGGAAGGTAAGTCGTCGAATTTGGTTAGCACGTTTCCCGAGGAGACTGGGTACCAAAGGTGGGGATCGGTGTCGCGGCGAATGTAGAAGCGGAGGGCTTCTTTGAGGCCGTGGAAGCGGCCGTTGTGGAAGAAGACTGCGCGGATCGCTACGTTGCGGAGTGTGGGGGTTTTGAAGAGGCCGCAGTACTTCTGCTCGCGGGACTGATCGGTGCGCAGCGGGCCGCAGAGGCCCATATCGTAATAGGTGGGCGAGGCGTTTGCTTGAATCTCGGGGTTGCGCGGGACTCCCAGGGCCTCGAACTCGTAGTCCGTGAAAATAGGGTGCGAGCCGTCGGCGCCGCGGCTGTCGCGGTGACAGGAGGCGCAGTTGCCGCGGCGGGGATCGTCAAACAAGGCTAGGCCTCGCTTTTCCTGAGCGGTGAGCTCGGCTTTGCCGTCGAGGTAATCGTCGTATTTGCTGGTGTAGGGATGGAAGCTGGGGTCTTCCAGTTCGAAGCGCTCGAGGGCGAGCAGGGCTTGAGCGTAAGCTTTGGTTGGATCAGCGAAGATTTGCTCGCCAAAGAGTTTGCGAAATTCTTCGTTGTACTTAGCGCGCTGAAGTTTGCCTGCGACTTCCTCGGGGCTGGCATTGGCCATTTCGTTGGGTGCCAGCAGCGGGAAGGTGGCCTGATCATGCAGCGTATTGAAACGCCCATCCCAGCCGAATCCGCCAGTTGGCGGTTCCTCTCCCTCCATGATCCGCTCCGCCGGGTTTGAAATGTACTCCTTATTCCAGATGGGCGTGCGATTCAGTACGTAACGCAAAGACGGCACTGCGCGCGCGCCCTGGCGGTCCAGTCTTCGTCCTCCCAATTGCACCGCCAGGCCATCGGGCGGCCCATAGGCATGCGCAGGATTGTGGCACGTGGCGCACGACATCCGCCCAGACGCCGACAAGGAAGTGTCAAAAAAAATCTTCTCGCCCAGTGCGGCGGCAGGGGAAACAGATGTCGCTGAATCGCTCGCAGCAGGCACTTCAGGCTCGGCCTTTGTTTGGGAGGCGTAAGTAGGCGCAGCGGTGCGATCGGCGAAGGAAATCCAGCCGGTCAGAACAACGATGAAAGCGAGGACGAACTTGTAAGAAGGGAATCGTCCCCGCACATTTCGATCAGGCATTCCTCGAGGTCACCATCGGAAAATCACGCAACTGTTGGCGCCATTGCCGCCCGGGCCGGTCCATGCACCTCCCGAACGGAGGCGCCAAACGGTTTTAGAAAGGCAGTCCACCATCAAAATGCTTGTGGCCGTGCCCGCCCTGGAAGACGTTCTCATCGTCTCCAATTGTGTCCAGGAAATATTGCAAGCGACGATTATCCGCTGCATAGCCGATATGGCCGAGTTGGAAGATATCCTCAAGGCTCCTGAGCATCGCGTAGTGATTATAGGGGATGTCCGAGGTGCTGCCCGGCTTGATGAAGGGTGAGAGCAACAGCGCGCCAATCCGGTCGCCGCCGAAGCCGTTGAAGATGATGTTCTCCTGGAGCGTTGGAGTATTGAGCAAGGTCGCCGTACCGGGCCGAACACCTGTTAGATTCGGTCCCGGCTGTTGATTGCAGCACGTTTGTCCCGCGAACGTCAGATCCACGATCTCTTGTCCGGTTGGGCTCACGGTGACGCTCTCCGTGATGTTGCTTTCGTCAAAGGTGATGATCAGCAAGCCGTCTTTTTGATAGGCCGGCGATGCCATAATCTGCGGCACCCAGGTTTTCAGGAAGGCGTCGATGGAAGTGAGGCCGCCGGGTCCACCGTTGGCGCAAAGCGTGCCGGGGGCGCCGGTGCCGCTGCCGTCGTGGCCGTCGTCGCACAGGTTCGGCGTGATAAACACGAAATTTGGCGTGGTCCGCTCATCCGCCAAATCTTTGGGCAAATTGTTGAGATTGACCACGTGGCGGCTGCAGCTGGCCGCGTCATCAATGATCGAGTGAAAATACATGAACGGATCATGGCGCGTGGCGTAAGCGTCGCCCAGCGGGACCAGAGCGCTCGGCGCTTCGGCCGTATTGGTGTGGTCCGTGCCGACGCCGATCGTCGGATGACCGCAGGTCGCGCTTTCTCGCGCGGGATCGTTCCCCATGTCGCCCATGTAGCCCTTCCACGTCCGGCCGCTTTCTTCCAGCTGATTCGGCAGCGTGCGAATATCCCTGGGATAAATGCACCCACCGGCGGCAACGACCTGTCCGTCCGGGGCCATACCGGTGCGCTCCACGTCGTTGAAGTTTCCGCCCGCCGCGCCTGCCCCCGTCAAACCAGGAATGCAGTCATCGTCCGTATCGGGCGTCGGAGCCTGCCCGCTGATCAGCGAAATGTAGTTGTCCAGGCTGACGTGGCCTGTGCCGTAATATTCCGTCAGCAGTCCGCCCATCGGCACCAGCGTATGCTGCAAGTAAGGATCCTGCGTGCTGGTTCCGAACGTATCGCTAAAGGTCTTGTTTTCCAACACGATCACGAATACGTGCTTTACGTTCGCGGCTGCTGTGGTGACCGCGCAATCCCGCTCGTGTTCGTCAGCGAAGGAAACACCGGAAGCGGTGAAGATCAGTGCCGCCGTAAGAATGAACGAAGCGAATTGCCTCAGGAGAAACCTTGGCATGGTGTTTCCTCTCTATTTTGCAGGCGTGCTGATGCGGAGCATCCGGCGAAAGTGTCGCTGAGGAATGTTGCGGGGGCGTTAAATAGAGATGAGAAATCTGGTTATAGAAGGCTCAGCCTGCCTAGGATGCAGGCGCAAACTCGGCGATTTCGCGGGAGACATCGTCGATTGTGGCCAGCGGGCAGGCTACGTGGACTGTCTGGCCTGGCTCTTCGGCGTCGATCAGCAAGCTGCCATTGTGCGTACGGATGTGGACGAATTGGTTGCCGTCGCGGACTTCTACCAAGTCGGCTTCGGGGTATTTTTGTAGTTCTTTGGCTACGGCGTGGAACAGGGGCATAAACCGCCCGGCCTGATAGCCGGCGCGCTCCATTTGGTGGCGGGGAAGGAAATGCATCGCCATTGGCACGATTGCGGCCGGAACCCAGACGTGGATGTGCTGGCCGTTGTGGCGGCTCTCGTCGACGTCTACGCGCAGGAGGCCCTCGTGAAAGGTGTAGGCACCTGCTGCGGCCACCGTGGCCCCGAGTCCCAGAGCGATTTTCGCGGCTAGTAACATGTCCCTTTTCCTTCCCCGGCTCCCGCTATTGAGCGGGAGTGCGGCTGCCTCTAAACCCTAAGAAAGACGTTCCAAAGGCTCAAAAGCTAAATAGTTCAAACGTTCAAAAATTCAGAAACACGCCCTAGTCCGTGACGTTTTTGGAATCCAGCCAGACGCGAATTGTGTTTTCGTCGTCTTTCACCGAGACCAGCTCCACATCGCCTTGGGCCGGGAGGGCATGCAGGCCCGCTACGATGTCCAGTTCGTCTTTGCCAGCGGATAGCAGAGCTTCGACGACCTTCATCGGCATCTTGACCTCGACCTGGGAGTTTTTGGAACGGTTTTTGTCGTGAACGTGGACCAGGAAGAAGCCATCTTTCTTTGCGACGCTGATGTCGGCGTCTTTGCTTTGGACGGTTACGAATTCGCCGTCTTTCGAATTGCGAACGGCTTCGAAGAGCGTGCGAACGTCTACTCCGTCGCAGTCCATGCAGCCGATGCGGACTTTGCCTCCGTGGAAGCGGTCGTGGTCAATGGCTGGGAGGACTTTTTCGGCGAGTTCGAGGGGGACGTTTACCTTTACCGTCTCGCCTTTCGAGTTGGTGCTGATGACGCGGACGTGGAGCCAACGTTCGTTAGAGGCGGAAGTGCTTGATTGGTTTGAGCTTGTTTGGGAATGCGTGCGGAGGGGGGCGAACAGGCATGCCACAGCTAGAAAGGCGATCAGCGGAAAATAACGCCGGGTGCGGCTGGTCATAGGAGGATGCCTCCTTTAGGCATTTGGAGTGAGATACGAGGGTGGGGGCGGAAATGTTTCCGGATTTTTTAGTTTGCGCGCCACTTCAGGAAGATGGCGGCCAGCGGCGGAAGCGTCAAGCAGAGAGAATGGGGACGGCCCTGGCAGGGCTGGTCGGAAGCGTTTTGGCCGCCCATGTTGCCTGCGTTTGACCCGGCATAGTTTGCCGCATCGGAGTTGAGAATTTCCTCGTAATAGCCGGATTGGGGGACGCCTACTCGGTAGCCTTCGCGAACTACAGGCGTGGCGTTGAGAATTACTACTAGCAGGTCTTCGGGCTTTTTCCCGCGCCGCAGGAATGCGAAGACGCTGTTGTCGGAGTCGTTGGCGTCAATCCACTCGAATCCCTGCCAGTTGAAATCCACTTCATGAAGCGCTGGTAAGTTCACGATGAGCTTGTTCAGGTCACCGACCAGTCTCTGGATGCCCTTATGCGAGTCGTGCTGAAGGAGGTGCCAGTCCAGGCTCGTCGCTTCGCTCCATTCATTGCGCTGCGCTAATTCCTGGCCCATGAACAAGAGTTTTTTACCGGGGTGTGCGCACTGATACGCGAGCAGCAAACGCAGATTCGCGAATTGTTGCCACATATCGCCGGGCATTTTGTGCAGAAGAGAATTTTTTCCGTGGACGACTTCGTCATGAGAAAAAGGCAGCATGAAATTCTCGGTGAATGCATAGAGCATCGAAAACGTCAGCTTGTTGTGTTCGTACTTGCGATGAATTGGATTCTTCGAGAAATAGCCTAGCGTGTCGTTCATCCAACCCATGTTCCACTTCAGGCTGAAGCCGAGACCGCCCAAATACGTGGGGCGGGTGACGCTGGGCCAGGACGTGGATTCTTCGGCGATGGTCAGGATTCCGGGGAAACGCCCATGCGCAACTTCGTTCATGCGCTTCAGGAAGGAAATGGCGTGGAGGTTCTCGCGGCCACCATACTCGTTGGGGATCCACTCACCTTGCTTGCGCGAATAGTCGAGATAGAGCATGGAAGCGACGGCGTCCACGCGCAGCCCATCAATGTGATATTTGTCGAGCCAGAAGAGAGCATTCGATATGAGGTAGTTCTGAACCTCGTTGCGCCCGTAGTTGTAGACGAGCGTGCCCCAGTCGGGGTGGGTGCCCTGACGCGGGTCGGCGTGCTCGTAGAGATGCGTGCCATCGAACTGGGCGAGGCCGAAAGTGTCGCGCGGGAAATGCGCGGGAGTCCAGTCGAGGAAAACGCCGATGCCTGCCTGGTGGCAGCGGTCCACGAACTGCATGAATTCCGCGGGAGTCCCGTAGCGGCTGGTGACGGCGAAATAGCCGATGGTCTGGTAGCCCCACGAACCGTCGAAGGGGTGCTCCATGATGGGCAGAAGCTCGATGTGCGTGTAGCCGAGATCCTTTACGTAGGGAATCAGCTGGTCGCCGAGTTCGCGGTAGGTGAGCCAGCGATTGCCGTCTTCCGGCACACGGCGCCAGGAGCCGAGATGAACTTCGTACACCGAAACGGCGGACTCGAGCCAGTTTTTCTGCGTGCGCTGGAGCATCCACAGCCCGTCGGACCACTCATAGGTATCGAGATTGACGACCACTGAGCCGGTGTTGGGGCGAAGTTCGGCTCTGAAGGCGTAAGGATCCGCTTTGAGTGGAAGCGTTGCGCCTTGAGCGCCAATGATTTCGTACTTGTAGATGGCACCTTCCGCCAGTTCGGGTACGAAAAGTTCCCAGATGCCGGAAGATCCGCGGGCGCGCATGGGATTGACGCGACCGTCCCAGCGGTTGAAGTCGCCGACTATGCTGACGCGTTTGGCGCTGGGCGCCCAGACCCCGAAATGCACGCCGCGAATGCCTTCGAGAGTTCGCAGATGCGCGCCGAGTTTGTCGTAGGTGTCGTAGTGGCGGCCTTCGCCCATCAGGTGCAGATCGAACTCGCTAAGAAGAAAAGGGAAGGCGTAGGTGTCGAAGGCTTCGACGGTTTCTCCGTGGCCGGTGCGCAAGCGAATGCGATAGGAACCGGGAGCGGGTGCGTATTGATGCGTACCCGGCAGAACGGCTTCAAAGAAACCTTCGGGGCGCAAGCGGCGGGCAGGGATTGGCTCCGATTCACCTTGCAGCAAAACGCTGGCTTCGGCAGCGCCGGGGCGGAAGAAACGGATGGCCCAGGTTTGCCCAGTGGGCGAGGAGATGGGATGCGGGCCGAGTACAGCGAAGGGATCGGCATGACGGCCTGCGAGAAGTGCGTCAATCTGCGCTTCTGTATTGGGGTCGGAAGGTCTGGCTGGCGGTAAGTTGTGTTGTTCAGGCACTTTGAGTGGCTCCGCGGCGGCAGAGGGAGGCCCGCGACGGAGGAGCGTGTACAGTCTACCGACTTTAGTGAGAACTGGAAACAGTACAGAGGCGTGAGAAGTCTGTTGCTATACTCGCCGAGTTGCGTGAATAAAAACGTTTCGCTTGACGCGATAAGAAACGGGGACTAGGCTCGCGGCAATTAGTCGAGGGCCGGCATGTGGTGTTGCCACAGCAGGATCCGCGAGTGGGTCCAGGTCGAAGCTCAGGGAAGAGCCGGGGTATTTGTTCGTTTCGTGGTTTCGCGGGTTTTACCGCTGGTGGTGTTCTCCTCGTTGTTCAGCCTTCCGGGATTTTGCCAGGACAGTGGAAGCGCGGCGAGTGAGTTCCACGGGAGGGGCGTGGAAATCAGCGTGACCGTGCGGGACGCAACGGGCGAGCCGCTGACTTCGGAAGCGATGGTGAGAGTTTACCGCGACGGATCCATTCCCTGCGCGTCGGGAGAGACCTCGCGGGGGCGGGCCGTGCTGGTGGCCAACTATGTGGGCGATTTTACGATCATTGTGAAGGCTGCGGGGTACGAAGACGCGCAGAAGGACATTTCCGTGCAAGCGTCCGGCAGAGTGGAGGTGGATGTCTACCTGCGGCGCGCCTCGAACGGGGCAACTCCCGCGGGAGTTCCCGGGAGGCCCTTGCTGGCGCCGAAAGCGAAGAAAGCGGTGGATAAAGGATTGGAGGCGCTGGGCGAGAACAATTTACCTGAGGCGAAGAAAAACGTTGACGAAGCGATGCGGCTGGCGCCGGGACATCCAGATGTTTTGTACGCGCAAGGAGTGCTTTCGCTGAAGCAGCAGAAGTGGACGGAGGCGCAAACCGCGCTGGAAAAAGCCACGCAGGTCGATCCGAATCATGCACGAGCGTTTGCGGCGCTGGGGATGGCGCTTTGCGACCAGGGAAAATATGGCGACGCTATTGCGCCTTTGGAGAAATCCCTGCAATTGAATGTCGCGGGCTCGTGGGAGACGCGATGGACGCTGGCCAAAGCGTATTACCAGCACGAGCAGTATGATGATGCGCTGAAAATGTCGCGGGCAGCTTTGGCGGATTCGAAAGGGAATGCTCCGGAGATTGCGTTGCTGGTGGCGCAATCGCTGACGGCGGTGGGACGTTATGAGGAAGCGGCGCAGACTTTGCGGGAATTCTTGAAGGAGCACGGGGACCGCAAGGAAGCCGCAACGGCGCAGCGATGGTTGGACCGCCTGACGGTTAGCGGGAAACTCCAGAAGAACTAGAATGGGTGGCGCGGAAGGTTGACGTGGTTTGGGGTGTGGCTGGGCGCAAAAGATATGACCAAACAAAAATTGAAAAAGCCGTTGCAACTTACATCTCGATTCACTAACGCGGTCGATTACGCGCGGCATGTGCACATCAATTGCCGCAAGGAGACGCTGGTGCCGTATATGGCGCATTTGCTGGGAGTCGCCGCGCTGGTGATGGGTGAAAACGGTGAAGTGGGCTTTCCAGTGACGGAAGATATGGTGATCGCGGCGCTGCTGCATGATGCGGTGGAAGACGCGGGCGGGATGCCGCGGCTGCACGACATTGAAGCGAACTTCGGAAAAGATGTAGCCAAAATCGTGGAAGGCCTGACGGACAGTTTTGAAGAGGACAGCGGCAAGAAACCGAATTGGGAAGAGCGGAAGAATTCGTACATCAAGCGTCTGCGGAAAGACTCACAGGAAACGCTACTGGTTTCCGTGGCCGACAAGTTGTATAACGCCCGTTCGATCCTTGACGACTATAGAAAAGAAGGAGCCGAGGTTTGGAAGCGGTTCAAGCGAGGACGCGAGCAGCAGCTTTGGTATTTCGAGGAGCTGATCAAAGTTTTTGAGCAAAGGGGATCGAATCGGATGGTGGAAGAACTCAAGCGGGTCGTCGCTGAACTCCGGCAACTATCGGCCGGGGAAACTCACTAGAGGACGGCAGAGGATGAACTGGAACATGACGGCCATGCGATGGACAAGAGCGGCGATGCTGGTTTGTGTTGCGAGTGGCGGTTCACTGGGCGCGCCTCCCACGCAAGCACAGACTCCGCTCGCCGTGAAGAATTTGCGCGTCGAGTACAAAGTGGATCCAGTGGGAATTGATGTCACAAAGCCGCGATTCAGCTGGGAATTGGTGAATTCGGAGCGCGGCACCGCGCAGACGAGTTATGAGCTGCGCGTGGCGGTTTCGCAGGCTGGCCTCGCGCAGGGGAAGACGATTTGGGAGAGCGGCAAGCAGACGTCGGATGCCTCCATTCAGATTGAGTACGGCGGACCAGCGCTGGAGAGCGGAGCGATTTATTTCTGGCAGGTGCGGGTGGCGGACAATCACGGGCATCTCTCGGATTGGAGCAAAGCCGCGCATTGGGAGATGGGTCTGCTGCATGCCGGCGACTGGAAAGCGAAATGGATTACTCCGAATCTGGCGGAGGACGAGACGAAATCGAATCCGTCGCCGATGATGCGGCGGGAATTTGCGCTGAACGCAAAGAAAAAAGTGGAACGTGCGCGAATATATGCGACGGCCATGGGCGTTTACGAAATGCAATTGAACGGAAAGCGCGTCGGGGATCAACAACTCACGCCGGGTTGGACGGCTTACGATTTTCGCTACCAGTACCAGACGTACGACGTGACGGGCCTTCTGGAAAGTGGTGAAAACTGTTTGGGAGCGACGCTGGGAGATGGATGGTTCCGTGGACGGATCGGATGGGAAAAGAGAAGAAACGGCTACGGAAAGAAACTTGAGCTGCTCGCGCAGCTGGTGGTCCGGTATACGGACGGCACGCAGGAAATTGTGACCAGCGACGAAAAATGGAAAGCCGCGACGGGGCCGGTGCTCTGGGCGGACATTTATGACGGAGAGGCGTACGATGCGCGCCTCGAAAAGGCGGGATGGAGCGAAGCGGGATTTTCTGACAAGGACTGGAAGAGCGTAACGGCTGAGGAGGCACCGAAAGCGAGTTTGGTCGCGCCAGCAGGGCCGCCGGTGAAAGAGATTGAAGAATTGAAGGTCGTAAAAGTATTCAAAACCCCCGCCGGAGATACTGTGCTCGATATGGGGCAGAACATGGTGGGCTGGGTGAGGTTCCGCCTCGCCGCGCCAGCGGGCACGACGATTACTTTGCGGCACGCCGAAGTTCTGGACAAAGAAGGGAATTTTTATACCGCGAATTTGCGGTCAGCGAAGGAAATGATTCAGTACACCACCAAAGGGCAAGGAACAGAAGTCTACGAGCCGCATTTCACGTTTCAGGGATTCCGCTATGTGGCCGTCAGCGGATGGCCGGGCGAAGTGAAGGCGAGTGATTTTACCGGCGTGGTGGTGCACTCCGCGATGGAGAGGACGGGGACGTTTGAAAGTTCGAGCGCTCTGCTGAATCAACTGGAGCACAACATTATTTGGGGACAGAAAGGGAATTTTGTGGATGTGCCGACGGACTGCCCGCAGCGCGACGAGCGGCTCGGTTGGACGGGTGATGCGCAGGTGTTTGCGCCGACGGCGTCGTTTAACTTCGATACCGCGGGGTTCTATACGAAGTGGCTGCGAGACGTGGCGCTCGATCAGCAAGACGACGGCGCCGTGCCGTTTGTCGTTCCCAACGCGCTGACGCACGACACGCGCAAGGGTGCCTCGGCCTCAGCGGGCTGGTCAGACGTCGCGGTGGTCATGCCGTGGACGGTGTACCAGGCATTTGGGGACAAGCGCATTCTGGCGGAGCAGTACACCAGCATGAAGGCGTGGGTGGAATACATACGTCATGCCGCGGGAGAGAAATACCTCTGGAACACCGGATTTACGTTTGGAGATTGGCTGTCGTTTGCCACCACCAGCGCTGCGTATCCGGGAGCAACAACGTCCCCAGATTTGATTCAGACAGCGTACTTCGCGCGATCGACGGAACTGCTGGCGAAGACCGCGGAAGTTCTCGGAAAAAAAGAAGACGCGGCGGACTATGCGGCGTTGGAGGAAAAAATAAAAGCCGCGTTCGTGAAGGAGTTCGTAACTCCTAACGGACGGCTTTCTTCCGACACCCAGACAGCCTATGCCCTGGCCCTGGAATTCGATCTACTTCCGGAACCCATGAGGGCCGGAGCAGCGGCGCGTTTGGCCGAGGATGTGCGGAAGTTCAAACATTTGACGACCGGCTTTCTGGGCACGCCAGTGTTATGCCAGGCTCTCAGCGACTACGGGTATCTGGACGAGGCGTACATGCTCCTGAACCGCAAGGAATATCCGTCGTGGCTCTACCCGGTGACGCAGGGCGCCACAACAATCTGGGAACGATGGGACGGCCAAAAACCCGACGGAAGCATGCAAGATGTGGGAATGAATTCCTTCAATCATTATGCCTACGGAGCGATCGGCAATTGGATGTACGGGGTGGTCGCAGGGCTCGAGATCGATGAGCGGGCACCGGGTTACAAACACATTTTGATCGAGCCGCATCCGGGAGGCGAACTGACTTACGCTAATGCCTCAGTAGAGAGCATGTACGGGCGAGTGGAGTCGGGATGGAAAATCGCGAACGGAAAGCTCACATTGAGCGTCCAAGTGCCGGCGAATACCACGGCGATGGTGCGATTGCCCAGAGCCAAATTGGAGCAAGTGAGCGAGGGCGGCAAGCCTGTCTCGGGGCGCGGTGAGTTTTCCAATTGGCATCAGGAGCGGGATGACGTTGTTTTGTTCGTGGGTTCAGGGAACTATGTGTTTGAAAGTTCTTATGTAGCACCGGAAGTTCCCAAGCCCAAGAAAGCGGAGAGCCCGATTTTTTAACGTAAGGTGCGGGCGTTGCTGGGTGATGAGTCGAGGGGGAGCATGCGAATCTCGATGTGGATGCGGGGAATAGGGTTTTCAATCGTTGCCGGAGCCGCAATGATGCTGAATACCGATGCCAATGCACAAGACCGCGCTCAGACGCGGTCGATGGTCATCTCGAAAGGCGGAGTCGTTGCGTCCGAATCCCCGCTCGCCTCGCAAGCAGGCGTGCGCATCCTGGAGAGCGGCGGAAACGCCGTGGATGCCGCAATTGGCACCAACGCGATGATGGGCGTCGTCGAGCCCATGATGAACGGCATCGGCGGAGATCTTTTCGTGATTGTCTACGACGCAAAGGCGAACAAACTCTACGGACTGAACGCCAGCGGCTGGGCTCCAAAGGGATTGACGATTGAGTTTTTGCACAAGCAGGGTTTGGTGGACATGCCGCAGAAGGGCGTGCATTCCATTACCGTCCCGGGCGTTGTAGATGGCTGGCAGAAGCTGGCCGACAAGTTTGGAAGAAAAAAGCTGAAAGACGATCTTGCGCCGGCCATCCGAATGGCGCAGGACGGTTTTCCGGTGCCGGAGTGGGATGCCGCATATTGGGCGGCGGAAGTGGACTTGTTGCGCACGGACGATGCCGCGACAAGTCTCTATTTGCCGGGCGATCATGCGCCGAAGGTCGGGGAATTGTTTAAGAATCCGGACTTGGCCTCGTCGCTCCAGGAGATCGCGGCGCACGGAAGGGATGCGTTTTATAAGGGAGAAATTTCCAAAAAGATTCTCGATGCCATCAAGCGCCACAACGGCACGATGACGGAGAAGGACCTCGCCGAATATTCGAGCGAATGGGTTGAGCCAATTTCGACGACCTACCGCGACTGGACGGTCTACGAAATGCCTCCCAACGGGCAGGGCATCGCCGCGCTCGAAATGCTCAATATCATGGAGACTTTTCCGTTAGGGCAGAAGGATTTCGGATTTGGCTCGACGAATGCCCTGCACGCCATGATTGAGGCGAAGAAACTGGCTTACGCGGACATAGGGAAATATCTCGGCGATCCCCGCGGGCAGAAACTGCCGGTCGCGACGCTCCTTTCTAAAGCCTGGGCAGTGGAGCGCGCTAAGCTGATTGATCCGGACCACGCCGACTGCAACAGTTCAGCGGGCGAAATCGCCACCGGGAACGACACAACGTATCTGAGCGTTGTGGATCGCGATGGAAACATGGTTTCGCTGATCCAAAGCAATTACTCCGCATTTGGTTCAGGAATCGTTCCAGCCGGCGCGGGTTTTGTCCTGCACAATCGCGGCGGCCTGTTCACCCTCGACCCCACATCGCCAAACGCGCTAGCGGGCCACAAGCGGCCGCGCCACACGATCATTCCGGGCTTCGCCCAGAATGGCGACAAGCGCGTAGCCTTCGGAATTATGGGCGGCTGGAATCAGGCACAAGCCCACGCGCAGTTCATCGCCAACATAGCGGACTTCAAGATGAACATTCAGGCTGCCGTCGAGTCCGCGCGCTTCACTAAATACACCTTCACGGGCTGCGACGTAGAAATGGAAAATCGCTTCAACGGCAAGGTGCGCGACGAACTGACAGCCAAAGGCCACCAGGTCAAGGTGCTGGGCACTTTTTCAAGCCGCGTAGGCGGCGGCCAGGCGGTCCTGCGCGATTTTGCCGCGGGCGTAAATTATGGCGCCTCCGACCCGCGCAAGGACGGTCAAGCCACGGCCGAGCTCCCATTTTGATCGTGGCTGAATTTGTAGGGGCACGGCACGCCGTGCCCGCAGGTTTGCCTAAGTGCGCAGGCTAGAACTGGTGCACACCCCTGAGCCAAAGGGGAATAACTCTTCCCAATGCCTGATGGTACAGGTACCGCCGATTTAATAAGGGCCTTGTTTTCAACCGTTTAGATGTAGTAGCCTTGGCGAACAACTTGCACCTGTACCAAAGGACAGGGACGACGCTCCGCAGCAACGGCGTTCCGGTCGTGGAGACTCGCATGGGACTGCTTCGGCTTGGACCGAGCTTCTTCCGGTTCTGCAGCTTGGCTGCTCTATGTTTCGCGCTCATTCCCTCCGCTAAATCTCAAGTAGTCGATGTTTCCGGCCGCTATGAGTGTTCGCAAGCCAAGGTGCAGAACAAAGTCATGCCTTGCACGGCGGCCCCGCTTATCCTAAAAAATGATGGCCACTTCGAGCTCCGCGGCTGGGAGGGCAGCTATTTGGTCGACGGCGAATGGGTGGAACTCTCCGATTCGCTGACGAAAGCGCGCGCGAAAATTGTGCCGGGCCACAAGATCGTCCTGCGCTACTTCGGCAAGCACGGCTGGGCCGAGATGACCTACGAGCGCCGCGTCGCGGACCTGGGCAAAACTTCCCTGAGCTAATGTAGGGTCATCCTTTTTTTGCCCTGAGCGACGCGAGGGCTGAGGATGATCGCTTCATGTTTCGAGAACTCTTCTCTGTGCCCTCTGTTCTCTCTGCGATCTCTGTGTAGTGTTTTTCCGATCTGTAGGCCGTCGCCTGCCATCCCTCTTCTTCAACTCTTCAACTTTGAACTCTTGAACGCCCACCGTTCCACGACGATAATTAGTGCGTTTCTGCCTGCCACCCACGCCCGCGCAAAACCCGTCCGGCCGTTGCCCCCGTGAGTTTGCCATGGTCGTACTCGACCTGTCCGTTGACGATCGTATAAGCGATCCCCTCCGAGAGCTGCGCCGGCTTAACGAACGTAGCGCGGTCAATGATCGTCGCTGGATCGAAGATAGTCACATCCGCAAAATAACCTGTCTTCAGCAATCCGCGCCCATCGAGATGTTCTCTCTGCGCCGGGAACGAAGTGATTTTCCGAATCCCTGTTTCCAGCGGCATCAAATGCTCATCGCGAACGTAGTGCCCGAGAAAGCGCGGCATCGAACCGAAGGCGCGCGGGTGGGTGTGAGGTTCGAAAATGGGGCCATCGAGCGACATTTCGTTGGCATCCAGGCCGATGCTGGTCCACCTCTGCTCGAGCCCGGTCTTGATATCTTCCTCGCTGGCCATGAAATAAAGTGCGCCAGTCTGCGCGGAATCGGCAAGAACGAAGTCCATAAGCGTATCCTCGGGCGATTTGTTCCACGCTTTGGCGACGTCCGCGACGGTCTTGCCCTCAAAATGTTTTAGATCCTTATTTTCTATCGACGCCAGCATCACCCCCGCCCCGCCGCCGCAATCGTAATAGAGATTTTCCCAGTCCGGATGATCGCCGGCCAATTCTTTCTTGATCCGGGCGCGAATTGCTGGATCCTTCAGACGGGCTAGAAGTTTCTGCACGCCGCCATCAGCCACCCATGGCGGTAGCGCGGACGCGAGCGCCGTTCCCCCCGCCGGATAGGGATACATACTGGCCGCAATGTCCAGACCGGAATCGCGCGCGGCCTGAATGGCTGCGACGACTTTTTTCATATTGCCCCAACGAGCCTTCCCACTGACCTTGAGATGGAAAACTTCCACCGCAAGATTGGCTTCGCGGCCGATACGAATCGCTTCGTCCAGCGCCTGCATCTCCGAAGCGCCCTCGCTGCGCATATGGGTCGCATATAGGCCGCCGTACTGGGAAGCGACTTTCGCAAGCGCGACAAGCTCGTCCGTTTTCGCGTAAATGTTTGGCGGATAAATCAGCGCGCTGGAAACGCCGAGCGCACCGTCTTTCATGGCTTGTTCGACCAGCGCTTTCATTTGCTCAAGCTCGGCGGGAGTAGGCGCGCGATCGTCATCGCCGATGATCGCTTCGCGAACCTGTGCGGAGCCTACATAAGTCCCGATATTGATGGGAGTGCCTTGCTTCTCCAGGCGCCGGAAGTAGCCGTCGAGCGTAGTCCAATCCACAGTGAATTTGAATTGATCGAGGAAGGGCTTGAGCGGGGCAAGAGTCTTCTCATTTTGGGGTGCGATCGAGCCGCCTTCGCCGGTAATTTCTGAAGTGATGCCCTGCGAAAGTTTGCTAAGCGAGCGATTGTCGAGCAGAAGGGCGGATTCGGATTGGCCCAGCATGTCAATGAATCCGGGCGATACGATCAGCCCCTTGGCGTCGATTTCGCTCTTGGCATGGGCATCGCCCAGATTTCCGATAGCCGCGATGCGGTCCCCTTGTATCGCCACGTCGGCGGCGTACCACGGATTGCCCGCACCATCGATGATGTGGCCATTGCGGATGATGATGTCGTAGACAGGAGCGGCCTTGGCCGCGCTTGCACTCGCTGAAGGCACAGTCGCGGAACTGTCCAGAGGAGCGTCATACGCCGCCGCCGCGATTTCGCCGAGCGCCTGCCCGCCAACGGCTTGCGCAGCTTCTGGATCGGGCGGCAGACTCACGTGATTCACGTAAATGCCCAGTGCAAGTTTTTGTCCGCTCTTGGTGATGACAAATCCCGCCAGGCCTTTGCCGTTCAGCATCATTTTTCCGTTCAGCTTGTCTTCCGAGCCAAACGTTCCCGTTTTTGCAAAAACGTGTCCCGCCGCCGGGCTGCTAACCTGAATTTTCGCCAGCGTGCCATCCTTTCCGAGAATCGGCAGCGCCTTGAAGAAAACAGGAAAATCGGGACGTGTACTCAAGTACGCCATGTAGTGCGCAATGAAGTCCGGGCTGAAAAGGTCGGCATAATCGCCGCCTTCGCCGTCGCCCTGCGATGCTCCCGACATATCCAGCTTGCCATCCTGAAGAAAGGCACGCTCTATTTTGAATCCCGCGTGAACCGGATCGTTTAAGTCCCTCGCGACGAGCGTTCCCAGAAAATACGGTCCCATGCTGGCATGAAGATTCTGGCTCAGCTTCAAAGTGATTTTGATCTCTTCGGAGAGCGGAAGCGATTCGTGCTCGGCAACCTGGTTGTCGCCAGTATAGAAGTGCGCCAGAGCTTTGAAGTCCGGCGCCCTCGCGCTTTTTGGAGCTTTGATCTCGACGTCCGCGGCAGCGAGGGACTCGGCGAGAACCGTCTCAGCAAATTGTGTCGGCGAGGGCACGGCGTACGGCGCGGTGATCGGATGCGAGCCCACCGGCAGCGACCCGTTGAGCGTGACGATGACTGTGCCGTCTGGGTTTGTCACCGTTTTCGGATCTTGAATATCGGGCGTCGAGCCCGCCGCGGACGTGGTGAGGCGATTCACGAAGCTCACGTAGCCGGTTTTGGGAGAGACATTCAGAGTGACCGGATCGCCGGTTTTTGCGCCGGGTGTGGCGACCAGATCGATCACGTTATCATTCACAACGATCGAGGAAATGACGACGCCCGTGCCTCCCTCGCGGTTGCCGTCGGGGAAAAGACTCGCATCCACCAAAACGAATCCTTCCACTTTTTTAATCCCTTTGGCGGCGATGTCCTTGGCAATTTTTTTGATCACGGCCAGAGGATCGCCCGCCACAGCCGGTCCGCCGTAGGAATGGTCTTCGTCAACAAAAGAGAGAGTCCCATCGGGCTGAATGCGATTCGAAAGATTGGGATCGCCGCTGGCAACGAGAATCAGGTCGCCCTTGAGTACGCCCTTTTTGTCGATAGGGCCGGTACGGTACACGCGGGTGTGGAAGCGGTAGTCGGCGCCAAGCTTGGCAAGCACCGTACCCTCGGTAAGGGTTTTGGTCGTGGAAGCGGGCACAAACATTTTATTGGCATTGAACGAGTAGACGATTTTCCCAGTGTCGAGCGAATAGAACTCGATGCCAAAGTTCGCATGAGCGAATTCAGGCCGGTCCATCACTTTTTGAATGCGCTCGGAAAGCGAGGCGTCCGATTGCGCGCGCACCGCTCCAGGCGCCCCGAAGAATGCCACGCCGAGAAATAGCGCGAGGAAACTATGGAAGAAAAATCGTCTGCTGTGCAAGGTGAAAACCCTCCAGAAAAGTTACCGGAGACAATGCGTGCTGCTTAGTGAACGCTCGCAAGTCCCTGGCCGGAATTCAAATCTTCAAACTTGATGTTCAAAATCGGATACTCGTGCCAGTCCTTGTAATCGAAGTGCCACCATTCGTGCTCGTAAACGGCAAACCCCTCCGATTCCATCGCGCGCCGCAGAAGGTCGCGGTGCCACCTCTGTAGCGACGTACCTCCAGGATAATCAGGAAAAGAGCGCGGGGACATTTCGTCGTAAGTGCCGGGCATCTCAATGGGTTTTCCCGAGGCGAGGTCATAGAGCGTCAGATCAACAGCACAACCGCGGTTATGCCGCGACCCTTGCGACGGATCGGCAACAAAAATTTTGCCTTCGGGCGGCGTAGCGTCCCAAAAGATTTTCGTAACATACCAGGGCCGATAAGCATCGTGAATAAGCAACCCGTAACCAAGCGCCTGAAGTTTTTTCAAAGCGCGAACCAACGCTTCCGCTGCAGGCCGCTGCATAAACGCCCGAGCCTGCGTATAGACCGCCGTCCCGAGAAAATCATTGGTCGTCGCATATCGAATCTCAAGATGAATTGCCGGATCAAGAGGCGCGAGTTCGACGAGATCGGGTTTGCGAAAAGGTCCTTTTTCTTCCGGCGGAGTGGCCTTTAGCGCCTCTTTGCGAATCTGGTCGATCGACGCGACAGGCTTGATCAGAACTTGTTGCGGAGCGTCCGAATCAGGCGTGATTTTGCGATCTTCCACTTTGCCGACATGAAGCAGTCTCTCGTGTGACGCGCTTAGATAGAGTTGAAAAGCGTTGGACTTATCCGCGGGTAGAACGACACGTGGTGCGGCTTTGCTTACAGTTTCGTATTGAGCTTTGTCAGATTGCCCGTGCCGAATGGAAAGCAGGATAACGCCATCGCTCTCGGAGAGCAAGTAGACTGAATCATCCGCTGCGGGAGTCGATGACAATCCGTACTCGCCAATCCAGGGTTTCCATTTTACGGGTACGTCGGCAGGTTTTGGGCCGGGCTCCAGCGAAGCAGGCGTTTGTTGCCCCGCTATCGTGGACAGAACGCTGACGGCAAATAAAATAAGGAACGCGCAGCCAGAAATACTGCGAGTCCATCGTCGTTGATTGGCGAATGAATGATACATGGGCGGCCAGGATCCCTGCGTTTCTCTTCTCCCTGCCGATATCGCATTCCGCGCGGCCATTGGCAGGCGCACATCATAGCTGAGAACACGAAAGGACGCGAGATACAAATGTTGCCAAAGGGTATGGGATCGTTCGGACTACTGCGGAACTTCACCTACGCGCTCGCTCAAAACGCGATTTCAAATGCTTCTGTCGCAACCCAACAGAGAAACGTCTGTTTCAATACCGCAACGCTCCGTGCCCTCTGTTCTCTCTGCGTCCTCTGTCTAATGTTTTCTTCATTTGTAGGGTCATCCTTTTTACCCTGAGCGAGGCGAAGGGCTGAGTATGGCCATTCTGCCTGCGTTCCAATCGCCGCGCCGCCTCAAACGGTATACCACCGGAAGCCCTTGCGCTGTTCTTCTGCGATTTCCTTGAGGATGGCGAGCGTCTGCGGCCGGCGATACTGCGCGCAAGCAGCCAGGATGGAGTTGACAAGCGCTACAGGAGCGGCATACGAGGCCCCAAACGTAGTGGATTCAACGGAGGCCAGAAACACTTCGTCGCACTCGCGCGCCAGCGGCGACACGTAGGTATCCGTGACACCGACGCAGTACGCATCTCTAGCTTTCGCAAGGTGCACACCTTCCACAGTCTGGCGAAGACCCCTGCGGAAGCTGATCGCTATCACGAGGTCGCGATTGTTGACCGTGCGCACAAGGTGGGCAATGCGCCCGGCGGATGTGCCCTTAAAAACCGGCAAGCCCAGCAGGGTGATTTGATATTCCAGGTAGTCGGCCAGAAAAGAAGCCAGGTCGCCGGCAAGCAGCACGATGCGCCGCGCGTCATAGACGCGTTTGGCCAGGGCGCCGAGACGCGCGGCATCCAGACTGTTCTTAAGGCCGTGCAAATTCTTGAGGTCCTGCTCTAAAGCCTCCCGAATATAGGCGGGCATACTTGTTTCGCGGCCCGAAGACTGCATGGTATCGAGCGAAGTGGCGAAGGCAATCGATAGATCGTGCAGATGCTTTTGAAAATCGCGATAACTCGCAAACCCCAGTCCGCGCACGATGCGAACCACAGTGGCAGGGTCGGTGTGCAGCCGCTTGGCCATGGCGCGCACGCTTAAGAGCACGTACTCACGCGGATGTTCCAGAATGGGACGAATAATCTCCTGGCGCTTCGAGCTGAGTATCTCGATGCGCTCCGCCAAAGAGGGAACGGATGCGGGAGAGGGAACTTGTCTTCTCGTCATGGCGCCAGAGAATTGCCTAAATCGGCTAACAAGTCAACAGGCGAGACGCAAGATAAAATTGTCGAGGAATAAAAAGTACAGTCATTTCTTTGTGGCGGCAGCCTTCTCTTCGAGCCCCGGCGCAATAATCGGCTGCAAAAACGGCATCATGGCGCGAAGCTTAGGCCCGAGTTGCTCGACCTGGTGGCTCTGCTCACGTTTGCGCGTCGCAAGGAAATTCGGGCAGCCATCTTCGTTTTCCTTGATCCATTTTTTCGCAAAGCTGCCGTCGCGAATTTCACCAAGAATCTTGCGCATCTCCTCGCGCGTCTGCTGCGTGATGATGCGTGGCCCCGCGCTGTAATCGCCTTGCTCGGCGGTGTCGCTGACGGAATAGCGCATGTAGCTGAGCCCGCCGCGATAGATGAGATCAACAATCAGCTTCAGCTCGTGCATGCACTCGAAGTAAGCCACTTCCGGCTGATAGCCTGCAGCCACGAGCGTGTCAAACCCTGCTTTGACGAGTTCGCTCACGCCCCCGCATAGAACAGCTTGTTCGCCGAAGAGATCGGTCTCAGTTTCCTCGGTAAACGTTGTTTCGAGGACGCCCGCGCGCGTGCAGCCAAGACCTTTCGCGTAGGACAGCGCCAGCGCTTTAGCATGGCCGCTGGCGTCCTGCTCGATCGCGATCAACGCCGGTGTCCCGCCGCCTTCGGTGAAAACTTCGCGTACGCGATGGCCCGGAGCTTTGGGCGCAATCATGGAGATGTCGACATCCGCCGGCGCCTTGATCGTGCCAAACCGAATGTTGAAGCCATGGGCAAACATCAGCGTCTTGCCCTTGTGCAGATGCGGCTCGATATCTTCGCGATAAAGCTTCGGCTGCTTCGTGTCGGGCGCGAGAATCATGATGACGTCCGCCCATTTCGCGGCTTGCCCGGGAGTCATGACCGTGAGGCCTTGCTTTTCCGCTCGGGCGCGCGAGGAGCTGCCTTCGTGCAGCCCGACGCACACGCTGACGCCGCTGTCGCGCAAGTTAAGCGAATGCGCGTGGCCCTGCGAGCCGTAGCCAATGATGGCCACTTTCTTGGATTGAATGAGCGCGAGATCCGCGGAATCGTCGTAATAGAGATTTGCCATTTTTCTTCCTTTGGGGCCGGTTTGCGGCCGGGAGTTAGAAGCCTTTCAAGACGCCTGCACCTAGGACTTGCGAGGCCGGCGCGAATTCCGCTTGGGAGCGCCGATTGCCAATGAGGTTCAGGTGTGCTTTTGCCCCACTCATAATTTTTGTAAGTGTTGCATATAAAGGACTTAACGAAACGCTAAGTCCTTTAGAATCAGCACCTAGGGAGAATCCTGTAAGTGTTGATTCTAAGGGGGTTATCGAATCTGTGGCCACAAGCTTCACCGCGCCGCCGCCGACTGCTCTGTAGCAGACGAGGCAACCGGGGGGCGGAGTAGATCGCCCCCGCGCGTCATGCTAATGCGGCCGCTGCGCGCCATTTCCAGAACTCCGAACGGCTTCAGAACTTCCAGCAGGCCGTCAATTTTGTCGACGGTCCCAGAGACCTCGATGATGAGCGATTCCGGCGCGACGTCCACAACGCGCGCGCGGAACACCTTGATCAGTTCCATCAAGTGCGGGCGCGATTGCTGGTCGGCGAGCACCTTAATGAGTGCCAGATCGCGCTCCAGCAGGGCGCGTTCCGTAATGTTTTCCGCCAGAAGTACGTCGACCAGCTTTTCGAGGCTGGCTTCCAGACGATGCCCGCCTTTTTCATCGGTGTGCGCGACGATGGTCATGCGCGCAATCTCGGGATTCTCCGTCGGGCCAACGGTCAGGGAATCGATATTGACGTTGAGCCGCCGCGCCAGCGAAGAGACGCGGTTGAGCACGCCCGGTTTGTTTTCAACGTATGCGACAAGTGTTTGCATGCTGTCCTCTTTGCTCACGGCCGCTCTTATGGTTCGGTTGCCGTTTCGACGAGCGGGTTGCTGGGCCGGCGAATCATTTCGTGCAGCGACGCGCCCGCGGGAACCATTGGGTAGACCGAATCTTCCTGCTCGACGCGGAAATCGATGAGCACGGTTTCGCTCGATTCGCGCGCGGAGCGAATCGCCGAAAGCACATCGCCGCGCTGCGTGATCCGTTCGCCGCGAATCCCGAACGCGTTTGCCAGGGCCGCGAAATCGGGCGCCACAAGCGGCGTCGCGACATAGCGCTTGTCGTAGAAAAATTCCTGCCACTGCCGCACCATGCCGAGAAAACCGTTGTTGATGATGGCGATCTTGATGTTAATTTTTTCCTGGACGATGGTGGCCAGCTCGCACATGGTCATCTGGAATCCGCCGTCGCCCACAACAACCCAGACTTCGGAATCGGGCTTGGCGAATTTCGCGCCAATCGCCGCAGGCAGCGCAAACCCCATCGTTCCCAATCCGCCTGAAGTGACGAGCGTTCGCGGCTGATTGTGATGGTAATACTGCGCTTCCCACATCTGGTGCTGGCCGACGTCAGTGACGACGATCGCTTCTCCGCGAGTTTCCTTCCAGAGATCGTTGATTACGTGCGCGGCGTAGAGATGCCCATTGTCTGGCAGGCTTTGAATGTCGCGCACCGCGGAGTCGCCCTTCAGTTCCTTGATATGCGAGAGCCACGCGCCGCGGTCTGGATTCGAGATGTGCGGAGTCAGCTTCTCAAGGGTTTCGCGTGCATCGCCGATGAGAGCCGCGTCCACCTTGACGTTTTTGTTGATTTCCGCGCGGTCAATTTCAATGTGAATCTTGCGCGCGCCTTTCGCGTAAGTGCGCAGGTCGCCGGTAACGCGGTCATCGAAACGCATCCCGACAGCGATAAGCAGGTCGGACTCCTGAATCGCATGATTAACCCAAGCCTCACCATGCATGCCCATCATGCCGAGATTCATCGGATCGGAAGCAGGGAAGCAGCCGATGCCGAGCAGAGTCATGGCAACGGGAATGTTGCAGGTGCGCACGAACTGCTCAAACGCGCGCATCGCACCCGAAAGAATGATCCCGCGGCCTGCCAGAATGACCGGCCGCTTTGCCGTGTTCAGCAATTCGATCGCCCGATCGAATTCCGCCTGATCGTGATTGTTGCGGACGCGCTTCGCCGGCAGCTTCGGCACCGAAGCATCCCAATCAAATTCGCAAGAAGCCTGCTGCGCATCCTTGGTGATGTCGACCAGAACCGGTCCAGGCCTCCCAGTGTTCGCAATAATAAAAGCTTCGCGCACAGTCCGCGCAATGTCCTCCGCGCGTGACACCACAACGTTGTGTTTTGTGATCGGCATGGTAATGCCGGTGATATCGATTTCCTGAAACGCATCGGACCCCAGCAATTTGCTGCTCACCTGGCCGGTGATGCAAACCACGGGAGACGAATCGAGCATGGCCGTAGCAATGCCGGTAACCATGTTCGTCGCGCCCGGGCCGGAAGTCGCCATGGCCACGCCAACGCCGCCGCTGGCTCGCGCATAGCCGTCGGCCATGTGCGTAGCGCCCTGTTCGTGCCGCACCAGAATATGATGCAGCTTGGATTTGCCAAGCGCGTCGTACACAGGAAGAATCGCGCCACCCGGATAACCAAAAATATGCTGCACACCCAGTTGGGTGAGCGATTCACACAGAATTTCCGCGCCAGTTAGCTTCATAGCGTCCTTCCTAATTGCGCATGCGACGAATTCGGCGCAGCGGTTTGAGGCTGACTCGATGATACAAAGGATGCGGGTACGACGGTGACGGCGCCCAGCGCAGCGGACGAAACCAGCAACGCGTATTTCGCCATCACTCCGCTGACAAAACGCGGCGCAGGAGCCTTCCACGTCGCAAGCCGCTTTTGAATCTCGGCATCGGTAAGCTCCACGCTAAGTTTGCGGCCCGGAATATCGAAGACGATGATGTCGCCGTCAGCAATCGCCGCTATGGGGCCGCCATGCGCCGCCTCGGGGGCAACGTGGCCGACCATGAAGCCGCGCGTCGCGCCGGAAAAGCGTCCATCGGTGAGCAGCGCGACAGAATCCGAGAGCCCTGCTCCGACCAGCGCCGCCGTCACGGCAAGCATCTCGCGCATACCGGGTCCGCCTTTCGGGCCTTCGTAGCGAATTACAACAACATCGCCGGCTTTTATTTTATTTTTATCCACAGCCGCAAAGGCCAGTTCTTCGTTATCGAACACGCGAGCCGGGCCGCGGAAATTCTTATAGTCGTGGCCAGCAACTTTGATGACGCAACCCTCGGGCGCGAGATTGCCCTTTAAGATGACCAAGCCGCCCGTGGGCTTCAAAGGCGCATCCATTTTTCGTACCACTTCCTGGTTGGGAGTTTCTTTGGCGGCGGCCGCTTCTTCGGCTAGCGTGCGTCCCGTAACCGTCAGAGCGCCGCCATGCAGATGCTTCGCATCCAGCAGTCGCTTGGCGACAAGCGCAGTCCCTCCCGCGGCATAGAGATCGGTGGCCACAAAGCGTCCGGCGGGCTTGAGGTCGGCAATAATCGGCGTTCGCGCGCTGATGCGGTCAAAATCATCAATGTTCAGGGGGATCTTCGCTTCGTTGGCAATTGCGAGCAAATGCAGCACGGAATTGGTCGAGCCGCCGGTAGCGGCAACACCCGCGATGGCATTCTCAATGGCGGACTTAGTGATGATTTTCGATGGCGTGACATCGCGCTTCAACAAATCCATAACCAGCTCACCCGCGCGGTGCCCTGCATGAGCTTTTCCTGAATCTGTAGCGGGCACACTGGAAAGCCCCATCGGCGCAATGCCCAGAAATTCGCAGACCAGCGCCATGGTGTTGGCGGTAAATTGCCCGCCGCAAGCGCCCGCTCCAGGACAAGCAGAATCCTCGAGCGCCTTCAGCCGCGCATCGGACATGTCGCCGTGAGAATGGCTGCCCACGGCTTCATAAACATCCTGAATCGTGACGGCATGCCCTTCAAATTTGCCCGGCGCGATCGAGCCGCCGTAAAGAACAAGCCCAGGAATATTCAGCCGGGCCAAAGCCATGATGCCCGCCGGAATGGTCTTGTCGCACCCGACTAGCACGACGAGCGCATCAAACATATTGCCGCGTGTGACCAGCTCGATCGAATCGGTAATCACTTCGCGGCTGATCAGCGAAGTGCGCATGCCTTCCGTGCCCATGGTGATGCCATCGGAAATGGAAACGGTGTTGAACTCGAGCGGCGTACCGCCGGCCGCGCGAATGCCGTCCTTGACGTGCACGGCCAGTTCGCGAAGATGAAAGTTACAGGGACCGATCTCAATCCAGGTATTTGCAACGCCGATCAGCGGCTTCTTGAAATCGTCATCGCGGAGTCCGCAAGCGCGCAACATAGCGCGCGCACCGGCGCGATTTGGGCCATCAATCAGGGCGCTGCTGCGGCGTTTCAAGGAAGGTTCGGTCACGGCTGCATTTTCTCCCAAGGGTTCTTTGGCGAGTGAACCCGCCAATCCGGGCCCAAAAAACTTGAGGCCATCATCCTGTCTTGGATGATGGCCCCGAATCTCTCTGGTGATTCTTTGCTAGGAGGCCATCATCTAATTATTTCTCCCCGTACGACGACAGGGATAAATCGTACACCGTCCACACTCCGCGAAATCACCGCAGAGACGGGCCGTGCATTCGTAATGGCGACGATAGACATATTGATCGCCATGAAGATACCAGAATGGACGCGGGGAAGTCAATCAGTCCAATTAATACTATTGCTCATAGAAATAAGAATAAGTTATGGGACAGATCCGACCAATTCCGGGAAAAGAGACACAAAAGAGACGCAAAAGAGACAAGTTCGAATCGTCAGACAAGTATCCTAACCTTCCGGCGGACATCTAAATGGACAAGCGCCGCGATAGACTATGCGGCCGAGGCCAGCCAGGCGGAGAAAGCATGCAGCAGGAAACGGATGTATTGGTTGTGGGCGGTGGCCCCGCTGGCCTGGCCGCTGCAATTGCCGCGCGCCAGCGCGGTTTTGCAGTGACGGTCGCCGACGGTGCGAATCCTCCGATTAGAAAAGCTTGTGGCGAGGGGCTGTTACCGGACGGGCTGGAAGCCCTCCGCGCTCTGGGCGTTACAATTCGCGAAAGCGATGGCTGCGCGCTTCGCGGCATTCGGTTTGAAGACGATCGCTCGCGCGTCAGCGGCGAATTTTCCAACGGACAGGGCATTGGCATCCGGCGCGAAGTCCTGCACCTAAGAATGTTGGAGCGGGCCAGCGATTGCGGCGTTACTTTCCATTGGAACACACCCATAACCGCTCTCTATGAAGATGGCGTGATTGCCCGCGGTGATAAAATGCCGGCGCGATGGGTCATTGGTGCAGATGGAAGTAGCTCACTGGTGCGCCGATGGAGCGGTTTGCAGAACGCGAGTTGGCAAAAGGGCCGGTTTGCGTACCGCCGCCACTATCGACTGAGCCCCTGGACCGATTTCACGGAAATTTATTGGGGAGAGAAAGCGCAGGCTTACATCACTCCCGTCAAGAAGGATGAGATTTGCGTCGTGCTCATTTCCAACGACTCCAGTTCGCGCTTTGATGAAACTCTGCGAAGTTTCCCAGGACTTGAACGACAGCTGAAGAACGCAGCGCAGGCCAGCGCGGAGCGCGGAGCGGTCACAGGAGATTTTCGCCTGAAGCATGTATACCGGGGAAAGGTGGCGCTGGTGGGAGACGCCTCAGGCAGCGTGGATGCAATCACCGGGGAAGGACTATCACTGAGTTTTCGCCAGGCCCATGCGCTTGCAGCCGCCCTCGCCGAGGGGAATCTTGCGCGCTATCAGGCGGCGCACCGCCGCATTCTCAGCCGGATGCGTTTCGCTGGTAAACTGCTGCTGCTAGTTGGCCGCCGAACCAGCTTGCGAAAACGCGCCTTGCGCGCGCTGGAAGCGGCGCCGCAACTCTTTGAGCGCATGCTTGCCTATCACGTGGGCGAGACCCGGCCCCTGGACCTCGCGGCAATTGGCGCCAGTCTTGGGTGGCGGCTTTTGACAACGGCGTGATCCAATGAGGAAGCAGATGAAACAAACACAGCATCGCAAGAGTGTGTCCCGGCCCGCCTGGTTGTGCATCGGTATCGCGGCGCTCGTGGTGGCCATGTGCGCTCGAGCCGCGCAGGCCCCGGCGCAAACAAATGCCGGCGAAGTCACCCTGAATATAGATACCGAGCAAAGCAAACTGCATTGGACGATGGGCAGCACTCTGCATACTGTGCATGGGACATTTAGCCTGAAGCGCGGGCTTTTGAAATACGATCCGGCAACGGGCAAGGCCAGCGGCGAAATCGTCGTGTACGCCACAAGCGGAGAGAGCGGAAACGAGGGGCGCGACAAAAAGATGCATCAGGAAATTCTCGAAAGCGGGCGCTATCCCGACATCATCTTTCGCCCCGATCGAATTGATGGAAAAGCAGTGGGGCAGGGAACTTGCAGCGTGCAACTACACGGAATCTTTGTGCTGCACGGAGCCGAGCACGAATTGACCGTGCCCGTGCAGGCAGAACTTTCCGGCGATCACTGGAAAGGTTCGGCAAAATTCAGCGTTCCCTATATCCAGTGGGGGCTCAAGAGTCCGAATACGTTTCTGTTGAAAGCCGATCCAGCGGTTGATATTGAACTGGAGATGAGCGGCCCGCTGCAAGTGGCCGGTGCGCGATGAGATGATTGCCGCTACTCTTCCGCTTCCTGCGTGACAATGTGAACATCCACTGGCGGGGATTCACGCAGGAACCGGTGGACTGCCGATAAATACAAATACTTGCGCCAGTCGTGGATTGGCGCGCGGCCGAAAATCACCTGGGTGATGTGCTTGGTGCGGACGAACTCCGCTACCGCGTCGGCCACGCTGCGGTTTTTCAGGCGCACCACGGTTGCACCGAGGCTCTCGGCAAAGCGCAAATTCGCCGCAAGAGTCGTCGCGTTCTGTTCTTTTGGACCAATTTCCCGCTCGACATGAACGACGTACAGCTCCGCGTCCATGCGACGGGCCATGCGCGCGCCGCGCGCGACCAGGTACTGGCCCGCTGGATTTCCGGAAACGCAAATGGCCATGCGTTCGCGGACACCCCAGTTTTTGCGGATGTCCTCGTCTTCCATGTAGGTTTCGAGGCTGCGGTCGACTTGTTCGGCGACCTGCCGCAGGGCGAGTTCGCGCAAGGCGATCAAATTTCCGCGGCGGAAGAAATTTTTCAGCGAGCGCTCCACTTTTTCTGTGCTGTAAACATCGCCGCGTTTCATGCGGTTGTGGAGCGCTTCGGGCGTCAGGTCCACCATGACGGTTTCATTGGCGGTGAGAGGCACCCAGTCCGGAACCGTTTCGCGAACCGTGATCCCCGTGATCGAACGCACCACCGGCGCGATGCTTTCGATGTGCTGAATATTCAGAGTGGAGACGACATCGATTTTCGCGGCGAGGAGATCCTGAATGTCTTCATAGCGTTTGCGGTGCTTGCTTCCGGGGATGTTGGTGTGGGCCAGTTCATCGACCAGGACGACTTGAGGTTTTCGGGCAAAAATGGCCTCTACATCCATTTCTTCGAAGACCGTTCCTTTGTACTCGAGCTGTTTTCGCGGGACGGCTTCCAGTTGCGTGGCCAGCTCTTCGATGCCCTTGCGCCCGTGCGTCTCCACTACGCCGATGACCACATCTTCGCCGCGGCTCCGGCGGCGTAACGCTTCGCTGAGCATGCTGTGGGTTTTGCCGACACCCGGAGCGTAGCCGAGAAATAGTTTGAATATTCCTCGGGCCTTTTGTGGAGGCGACGCGACTTCCAGCCAGTCTTCGGGTCTCTTCGGCAAGGCTTCAGCTTCTCCGTTTCAACGGCGCATGCGATAGAATATCGGGATGCAGAGAATGCTGGCCGGCCGCGCCTTTGGAGTTTCCGTTTCTTTGGCTCTTGTCGCCGGCATCACTTTCTTTTATTTCCGCATGCTGCATGTAAATCAGACAACCATAGCGCTGACATTCCTGCTGGCCATTCTAGCAGTTTCGGCAGTGTGGGGAATGGCCGTCTCGGTGTTTATGTCCGTGGTGGCTGTGCTGGCCTTCAACTATTATTTTCTACCGCCTATCGGGACATTTACGATCGCCGACCCCCAAAACTGGGTGGCGCTGTTTGCATTTCTCGTCACGTCCATCGTGGGCAGCCAGCTTTCCGCGCGGATTCGGAAGGAAGCGGACGCGGCCCACCAGCGCCGGCACGAGATCGAGCGGCTTTATAAGTTCAGCCAGAAGCTGCTGGCGGAAGGCAACGTCATTCAACTGATGAACGCGATCCCCAACTACATCGTGGAGAGTTTTGAGGGCGGGGCGGCTGAGCTGTTTCTACCGCAAAAAGACAAGTTTTATCGTTCGGGGTTTGGCGCCTCGCACCTTGATGAAGAGAGAATGAAGTCTGTTTTTCTGCGCGATGAATCCATCATCGAGGCGCAGCAAGGACTTTATTTCATTCCGGTACGGCTTGGTGTCCGTCCAATCGCGAGTCTCGGTATTTCCGGTTCTCGGCTTTCGCGGCAGACGCTCGATGCGCTCGGCAGCCTAGTGGCGATCGCCATCGAACGAGCGAGGGCTGTCGAAAAGCTCGGAGAAACGGAAGCAGAACGCCAAGGCGAGCGGCTGAAGTCCGCCCTTTTGGACTCCATCGCGCACGATTTCCGCACGCCGCTGACTTCCATAAAAGCCGCGACGACCAGCATGTTATCGGCGGAGAATCCTGATGCGGGGCAGTCGCGCGAACTGCTTACGATCATCGACGAAGAATGCGACCGCCTGAACCGGCTGGTCGAAGAAGCCGCGGAGATGTCGCGGCTGGAAGCCGGCGAATTTGAACTGAATCTTGCGCCGACGCCGATTGGAGACATCATTCAGGCGGCGCTTTCGCAATGCAGAACGGCGCTTTGCGGCCGCGTGGTCGATGTGAATGTGCCGGCGAATCTTCCACCCGTCGCGGCCGATTTGAACCGCATCAAGGATGCCATGGTCCATCTAATCGACAACGCCAACATTTATTCGCCAAAGGAGCAGCCCATCACGATTTCCACGGAGCTCACGGGAGAAACTGTCACAACAAGTGTGGCGGACCGGGGTCCCGGAATTGACGACTTCGAGCAGGGCATGATCTTCGACAAATTCTACCGTGGCAAAGACCAGCGTTACCAAGTGCGCGGGACGGGAATGGGCTTGCCCATTGCCAAAGCTATCATCACCGCGCACAAAGGGGTGATTTCCGTGACGAGCCAGCTCGGTCATGGCTCGGTGTTTTCGTTTACTTTGCCTGTGGACCGCAACACGCGGGGGCTCCGATGAACGCGGCCGGCATCCTTGTTGTCGACGACGAGCCGCAAATTCGCCGCGTGCTGCGCAGCACGCTTTCGATGCACGGCTACGTCATTACAGAGGCGACGACGGGGGAGGAAGCCGTCGAAGCAGTGCGAAAAGCGCGTCCTGATTTGATTCTGCTCGATGTGAACATGCCGGGAATTGGCGGCATCGAAGCGGCCCGCGAGATTCGGGAGATGAGCGACGCGCCCATCATCATGCTCACCGTGCGCAATGCCGAGCGCGACAAAGTGATTGCGCTCGACGCCGGCGCTGACGATTACGTCGTGAAACCTTTCGGAATTGAGGAGCTGCTCGCGCGTGTTCGCGCCGCGCTGCGGCGTTACGCGCCCGGCGATGAGATTCCTACTTTTGTCGCCAAAGATTTGACGATTGATTTCGAAAACCGCCAGATGACCGTGCGTGGCCGCGACGTTCACCTCACGCCGAAAGAGTTTGATGTACTGAAGCACCTGGTGGGCAATCTGGGTAAGCCTATGTCCCATCGCAGGCTGCTGCAAGCCGTTTGGGGACCCGAGTATGGGGAAGAAACGGAAAATCTGCGCGTGGTCATCAATCAATTGCGCAAGAAAATCGAAAGCGATCCTGCGCATCCGAAATACATTTTGACGGAACCCTGGGTCGGCTACCGGTTCCTCGCCCCCAAAGTGAATCCTGCAAAGCCGGCCTCGCGCAAAAACTCTTAAGGCTTTCAGAGATTCTCGTGATGGCTATTTGGAGTGCGACAGGCTTGCTGCCGCTTTTCTGCCGCGTGGCGTTGCGCTGTATTCTGCAACGTTCAACCGATTCAATGTTTCGGATGCGACGCGTCGAGCTCCAGATTCAACTCAACGACATTGACGCGCGGCTCGCCAAGCACGCCCAACTGTCTTCCTAAAGTATGTCTTGCCACCAGCGCGCGGAGATCCGTATCACTCATCTGCCGCGCCCGCGCCACGCGCGGAATCTGAAACTCAGCCGCGGCCGGTGAAATATCCGGATCCAACCCAGATGCCGAAGTGGTGACAAGATCCACAGGAATCGCTGCTTTGGGATTCTCCGCGCGCAATTTCTCGACGTCGCCTTTTACCCGATCCACAAGCTGCTTGTTTGTCGGTCCAAGATTTGACGCACCACCGCTGGCGGCGACGGGATCATAGCCATTGCCGGCAGCTGATGGCCGCGAGTGGAAATAAGTATCCGAAGAAAACGGCTGCCCAATTAGTCGCGAGCCCACTACGGCGCCATTTCGAACAATCATTCCGCCGTTAGCCTGCGCAGGAAAAATCAGTTGCCCGAGTCCGGTAACCGCCAGCGGATACACCAGCCCAAAGAGCAGTGTAGTCACCAGCGTCATCAAAATCGCGGTTCGCAGATGTTGTTTCATAGAGTGCCTCGTGCCAGATGCAAATAGGTGATGGCCATATCAATCACCTTAATCCCGAGAAACGGCGCGACCACGCCGCCAAGCCCATAGATGAGAAGGTTCTGCCGTAGCAATGCTGCCGCGCCAACCGGCCGGTAGCGAACCCCACGCAGAGCCAAGGGAATCAGCGCAATGATAATCAACGCGTTGAAAATCACCGCCGAAAGAATGGCCGATTCCGGCGTGCGAAGATGCATCACGTTCAGAACTTCGAGCTGGGGAAATGCAGCCGCAAACATCGCCGGAATGATCGCGAAATATTTCGCCACGTCGTTCGCCACAGAAAAAGTAGTCAGCGCCCCGCGCGTGATCAGCAACTGCTTCCCAATCTCCACAATCTCAATCAGTTTGGTCGGATTCGAATCCAGATCCACCATGTTCCCGGCTTCTTTCGCGGCCTGCGTGCCGGTATTCATCGCCACGCCGACGTCTGCTTGCGCCAGCGCGGGAGCGTCATTCGTGCCATCGCCAGTCATGGCCACAAGCTTCCCCTTGGCCTGCTCGCGCTTGATGAGCGCCATCTTGTCTTCCGGTTTGGCCTCCGCAAGAAAATCATCCACACCGGCCTGCCGCGCAATCGCCGCCGCAGTCAACGGGTTGTCGCCGGTAATCATCATTGTTCGAATGCCCATCGCGCGCAGGTGTTCGAAACGCTCGCGCATCCCGCCTTTCACGATGTCCGTCAGCGCAATGGCGCCAAGCACGTGCCGATTCTGCGTAACCAGCAGCGGCGTCCCGCCGGCGTTGGCAATCTCCCGCACAATGTCTTTAATCTCCGCGGGAACGACCTGCCCCTTTTCCGCAACGTACTTGTCGATAGCCTCGGGCGCACCCTTCCTGATTTCCTGCCCGTCCATGTCTACACCTGACATGCGCGTCTGCGCGGAAAATGGAATGAAAATGGGATTGTGCGGCGCCAGCTCGCGCCCGCGCAGTCCGTATTTTTCCTTTGCCAGCACGACAATCGAGCGTCCCTCCGGCGTTTCATCCGCAAACGACGCCAGTTGCGCCGCGCTCGCCAGCTCCACTTCCGTCACATTCGGACAGGAGTGCAGCGAAGTAGCCTGCCGGTTTCCCAAAGTGATCGTCCCGGTTTTGTCGAGCAACAACACGTCCACGTCGCCCGAAGCTTCGACGGCCCTCCCCGACATGGCAATCACGTTCCGCTGAATCAAGCGGTCCATGCCGGCAATTCCAATCGCCGACAGCAATCCGCCAATCGTCGTGGGAATCAAGCAAACCAGCAACGACACCAGCACAAAAATTGTCTGCGGCGCCCCTGAATAAATCGCAAACGGCTGGAGCGTCACGACGGCCATCAGGAAAATAATCGTCAATCCGGCGAGAAGAATATTCAGCGCAATTTCATTAGGCGTTTTCTGCCTTGAGGCGCCTTCGACAAGGGCAATCATCCTGTCGAGGAAAGTTTCTCCAGGGTTCGAAGTGATCTTCACGCGAATCTCATCGGAGAGCACGCGCGTTCCGCCGGTCACCGCCGAGCGATCGCCGCCAGACTCGCGAATCACCGGCGCGGACTCGCCAGTAATCGCCGACTCATCCACCGACGCTACTCCCTCGACGACTTCTCCATCACCAGGCACGAATTCTCCCGCGGCCACCAGCACCAGATCGCCGGTGCGCAGCTTCGAGCTGGGCACAGTTTCAATCGAGCCATCCGGCCGCAACCGCCGCGCGTCCGTCTCTGCCCGCGCTTTGCGCAAAGTTTCCGCCTGCGCCTTGCCGCGCCCCTCGGCCATGGCTTCCGCAAAATTCGCGAACAACACCGTGAACCACAGCCACAGCGTAATCTGCAATCCAAATCCAAACTCGCCGCTGGGATGCATTGCATCGCGCACGAGCTGAATCGAGGTCAGCAGCGCTCCGACTTCCACCACAAACATCACAGGGTTCTTCACCATCGTCCGCGGATTCAGTTTCCGGAACGAGTCCACGATCGCCACCTTCATGATCTTGGCGTCGCCCAGCGATTTTGACTTTACCTGCGAAGCGCGGTCCATGGAGTCCTTAAAAAGCCTTTCCGGCATTCATCAACAGATGTTCGAGGATGGGTCCCAGGCTCAAAGCTGGGAAAAAAGTAAGCGCCCCGACGATCAGGATGGTAGAGACAAGCAGAATGGTGAAGAGCGGCCCGGTCACAGGAAAAGTTCCCAATGAAGCCGGCGCCATTTTCTTGCGCGCGAGATTCCCCGCAATCGCCAGAATCGGAATCACGACAAAAAATCTTCCCAGCAGCATGGCGAGGGCAGTGCTGGTGTTGTACCAGAGCGTATTGGCGTTCAATCCGGCGAACGCCGAACCATTGTTTCCAGTGGCCGACGTGTACGCATAAAGAATCTGCGAAAGCCCATGCGGCCCCGGATTGGAGATGCTCGAAGTCCCAAATTTCGCAACCACGGCAATCGCCGCGAACACCAGAATCGTCAGCGAACTGATCAGCACCGAAAGCATCGCCATCTTCACATCGAACGCTTCAATCTTTTTCCCCAGGTACTCCGGCGTTCTTCCCACCATCAAACCGGCGATAAACACCGCCAGAATCACGAAAACAAGTACTCCGTACAGTCCCGACCCCACACCTCCGAAAATAACTTCGCCCAACATAATGTTCACGAGCGGAATCATGCCGCCGAGAGGCGTGTATGAATCGTGCATGCTGTTGACAGCACCGCAGCTCGCATCGGTCGTGATCGTCGCAAAGAGCGCCGAGTTCGCAATCCCAAAGCGAACTTCTTTGCCCTCCATATTTCCGCCGGAATGCAGCGCGCTTACGTTTTGATCCACTCCGGCAAGCTGCGGATTCCCTCGGGCCTCCGCCCAGTACGCCGCGCTCACTCCCACAAGAAACAACGCCAGCATCGCGCTCCACACCGCCCAACCGTGCCCTTGCGAACGCGTCATGCGGCCGAGTGTGTACGTCAATCCAGAGGGAATCGCGAAAATCAGCAGCATCTGGAAAAAAGAGGAAAAAGGCGTGGGGTTCTCGTAAGGATGAGAGCTGTTTGCGTAGAAGAATCCGCCACCATTAGTCCCGAACATTTTGATGGCTTCCTGCGATGCCACTGGCCCGACGGCGATCACTTGCTGCGTCACCGTTTGCGAGACAGTTTTTCCATCCACCCCCTGCGTCTGCACCGTCTGTGGCTCGACAAGTTGCGCGGTCGCATAGGGCTTCAGGGTTTGCACAACTCCCTGCGAAATCAGCACCAGCGAGCCCACGAGACAAACCGGCAACAGGACCCACAGGAAACACCGCGTCAAATCCACCCAGAAATTGCCAATCGTCTTCGATTCATGCCGCGAGACTCCGCGAATCACCGCAATCGCCAGCGCAATCCCAACCGCCGCGGAAGCAAAGTTGTGATAAGCCAATCCGGCCATCTGCGTGAGATAGCTCATAGTGGTTTCGGGCGTGTACGCCTGCCAATTCGTGTTGGTGGTAAAAGAAACGGCTGTGTTCCACGCGAGATCGGGCGCCACGCTCGCAAGTTTTTGCGGGTTCCACGGCAGCCACTGCTGCGTGCGCTCAATCAAATATAAAAGCACGAGCGAGACGCCGCTGAAAGCCAGCATGGTCGTGCCATACTCCGTCCAGCGCATCTCCTTGCTCTCGTCCACGCCGCAAACGCGATAGATCAGGCGTTCCACCGGGCGCAGCAGAAAATCAAGGAAAGTCTTCTCGCGTTCAAAAACGCGCGTCAAAAAAATGCCGATCGGCTTCGTAATCAGAAACAGCACCAGAACATAAAGCCCGATCTGAAACCACCCATTCGCGGTCATCTTTAAAAATTCTCCGGCTTCAGCAGCGCGTACATCAGGTAGCCAAACAAAAGCAGGCTAATGAGAATCAGCACAACGTTTTCCCACATGCGAATCTCCGGTTTATTTCAGGCGTTCACAGCCACGCAGATAACCAATAGCGATAAAAAAGAAGAGGACCGTCACTACAACGAATACAAGATCACTCACACAACTCTCCCTCTAAAAGTCCCTTCAAAGCCCGCTCACAGATTACATGTGATAGCTCGAACGGGGAAGCGGCACGCCAGGCGCATCAGCATGCAATACCATGGCCCCCGTTTCTCAGCGCCGCCGTCTTATCGGCGTTTTTCTATAGCAATGTGGCAGCGCCACCGGCCGTTTGTAACTGCATTTGACGAACAGGAGGAGTTTAGCGAAATCGGCCTTAGAAAGTGATGAACCGTATCTAAAGAAGTTGTGAGGATTGAAGCGCACGCAAACGCTTGTTTTTAAACGCTTTAGTGCGCATGGCTTCCCGGCCAGTAAGTGATTTGTAGAGAGCCCGTTACGTTTCTCTGCAGTCCCGTCGCTAAAAGGGGGAACGTCCACTGTTCATACTGTACGAGAGCGGAGGCACCCCAGGTGGACCGCACCCAGTAGTCGAATCGCACGGACGCATCGTTGACCGTGCCGCCATGGGGAATGAGCTTAATATCCACTTTTTCGTGCCGGTAACCGAACTGGATGTAGTTTTTCGGCGTAAGCCAGTAGCGGCTCCACGCTTGAATTCCCGACCCATCGCGCCCCACCCAGTCGCCCATCAGGACATTCCGGTTGGTGTAAAGGTCGTGGTAGTAGTTGTCCCAATAGACGTAACGGCCGGCGACGTCCGTGCCGACGGTGTCGGTCAGAGGCGCTTCGACGCGGAGGTCGAGCTTGGAAAAGCGCGGGAAATGCGTGAGATAAAAGCCCGGACTGAACGCAGCCCGGCGCGGGGCTGCCAGCGGAGACGGGTCATCGGCGGAAAGCGAATCGTTATAGATACTCAGCCATTTTCGCAATAGCGGAAGGCGATAGCTGAAGTCGAAACCTCCGTCGCGCTTGCCCGGATCCTTGAGCGACGGTTTGTTTTGATAACTTGTCACGCTGAAGTAGGTGAGGAAAAGCCGGTCCAGTGTGAAGGGCCGGCCTTCGCCGCCTACCTCGACGGTGCGCGTGAATCCAAATTCAAGATTCAGTGTCGGTTTGAAGCTGATTTTTTCGCCGTGAAAAAAAGGCGCGGGCGTGAGCAGATTTCCTTGCAGCTTTCCGAAAAAAGCGTCCCATCGCATCGGCCCCAGGAGTCGTCCGATCCACGGCAAACGGAAAGGTGAGACGCGGTCGATGTGAAACATTAGAACCGGCGCGGCATTGTCACTGAAGAGCAGCGGGCCGCTTTCTCCGGGCCCCCACCACTGGCTCTCCTGTCCATAGGAAAGTTGCCAGTTCGCAAGGTTCAGGCCGACGTAGGCATCGAGAAGGCGCGCCTGGTTTCGTGTGGGTTGAGGGCTGGCTCCCAAACCTGGGTTGTCGTCGATTTTGTCCAGAACGCTCTGGACTTCGGGCGAATTCTCAGGCCCGGACGGCGCATGCTGATACTCGCCACGCGCATAGATCACCCAGCGGCCCCAAGTTGCCCAGCCGGAAAATCCCGCAATGCTGTTGAAACCCTCTTGAAACGGGCGCCCGTAATCGTTGTAGAGCGTTTGTCCAAAATGGTAGCCGTCGGTCAGTGGTGGCCCGGAAATTTCCGTGAACCGCGTATAAATCGATTCAAGATGTATCGCCTGGTTGCTCCCACCGTCCAACAGGGTAAGTTCGGGGATGAATTCCTGGCGCAGTGTATCGTAGAGCTTCACAGATGGGGAATCCGGGCCCGCATCCTGCAGTTTTTCACCAGCCTCAGCAACCATCCGCGCGCATTCCAGCCTCGTCCAAGGGCGCATCCCCAGAATGGCTTCAGTGATTTCGCCCGTGCCGATCAGGCGATCAAACAACGGATAGATCCAGCTATCGAGCGGCACATAGGGCGAGCCCATTTGCGCCGGCTTGCGGTCGGTCGCCACAAGCGGCGTGTCGGAAAGACTTCCTACGGTGTCTCCGCTCAATTCTGGATTGTGGTGAGCACGATACACTTGCCAGCCGGTGAGCCACCCGATTCCGCTGCCCACCAATGCGTCGGACGGAAAATGCTTTTCGGCGCGCACACGCGCAAAGGTGATTGCGCCAGCGGCACCATAAGCAAGAATTTTTGTGAGTGTTCCGGGATACTCGTGGCTGATGACGCTGGCGATGGCCCACGCGGTGGTGGCATGGTTGGAAGGGAAGGAATTGCGGCCCTGAAAAAATTTGCCGTGAAAATTATCGAGCGTCGGCTGCTCCCGGCCCAGCGCATATTGCAAGCTTGTGGAAACGAAGAGCCCGTCCAACGCGGCCTCGCCGCTCAGCAGGCCCGTCTCGCGCTTGTGCTCATCTTTGGTTGCCAATCCCAGGAAATAGAGCCCAGCGCCGGCGCCAGCCATTCCGGCGAGGCCGTAGTTTGAAAAGTTCGTGTAGTGCCGGAGTGTGGACGGCGAGTTCGAAAGATGCAGACTTGCGTCTCGATCCGTCACCATGAATCCGGCAGTGATTCCGACAAAGGGAACCAGCCACGTTGCGTCGCCCATTCGAATGTGGGCCGGGCTTGTCCAGATGGTCTTCTGATCGCGCGCTAGATTCTTGATCAGCGCGAGCCCCAGCTTGTTTTCCGGTGGCCCGTCGGGCTTCGCCGCACTGGAGGTCGCGTCCCCGCTTGCGGAATTGTCGCCGCTGGGTTTCTCTGAACTATTTTCCTGCGCAGGCTTTTCCTGATTCTCTGAAGGCGGAGATTGCGCGGACGATCTCTGACACAACGCAAGCCCAACACAACCGGCTGCAACCAACCAAACAAAAATATGCGAGTTTTTCATTCCCACGTTTTCTGCAAAAAAATGAATCGCGCAATGGAGCAAGGCACAGGGCGTGCCATTCGATGAGGAAACTATGAGAAAATTTACTCTGCTAACCTATTGTGGATAAATAAGTTGTGGCTTCAGCGGCAAAAATGACGAGAAACGCGAGCGAAACCTTTGCGAAGAATTCCATTACGGCACGCGAGCGGCTCGAAAGTGTCCCACATTGGGATGTAGGCCGTTCCAACGAGAGCTCCACGATTCGAATGAACGCTGCGGCAAAAATGCTCTTGGGCTTTCAGACAGCTCAGATCGGCAAGCGCAATTTTGCCTCGCAGCCTCGTCCATCGCGCCGGTTTTGCAGCGTAAGCGCGCCGCCGTGCGCTTCCGCAATCTGCCGGCTGAGCACCAGGCCGATTCCGGAACCGCCCTGCTTCGTCGTGAAGAACGGCACAAACAGGTTTGCCGTGTTGGAAATTCCCGGTCCTTCATCCAGCACCAAAACCTCCAGGTAAGTGCTGTAGCGCAACCACGTCACCTTCACGCCGCCGCCCGTTTCGTGTGCCGCATCCGCTGCGTTGTGAACGAGATTGATCAAGAGTTGTTCCAGTTGATCGGCGTCCGCGGAAATGACCAAAGGCGGGCCTTTTTCCAGACGCACTTTGGCTCGCGCTTCCAGATTCGCGACTCGCGTAATCCATTCCGTCACATTGACGGGAGCGAGTGTCGGCTGCGGCAGCCGCGCGAGGCGCGCGTAGGCCGCCATGAACCGGCCCAGCGCCTCCGTTCGCGAGCGGATGATGCTCAGGCCGGAGCGCATGTCCTCCATCATCGAAGCGCCGGCGCCGCCTTGTAACTCCGGAATCGTGGCCGTCCCCGCCAGCCCGCTTTCAAGGCTCTGCGCAACGCTTTGAATTGGCGCGAGCGAATTGTTCAGTTCGTGCCCGAGCACGCGGATGAGCCGCTGCCATGCTTGCCGCTCCTCATCGCGAAGCGCACGGCTCAAATCACTGAGCACAATCAGGTCGTGCGGTAATCCGCCTTGCCGGAACGATCCCCGACGCACGCCCCATCGGCCGGAGCCGCCTGGAAAACTCAGTTCCATCGTGCGCGCCGGTTCGCCTTCGAGGCACGCTTCGAGTCCCAGTTCCGCAGCCGTAAAGCCCAGCAGCCGCTCGTTTGGTCTCGAGAGCAGGCGCTCGCCAGCGCGGTTGACGAGCCGCAACTGCCGCTTGTTGTCAAAGGTAAAGATGGCCACATCAATTTCTTCCATCACCGTGCGCAAGAGGCCGGTGGCTTCCATCGCTCCCAGGCGCTGCGAGCGAAGCGTCTCGCTCAACGCGTTGACCTCCATCATCACTTCGCCGAGCGCATCCTCGCTGCTCGCTTCACGCGCGCGAAACGAAAAATCCTCTTCGCGCATCGCGGAAAGAAGATTCGAAAGTGTTTGCAGGGAAAAGACGACGCGCTGCCGCAGCGAAAGCGCGAAGCCCAGCCACAGGCTCACGATGAGAAAGGTGAGTGTCCAGGCGGTTCGAGACGAATACGCGCCGCTCCAGAGCAGAATCAACGCGATCAGCGAGCCGGGCAGTCCCGCCGCCAGCGCCAGAAGCTGGATGCGGCGTTCGTACGAAAGGCGGCTCATTCGAGTCCGTGTTTTTGCAGCCTGCGGTACATCGCGCTGCGGCTGAGTCCCAGCGCTTTAGCGGCCTGGCTGACGTTTCCATCGTGGCGCGCCAGCGTCCGCTGGATGAGGTGGCGCTCCACTTCATCCAGGCTCATATCCTCGAGCCGCAATGTGCCGCCCGGAGAGCCGGCGCGGAGGCCGAGGTCGCCGGAACGCACGAGTTGCCCCTGCGCCAGAAGCACGCCGCGTTCAACCGAGTGATCAAGCTCACGGACATTTCCCGGCCAGGGATGTTCGTTTAGGACTTGCGTCGCGCCAGGGTCGAAGCCGGAAATACTTTTGCGGTAGCGCTGTGAGTATCCGCGGAGGAAATGATGAGCCAGCAGAGGAATGTCTTCACGCCGTTCGCGCAGCGGCGGCAAGTGAATTTCGATAGTGTTCAAACGAAAAAGGAGATCTTGCCGGAAGCGGCCCGCGGCGGCTTCAGAATTCACATCGGCATTGGTCGCCGCAAGAACGCGGACGTTCACGCGCCGCGTGGAGGAAGAACCAACGCGCTCCAGTTCTCCGGTTTCGAGCACACGCAACAGTTTCGCTTGCAGATTCAGCGGCACATTCGCGATTTCATCCAAAAACAGCGTGCTGCCTTCCGCCAACTCGAATCGGCCCACGCGATCGTTGCGCGCATCCGTAAACGCGCCTTTCACGTGGCCGAAAAGTTCGCTCTCAAACACGCCTTCTGAGAGACCGCCTGCGTTCACCGTCACCATCGGCTTTCCCGAGCGTTGCGAAAGCGCGTGCAATGTCTGCGCCACAACTTCTTTGCCGGTTCCATGCTCGCCGGTGATGAGCACGCTCGCATCCGAAGGCCCCACGCGTCCGATGAGATCGAGCACGGGCTGCATCACGGATGCTTCCGCGATCAGCGTAGGCCGCGACTCGGCGCGCAGCAGGCGGTTTTCCGCTTCGAGACGCGACGCCTGCCGCAACGCGTTTCGCAAATCAATCTGCGTGCGCAGAATCGTCAGCAGCCGCGCGTTGTCCCACGGCTTTTGGATAAAATCGCGCGCGCCGCGCCGCATGGCTTCGACCGCAACTTCGACGCTGCCCCACGCCGTCATGACCACCACGGGCAGAGTCGAATCCAGCGCCTGGATGCGCGACAACAAATCGAGGCCTTCTTGCCCCGAGGTCGTGTCACGCGCGTAGTTCAGATCGATGAGCACGGCGTCGAACTCGCGGCCTTCGATGGCCGCGAGCGCTTCCGCAGGGGAAGCGGCGGCCTGCGTTTCGTAGTTTTCCCGCTTGAGCAGCAGGCGCAATGCGTCGCGGATATCCGCCTGATCGTCGGCCACTAGGACGCGATAGGGATGAATCGTAGGGTTTTTCATTCGTCTCGGAAGATAATCTCAACTCAAAACCGTGATGTATTTAAGGTACAAGTTAAATACAGGAAAAATCGGTTTGTATTTAACTCCCCGGTTAAATACGATCCTGTTTTCGGCCAAAACCGGCTTGTATTTAACCTGTCAGTTAAATACAACGCTATTTTTCGGCTCGTATTTAACCTGTCGGTTAAATACGACGCGGTTTCAATACCGGTCATCGCAAGGCGAATTCCCAGAATGGAACAGCCCAAAATGGGAAAGCTCGCCCTTCGATCTCAGCCAACACGAGCTGCGGTACTGGTTTCGCTGACCACCCAGCCGTCCTTAAGTTGCACAATCCGTTGACCATAGGCGGCATTTTTCTCGGAATGCGTCACCTGGATGATGCTTGTGCCGCCTTCATTCAGCTTCCGGAACAGCTCCATAATCTCTTCGCCTTGCGCGGAATGGAGGTTGCCGGTCGGTTCGTCGGCCAGGATCACTTTGGGGTTCTGGATGACGGCACGGGCGACGCCCACGAGCTGCTGCTGTCCGCCGGAGAGCTGGTTGGGGAAGAGGTCCTTCTTGCCGACGATGTTGAAGCGGTCGAGGATGTCGCAGACGAGGCTAACTCGTTCTTTATGAGGCACATTCTTGTAAGAGAGGGGTATTTCCAGGTTCTCGTAGACGGTCAAGTTGTCGATGAGGTGGTAGCTCTGAAAGACAAAGCCGATGTTGGCTTTATGCAACTCGTTGCGTTTCTTGACGTTTAAGCGGTGGACTGGTTCGCCGTTGAAGTAGTATTCGCCGGTCCATGCGCCATCGAGCATTCCGATGATGCTCAGGAGCGTGGACTTGCCTGCTCCGGACGGGCCCATGAAGGTGACAAACTCGCCTGGCATGATCTCCAGGGCGACGCGGCGCAATACATAAAACTTGCTGCCGCCCGCTTCATAAACTTTCTCGAGATTTCGAAACTGAATCAGTGGTTCCACTCTCGCTCCTTGGGCATTAATAGGATAACGCCCGAATTCTCATTCCGTTTCGAGACTATCACACTTAAATCCGGAAGGCGCTGTGGCGCCGAGGGTCAGCTAAGCCTCGAAAACTTGGGGACATATCGGACTGGCGGGGGCGCAAGCGCCGGGGCCGGTTTTCACTCGTACCGCAGCGCGGCGAGCGGGTCCATGCGCACGGCGCGCCGAGCGGGGAGATAGCAGGCGAGGGTCGCGACCAAGGCCAGAAGCAAAGGCAGCCCCAGAAAGACAAATGGGTCGGTGACCTTGACGCCGAAGAGGAGGCTCGAAAGGGCGTAGGCCAACCCAAAAGCCAGAGGCAAACCGATCGCCATGCCGACGATCGTCAGATACATGCCGTTGCCCAAGATAAGCCGTTGAACGTCTCTAGACGTGGCGCCCATGGCCATGCGAACGCCGATTTCGTGCATGCGCTCGCCGACGGAATATGACATGACGCCGTAAATGCCGACGGACGCGAGTACCAACGCGATGAGGCCGAGAATCGCCATCATGGCCGCGACATAGGCAATGCCCACAATCGAATTCATGATGAGTTTGTCAAATGGCATCACTTCGGAAAGCGGAAGATTGGGATCAACCGCGGCGATTTCGCTCCGTACGGCGGAGACGAAACTCATGGGATCGCCGTCCGTGCGCAAAACCAGAGTGGCGCGGTAGGGCGGCGATTGGCGGAAGGTGCGGTAGATAGTGGGCAATTCGTGCTTGTCGATCCAACTGTAGTGGACATCGTCAACGATTCCCACGATTGTCAGCCAGGCTCCCTCGTCATCGGCTTTGCCAATCTTGATCTTTTCTCCCAGAGGATTCTTCCCGGGAAAGTAGCGCGAGGCGAGCGTGCGGCTGATCACGGCTGCCGGAAGACTGTCCGCGCCATCGGCATCGGTCAGTTCACGGCCATCGCGCAGGCCGATATTCATCAATCGAAAATAACTTGGGCTGACCGTTTCGACGATCGAAGTGAGGCTCTCGCCGCGCTCGGCAGGTGCGTGACCCGCAATCGCGAAGTTACGCAAATCCGTGCCACCGCCATCCGCATAAGGCAGGTAGGAAGCGAGCGCAGCGGATTGAACGCGCGGGAGCGCAGAGAGCCGGCGCAAAACCTGATCGTGGAACGCCTCGCGCCCTGGTTGCTTCTCGTATTGTGCTTCGGGCAAACCAAAAACAAGAGTCAGCACTGATTCCGGACGGTAGTTTTCATGCACGGTGATCAGCGCACGGAAACCCTTCACAAGGAGGCCGGCGCCGACCAGGAGAATAAGGGCGAGCGCAATCTCAGCGATAACGAGGACGCTGCGCAAACGGTGCCGCGACGGACCAGTGCTTGCGCCGCGGCCGCTTTCTTTCAACGTCTCACTGATGTTTGTCTGCGAATGCAGCCAGGATGGAGCGATACCGGAGACGATGCCGCTGACAATGGCAATGCCCAAGGTGAAGAGGAACGCGTTGGCATCAAGGCTGATGGTTTTCCACCCGGCGATGAATCTGGCCACCTCGGGAGGCATGTGATTCACGATCAGGAAGACCCACCACTCGGCGATAAGCAAGCCCAGAACCGCGCCACCGAGGGACAGCAACACACTCTCCGTAAGCAGTTGGCGAATGATACGGCTCCGGCTCGCACCCATGGCAGTGCGCACTGCCAGTTCCTTGTGGCGGCCGGTCACGCGCGCGAATTGCACGTTGGCCACATCGGCGCAAGCGATGAGCAAAACGAAACCGACGGCGCCCAGCAGCAGGAACGTGAATTGCCGGGTGAGGTCGTCCGTCGCGAAATGGGGAAGCGTCATCACGCGAAGATTCCAGCCCTTGTACGCGTCGGGATACATCTCGGCCTGATGCGCTCTTAGCGTGCGGATTTCCGCCACCGCTTGCTCAATGGAAACCCCGGTTTTCAGTCGCGCGAGCGGCCAAACGTAGCGCACATCGCGCACCGCACGGCTCTTGGGGTTAAAGGTAAGAGGCACCCATGCTTCCGCGGCCTTTGGAAAATCAAAGCCTTTGCGCATCACGCCGACAACGACAAAAGCTTTGCCATCCACCTTCAGGATTTTGCCGAGGACGTTCGGGTCGGAGGCGTAGCGACGTTCCCACAGACCGTAGCTCAGAATGATTTCCTGGTCTTTGCCGGTTTGATCTTCTTCTGGCAGGAAAGTGCGGCCAATGCGCGCAGGTACCTCAAGCACGTCGAAGAAATTCGCGGAGACGGCAAAACCCTGAATCTTCTCAGGCTCGCGGTCTCCGGTTAGATTGATGGAATCCCAAGCGTACGCCGCCATCTGTTCAAAGGAGCGCGCCTCGCTCTTCCAATCAAAAAAAGTTGCAGGAGCGACGCCATTCAGGTCGATGTTTTGTTCCGGCCGGGCTTCCACGATAGCGGCAACCCGGTCGGCATGCTCAAAGGGAACTGGATGGAGCAAGAAGGCTTCGGCCACGCTGAACATCGCTGCATTCGCGCCGATGCCAAGCGCCAGGGCGGCAACACAAACGAGCGTGGTAAGCCTATGCTTGATGAGCATCCGCAAGCCGTAGCGGATGTCCTGCCCGAACGTTCCCATGGAGCGCCCTCTTTCCCGGACGCCCTTAAACGCTAACGCCGGCTTCTTTGGTTTCTTCGACGATGCGACCGTCGAACAAGTGAATGGAGCGTTCGGCGAAGTTCGCGTAACGCGTGTCGTGGGTCACCATGCAGACGGTGGCGCCGTTGCGGTGGAGGTCGCGGAGAAGTTCCATGACGGCTTCGCCGTTCTTGGAGTCCAAGTTACCAGTCGGCTCGTCGGCCATCAGGATGAGAGGATCGCCGACCAGAGCGCGGGCCACGGCGACACGCTGCTGTTGACCGCCGGAGAGTTGCGAAGGGTAGTGCCGCAGGCGGTGCGCCATGCCGACGCGCTCGAGCGCGTTCTGCACCTTTTGTTTGCGCTCCGCGGAGCTCGTGCCGCGATAGGTCAACGGCAGCTCGACGTTTTCGTAGACGGTGAGGTCGCCGATGAGGTTGAACGCCTGGAAGATGAAGCCGATTTCGCGGTTGCGGATGCGGGTGCGCTCGCTGATGGTGAGCTTGCCGACTGGCTGGCCGTTCAGCATGTAGCTGCCGTCGCTCGGGGAATCGAGCAGTCCAAGAATCGAGAGCAGCGTCGACTTGCCGCAGCCCGAAGGCCCAGCGATGGAAATGTACGTGCCTTTCTTGATCTCGAGATGAATCTCCTCGAGCGCGTGCGTCTCGACTTCATCCGTGTAGAAAACTTTCTTTACGCCTTCCATCTTGATAAGTGTTGGTGCGTCTGACATTTCGTCTCCTTAACCGGTTTTAGTCTTGAAGCCCTTACAGCAAACTCGTTTCCGTGTTGCGACTGCCTTGTCACTTGCGAACCCGTTCGAACGAATCACTCATAGCGCAAAGCCACCAACGGATCGACGCGCGTGGCACGCCTTGCGGGGAAAAAGCACGCCGCCAGAGCGATGAAGGCAATCAGTCCCAATCCGAGAGCATAGACCGCGGGATCGCTCGCGTGCACTCCATAAAGGATCGATTCGCTGAACCGCGCCAGCCCATACGCCAGCGGCAGTCCCACTCCTACGCCGATGAGAACCATCGATCCCACTTCTTTCAAAATCAGCAACCGCACATGTCCGGCAACCGCGCCCAGCGCCATGCGAATGCCAATCTCTCGCGTGCGCTGCACAACGACGTAGGCGAGCACGCCGTAAATTCCCAGCGCCGCCAGCAGCGCGGCAAGTCCAGCAAAGCTGGCCGATAACATCGCCACCAGCCGCGCCGAAAACAAATCCTCTTCCACAACACGTTCCATGGTTTTCAAATCATAGACAGGCAGGTTCGCATCCAGGTCGCGCACTGTCCCTTGCAACGTCGTTCCCAACAGCAGCGGATCCTGCGTCGACCGCACGTAAAAAGTCATTCCCGTTACTTTAGGCCTTTGCGCGTAGGGAAGATACACATATGGATAAGGCGCGCTGCTTACATGCTCCTGCTTTACGTCCTTGACGACTCCCACAATCTCGAAGTCCAGCTTTACCTTGCTCCCGCCGCCAAATCCAAAATGCGCTCCCAGCGGATTTCGACCGGGGAAGAACCGCTTCACCATGGCCTCGCTGGCAATCGCTACTTTGGGCGCCGTCGCTCGGTCGCCTTCGTTAAATTCGCGGCCGGACAGCAAAGGAATTCCCAACGTCGAAAAATATCCCGGGCTCACCGCATCGTAGTCCACATCTTGCAGATCTTCGGCAAGCTGCGGGCCGCCCTCCACCGTGATATTGGATCCCTCGTCGTCGCCGGTGAGCGTTGGCACATCTCCCGTGCCGACCGCGATCACACCGGGCGCCGTAGCGATTCGCGCGCGCAATTGGTCCACAAGCGCGATCAATTTCGGCGTGTCGTATCCATTCAGGGCAGGTTCGATGGAGAACGTGATCACGTTGTCCGTTTTCATCCCGAGGTCTTGATTTCGCAGGTTCCAGAGAGAGCGCGTGAACAATCCCGCGCCCGCCAGCAACAGTATGGTGAACGCTACCTGGCCAGCGACCAGCACTTTGCGGAAGCCGACATGCGTGACGCTGGCGGAAGACGTCGAGCCCTGGTCTTTGATGACATCGGTAACGCCCATGCGCGTCACGCGCCACGCGGGAATCAGCCCAAAGAAAACTCCCGAGAAGAGCGTCACGCCAATGGCAAACGCCAAAACTACGGGATCGAGCCTTTCGGTTAAGCCTTTTATCCCGGAGCTGGAAACCACCAGGGGAGTAAGAATTCTCATCAGTCCAGTGCCCAGCAAAATGCCCAGGACTCCGCCGCCCAGCGCGCACATCAGGCTCTCTGCCAAAAGTTGGCGAATCATTCTGCCGCGGCTCGCGCCCATAGCTGTACGAATCGCAAATTCGCGCTGCCGCGAAGCGCCGCGTGCCAGCAGCAAATTTGCCACGTTCGTGCAGGCAATCAGCAGCACCAGCGCTACCATCACGAAAAGCGTGATGATCGGCGTCCCCGCCTCTCTTTGCGCAATGGTTCGCCCGCGCGCACCAGCGGAGAGGAAAATCTTTTTATCCAGGAATTTCTGGCGCTTGTCTTCGTTCCATCCCGCCTTGATTTGCGGCAGTTGTTCTTCGAGCAGGGGCTTGTAGGCGGTGTTGATGCCCGCTTCCGCCAGCTTCTCGGAGATTCCTGGCTTGCGGCGGGCCAATACCTTCAGCCAATAATCGTTCCAGCCGTCCAGCGTTTCGCCGAACTGCGTCATCTGCGGCGTCATCATCATGGGGACGAAAATATCCGGCGTCTTGCCCACCTGCACGCCGAAAAATCCCGCTTGCGCCACGCCGACCACGGTCATCTCGACGTTGTTGATCAGCAGCACTTTGTTTAAGATGCTCGGATCGCCGCCGAAATGCCGCTGCCAATACGAATGGCTCAGCATCACGACAGGCTGACCGCCAGGCACTCGATCATCATCCTGGGTGAAGACGCGCCCCACGGCCGGCTGCACGCCGAGCACCTCGAAATAATTCCCCGAAACGAGTTCGCCGGACGCACGATCCGTCTGCCCGCGGCTCGCCACGCTCGCGGAAAATCCGTAGCGTGCCAGAATGCCGGAGAAGACGGCATTGTTGTCGCGCAGTCCTTTGTACATCGGGTAGGAAAACGATTCCGCGTTGTCCCCGTCGCTTGATATGTGTCCCGTTGCAAGTCCCGGCGCGCGCAACACCACCAGTTCGTCCGGACTCTTGACCGGCAGCCGCTGGAGCATAATCTGGTTCATTAATGAGAAAATCGCGGTGTTGGCGCCGATGCCCAGAGCCAGGGTGATTATGGCGATGGCGGTGAAGCCGGGGCTTTTGGCGAGCATGCGCAAGCCAAACTGAATGTCTTTCCACAGGTTTTGCATTTAGGCAACCACTCCTGACAGGAAGACGGTTACCTGGCGCAAAAGGTTTTCCAAAAAGCGAAAAATCCCAATTTGGAACCGTTGGATCGAGTACCGGTACTGCAATGTCGCTGAATTCTTGGGGAAAATTACGGTTTCCGCCGCGCTCGAGGGCGAGATTCTGCCCAATTTCCGCGCGCTGCAAAACGACACACCAGTTGAACTGAACAGAATCAATGGTTTGGCAACCTTCGAGCCCACATGCATTTGACGTTGCAACCCTCGAGATGTCTGCCGTCTTCCGGCCTCGCTTGCCGGAAGGCCGTCGTCTATAGACGTCTGCAACAGGGAATACGCAAACCTGCTCCCGATGGTTCCCCCAATTGTGGTGGGGCCAAGGAATTTCGTCGGAGCCCGAAAGACCGGCAGGCCCGCTGCGTTCTGGCGAAGCAGGAGATTATTCATAGCGCAGAGCCACCATGGGATCGACTTTTGTCGCGCGCCTTGCCGGGATGTAGCAGGCAGCGAGCCCGACGATAAGCAGAAGGGCGCTCACCGCGAGAAAAGTGACCGGATCGGTTGGTTGCACTCCGAAGAGCAGGCTTTGCAGCGGACGCGTTAGTGCAATCGCGCCAAGGATTCCCAGCACTGCTCCTGCGAGGACGAGCACGAGGCCTTGCGCGCCGACCAGTTTTAGAACGTCGAGGCGCTGGGCACCCAGCGCGGCGCGGATGCCGATTTCGCGGGTTCGGCGCGCCACTTCGTAGGCGAGCAAGCCGTAGATTCCGAGGCAGGCGAGAAGCAGGGCGAGGAGTCCGAAGAGGCTCGCCAGGCGGGCCAGCATGCGTTCTTTGAAGAGGAGTCGCTCGATTCTTTCGGTTTGCGTGCGGACGTCGAAGACAGGCACATTGTTATCGAGGTCGCTGACTACCTTGCGGACAGAAGGCGCCAGCGATAGCGGGTCCATCGCGGTACGCAAGGCAAAGTGCACGCCGCCCTCTTTGACGGGGATGTAGGCGGTGGGATCAATGTGGTCACGCAAACCCGCATACTTGGTGTCGCCGACGACGCCCACGATTTCGTATTGGGGGTCTTTCGGGTCGGAACCACCGAAATGGAGGCCGAGCGGCTGGCCATGTTCCACAAAACGGCGCACGAATTCGCGGTTAACGACGGCTACCGCGCGCGTGGACTCTGCATCCGCTGTCGTCAGGCTGCGGCCGGACATCAGGGGAATCTTCATCGTCTCGAAAAAATCCGGCCCGATCGCGAGCATTTGAGTTTCTACACTGGACTTATCGGCACGCCCTTCTATCTGCACATCCGAAGACCAAAGCGAACCATCGAGGAGCGTGTCCGAGGAATAGCTGACGGAGGTCACGCCGGGCAAAGCGCTCAGACGCCGAGACAATTCGCGATACAGAGGCTCGACTTGATTATCTTTGTAAGTTCCAGTGAGTGTGGGGTCGATGCCGAATTGAAGGATATTCTGCGTGTTGAAGCCGGGGTCGATATTTTTAAGATTTGCGAGAGTGCGCACGATCAAACCGGCGCCCGCGAGAACGATGACGGAGAGCGCGACTTGCGCAACGACAAGGCAGCTTCCCAGACCAAAACGGCGGCCTGCGCGCGAACTCGCAGCGGAAAAATTACCGGCATTAGCTTTTAGAGCCGGCGCCACGTTCACACGCGTACCGCGGAAGGCGGGAGCGAGACCGAAGAGAATTCCAGTCAGGGCGGCAATGCATATTGTGAAAACGAGGACGGTTGCGTCCGGGGACGCATTAAGATGAGAGGTGGAATCGCGGTTGCCGGAGACGAAGGCGGCGAGGCCATCGGCTCCCCAATAGGCCAGGAGAATTCCGAGAGCGGCTCCCCCGATAGATAGCATTACGCTCTCCGTCAAAAGCTGGCGGACGATTCGGCCGCGGCCTGCGCCGAGGGCGAGCCGCACTGCGATTTCTTTGTCACGCGAAGCGGCGCGCGAAAGCATAAGACCGGCCACATTGGCGCAAGAAATCAGGAGAACGATGCCGACGGCCACCATTAAGATGAAAAGCGGTTGCGAAAGCAGGCCGCGAACTCCGGAGAGGCCTTCCTGGGCAGGGATGAGCGCGACTTGCGGATTATCTTCTTCCTTCAGAAGTTTTTTCTCGACGATCTGATTGCGAAACAACAGGCTGATCGCGGACTCCGCTTGTCCACG
>DATFZY010000112.1:0-3038 GCA_035313865.1 Candidatus Acidiferrum sp.
TCCTGCTTCTCAGCCCGGAGTTCCCCCACTCCATCCGCTTCGCCGTCGATCGCGTCAACGCCGCTTTACACATGATCGGCGATCTCACCCAGCGCAGCGGCAAGCTTCCCACGCGCATTGCAGGACGCCTTCGCGCGCAGCTCAGCTTCAGCCAGATCGAAGAAATCATGGCCGAAGGAATCCACTCCTACCTGCAGGGTGTCCGCAGCGAGTGTGCGGAAATTCACGCCGCCATCCACGAAATCTATTTTGACTATTCCGTCGAAGCGGAACTTGCTTCATGAACAACTCTGTCTACCAATTTGTAGCGCTCGCCATCTCACCGGCACAAAGCGCCAGAGCCGCGACAGAGGTTAGCCCAACCCGAGAGGGTTGGGTCTCCGTGCGCGACATGCAAAGCGCCGGGGGTTCCACACTTCGTTCTCCTGGCGCCAAAATATGACCTACCTCATTCGCCATGTCACTTCCTTCTCCTATCAGCCGGCCGTCGGCGAAAGCGTCATGGAAGTGCGCCTGCAGCCGCGCAGCGATACCCGTCAGCGCTGCCTGACTTCCTCGATCGAAGTGAACCCGCGCGCAAACGTCAGCGTCCATCGCGATTTCTACGGTAACGCCGTCCATCAATTCGACATTCCCGGGAAACACAACACCATCGAAGTCGTCTCCGAAGCTACCGTCGACATGCTTCCGCGTCTCGACATCGAAAATCTGAAGCAAAGCACTTGGAGCGAACTCGATGAGCTTGTCTCGCACGGCGACTACTGGGAAATGCTCCTCCCCAGCCAGTACGCCAAGCCTTCGGAAATGCTTCTGCGCTTGCGCCACGAACTGCATCTCGAGCGCCGCGGCGATCCTCTTTCCTTGCTGAAAGAAATCAACAACGCCATCTACGAAAATTTCGACTACGCACCGAACACCACACGCGTCGACTCCCCCATCGATGACGCGCTTCTAACCCATCAGGGCGTTTGCCAGGATTTTGCGCACATCATGATCGCCCTTGTGCGCCAACTGCGGATTCCCTGCCGCTACGTCAGCGGCTATCTCTATCACCAGAGCGAAAGCCAGGACCGCTCACCGGCCGGCGCTTCGCACGCGTGGATTGAAGCCTATCTTGGTGAGGCAGGTTGGGTGGAGTTCGATCCCACGAACAATCTGATGGGCTGCGAGCGTCACATTCGCGTGGCCGTCGGCCGTGATTACGCGGACGTTCCCCCAACGCGAGGTGTCCATCGCGGTGAAGCCGAAAGCGAGCTGCGTGTCTTAGTTACAGTTTCGATGGTGGATGCGCCGAAGCCCGAAGATTTAGGCCCCGCAATGGTCTTTCGCGCACCGCGTCCGGCTTCTGCCGTGAACGCCGAGCTCGCGCAAATGCACTCCCGACAACAGCAGTAGCCTATGCTTCCGCCTGTGGCTCTCGATCTCATCCGCGCCCGCCATTGCTGTTGAGGGTCGGCCCGGAGTTCTTCTCTTGAGGGGGTCGGAGCTTCCCTTCGCGCACTCACTCAAAACGAATCAGCACAATCTCCGGCTGCGTGCAAACCCTCATCGGCGGTCCCCACGTCCCTGCACCGCTCGACGTATACACAAACAACTCCCCAAACTTCTTCAAGCCGTAGGTGTAATCCCCGAAGATCCGCCAGGTAAACCACGTAAACGGAAACATCTGCCCGCCATGTGTATGTCCGGAAAGTTGCAGCGAAATTCCCTGCTTCTCTACAATCGGCAATCCCTGAGGCACATGCGCCAGCAAAACGCTCGCGCGATCGCGGTCCAGCTCTGCATTTTCCAGCACGGACTCAAACCGTTTCGCGTCGCCGGTGTTGTGGTACGGCACGCCTACGACCTGCAACCCGTCCAGATTCACCTTCTCATTGCGCAGGACGCGAATGCCGGAACCTTCGATCGCCTCAAGATATTTGCCCGGGTCGGAAAACTCCTCGTGATTCCCGGTCACAAAGTACGACCCGAACTTCGGCTTCAGCTGCTTCCATGGCGAGGCCAGCCGCCGCGCATCAACGCTCGTTCCGTCGAACATGTCCCCACTGATGAACACCACGTCCGCTTTCAGCTGCCGCAACATGCCCACCAGCCGGGTCAGGAAGCGATAGCCTTTGATGTGTCCCAGGTGCGTGTCCGTAACCAGCGCCGCCACACGCCCTTTCCAGGAAGCCGGCAGACCCGGCAATTTCACGGAGACGCGCCGCACGCGAATATCCGCGGCGTTGATGATGCCGTACAAGCTAGCCACAATCGCAAAACCAAACAGTGTCCCGGCGATGGCATGATTGCTGACCGGCAACCCAGTCCAATGCACGATGGGATACGCGATCCAGCTCAAACACGCGGCCAGAAAAAGGAAGTTAAATATGCCCAGCCACAAGCTGGCCAGCCGGTAGAAAAATCGCACCGGACCATTAAAATATCGATGCGCCAGCAAGGTCGCAGGCACAAAGCTCACCGCCAGCAGCGCCACCGCCACCTGCATCGCCCTCAAGCCCTGCCCCGTCGGCGCTCCCCAAAGGGCTGTCCACGTTTCATACACGAACCAATGCCCGGCCAAAAGAATCGTCTGCACAACAGTCACAAATCCCGCGATTCGGCGTAGCAAGCGGAACCTCCGTGAACCTGCACTCTTATCCTGTACTGCCCCATTAGATGAACCCAAGGCCTTGTCGGCTACGCGGCTTATCTCCCCAAAGGAGCCAAAAGCACGGGTTTTTGGCGGCCACCGGTCTTTTCTCCCTCAAACACAAAGGACTGTGGTGTTTTGCGCCCCGGAGAACTATAGTGCGGGCACACCCCTGAGGGGGATGGTCGGGTGAAAGCATAACGCGGGAGAACAGCGATGAGTATGACGACAAGCACGAGGCAGGTTGGGGATGTAACCATTGTGGATTTGCTCGGGCGGATTTCGCTCGGAGAAGAGAGCGCGGCATTTCGTACGATGGTAGCGACTTTGCTGGGCGAAGGGCACGTAAAGATTCTGCTGAATCTGGCGGGGGTCGACTACATCGACAGCTCCGGATTGGGCGCGC
>DATFZY010000113.1:0-8806 GCA_035313865.1 Candidatus Acidiferrum sp.
GACCTAGCCGAATCGATGCGAGCCGTTTGGCCTTTACCCGAATGGTCTAAACGCCCCTGAGTGTAGTGCCATCCGGCCAATCCTAAAGTTGGCAAATAGTTGGCAAATTGGTTTTTTGAGAAGTATTCCCCAATAGGGGAAAAGTGAGAATAGCCGCGTGCTACTGGTGATTTTGATGGTGGGCCTGGGTGGACTTGAACCACCGACCTCGCCCTTATCAGGGGCGCGCTCTAGCCACCTGAGCTACAGGCCCTTCCTACAACGCAGGCAAATAGTTTAACACGCAACCGCTCTCTGACAATACGCAGGCAGCATGGCCTTTTCAAAGCTTTGGGCACGAACCGCCAACGACTAACCTCCGTTCTACTGCTCTACTGCACGAAACCCACGTTAGGCGTTGGCGGCAGGCCGCCTTCCGGCGGTTCCTTGATCGGCCCGAACTGCGCTTCATGCCGCGAGATGTTTTCTCCCAGCGCGCGCCAGATGCGCTTCGCGTGGCCGGGACTGACAATCATGCTGGCCAGCAGCTTGCCCTGCGCGCCGTTCGGAAAAATGTAAATAAAATTGAAGGTGAACTCCTCCTGATTGTGTTGCAGCATCACCAGATTGCTGTATTGTCCCTGCAACTCTTTTTCGTCCGCTTTGATCTGCACTTGCCCTGGGACTGGCCGCTGCTCTTCCATCTGCATCACCCCTCAATCCTTGATTCTGTTGGTGTCTCGTTCGAAGGTATCACAGCATCCGCTGTTGTGCTTGCGGCCGTCCGCCGTTCTCTTATGCGGAACGCTGCCATCTGGAACAATCGGGCACTATTCCCATTGACAAGCGGCGCTGTTAAGTCTAGTTTAGTATGGAGATTCACTGTAGTTAACAAAAATTCAGATACAAGGTATCGAACAAAAGAATCATGTCGCCGACGGTTCCTCCTCAACTCGAACCTGAACTTGCCTCCGGTTCCGCGTCCATAGCCGGCGCCTCCGCGGCGTCCGAGGGGCGCCGAGCTACGAGCCTGCCGTCTCTTCCGGAGGCGCATCGCACCGTTCCCGTCTCCCACACCGCTTCCTGGCTTCGTAAAATGCTTGCTTTTGCCGGACCCGGTTATCTTGTCGCGGTCGGCTACATGGATCCGGGGAATTGGGCTACCGATATCGGTGGCGGCTCGAAATTCGGCTACACGCTGCTCAGCGTTATTCTCATCAGCAACCTGATGGCCATGTTTCTTCAGGCGCTTTCGGCCAAGCTCGGCATCGCCTCGGGCCGCGATCTGGCGCAGGCTTGCCGCGAACACTACTCGCGCAGAACGTCGATCGTCCTCTGGATTGTCTGCGAGATTGCCATTGCGGCCTGTGACCTGGCGGAAGTGCTCGGCTCCGCCGTCGCGTTAAAACTTTTGTTCGGCTTGCCGCTTCTCGCTGGCGTGGTTATCACCGGCCTCGACGTGCTGATCGTTCTCGCCCTTCAAGGCCGCGGCTTTCGCATCATCGAAGCCTTCGTTATCGCGCTTATCGCCACCATCGCCGGCTGTTTCGCCTATGAAATTGTTTTCGCTCAACCCGTTTGGCGCGAAGCCGTCGTTGGCCTCATCCCGCGTGCGGAAATACTTCACAACCGCGAAATGCTGTACATCGCCATCGGCATCCTTGGCGCCACGGTGATGCCGCACAATTTATATCTGCACTCCAGCATTGTGCAGACGCGCGCTTTCGGCGCGAGCCTGCGCGATCGCCGCGAAGCGCTTCGCTACGCTATCTTTGATTCCACGCTGGCGCTGGGTTTCGCCCTTTTCATCAACGCCGCCATCCTCGTTCTGGGCGCTGCTGCGTTTCACACGCGCGGGCTGCATGATGTCGCCGAAATCGCGGACGCCTACAAATTGCTCAGCCCGGTCCTCGGCGTCAGCCTCGCCAGCACGCTTTTCGCGTGCGCGCTGCTCGCTTCCGGCCAGAATTCCACGCTCACCGGCACGCTCGCAGGGCAGATTGTCATGGAGGGTTTTCTTCAGATTCGGCTCAAGCCCTGGCTGCGGCGCCTGATTACCCGTTCGATCGCCATTCTTCCAGCGGTCATCGTCATCGGTTTTGCCGGAGAAAACAAAGTCACGTCGCTGCTGATACTCAGCCAGGTTGTGCTCAGTTTTCAGTTACCATTCGCGGTGATTCCGCTGGTTCAATTCACCAGCGACCGCAACAAAATGGGAGAGTTCACCAACTCGCGCTTTACCGTGGTCGTTGCCTGGATCGTCGCTGCCGCCATCCTGTTCTTCAACGCCGAGCTTCTCTGGCTGATCTTCCGCGGCCAGTAGCTCCGCTTGATTTATCTCTCTCCGCTTCTCCGTGTCCTCTGTGCACTCTGTGTTAAGAAAGACACTTTCTTTCTTCAGTCCTCAATCGGCATATGCGAGAATTTTGTTCGATGCCCACTGATCCCAAGCGTAACCTCCGCCTGCGCAAGCTTCTTCTTGCCGCGGTTCTAGCCGCACTCGTCATCGTTGCCATCTTCGCCTACTATGATAACCGTCCGTGGAAAGTCCCCGATGAGGCCAAGCAGCTCAAAAATCCCATACCATCCTCTCCTCAAGCTCTATCGGCCGCCCGCGCCGTTTATCTCGAGAAATGCGCCAACTGCCACGGCGACACCGGAAAAGGCGACGGCCCCGATGCTGCAAACTACTTTCCGTCGCCCACAAATCTCACTGACGCACCCCACGTTAACAGCGTGACCGACGGAGAAATTTTCTACCAAATCAGCCAGGGCCGAAAACCGATGCCGGGCTTCAAAAGGCGCCTGACCGAAGAGCAGCGCTGGCAACTGGTTCTATTTGTCCGCTCACTAGCTGTCCCACAATCCGCCAAGCCGTAGCGCGCATTTCAAAATGAAAGGCGGCGCTGTCATCTGCAACGATTTCACCGGCAAATAAAAACGGGCCGCCAATCGCCGGCCCGCTCTTTTCTTCTCTGCGAACTCCATGTCTCTGCGTTTAGTTCGTTTTTTCCTTACGTCTTTACCTCATCGCTTCCTTACTTCGTTTTTACGCCGTCGCCGCCTTCACCGTCGAAAGCGCCGCCGCGACTTCCTTCAAATCCGGCACCACCGGAATGTCGTAGTCCTTGGCCCACGCCACTTTACCCGCCTTGTTAATGATGATGATCGACCGCCCGGTGATCCCCTTGTCCGCGAGATACACGCCATACTTCTCGCTCATCGCCCCCCGCGGATGAAAATCCGCCAGCAGCGAATACTTAATTCCCATCTTCTCCGCGTAAGCCTTGTGCGACCACACGCTGTCCACGCTGACGCCCATAACTTCCGCGTCCAAAGTGTCGAACGACCGCATGTCATTCACAAAACAAGCGTGCTCATTCGTGCACGTTGGGCTCCAGTCCAGGGGATAAAACACCAGCACGACATTCTTCTTCCCCACGTAGTCCGACAACTTCACTTCCTTCTTCTCTTGATTCATCAAACTAAAATCCGGCGCCGTCTGTCCCACCGCGATACTCATAATCTTGTCCTCCCTTTCGTTTTAAATCGAGGCCATCATCTTACCAATCCTCAACGCACCCCACAAACCATGCGAAGTTCTCCACCGTTCTCCGTGGCCTCTGTGCCCTCTGTGTTAAAATCTCGACGTAGAATCATCTCCACCGCTCGCGTAGCCACTCAATGACACTCCGCCAACTCGTCGATCGTTATTGCGCTATGGTCCCTGAATTTGGCCGGCCCGTCGCTCTTTCCTCTTTCCAACTCTCCCCCGCCGAAACTGAACGCCTCTTTTCCTCCTTCGACGAGGACTACCACATCAGCCGCTTCTTCCATTTCTCCGAATCCACCGGCGAAAAATTCTTCATCAACCGCATCCCCGCTACTCATGTCTCTCTTGACGCCGAAATTGAAACCATTCTCTAAATTAGCCCTTCCGCCGCGTCTTCGATATAATCCGTCTGCATCGTTTTAGTCTGGCAACAAACCAACTGCCACCCTGGAGGTCCCTAGATGGCTGGCTCGCCAACCCTCTTGCCCGAATCGCGGCTCGGAAGCACGCGGCGCCGAGACGCGTGGTGGATCGAACTCCTGCCCGCCATAATTCTTCTTGGCGGCTTTGGCCTCTACGCCACGCTCCGAGCTTTTGAAAACGCTTTTTTCGAATGGGGCCCGTATCTCTCGCCGTTTTATTCGCCGCTCATCGATCCGCAGCATCATTGGTGGAAACTTTCTCCCGCCCTTCTCATCCTCGCCGGGCCTCTCGGTTTCCGCGCCACCTGCTACTACTATCGCAAAGCCTATTACCGCGCGTTTTTTCTCGATCCGCCGGCTTGTGCCGTCGGCGAGCCAGCCAGTCGCAAATATCAGGGAGAGACAAAGTTTCCCTTCATCCTGCAAAATCTTCACCGCTATTTTTTCTACCTGGCGCTCGTGTTCCTGGGCTTTCTCTGGTACGACGTCGTCCTCGCCTACAAATTCGACGGCCACTTCGGCATCGGCGTCGGCACGCTCGTCATGAGCGTCAACATCGTCATGCTCACCCTCTACACATTTTCCTGCCACTCGCTTCGCCACCTCGCCGGCGGCAAACTCGACTGCTTCTCCTGCGCAACTTTTGGTATGCCTCGCCACGGCGTCTGGCGCGCCGTCACCTTTCTAAACGACCGCCACATGGCGCTGGCCTGGACGAGTCTCATCACTGTAGGCTTCACCGACTTTTACATTCGCATGGTTGCCAGCGGCGCCATCCACGACCTGAGGATCCTGTGACCACCAGCTACGAGACCCGCGAGCACGACGTTTTGATTATCGGCGCCGGCGGCGCCGGATTGCGCGCCGCCATCGAAGCCCTCGCACAAGGCGCGAGCGTCGCCGTAGTCTGCAAATCGCTCCTCGGCAAAGCCCACACCGTCATGGCCGAAGGCGGCATCGCCGCCGCGATGTGCAACGTTGACGCCGCCGACGGCTGGAAGCCTCATTTCCGCGACACCATGCGCGGCGGCAAATATCTCAACAATTGGCGCATGGCCCACCTCCACGCGCAGGAGGCTCCCGAACGCGTCACCGAACTCGAGCAATGGGGCGCGCTCTTCGACCGCACCGAAAGCGGCGCGATTCTGCAACGCGCTTTCGGCGGCCACACCTACAAACGCCTCTGCCACGTAGGCGACCGCACCGGCCTCGAAATGATTCGCACGCTGCAAGACCGCGGCGTCCAGCTCGGCTTCGACGTCTACATGGAGTGCACCGTCACGCGTCTCCTCACCGACGCAGGCCGCGTCGTCGGAGCCTTTGCCTACTGGCGCGAAAACGGCCGCCTGATTGTTTTCAAAGCCAAGTCCGTCGTCATCGCCACCGGCGGTATCGGCAAAGCCTGGCCCGTCACTTCCAATTCCTGGGAGTACACCGGCGACGGCATGACGCTCGCGTACGAGGCAGGCGCCGAGCTGATGGACATGGAGTTCGTGCAATTTCATCCCACGGGAATGGTTTGGCCTCCAGGAGTGCAAGGTCTTCTCGTAACCGAGGCTGTCCGCGGCGAAGGCGGCATCCTCCGCAACAAACTCGGCGAACGCTTCATGGAAAAGTACGACCCCAAGCGCATGGAGCTTTCCACGCGCGACGTCGTCGCTCGTTCCATTTATACCGAAGTCAAAGAAGGCCGCGGCACCGAACACGGCGGTGCGTATCTGGATATCTCGCACAAGCCCGCCGAGTACGTGAAGAAGAAACTCCCCAGCATGTATCACCAGTTCAAAGAACTGGCCGACGTGGACATCACAAAAGGCCCCATGGAAGTAGGGCCAACCTGCCACTACGTCATGGGCGGCATTCGCGTCGAAGCCGAAACAGCGCAATCCACAATCCCCGGCCTCTTCGCCGCAGGCGAAGCCGCTGCCGGTCTTCACGGTTCGAATCGCCTGGGCGGAAACTCGCTTTCCGACTTGCTCGTTTTTGGCCGTCGCGCAGGTCTCGCTGCCGCGCAGCACGCCAAGAGCGTTTCGAACTCCGGCGTTTCCGAAGCACAAATCGCCGAAGCCGAAAAAGAACTCCTCGCCCCATTTTCCAATCCGAGCACAGAAAGCCCTTACGCAGTTCACCGCGACTTGCAAGCAGTCATGCAAAGTCTCGTGGGCATTTTTCGCACCGAAGACGATCTGAATAAAGCATTCTCCGAGCTCGAACAATTGAAGGCCCGCGCCGCAAAAGCCAGCGTGGAAGGCTCGCGCCTCTTCAACCCCGGCTGGCACCTGTCCCGCGACCTGAAATCCATGCTCGTCTGCTCAGAAGCAGTCGCGCTAAGCGCGCTGGCTCGCAAAGAAAGCCGCGGCGCCCACAGCCGCATCGACTACCCGAATTACGACGCAGTCTGGGAGAAAAAGCACAACATCATCGTCAACGAAAACGGCCAAATGAAGCGCCGCGAATCTCCAGTAGAAGAGATGCCGCCTGACCTAAAGGAATTCGTAATGGCCGAGTAGGTTTTGTCTTTACTATGTGTAGGTGCCGGGCTTTAGCCCGGCCGCAGTCTGGAGAACTCATCGATGCCCGACGCAACACTACGCATCTTCCGCGGCGAAGGCCCCGCTGGCGGCCAAGCCGTAGACTACCAAGTCCCCATCGCCCCAGGCATGGTCGTCCTCGACGCTCTCCATTACATCCAGGGCCATCAGGCTCCCGACCTAGCCGTACGCTGGAACTGTAAAGCCGCAAAGTGCGGCTCCTGCTCCGCGGAAGTCAACGGCCGCCCGCGCCTCACCTGCAAAACGCGCGTGGACTCGCTGCCCATGGATGAGCCCATCGTAGTGATGCCGATGAAATCTTTCCCGCGCATCAAGGATCTGGTCACAGACGTCTCGTGGAATTACGCCGTCAACAAAAAAATCCCCGCGTTCCGTCCCAAACAAAACACCGACTGGAAAATTTCCCAGCTCGACGTGGACCGCGTCCAGGAATTCCGCAAGTGCATCGAGTGCTTCCTCTGCCAAAACGTCTGCCACGTCCTGCGCGAGCACGACGCCAAGCCCAAATTCGCCGGCCCGCGATTTTTCGTCCGCGTAGCAGGCCTCGAAATGCACCCGCTCGACTCCGCCAACCGCGCGCCCCTCCTGAAAAACGAAATGGGCCTCGGCCTCTGCAACATCACCAAATGCTGCACGGAAGTCTGCCCCGAAGACATTCACATCACGGACAACGCCATCATCCCCCTCAAGGAGCGGGTAGTCGACCAGTTCTACGATCCCATTACGATGCTGTTCCGAAAGGTTTTCGGCAATTAATATAAACTGGTGGAACTTCGCGTAGGGTCATCCTTCCGAGGATGACCGTCCCGCGCCGAGCCACGGAACACGAGTCACGGGACACGGATCACGCGCCAAGGAGTCACGCATGTCTCACCAACTAAAGTCCATCTCCAAACCCGGCATCCCCGAAGCTCTCGCCAAAGTCGATCTTTACCGCTACCTCAACGAACCTGAAGAAGCCGAATCCATCTGCCGCGACATCCTGGCCATCGATCCCGACCACCAACTAGCAAAACGCATGCTGGGCCTCTCGATCACCGACCAGTTCACTGGCGCCGCTGCCGACCGCTACGCCGAAGTCCAATCCATCTTCAGCGCCCTCCGCGATCCCTACGAGCGCCACTACTACACCGGCCTGCTCCACGAACGCCGCGCCAAAGCCCAGCTCCACTCCGGCTACTCGCCACACATTCTCCTTCCTCTCATCGAACAAGCCATGACTTGCTTCGCTGAAGCCGAAAAAATCCGCCCCGCCGGCAATGACGACAGCATCCTCCGCTGGAACCGTTGCGTCCGCCTGCTCGAATCGCGCCCCGAATTCCACGCGGTGCATCCCGGCCCAACCCAGTTCGAATCCGAAGACACTCCGCCTGTCAGCGCAACTTCGCGCCGCGCCTCCAAGTAGCACAGTCACTCCTGCCTGTGCTCTGTTCTCCCGCCGTTGTAGTGGCCGACCTTTAGGTCGGGGCGCCCCGCATTGTCATTTTGAACGGAGCAGGCCAACGCCCTTTCCTTCACGTTCACTCCTGCGAACGTGTTGGCCTGCGCAGTGAAAAATCTCACTGCTCTTCGAGGCCGTGCTTGGCTGCCCGCTATTTCCCCATTTACAACCATGCTGAATTAGCGTATATACACAAATGTGTTCTCTTGGGACGCCCACAAGGCCCTAAGCAATCTCAAGAAACACCGCGTGTCCTTTGAGGAGGCTGCAACCGTCTTCGTCGATCCCGACGCTCTCGATTGGGGCGACGCGGAGCACTCTTATTCGGAGCTGCGCAGCAAACGTCTAGGCATGTCGCTCGCGAGCAGAGTGCTCATCGTGGTGTACACGCAACGGAGGTTAAAACATGGCCAGGAACTCATTCGCATCATCAGCGCGCGCCAGGCAACGCGTAAAGAGTGCAAAGCCTATACCGGATAGCAAGCTCGATCTCTCCGATATCCCCGAATCGACCACCGCCGAACTCCGCCGCGCTCGCAGAGTAGGCCGCCCCGCCACCGGCAACGCCAAACAGCTCATCGCCATCCGCATCGCCCCAAAACTGCTCCGCCAACTCCGCCGCATGGCCGCCAAACAATCCAAGCCCTACCAAACCCTGATCCACGAACTTCTGGAAAAATCCGCGCGCAAAGTCGCATAACTCGCGCCCCGTAGCAATCCATCATTGTCATTCTGTCTATAACGGACTAGCTAAATCACTAAGCTACCCCATCAGCGTCGAGGAGAAGCTCCGAAATTACAATCAAGGACACTACCGAAAGGAGAGGAACTGGAATACGGCCGATAAGATCTTCGCTCA
>DATFZY010000114.1:0-10322 GCA_035313865.1 Candidatus Acidiferrum sp.
GAGGACGGGTGAAAGGTGTTTTTCTAACACAGAGGACGCAGAGGGCACAGAGAAGAGTGGAGAAGACCAAAGAGAAAAAATCGTTTCGGTCTGGATTCGTGGCCATTGTTGGGAGGCCGAACGCTGGGAAGTCGACTCTGCTCAACCGGCTAGTTGGGCAGAAGGTGGCGATTGTCACTTCGAAGCCGCAGACGACGCGGAACCGGATTCAGGGGATTGTGACGCGGACTGAGGGGCAGATTGTTTTTATTGATACGCCTGGGTTGCATTCGGCGGACTCGGCGCTGGGGCGGCAGATGATGCATGAAGTTGCCGCGGCGCTCGAAGGCATCGATGTGCTTTTGCTTATGGTGGATGCCAGCCGGGCGTTGCCTCATGCGGACGATTTGCTACTGGAGAAGGCCAAGCGGTATCACGGTAAAACCATTCTGGCGCTTAACAAAGTGGACGGTTTGCCCAAGGCCAAGCTTTTGCCGCTGATTCAAGCGTTTCACAAGGTGTTTGAGTTTGCCGCTATCGTGCCTATTTCGGCTTTGAAGGGCGATGGTTGCGACGATTTGCTTGCAGAAATTATGACTTTGCTTCCCGAGGGCGAGCCGTACTTTCCGGAAGATCAGGTGACGGATCAGCCGGAGCGTTTTCTTGCGGCTGAAATCGTGCGGGAAAAAGCAATTAAGTCGATGTACCACGAGGTGCCATACGCTTTGGCCGTCAAGGTGGATAAGTATGAGGAGTTGCCGAAACTGCTGCGCATCGAAGCGACCATGAACGTGGAGCGAGATTCGCAGAAGAAGATTTTGATCGGGGCCAAGGGCGCGATGCTGAAGAAGATCGGGACAGAGGCGCGCAAGGAACTGGAGCAACTTTTTGATACGAAGGTTTATCTGGGATTGTTTGTGAAAGTTGTTCCCAACTGGCGGGAAAATCCGCAGCAGGTGCGCGAGTTGGATTGGCATGCGCAGCTGGAGGCGCTTGGGGAGCGGGATGAGCACGAGGAAGAGCCGGGATAGTTTGGGCGACCGCTACGAGGTCCGGCGCGAGATTTAGACTGACCTACCTACCTGGCCGACCTAAAGGTCGGCCACTACAACTCCATCGGAGCAGATTCTATTGTCCGCGCTAATCGGGCGCGGCGATGCCCAGGGATTTCATTTTGCGGTAGAGATGGCTGCGCTCGAGGCCGAGAGCGGAAGCGGTTTGCGTCATGTTCCAGCGATGCTCTTGCAATTTGCGCAGGATGAACTCGCGTTCGTAGGCGCTGCGCGCTTCGTGGAGTGTGGAATAGGGATGCTGGGGGCTTTCGGCTGCGCCGCGGAAGAGCTCGGGCGGAAGATGATGCGGCTCGATGCGGGCTTGCGGACAGACGATGACGAGGCGCTCGACGAGATTGCGGAGTTCGCGCACGTTCCCGGGCCAGGGATAGCGCACGAGAATTTCCATGGCGGTGTCGCTGAGTTCGCGTGTCTTTTTGCCGTAGGCTGCGCTGAACTCGCCAAGGAAATAGCGGGCGAGCGTCGGAATGTCCTGTTGACGCTCGCGAAGAGGGGGCACGAGGAAGGGAATCACGTTCAGGCGGTAGAAGAGATCCTGGCGGAACGCACCGCGGGTAATTTCGAGTTCGAGGTTTTTGTTTGTGGCGGCAATGACGCGGGCGTCCACGGTCATTGTCTGGTTGGAGCCGACCGGCTCGAAGCGCTGTTCTTCGAGGACGCGCAACACTTTTGACTGAGTGCGCAGGCTCATGTCGCCGATTTCATCCAGGAAGAGCGTGCCGCCGTCCGCTTTCTGAAATTTTCCTACCTTGTCTTCGCTTGCGCCGGTGAAGCTGCCTTTGATGTGGCCGAAAAGCTCGGACTCGATCAGCTCCTCGGGGATGGCGGCGCAATTGACTTCTACGAAAGGACCTTTGTTGCGAAGGCTGGCGGCGTGGAGCGCGTGGGCGACGAGCTCTTTGCCGGTGCCGCTTTCGCCGTAGATGAGGACGCGGCCGTTGGTGGGAGCGGTGACGGCGATCTGCTGACGGAGCGCTTTCATGGGCACGCTGTCGCCGATCACCTGGTAGCGGTGGCTGAGCTCGCTGCGGAGGAGCTGATTTTCTTCCTGGAGACGCCGCTGTTGGACAGCGTTGCGAACCAGAACGATGATTTTTTCGAGCGAGAGAGGCTTTTCTATGAAATCGAAGGCGCCTAATTTTGTGGCGCGCACCGCGGTCTCGATGGTGCCATGGCCAGAAATCATGATGACTGCCGGGGCACGCGGAAGAGCCTGAAGGCGGCTCAGGGCTTCCAGGCCGTCGATTCCCGGGAGCCAGACGTCGAGCAGAATTACTTGCAGATCGCCGGAGCCCGCGCGCTCGAGGGCTTCTTCGGCAGAGGCTACGGCTTGGACGTGGTAGCCCTCGTCCTCGAGGATGGAGGAGAGCGATTCGCGGATTCCGGCTTCGTCGTCAACGACAAGAACGTGAGGCTTGGGGGTCATCGAGAAACTTCCGAGCCGTTGTGGTCAGTGACGCCAGCCGGGACAAGTTCGGCAAAGGGAAGCTCGACGAGAAAGCGCGAGCCGACGGGCAGGTTGTCTTCGACGTGAATACTGCCGCCGTGTTCGGCGACAATGCGCGCGGCGATGGCGAGGCCCAGGCCGGTGCCGCGGTCTTTGGTCGAAAAGTGCGGCAGAAAGAGTTTGTCTTTGTCCTGCGGAGAGATGCCGTGACCGGTGTCGGAAACGCAGATTTGGATTGTTTCTGCGTCGGGGTGGGCGCTGGTAGAGATAAGAATTTCGCGGAAGGTGGAATTTTCCAGGGCTTCTGCGGCGTTATCAATCAGATTGACGACCACGCTGCGGAGAAGGCCCACGTCGGCGCGAACGGCCGGGAGATTATCGGCCAGAGTGGTTTTGACTGTGATGCCGTCGAGGCGGCCGGAAAATACTTCGAGCGCTTCGTGAACGATGGTATTGGCGTTCGTGGAGGTCAGTTTGGCGGTGGGGAAGCGCACGAATTGGGAGAACTCGTTGACGAGGGAGGCGAGCGTGGAGACTTCGCGTTCGATCAGGCGAGAACATTCCTGGACTAGCTTGGTCAGCTCGAGGTCGCGGGGAGAGGCGGATTCGGCAGAGTCGGCGGAGTGGCGGCGCTCCAGGAAGCGGGAGAGCCGCTGCGAAGAGAGTTGGATTGGTGTGAGCGGGTTCTTGATCTCGTGCGCGATGCGGCGAGCGACTTCTTGCCAGGCGGCGGATTTCTGGGCGCGCAGCATTTCGGTGAGGTCGTCGAAAACCAGGACGTAGCCAGAGTTTGCGCGGCGAGGGCCGAGGGAACTGGCGGTGACGGCAAGATGCATTACGCGGCCCGAAACGACTGTTTCAATTTCGCGGGAGACGACACCCATGCGCAGGGAGCGGCGTATGAGAAGTTGCAGGACGCGCGTCGCATCGTGGCCCAGAAGTTCGGCCAGGGATTGGGCGTTGCGGGCGTAGCTGCCGAACATGCGGGTAACGGCGGTATTAGCGCGGAGAATGGCGCCGCTGGCGTCGAGCGAGATAACGCCGGTGGGGATGTTTTCGAGAACGGTTTCCATGAGTTGGCGTCGGCGTTCGAGTTCCTGCACGGCTTGTTGCAGGTTTTTGGTGAACTGATCAATTTGCGAGCGGTTGTCGCGCAACTGCGTGGTCATGGCGTTGAAGGAACGCACGAGAACGCCGAGCTCGTCGTGAGCCTGCTCGGGGACCTGGTAATCGAAGTTTCCGGCGGAAACTTCGCGGGTGCCCTCGGCCAGGGCTTGAATGGGGATAGTGACTTGCTTGGAAAGAAACAGGGCGACCCACATTACGGAGAACAACAGGAGCACAGTGAAGAAGAGGAGAATCAGCAGCATCTGGCGCTTGAGGGCTCGCAGATTCTGTTTTTCCACGTAATATGCAGCGGTCTGCTTCTGGATTTCCATAATTCTGGAAAGGAAGCCAGGGCTAGTGCGGGAACCTGCTACGGCAAAGCCAATCGTTTGGCTACCCTGCAACATGGGAATCCGCGTTGCAAAATAATCCTTCCCGTCGGCCTGCCAAATTTCAACCCCGCTGGGAAGAACTCGCACAGGTGTTCCCAAGACCTCTGTTTTCGCGCAAATCGGGCCGCGGCGATCGTCAGGCTGACTGTCGCAAACCACTCCGCCTCGCGTCGGGGTCCCGGCTTTATCCAGGATCCAGATTGCGTCCGCGCCCATCGCGAATGCGTGCTGTAGCATTTCGTCCGTGGTGAGCGAGGCGTCCGATTGCGCCAGGATAGCCAACCTATGGAGGCGGGGAGCCTGTCCGCGGCCGAAATCGGACATGAGCGCTTGGGTTTGTTCGGAGGCGATTTCGAGGGGCAGCGGAAACCATCTCAGCAAGGTGCGGTTGATAAGCGAGTAGCTGACGATGAACATGAAAACGACGGGAAGCAAGGAAATCGCCATCGCTCCTACGACCATCTTGGTTTTGAAGCGCGCGCCGAGTTGCTCGCGGCCGCGTTCTGCCCACAAGCGGAGAATGGTGCGCCCGAGGATGAGGCCGAAGACCAGGAGGGCAGCCGTAAAGAAACACGAGACCGCGTAAAGCGGCATCAGCGTGGGCCAACTGCTCGGCTCAAATGGAACATCGAGTGAGCCAAAGGTGAAAACGGCGGCGAGCAGCAGCGTGAGCAGTATTCCGCCGATGACCAGGCTCCAGCGCTGTTTGGTGTCGAGACGACTCATGCCGTATCCACCGTCATTTCAAAAAGAAATTCGTCAACCAGCCTTGCGCCCGAGTTACGGGACCAGCAGGGAACAAAAGCCGAAGCCAGCCGTAGGCGCTAAGAACATTGTAATCGCGCCGCAATATAAGTAGGGGGCTAAGATTTGCGATTGCGCCGAAATAGCGGACATTTTTTGTCAGTGTTTTCGCACGACGAATAGATTGCCCCATATTTGGCTGAAAAAACATTACTCTCGCACGATAGCCACCGCGCGGAAGCAAGTCAAGAATCCTACCTGTCCCTCGTTCGAAAAACCTGTACTTTTGGGCAGGTATTAGCCATTTCAGAACTCTCTTCTATTTTCCGCACACCTTCGCCGCCTCCATTTGCTATGTTCACTCTGGGTGCAAACCGGCAGGGAGTGCTGCGGATGTCCGTCCGTTTGGGCGAGATACTAATAAAAGAAAGCCTGATCACTCAGGACCAGCTCCAGAAGGCGCTCGAATTTCAGCGCGCCAATGGGGGCAAGCTGGGAAGCTGCCTGACCAAGATGGGCTTCATCACCGATGACGATATCACCGGCGTGCTTTCCCGCCAGTACGGCGTACCCTCCATCAACCTGAAGTATTACGAAATCGATCCCAACGTCATCAAGCTCATCCCCCAAGACACGGCCTTGCGTTACCAGGTGATTCCGCTATCGCGCGTCGGCTCCGTCCTGACCATCGCGATGACCGACCCCACCAACGTATTCGCCATGGACGATATCAAGTTCATGACCGGATTCAACGTCGAGCCAGTCGTGGCTTCGGAGTCGGCCATCGGGGAAGCCATTTCGCGGTTTTACGGCGGCAACGAAGCCAATACCGAAGAACTGAGCAAGATGATGAAGGACCTGGTCGATGAGGACCAGGAACTTGAGCTAGCCGCCGAAGAAGCCGAGCTCGATACCGCGACTCTGGAAAAGGCCGCCGAAGAGGCGCCCATCATCAAGCTGGTCAACCTGATCCTCACCGACTCCGTGAAACGAGGCGCCAGCGATATTCACATTGAACCCTACGAGCTCGAAATGCGCGTGAGGTTCCGCGTTGACGGCCAACTGCAAACGGTGATGACCCCGCCGCTACGCCTGAAGGACGCCATAACCAGCCGCTTGAAGATCATGGCCAAGCTGGACATCGCCGAAAAGCGCCTGCCGCAGGACGGCCGCATCATGATCAAGTACAAGGCCGACGGCAAAAAGAAGGAACTCGACTTTCGTGTCTCGACCGTGCCAACGCTCTTCGGCGAAAAAATCGTGCTTCGGTTGCTGGACAAAGAAAACCTCCGCCTGGACATGACCAAGCTGGGTTTCGAGATGGAGTCGCTGAAGAAATTCGAGCGCAACATTTTGAAGCCTTACGGCATGGTGCTGGTCACCGGGCCGACCGGGTCAGGCAAAACCAACACGCTGTATTCTGCGGTCGCGCGTCTCAACACCGTGGATACCAACATCATGACCGCCGAGGACCCCGTCGAATTCCAGCTGGCGGGCATCAACCAGGTGCAGATGAAGGAGCAGATCGGCCTGAACTTCGCCGCCGCGCTACGCGCCTTCCTGCGGCAAGACCCCAACATCATCCTGGTCGGAGAAATTCGCGACTTTGAAACGGCCGAAATCGCGGTGAAAGCTGCACTCACAGGCCACTTGGTGCTCTCGACCTTACACACAAACGATGCGCCTTCCACCATCAGCCGCATGATGAACATGGGTATCGAACCCTTCCTGGTAGCCACCTCCGTCAATCTTATTTGCGCGCAGCGCCTAGTCCGCCGCGTCTGCACTAATTGCAAAGAGGAGTTGGAGTTGCCCGAGCAAGCCTTGATCGACGCAGGCTATACCCCTGACGAAGTGAAGACGACTAAAATCTACCACGGCAAGGGCTGCAACATTTGCAACAAGGGCGGCTACAAGGGCCGCACGGGTTTGTACGAAGTGATGGAAATCAACGACGAGCTGCGCGAATTAATTCTCGTCGGCGCGTCCGCTCTGGAATTAAAGAAGAAGGCGATCGAGCAGGGCATGATTACGCTGCGCCGCAGCGGTTTGATTAAAGTGGCTGCAGGACAGACGACGCTCGAAGAAGTCTTGCGCGAAACGGTTCTCTAGGGAAAGGGTGAAGCGATGGCCGGAATTACCCTGAGCGAATTGCTCAAGAAAATGATTGAGATGGGAGGCAGCGACCTCCACATCACGACGAATAGCGCGCCTCGAGTACGCGTTCACGGACGCCTCAGGGCTCTGGATATGCCGCCCCTGACGGCTGCCGATACGAAATCGCTGGCCTATAGCGTTTTGACCGACGCGCAGAAGCACCGCTTTGAAGAGAACCTCGAACTGGACTTTTCGTTCGGCTTAAAAAACCTGGCTCGTTTCCGCGGCAACGTGTTCAATCAGCGCGGCGCCGTAGCCGCTGTGTTCCGTACCATTCCCTGGGAAATCAAAAACTTCGACGCCCTGGGTTTGCCAACTGTCGTCAGAGGTCTTTGCGACAAGCCGCGTGGACTCGTGCTCGTGACCGGCCCGACGGGTTCCGGCAAATCGACCACTCTCGCCGCCATGCTCGACAAGATTAACGCCGAGCGCGAAGAGCACATGATCACCATCGAGGACCCCATCGAGTTTCTGCACAACCACAAGAAGTGCCTCGTGAACCAGCGCGAAGTCCACGCGGACACCCATTCGTTCGCGAATTCGCTCCGCGCCGCCCTCCGCGAAGACCCCGACGTGGTGCTCATCGGAGAAATGCGCGACCTCGAAACGATTGAATCGGCCCTCCGCATCGCCGAAACCGGCCACTTGACTTTTGCAACGCTGCACACCAATTCCGCCGCCTCCACGATCAACCGTATTATTGACGTTTTTCCCTCGCACCAGCAGCCGCAGATCCGCGCCCAGCTCTCGATGGTGATGGAGGGGATTCTTTGCCAGGCGCTTCTGCCGCGCGCCGACAATCGCGGCCGCGTGATGATTATGGAAGTTCTGATTCCCACGCCGGCCATCCGTAACCTGGTTCGCGAGGACAAGATTCACCAGATTTATTCGGCGATGCAGACCGGTACGGGGCAAACGGGCATGCAGACCTTTAACCAGGGCCTTGCCAACGCGTACATGTCAAAGCTCATCACGCTGGACCTGGCTCTTTCCCGGTCTTCCAACCCGGATGAGCTTCAGGACATGATTAATCGCGGAGTTTCGTCACCCGGTGGTGGTTCAGGGAATTCCAAGACCCCGGTGAGTACCAAGCGGTAACGATTTTCAGGGCCATGGGGCCCTGGGCCAATGGATTTTGTTTGAAGGATTGAGGAGGAAGCACCATGCCGGTCTTTACATATCGAGGAACGAATCGTTCCGGCGGAAACGTAAGCGGTGAAGTCACCGCGACGAGCAAAGCGGAGCTCCAGAACCTGCTCCGTCGCCAGCAGATTACGCCAACCAAGATGTCCGAGAAGGGCAAGGAATTCAACTTGCCGACTTTCGGCTCGGGTGTCAGCGCCAAGGAACTGGCCATCTTCACGCGGCAGTTCTCGGTGATGATTGACGCCGGCTTGCCGCTCGTGCAGTGTCTTGAAATTCTCGCCAGCCAGCAGGAAAACAAGACCTTTCAGAAGGTGCTGACGGGAACGAGGAGCGCAGTGGAAGGCGGCGCAACACTCTCTGCCGCCATGCGCCAGTACCCCAAAGTTTTCGACGCCCTGTACGTCAACATGGTGGAGGCTGGCGAGACGGGCGGTATTCTCGACACCATTCTCCAGCGCCTCTCTTCGTATATCGAAAAGAACGTCAAGCTCCAGCGTGCCGTCAAGTCTGCCATGGTCTACCCGGTCGGCGTGCTCTCGGTGGCAGGTGGCGTTATCATCCTGCTTTTGTGGAAGGTCGTCCCGATTTTCGCTACGTTGTTCGCAGGCCTTGGCGTGGATTTGCCTCTGCCGACGAAGATCGTCATCGGCTTGAGCAACATGATTGGCAGCATCTTTGGTTTCCTGGCCTTGCTCGCTTTTGGCGGCATCATCTTCGGCTTAAAAGTCTGGTACGGCACACCGCAGGGCCGCTTTGTACTAGACACGGTCATCTTGAAATTGCCCGTCCTCGGCATCCTTATGCGGAAAATCGCCGTGGCCCGCTTCACACGTACACTCGGAACGCTGATCGCCAGCGGCGTGCCCATTCTGGAAGGTCTGGACATTACCGCCAGGACGGCTGGAAACGCGGTCGTCGAAAGGGCCCTGCAGCAGGTGCGCAAGTCCCTCGAGGAAGGCAAATCGCTCACGGAACCGTTGAAAGACTCGGAAGTGTTCCCCGGCATGGTCACGCAGATGATCAGTGTCGGCGAACAGACCGGCGCGATGGACGCGATGTTGCAGAAGATCGCGGACTTTTACGAAGAAGAAGTGGACGCGGCCGTGAAAGACCTTCTCACCGCCTTGGAACCGATTATGATCGTCATTCTCGGCGTGGTCGTCGGCGGCGTGGTCATCTCCATGTACTTGCCGCTGTTCACCTTGATTGGCAAGCTGAGCTCCGCACACTAAACGGCCGCGGCCCGCGAACAGTATCCAATTGGCGGAAGGCGGCGAAGGAACACCCCGCCCTCCGCCAGTTCTGTCTAAACTAAAGACTGCCCGGGAAATACTGGGGTCAGGAACGCGGGCGATCGAATGGATCAAAGTTCAACAACGAGAGAGTGGCTGGGTTGGCTTACGCGTGTCCGCCTGCTCACGATTCTCTTAATATTTGGTGTCGGCCTCATATGGCCGCAGTTCCTGCCCGCCGCGAGTGGCAACCGCATATTCCTGCCGCTCCTGCTCCTATGGATTTTCCTGGCGCTTGTGTACATTGGCTTTGTTCGCTGGTTGCCCCAGGCCATCTGGCAAGGCGCACTCCAGGTTGCGAGCGACATTGTCATCGTTTCGGCTTTGGTTTACTCGACGGGGCTTCAGGAAAGCTCCTTTATCTCGCTCTATTTGCTGGTCATCATCGTGGCCAGCATTCTGTTTTCGCGTCGCGTGGCCTTCGCCACCGCCGGAGTCTGCCTGGCCATCCTCGGAGGCTTGGCTGCTTTGGCGTTTGCGGGCAGAATCCCGCCAACTTACCTGATTGAGCCCACGCCGGCGGGATTGCGCGCCTGGTTTTTCACCAATCTCTTCGGTTTCCTGGCGGTCGCCTACCTGGCCAGCCTGCTCGCACAGTCGCTTCGCAGCAAAGGCATCGAGCTCGAAGAAAAGCGCGAAGAGCTCCTCGAACTCCAGGATTTCACCGAAGACATCATCCATTCCATGCGTGGTGGTTTGCTGACGACCGACCTGGAAGGAACCATCGTGCTTCTGAACCGCACCGGAGAAGAGATCCTCGGACTCCGCTTCAATGATATCCGCGGACGAAAGCTGCCGGAGGTCGACGAAAATTTCTGGCTCCCGGGCCAGAAGGGGCCCAATGAACGTCCGATGGTTCGTCGAGAAATTGACTTTCGCACGCCCGATGGCCAGCTGAGATATCTGGGCATCTCCGTCTCTCCCCTGCGTACACGCAATTCCATCCGCAGCGGCTATGTCTTCAATTTTCAAGACCTGACGGAGC
>DATFZY010000115.1:0-13996 GCA_035313865.1 Candidatus Acidiferrum sp.
CGCAATCGAACGAGACACTGAGAGGCCCGAATGGAACGGTTCTTCTCTTCTTCCGTTCCGCAGATTGGTGACCCTTCTGCAAAGCGCAGCTCGTGCAGCTGCAAAACGCGAAAGGAAGATTTGAAAAGCAGGGCATCAAGCTGGCCGCCATTAGCTACGATAGCCCGGCTATCCTGAAGGACTTCGCCAGCCGGCACAAAATCGACTTTCCGCTGCTGGCTGATCCGGATTCCAAGGCCATCCGCAGTTTCAATGTCCTCAACCCCGAAGCCAAGGGCATGACCGCCGGCATGGCACTTCCTGGGTTCTATTTCATCGACCCGAGCGGTGTTATTTGCGAAAAATATTTCACTGCAAAATATACGGACCGGCTGACCGCGAATAATGTAATTGCAAAACTCTTTCCGGAATTGGCTGCGGAAGTGAGCCAGAATATCGAGGCTCCTCATCTTCGCCTCACCCTTGCGCAATCCGACAGCAGTGTAATACCCGGCGGACGGGTCAGCCTGATTGCTGAAATCGAGCTTCCTCCGAATGTACACGTCTACTCTCCGGGGGTACAGGGTTACAAGCCTGTTCAGCTGACGTTAAAGGAGCTTTCGGGCGTCGAATTCCAACCTGTCTCTTACCCGAGCTCCAAAACTCTCTATCTGGAGGCCATCAAGGAGCACGTCCCGGTCTTCGAAGGGCGCTTTCGCATCTCGCAGGATGTCACGGTGACTCCCGCACGCGTCCGAGAGGCCGTTCGCTCTCTGCTCTCTGAGGAAAAAAAGGTTTCAATTACCGGCGATTTGACTTATCAGGCTTGCGACAACACTACTTGCTATCCCCCAACCTCAGTGCCGGTAAAATGGGAGTTGCTGGTGGTCCCTCTGGACCTCAAACGATCCCCCGAAGCCATCCAGCACAAAGAGCCACCCAAACCAACTTCCTAATTATCGCAAAGGAGAAATCCATGAGTGATGTCGTTTATGTTTCGAAGTCGCGCATCGAGCGCCGGCAGGGACCTCTTCGCATCGCGTATCTGCCGGGCGAATCCCAGGCGGTAATCTACAGCGTCCACGGCGCTATCGCCGAACACTACAAAGTGGACCCGGCAATGTTGAAAGAGTCCCACGCCGCTACCATCGACTATGTCATTTCGGCAACCGCTGGTTGAATGATGGGCACCTTCGGAGGCGCGCTGGAGGCGCGCCAAATCGATGCCAGCAATGGAAAACTGGTGGCGGATGTGACAGGGGAGGTCGAACAAGAGGATGGCGTACTGGTGATCCGCCGCATCCATGTCGCGATGCGGCTAGTGGCGCCTGAGCAAGCCAGGGAAACAGTGGAGCGCACCCACGGCATTTACGCGATGCGCTGTCCTTTATACAGGACGTTGCACCATGCGATCGAACTCACCTCCTCTTTCGAGTTGGTGACTGCTCAAGCCGTGTCTTAGCGCAATAAACGGCACGGAATGGACTAAAATTACGCTCGATGGGTAGCTCGGAAACTGACTCGCACACGAGAATCAGGTGTGAAACTTTTTGGCTGAATCGGAATCACACCTTTGGTGAACCCGGTCGCTAGTGCAAGTCGGCTCTCTGCTACGTACCCTAACCGGCATTAAGTGGTTGCAGATCTCGGCGTCCGGCCTTGGGCGAGGCTGGGCGCCGCCGGTTCCAGACAGGCGAAGTGGGGCCTTATAATATCTGTTGGTAAAGGCAAACATGACAGAGTCAGGACTGCGGGCCAACGAGGCCGAGCTTATCCAGAGCGTCTGCGCTGGGGATCAGGAGGCATTCTACGAGCTGGTACGTCCCTATGAGCGCATGGTCTATGTGACTGCCATTTCGATTGTGAAAAACCCAGCTGACGCGGAGGAGGTTGCGCAGGAGGCGGTATTGAAAGCTTTTTCGAAGCTCGCAAGCTTCCGCGCAGAATCAAAGTTCAGCACTTGGCTGGTACAAATCACGTACAACGAAGCTAAGATGAAATTGCGGAAGGCCCGTCCGCACCTTTACGAGTCGATCGACGAAAAGCAGCAGACCGAAGAAGGAGACTATTGGCCCAGAGACTTTGCAGATTGGCGGCCCATACCCTCCGAACTGCTCGAGAAGGATGAAGTACTCCGGGCACTGGAGAACGCATTAAATTCTCTAAGTCCCTTATTTCGCGAAGTTGTGACCCTTAGAGATATCCAGAATTTGACGATCAGAGAGACCTCGACGATTCTTGGGATTTCGGAAGCAGCAGTGAAAAGTCGGCTTCATCGAGCGAGGCTGCTTTTGAGAGACAGTTTAGCTCCTGGAATCGACGGTTGCTGGGGCAAGGGACTGGCGTATCGGAAAGTTAGACCCTGGTGAAAGAGAAGGGCACGATGGCCACAATTGAAATCAGCTGCGTCGAAGTGTGGCGGGAGATCTCGAATTACCTTGAGGGCGAGATCTCTCCCGAGATGCGCGAAAGGATGGAATCTCATTTCAAAAACTGCGCGCATTGCACCGCTGTCCTGGACGGCACCCGAAACGTCGTGGGACTCGTCGGCGACGGTAAGGTCTATCAGATGCCAGAAGGGTTCAACAAGCGGCTATATAAAAAGATTCAGGAACTCCCTTGAGCCCGTGCTCCAAGCTCGAGAGACCGTTCGGTCCGGAACGGATCGGCGACGTCCTGATTGTCCATGTACATCCACAGTTTCCAATCCCCTTCCTTATCTTTTCTCCTCCAGATATCCACATAGCGATCCCTGCGAAAGATCGGTCGACCACCGTTCTTGGGTGTAAGCGTCAGCTCATGCCACCCATAGTCATAGGCTACATCTCCCTGCAGACGAATCTCGACAACAATCACTACCAGCTTCACCGTAAAGTTCTCGAATAGACTTTCTAGTCGAATTTTAAAGGCATCCAAGCCGCTCTTGCCAAATTCACTCGGTTGGCCATCCGAAAAATTAACGAAATCAGGGTCGGCAACAGCCACCAACCGGGACGCATCTGAGAAGTTGAAACTATCCCGAAATTCGGTCTTGGCCAAATTGATTGCATACAAGTCGTCCATTTTCTTGTCTCCAGTATTTCGTCTTCTACAATATTTATATTATGGGTTTAATTCTAACCGGAGTAGCTCTGCTTGGCGATCCTCCCGCCTCAATTTCTCTCCGAGGCTAAAAAGACTCTGTGGAATCCGCGATCCGATATCTGCCGGTGTTTCACGTCTCTATGTGAAATCTCGAAACCTTTAGCGCTTATGCGAATCTCAGAATATACCTGATGAAAACAATCCTTCGCCGCTGTTCCCTCGGCTTGCTCTCCGGAGCAACGGCCAGTGCCTTTGTGGCAAGGACATTGAGCCACGGGGTATGGAATCTGATTCTGGGCGTTGCCGTTGGAGCGGTTTATTCGGCTAGTCTGCGGCCCGCGCGTAAAGAATACGTCGACAACGTCATGGCCGGAGCTTCGCTAGGTTTTCCCCTCTGGGGCCTCATCAGTGTTATCGCCATGCCCTTGATTTCCGGTCAGAGGCCGGAGTGGAACGCGGAACAGATGCGACAGCATTTGCCTGCCCTGGTAGCCTGGGTGGTGTTTGGTGCTTCGCTCGGCATCATTACCCAGGCATTAAATGACGTCGCCGAGCGCTTCCTTGGTTCGGAGCCAGCCCCCAAACCTTCGGCAGCTTCGCTTAAGAACCGCATTATCATCTTGGGAGGCGGATTTGCAGGAATGCGGACCGCGCAGTGTCTTGAGCAAAAACTTCGCACCGACTTTTCCGTCAGCCTTACGCTGATCAATGAAACAAACGCCCTTCTTTTTACTCCCATGCTCGCGGAAGTTGCAGGAAGTAGCCTGGAACCCAGCCACATCAGCACCCCGTTACGCAGCAGCCTCCGGCGTACTGAATTCATACGAAGTGTCGTAACCGGTGTGGATCTGGAAAAACGCGTGGTGGTCCTCCGAACACCAGCCAGTGCAGATGAGGCCTCATCCCGGCGGGAAGTTCCTTATGACCATTTGGTTTTTGCACTCGGCTCCGTTTCAAATTATCTGGGCATGGTCAACGTTGAGAAATGTGCGTACAACTTCAAGAGTCTCCTCGACGCCATTCGTATCCGAAATCATGTAATTGAGATGTTTGAACGCGCTGATCTTCTGTCTGATCCTTCTCTTCGCGCTCCGCTTCTGACATTTGTAATCGCTGGCGGTGGCTTTGCCGGAGTTGAGCTCGCTGGCGCTTTGAATGACTTTGCCCACGGCATTCTGGCGGACTACCCGAACATTCAGCCAAACGAGTTGAGCGTGGTGTTGGTCCATTCTCGGGACCGAATTCTCCCGGAATTGAGCGAATCCCTGGCTCGCTATGCCCAGGAAAAGATGGAAATTCGTGGTGTCGACTTTCGCTTGAACTCAAGACTCATGGATGCCAGGCCTGGCGTCGTCGTCCTGAATAATGGGGAGATTCCCTCGCACACTCTCGTCTGGACCGCAGGCACTGCGCCGAATCCTTTGGTGAAGTCGCTTCCTCTGGATAAAGACCGGCGCGGAGCTCTCCTGGTGAACTCTGCCCTTGCATTGCAAGGGCATTCCGGTTTGTGGGCGCTCGGTGACTGTGCAGCTGTAACCGACGCCAACACAGGACAGCCGTGCCCTCCAACCGCGCAGTTCGCGCTGCGGGAGGCGGAGGTGGTTGCAAACAATATCGTGGCTCAGTTGCAGGGTCATTCCCAGCGGACTTTCCACCTCGATTCACTGGGAGCACTCTGTGTTGTGGGCCACCAAACGGCCTGTGCTGAATTGAGGATACCTTTTACGCGAAACAGATCTTTGCGGTTTTCCGGTCTATTCGCTTGGCTCATGTGGCGTGGAATTTATCTCACGAAATTGCCCGGTTTAGAGCGGAAAATTCGCGTGCTCATAGACTGGAACATCGAACTCTTTTTTCCACGTGACATCGTCCAGACGATTGATTTGAAGTAGGTGCCAGCCTGTGCAAGAGACACAATCAGCGATGAATGCCCACTTCGCCTCAGCTCTTTCCCGCTCGTTCTGGATTGACCCTCTTCTCGGCGCGGCGTTGGGCTCCTTAGGAGCCTTGTTGAAGAGCGCCGCTCTCGCCGCCTCACTCCTCCCTGGCGCGTTCCTCGGCGCAATCTTTGGGCTTGCGTTCGGATTGTTTTTCGCGCGCCGCGCCACAAGCCCCGGCGCAGGACTCATCTGGGGGTTGGGTTCTTCTTTCTTGTTGTGGATACTCACGGCCGGCGGCTTTTTTCATTTTGTCGCTGCTTCGGGGCGTTCCGATGCGATGCTCCAGGATGTGCAAGGACATTTCCCGGAGCTTGTTGGTTATCTTCTCTGCCTTGGGATGCCCGTCGGGACGGGTCTTGGGCTCCGCGGCGCATTGCGCTTGGCCAAGCCAAATCAAAAATTCTCATGGGGGCGGGCGATTGTAGCTGGAGGTTTCGCGGGGACACTCGGAGGCCTAATTTTCAGTCGGTGGGTATCGTCAGGAGATTACTATCCTCTTCTGGCCGGATTTGGAGAGCTCCACTCGCGCGGTGCGACCATTCTCTTGCACTTTGCTGTTGCCCTCTTCATCGGTGTTACCTTCGGGCTTCTTTTTCAGCGAGACGTCCGTGGCTACGGATCCTGCATGGGCTGGGGTCTTGGATACGCAATCTTCTGGTGGTTTTTTGGCCCGCTGACCCTGCTGCGGCTTGCCGCAGGGATGCCGCTTGATTGGTCAGCAGACCAAGGAAGCGCTGTGTTTGGCTCTTTGGTTGGGCACATCCTGTATGGACTTATTCTGGGTGTTGCCTACGCAACGATTGACAAGATTTGGATTCGATTGTTCGTCCAGTCTGATCCGCTCAATCGAAAGATCGAAGGTCCAGGCCTTCATATATTGCGATCGGTCGGATGGGGTGCGGTCGCCGGACTCATTGGTGGCTTCGCTTCGATGCCCGTCATGATTGCCACAGGCGTCTTACCGAAAGTCGCGGGGGTAGACAGCAGCTTTGTTGGCGTTCGCGGGATTGTGATTCATTTGCTTGTGAGCACCTCAATCGGCATGACATACGGCCTACTGTTTCGGGATGAGACCGCAAGTCCTGGGAACGGGATAGCGTGGGGGTGGTTATTCGGCTTGATCTGGTGGTATTTGGGGCCCATGACTCTTTTGCCGTTATTGCTCACCGGAGTCTGCGATTGGAGCACGGATGCCGCTTCCACACTGCTTCCGTCCCTCCTCGGCCATTTGATTTATGGTGCTGTAACTGCCTTGATCTTTTATCTGATGGATAGCAACTATACGCGTTCACTCCTGCTGGATCCGCGAGCAGCAGCGCTGGAGTTGCGTCGTACCCCCTCCGCCGGATCTCCCGCGCCAGCGCTCTGGCTCTTCGCACTCGGTCTGGGCGTCCTACTCCCCATCATGCTCGGCTAGGGTATAGCCGGCTAAGAGTTTCGACCCAGTTCCGTGCATTGGGAGGCGTGGGAGGGAACCGAACGAACGTTATGGAACGCAAAGTAATAGACGATTCAAAACGGGGCCGTGGTTCAGTTAGTTAGACCGCCTGCCTGGGAGGCAGGCGAGCGGTGTCGTGCCCAAGGGGAATATGTACTTCTACGCGCGGAAACGACCCTGTTCGAAATCGGAGTTCAGCCGATGAGGGCGCTGGACGAGCAAACCGGACGGAAAATTAGAATTAAGGCGGTAAGCCTTATACCAGTAAGGGTGGGACGCCGGGATAAGCCTCACAACTACGGCTGATCGGGTGTCCCGCCGGTGCGTTGCGCCACAATCTTGCGCACGTTTTGATACAGCGCCCGCGCTTGCGGGATCGCTTCCACAGCCTTCTGGACCTGCGGGTCGGCTTCGAGCTGAACCTTCAGCCCTTCCTGCACGCCGAAGTTCGAGAAGTAGATTTCCTGCTTGATCTTGCGCTTCACCCAATCCAGGTTCTCGGACATGTCGGGTTCGGTGTAGCGCACGTTGTGCTTGGTGAGAAATTCGCGGAAAGACTTCATCACGTTGTCGTCGACTACAAAATCTTTCGTGATCGCCGGTTTGCTGCCCATGTAGTAGCGCGTGAAACCTCCCACGCCGCTCTCGATCGGGTAGAAAACGTCGTATCGGAACATCGTCTCCTGGAAGTGATCGTACTTCGGAGTGGGGACGATGATATCGGGAGTAATGCCGCCGCCACCGGTCACTTGCCGCCCGCCATCGGTGAGTTTCACTTCCGTCGGATGCTCGGGCACCTTGCGTTCGTAGTGATATTCGTAAAGCGAAATCGATTTATAATCGCGCTGGATCAAGCGTCCGCTGGGCGTGTAGTAGCGCGCGGTGGTCAGCGCCAGGCCAGTGTTTTCACTGAGCGGCTGAACCGTTTGCACGAGGCCTTTTCCAAAGGTTATTTCACCGACGATCATGCCGCGGTCATGATCCTGAACCGCGCCTGAAACAATCTCGGTTGCCGATGCGGAATTTCCATTTACCAGAATCACCAGCGGTGTCGTCATGCCTTGATTGCCGCGCAGCGCAAAATAGCGGCGCTCAGGCGATGTGCGGCCGTGATGGGAGACAATCAATTGATTCTTGTCGAGGAACATGTCGCCGACGGCTACCGCCTCGTTCAAAAGTCCGCCGGGGTTGCCGCGCATATCCAGGATCAAACCATCCAGGCTAGGCGCATCGAGCTGCTTCAGCGCGTCCGCGATTTCCCGATCCGTCGTTTCGTTGAAGCCCGACAGCTTGATGTAGCCGACGCCCGGCTTGAGCATGAACGCGATGTCCACCGAGTGGCGCGGAATTTCGTCGCGCGTCACGGTGAAGAGCAGTGGGTCGTTGTAGCCTTCGCGCGCCACGGTTATCTTCACAACCGTGCCTTTGGGGCCCTTCAGCAGGTCGGCGATATCAGGCGTAGTGAGCCCTTCCGCCGATTTGTCATCCACCTTCACGATTACGTCGCCTGGCCGAATGCCGGCGTTGAAGGCCGGTGCGCCAACATAGGGCTGCACCACCACGGTGCGGCTCTCGCGCGGCGCAACCACCATGCCGACGCCATAATACTTCCCGCGCTGATCTTCCCGTAGCAGCGCAAACTGCCGCGCATCAAAGAAATTCGAGTGGGGGTCCAGTACCCGCAGCATCCCGGGGATCGCGCCCTGGTAGACCGCCTTATCAATATCCACGGGCTCGGCGTAGTTCGCCTGGACCACGTCCAGAACATTCGTGAACTGCCGAATTGCCGTATGCTCGTCCTCGGCGGTGGAGCCCGTCGCTCGGACGCTCGGGCCATAAACGGCCCCGAGAACAGCAGAAACCACGATTACGGCTACAACTAGTAGCAACCCACGGCGTTCGGATTTCATCCTTACCTCACGGGACGGCTCAATTAAAATTATACCCTAAACTGCGGTTTGACACAGTAAGACGCCCTTTCTATGATGCCAACAGGCCGTCCGGCGGCTAACTATCCCCATGCTAAGCATGACCCACATGATCGTGCTGTTTATCGTGGTCCTGGTCGTCTTCGGGCCGCACAAATTGCCCGAACTCGCCAAGGGCCTCGGCAAACTGATGGCCGAGTTTCGTAAAGCCTCCACCGACTTCAAGAGCGCCTTCGAGCAGGAGATGCGCGACATCGAGCGCCAGGCCCTGCAAGCGGAGCGTAAGAAGGCCGCTGAAGCTGCGGTTGCTTCCGCTGGCGGAGCGGAGCAGCCTGCCACTCTGGCGTCTCCAGCTGGCGGAGAAACCGCATCTGGTGGAGAAACCGCTACAACCAACTTAGACGCGGACACTCGCGCTACGGAAGCGCTGACTGTCACGCCGGTTGCCGAATCGGTTGCGCGAGCCGATGGTGAGCCATCGCAAACAACCACCGAAGCATCTGCCAACGAAGCGTCTGCCAGCGAAGCATCCGCTGCCCCGGCCCCTGCCGTACCTGTTGCTGACCACACGCAAGACCCCTCTCATGACCAACAGCAGCCAGTCTGACTCCCCCATCGTTGCATCCACGGAAGAGCCCGGCGGGCAGATGACCTTTTTCGAGCACCTGGTCGAGCTCCGCAAACGCATCATCAATTCGCTCGCCTCGGTGGTGATCGGCTCGGCCATCGGCTGGGTGATCGCGCCGCATTTCGTCAACTTAATGGTCAAGCCAATGGTCAAGGCTCTGGCCAATGCTCATCTCAACCCACAACTCGTTTACTCGCACCCCGCAGGCTACGTTACGCTCCTCATCACCTGCAGCATTTACATCGGCATCGTCATCGCCTCTCCCTGGGTTCTCTTCCAAATCTGGCAGTTTGTCGCTCCCGCGCTTTATCGGCGCGAGCGCAGCGCCATTACCGGCTTTCTGTTCTCCACCGTTTTTCTCTTTCTTGGGGGCATCGCGTTTGGCTATTTTATTTCGTTGCCCTACGTCTTGCGCTTCCTGATCAGTTTTCAGGGCCCGGTCGTGCCGCTCATTAATATTGACGAGTACTTCGATCTGATTCTTCTGGTCCTTCTCGGGCTTGGTCTCGTTTTTGAACTCCCCGTCCTCATTTTTTTCCTCACGCTTTTCGGGATCGTCACGCCTAAGTTCCTGATCAAAAATTTCCGCTACGCCCTGTTAGTGATTACCATTCTCGCTGCCGTTTTGACCCCATCCCCCGATGCGCTCACCATGCTTGTGTTCATGTCAGTCCTGATCGCTCTCTACTTCGTGGGTGTAGCCGTTTCCTGGGTTGTCGTCCGTAAACGCAATCGTCGCGAGGCCGCCGGGGAGGCTGACTAAATGAACTTCGCTCGTAAGACCACACTTTGGGCCGCGTTAGGCGCAGCCGCCTTACTCCTCATTTTCAGCGGGTGCAAAGCCAAAGCGAACAGCGCCCAGCCCGCATCGGCCGCCGCGCCATTTATGAGCGCAGTCACCACCGCTCCACCGCCCGCCGCCGACGAGGCGCCCCCGCCAGACAAAACCGGCGGCTTCGACGGCAAGCGCGCCTACGCTGCCGTCGCCAAACAAGTCTCTTTCGGCCCGCGTCCAGCCGGTTCGCCAGCCCTCGCGCAAACGCAGGACTACCTCCTCACCGAACTGAAAAGCTACGGCTGCACCGTAGAAGTGGACTCCTTCAGCTCCGATACGCCCGCCGGCCGCATCCCCATGAAAAATATTCTGGTAAAAATTCCGGGGGAAAAGCCGGGCATCATTCTCCTCGCCACGCACTACGACACCAAGCGCCTCGACAATTTCGTCGGCGCCGATGATGCCGGTTCCTCAACGGGTGTCATGCTCGAACTAGCCCGCCTGCTCTGCCCGCAACCCGGCAAAAACGCCGTCTGGATTGCCTTCTTCGACGGCGAAGAAGCCGTCCGCCCCGAATGGCAAGATCCCGACAATTGCTATGGCAGCCGCGAGATGGCAGCCCGCTTCGCCGCCAGCGGCGACCTCCCCAAAATAAAAGCGCTAATGCTAGCGGACATCGTCGGCACCCGCACCCCGCATTTCAAACGCGAAACGTACTCCACCAAAGCGCTGGTAGATCTGGTCTGGGGCGTAGCAAAGCGTCTCGGCTACGGAAATATTTTCGTGGATGACTCCTCCGCGGTAGAAGACGATCACCAATCCTTCCTGAAGCGCCACGTTCCCTCGGTAGACGTAATCGACCTCGACAATGGCCCAAACGGCGACGTCTACTACTGGCACACTCCGCAAGACGCACTCGACAAAATCAGCCCAAAAACGCTGGCCATCGTCGGCCACGTTTTCCTCGAATCCGTAAAGCAGTTGCAAGCGAGGTGAAGGCTATGAGATGGCCGCTGGCTCTACTTCGCCTCTTGCGCTGTCCATGATGGTTGACTCGGTAGAGGGGAATCACGATCGCCGTTTCTGGAACCAAGCCCCATCGGCGCCAGTCTCTGCGCACAGGCCCGTCTACGTGCCCGAGGAGGGAAACGGACTTCACGTTTTGTGTTTAATTCTCGCCCACCTCAATGAACCATCGCTCTTCGAAGAAGCTAAGGACCCCAGTGTCACTTCCTTTAGAGTGAGTTTTTTCTCGCCTGTGCCTACGCGGGAAATCGCGATTCGACTACTCATTAGGGCGGACGGAAGCGGCGAAATCTCAAGTGCTTTTTCGCTGGGCGAAGGGAGAGAGACAAGAAATTCAAAACTCAGGGTTTCGACTGCGGATGTGAATAGGTTTCTCCAGCTCATCGAGCTGGCCGGTTTCTGGGCTGCGCCCAGTTCAGAAACTGAGCCCCAAACTGATTCTGCGGGCCGTAAGGCTTACGTTCTGGACGGTGCCTTTTGGATGCTAGAAGGCGTACGTCAAGGGTCTTTTCACTACGTTTTCCGTAGGAATCCAGAAGGGAACTCGATGACGGAAGTTGGTTATTACCTCGCGAAGGATTTGTTAAGGCCCGACGACCCGGCAAACTCGATGCCGGGATGCGCCTTCCATCACGCTTGGGAACAAGCGAGCCCGCCTCATCCATAGTTTTTCGAGATGCCGAGTTCGGCGTTTCATAGTTGCGATCTGCTCCTTCAACTGTGTGCTAGATTTGGAGAGTCAATATCATCCTTCTGACGAATGAAAAACAAACGCATCTCAGTCCGATCGTCCGCAGGCGAATACTCCATCGTCTGTGGCGAAGGTGTTCTCCGCGACGCCGCCAGCGAGATTCGCAAACTCGGAAAATTCTCGCGCATTCACATCGTATCCTCGCCCAAAGTATGGCGAGCAGTAGGGAAGAGCGTTCAGCGCAGCCTCGGCACAAAAAATATCCACGCCACGCACTTCATGGACGACGCCGAGTCCGCCAAAAATCTCTTCACGCTAGAAAAACTCTCGCGCTCGTTAGTGCGCGCCGGAATCGATCGCCACTCCCTGATTATCGCCGCAGGCGGCGGCGTAATCGGCGACGTAGCCGGCTTCGCCGCCTCCACCATCCAACGAGGCGTAGCCCTCGTTCAGATTCCGACCACGCTGATCGCGCAAGTCGATAGCGCCGTAGGAGGCAAAACCGGCGTCAACCTCCCGGAAGGCAAAAATCTCGTCGGCACTTTCTATCCAGCCCGCCTTGTCCTCGTGGATTCAGCCGTCCTCAAAACGCTGCCCGAACGCCAATACCGCGGCGGCTTGGCCGAAGTTATCAAATACGGCGTAATCGCCGACGCAAAACTCTTCGCCTGGCTCGAAAAGAATTTCGACGCCGTCCTCCGCCGTGATCCCGCCGCCCTCGCCTACATCGTCCCGCGCTCGCTTGAGATCAAAGCCCAAGTCGTCTCCCGCGACGAGCGCGAATCCGGCCTCCGCGAAATCCTCAATTTCGGCCACACCTTCGGTCACGCCCTGGAAACCATCACCAACTACCGCACCTATCAGCACGGAGAAGCCGTCGCCTGGGGCATGATGACCGCCGCCCTCCTCGGCCACGAACTCCGCCTCACGCCCGCCGATGAGGTATCCCGTATCGTCTCTTTGGTCCGCCGCCTGAGCCCGCTGCCGCCGTGGCCAAAAGTGTCACCCAAAAAAATGATTGGTTTAATGCATTCCGACAAAAAAGCCCGCGCCGGCAAGCTCCGCTTCGTCTTGGCTTCGCGCATAGGCAAAGCTCATTCTCACGACGATGTGCCCGCGGATATTCTCGAACGCGTCCTTCACTTCGCCCCTCACTTCATCAACCCACAAACGCAGCAACCAAAAGGTAAGCGCCATGTCTAACGCGGCCGCGCCTAACTCCTGCGAACTTGCAGGGGCGCGATTCATCGCGCCCAACGGCGTAAACAACAGGCGAATCGTTCCCGCATCCAAAAAAAACAAACCATCTGTCATTCCGAGCGTAGCGAGGAATCTGCTTTTGTCTTTCGCTTGCGCCGTAGCTGTCAACTTTCAACCACCCCGCCATGCCAACTAACACCCCCGTAAAGGGCACCCGCCCCGAAGGCGCTACCACCGAAGCCGACGCCTCGCGCAAAGTCCGCGAAATGTTCTCGCAAATCGCTCCGCGCTACGACTTTCTCAACCATTTCCTCTCCGTCGAGATCGACCGCGTCTGGCGCAAGCGGACCGCGCGTCAACTCCGCTCCATCCTCGAGCGCCCCGATGCAATCGTCCTCGATCTCTGCTGCGGCACAGGCGACCTCTCCTTTTCGCTAGCCAGGGAAGGAAACGCCCAAATCATCGGCGCAGACTTCGCGCACCCCATGTTGGTCCGCTCCAAACAAAAAAGCGCCGCACAATCCGCCATCTCCGCCAACGGCGCGCAAAAGCCCCTGCCGTTCCTGGAAGCCGACGCCCTCCGCCTCCCCTTCGCCGACAATTCCTTCGACCTGGTCACCATAGCCTTCGGCTTCCGCAACCTGGCCAACTACGAAGCCGGCCTCCGCGAAATCCACCGCATCCTAAAACTCGGCGGCACAATCGCCATACTCGAATTCACCGAACCGCCCAACACTCTTTCCGGAAGACTCTACCGCGTCTACTTCCGCGAAATTCTCTCCCGCATCGGCGGCCTGATTTCCGGCAACTATGCCGCCTATACCTACCTCCCAAAATCCGTCTCCCGCTTCTTCCTTCCCCCAGAATTAGCCACCCTAATGACCGAATTAGGCTACGCCTCAGTAAATTTCCGCACGTGGACCTTCGGCACAGTAGCCCTCCACACCGCCATCCGCCCCTCTTCTCTGTGACCCGTCTTCTCTGTGGCCTCTGTTCCCTCCGCGCCCTCTGCGTAAATCTTTTTCCCAGATCTTCTTCAATCGGCCGGGCCAGCAAAGAGAATGAGATTTCCATCGGGATCCAGCACGATGAAAGTCCTGGCGCCCCAAGGTTCCTTCTTCAATGTCTGACTAAAGCGCACTCCCGCAGCCTGGTAACTCAAAAATAGCTGTTTGATCTCGTCCGCGGTAGCGACGGTGAGCGAAGCGGAGAGCAAATGCTCACGCTCCCGAATATCGCCGGCGAACACGGGTTCGCCGACCACCCTCAAATTAAGCCGCGCATGGTCGCGGGTGACCTGCCCGTAG
>DATFZY010000116.1:0-2167 GCA_035313865.1 Candidatus Acidiferrum sp.
GAACTTTGACGGGAAGGTGTTTGAAAAGACGGTTGCACGGAACGGCGGAAACACGTTCCTGGCGAAAGTCTTCAGCCTGCCGGAAGTGGAGCCTGGCTGCATAGTGGAATACAGATACCGCAAGCAATACGCGAAGGTCGCACTGGTGCACACGCTCCATAGTGAGCATTGGATCGTATCTGGACGTTTGTTCACTCGCGACGCGAACTTCTCGATTATCCCGTACGTGGGCGGGACTTTTGCGCCCACACTTTTTTTTCGAACGACGGGCTTGCCGGTAGGTTCGCTGCCGCAGCGGCAGGGTGACGGATCGTATTCCATGGAGGTCCACAACATCCCCGGGATCCAAGAGGAGCCGCTGATGCCCCCGGTGCGCGCGCTGCAAGCACGCGTGGAGTTTTTCTACCGCGCGAAGGGCGAACCGGTGGGAGAAACGGCCGAACAGTTCTGGAATCGTATGGGCAAAAAGTGGAGCGATGAACTGGACAAGTTTCTGAACAAGAAGAGCGTGCTGGACGGGGAGCTTTCGCAGGTGGCCGCTGCCAGCGACCCGCCCGAAGCGAAGCTGCAAAAAATTTATGCGCGGGCGCAGAAGATTCGCGACTTAAGCTACGAACCGGCAAAAACGGCCACCGAGAAAAAGGAAGAGAACGTCCAGGCCGACGAAAACGTGGAAGACGTGCTGAAACACGGCTATGCAACCGGGCACCAAATCAACTGGCTGTTCATCGGCTTGGCGCGGTCCGCCGGATTTGAGGCTTTTGAAGTCTATCTGGTGCCGCGCAATCAGGACCTGTTCATTCCTTCCGGACAGAACACCGGCCCATTGACTGCAGATATCGTGTGGGTACGCGCGGCCGGGAAGGAATACTGGCTCGATCCGGCGGCGCTGTACTACCCGTTCGGGTTGCTGCCGTGGTACGAAACCGAATCGAAAGGCGTGCGCGTGGCGAAGCAGGGCGCCGAGTTCGTGGAGACACCGGCGGCAACAAGCTCCGACGCGACGACGGAAAGGCGCGCCGAGCTGGAGATGAAGCAGGACGGGAGTGCCAGCGGGAAGCTGCAGGTGGATTTCACGGGCCAGAGCGGTGCGCTGCGGCGAACAAGGTACCGACGGGACGACGAAATGGGACGGCGGAAGGCGCTGGAGAATGAGATTCAGAAGTGGCTGCCAGCAGGGTCGAGTTTTGAACTGACGAGCATCGCGAATTGGGATGACGCCGCGCAGCCGCTGCACGTCGAAGGCACAATCGCGGCGACCGAAATCGGTTCATCGTCGGGGCGCCGCATGCTGGCGCCGATGACGTTGTTTCAGACGAGTTTCAGGGGTTCTTTCGAGTCGGAGCGCCGCGTCAATCCGGTCTATTTCAGTTTTCGATTCGAGGAAATTGACAACTTGAAGATCCACGGGCCCGCGGGGTACAAGATCGAAAACGTACCACCTCGCAAAAAGATCAATCCCGGCACGGCGATGTCCTACGATATCGCAGTGGTACAGCAGGAAGAAGCTTTCGAGGTGAAGCGCCACTTCAGCGTGAGCGACATTCACTACCCAACGGACTCGTACCCGGCGCTGCGCACATTTTTCAATCTGGTGAAATCGGATGATGAAACACAGGTGGTGCTACAAAACGCGGAAACGGCAAAGGGCGATTAAACGCGCTGCGCGAGTTGAGTGAGCCGAAAGTGCGGGGCGAGGAATCCTCTTCGCTCAGAAGCGGCCTTGCGGGGTGATTCCTTTGGCTTCGACGCAGTCGTACGTCTGGCCGGCGGTGAGATTTTTGTATTCTTCTGTTTTGCCGCTGGGCCATTCGATTGTGACGCGGTCGATTTTATCGCGTTTGCCCAGGCCGAAGGTTACGGGCAGCTCGGATTGCGATAAATAGCTGGAGCCGCCTTTGACGAGGCGCTCTTGGGTCGAGCTTTCGTGCTCGACGCGGACCATCGCGCCAATCGCGTCGCGATTCGATTTCGTGCCGGTGAGGCGGAAGCGAATGCTGCGGTTTCCGGCGAGCTGGTCGTTGCGATAGAGATAGGCGGACCCGTTGTTGGTGGTCATTAATATGTCGAGATCGCCGTCGCGGTCGAAGTCGGCGTAGCAGAGGCCGCGGCCGACTTTTGGTTGGATGAATGCGTCGCCGGTGGATGCGGCGACGTCCTGAAATTT
>DATFZY010000117.1:0-39975 GCA_035313865.1 Candidatus Acidiferrum sp.
GTCGTATAAATCCTCCTTCCGAGGTGGCGTCAATGGCCCAAGGGGGACGGGCAAAGCTTTCCGCGGCGCAGATGACGCAGCGAGTGGCCAGAGCCTGAGTAGTACCTTTAGAATGAACACTTGTGAAAGCGTATCAAAACAAAGAACTTTAACTCCCTTTAGAATGAACACTTATGCAAAACCCCGGTGGAGGGGGGCAGGCCTCAGTGCGCTGGCTCCAGCACCAACTTCTGTACCCGCCAATTCAGGATTTCGCTCACGTACAACTCGTTTTCGGACGGACACGCAATCTCGTGAATCCACCCAAACTCTCCAAGCTGTTTCCCCGCTTTGCCAAACCACCCCAACACTTTTCCATCGAGGCTGAGCTTGTAAATGCGTCCCGGATACGCATCCGACGTGTAAAGCACCTGGTTCGGTCCAGGCGTGATGCAGACGGTCCACGGAGCTCCCGGCGCCATCGTCCCGGTCGTCGCAGTGGGCTTGTTGCCGATCGCCGCGCGCGCATCGGCGGGAGCAGGCACGTCAATCGTAATCTGCCGCAGAAATTTACCGTCCCCATCGAACACCTGGATGCGCCGGTTCCCGCGATCCGCCACGTAAACATTTCCCGAAGCATCCACGGCGATGCTGTGCGGCACATTGAACTGCCCCGGTCCATCGCCCGGCTCTCCCCAGGACTTCAGCCAATTCCCGTCCTTATCCAGCTTTGCCACACGCGAATTGACGTACCCGTCGCTGATGAACGCATTGCCCGCCGCATCCCACGCAACGTCTGTCACCTGGCGGAACATCCCGTCCACGGGAGGCAGCGGCGGCTTGGCGTGCTTCAGCGGGCCCGTCCCTTCATCAGAGGCTTCCTGCTTGCGTCCAAACACCATCAGGACGCGGCCTTCGGGGTTGAACTTGATGACCATGTCCGAACCCTTGTCCGCCGCCCATATATTGTCCTGCGCATCCACCTTCACAGCATGCGCATACGACCACGCGTAAAGATTGTGGCCAATCTCGCGCACAAATTTCCCATCGTGGTCGAACTCCAGCAGTTGCGCTCCGGCCGCCGCGTACGCCGGTCCTGTCGTATTCCCGCGCGAAAAAACAAACACATGCCCCTTCGAGTTGACGGCCACGCCCACGGCTTCGCCCAAATAAACGTCCGGCGGCAACTTCAGAAAATCCGGCACCGAGCGATAACGAATCTCAGGCAGCTGCTGGGCAGGAAGCGGTCCGGCGACTGTGGAAAGGAAAAGAACCAAACCAATCGTGTGAGAAGTCAAACGCTCCATCGAAAGTACCTCTTAATTGGGCTTTTCGCGCGATCAGCTGCCAGTCAAAACTCCATATTGGGCTTTATTTAGCGGCACGACCGAAAGCCTGCCTTGTCGCACTAGGGGCGAATCGGCAAACAGCTTGTTGGCCTTGATTTCCGCGAGCGTCTTCGGTTTGCCGATGGGCTTTCCGGCCTTTAGCTTTACTTGCGGATTCTTTGGATCGCTGGCGTCTACCGAGATGACGGTTGCGGTTCCCACAGCGGTCTTGTGGTCACCGGTTTCGTAAATCACCAGTTTGTCGCCGGACTTCATGGCGGCCAGGTTTCTCAGCGCCACGGGGTTGTGCACGCCGTCCCAAACTGTTTCTCCGTCCTTCTGCAAATCGGCAAAGGAATATGCTGTCGGTTCCGTTTTCAACAAGTAGTCCGCCATGTGCGCCCCCAAGGATGCCCGCTCGCGACTATTCTACATTTGGTTCACCAATTCGCGCTTGTCAAATCCTAGTCTCGGGGGAAACTGGAGCGCGGCTGTGCAATCTGCATCCAGCTGTCGCTTGCCGCTTCCACGCGTTTCTGGCACGATGCGTTGGCAAAGAAGTTCCTTCAGACTTCGGTCGTGAAAATTCTCGGGAGGCAAAATGGCGGGCTTTTGCAAAAACTGCGGAACTCCCTTCAGCGACGGGACGGCCTTCTGCGGAAAATGCGGCACCGCCACTGGCGCCGCTCCAGCTCGCCCGGGCGCGCCGGCTTACGCTGCTCTGCCTACCATGCGCCCTCCCGAGCCAGCTCAAGCTGCGCCTGCTCCGCAAGCGGCAGCTCCTGCAAAGTCCAGCAGCGGTTGCGGGAAGGCAATCGCAGTCGCGGCCGTTGTGCTTTTGGTTTTCGGCGCGATTGGCATTGCTGGAATTTGGTACGTCGCCCATCGCGTCAAAGAAAAGGTTCACGACATGGGCCTCGATGATCTTTCCGATACAAACGCAAATGCCAACCGCGGCCCGGCGCTTGGCGGCAGGAACGCTTGCAGCTTGCTCGACAAAGAAGACGTCGGCCAGGCCGCGAAGATGGAAGTCGTTCGTGCCGAATCAAACCGGGGCCAGGGTGCCGGATGCGTGTACAGCGTGATGGGAGACATGACGGATTTGATTGCGAAGCACGCCGCTCTGCTTCCAAAGGGAGACATGACCGAGCAGCAGCGGCAACAGATGGAGGCGTTCGCAAAAAGTCTTATGCAGAACTCCAACACCCAGCGCGGAAACTACGGCGCAACGCCCCATCCCGGCGAAGCGCCGGTGGTGGTTTTTAATGTCGCCAATCATGGCGCCAAGGCAGTCATGAGCATGAGCCGCCTGACGATGGGGAACTTAGGACCGAGTATCAAAAACTTGCCGGGACTTGGCGATGACGCGTTTGATCTCGCAGGCGTTATGATTATGGCGCGCAAAGGAGACAGCATCCTCACTATGATGTATATGTCGTGCCCCTGCACGACGGAGGATGTTCTGCCCTTGGCGAGAAAAGTGGTTTCTGGAATGTAGGAATGTGCGGTGCGCATTAGCGCCGCTTTCGGAGCCATCTTTTCTAAGACGAATGGTTACGGCGCCTTCGCGGCGACCACGCCGATGTCGGCGATGTTGTCGCCTTTTTTCAAGGACGGTACCGCGTTGACGTGCAGGATCACACCGGAAACCGGTGCGCGCGCATCCAGAATCACTTTCCCAAAATAATCCGTGACGTACCCAAGCTTCATGCCTTCGGAAACATATGTCCCGCGCTTCACTAGCGGATACCAGATGCCCGGCCCGTCCGAAATCACGTCAACGACTTTGCTCAGCCAAACCGGATTTTCAATGTAATGCGGTTCGCCAGCAATCATCTTTAAAGCGCGCATCGTGCTCAGCGTTCCATTGACAAGCAGCGCCACGTCGTCCGATTCGACGGTTCCCGCGTGCCCCGCTTCCACAACGATCGCCGGTTTGCCGCGCACCGACGCCGTGTTGTCCAAATAACGAGTCGCCGTAGCATCCGTCGGCCGCTCACCCCAAATAATGATGTGATCCAGCCCGAACGCAAGCACCATCTGTTTGGAAATGCGGTCCTGCGGTTCCTTCCCGGTCGCTCCCCAGTAAGCATACGGGCGCAAACTCTCGTCCAGGTCGCCGCCGTGGTAATCGATCAAGTAATCGCAGCGGTCCACAACTTCCCTGGTGATCATAAACAACGCTCGGTCCGTTTGCGTGCCGTCCATCTTTCCCGGATAAAACCGGTTCATGCTTTTGTTGTCGGCGGGATTCACATGCGGAACTTTTTGTTCAAACGAAAGCACATTCACGAGAGGCACAAGAATCACCGTCCCCGAAACTTGCCCGGGATCCAGCTCACCAATCAATTTTTCCACCGCAATGATCGAAACGTATTCCGTTCCATGCGCCCCGGTGACAAGCGCCAGCACCGGCCCTGGCTTCGCACCATTCACCACCACCACGGGAATATTTGTCCCGGCATCCACCCCAGCCGGCACTTCGATATAACCATTCGCTTTTTGTCCGGCAGCCGCGGTCGCGGTGCCAACTGTAAACGCAGCGCGCTGAGCAAATATTCCGCCCGACACAAACAAACTCGCCACGAAAGCGACAATCACAAAACGAAAGGAACGCAGCATGGAGCCTCCCTAGAGCCGCCGAGCATAGCGCGGGCGCGCCCCGTCGGCAACACCCTCGCCCGGACCAGCAATGGACCGCGCCACTCTTCCTGTACCTCGTACTGGTTGCATCTAGAACAAATCCCCCAAGGAATTTCTCTGCGCAACGCTTTCGGGCGATAAGCTATTTGCTGCAGTCGCAGTTGTAGTGCCGGTTTGGCACCACCCCTCCGTCAAACCTCCCTCTTGGCACCAGCGCTCGGAAAGTGACGCCCAGCTATGTTTGAGGAACACCGGATGCCCGGTGGCAACGGCTTTCATCCCGCGCCGCCTGAGGAACGCCGCACTCACCCGCGCTATCACTTCACCGCGGCGGTCGAAGCTCTCGACCATAATCACCGCACCCGCATGAATGCTCGCACAAGCGACATCGGCCGCGGCGGTTGCTACGTGGACACCTACTGCCCTTTCCCGCTGAAAACGGGAGTCAAATTACGGCTCACCAACGAAAAATCATCCTTCGTGGCCGAAGCCACAGTTGTCTACTCGCAAATAGGCATGGGCATGGGTCTCGAATTCACTGCCATCGAGCCCCAGCAGACCAGCGTTCTGGACAAATGGATTGGAGAGCTGAGCGGCTCCGGGCCGATGCAGTTTGCGGGCCTCGAAGAACACCATAACAGCAACGGCCACACAAGCGCCGTCCCACACAAAGAGACTGGCTACGTTTTGAACGAGCTGATTGTCGCTCTAATGCGCAAGGGCACTCTGACCGAAGAAGAAGGCAAGACCATGCTCTTGCGGCTGTTGCATCGCGACTTTCTGCCTTAAATTTTCCAGCTACTATCTCAGCGCTTTTCTATTAAACAGCACATCTTCCGTGCGCGGCCTGACGGCGCGGCAATCATTCCCCCGCTTTAACTGCGGGAGCCGGTTGCGCAATCGGCCTGGCCGGCGCGGCATCCCCTTTGACGTAGTGCGCATACCACGCAAGGTATCGCTCCATGCGATCCTTGATATGCGAAGGCACAGTAAACCCGTGATACTCGTTCGGGTATACGACGAGCTCCGTAGTCCTCCCCAGCGCCTTCATCGCCTGATACATCTGCTCGCTCCCCAGAATCGGCACATTCGCATCGATTTCCCCGCCCATAAAAAGCGTCGGCGTCGTGATGGCCTTGACCTTATAAAACGGCGAGATCTTGTCCCACAAAGCCTGCTGGTCCCACGGATAACCCAGCTCGATTTCATAATCTTTTTGATAGTGGTCATGCCCATAAAAGCTCGTCAGCAAAGCCACGCCGGCTCCCGAAATCGCGCCCTTGAACCGCGTCGTCTGCGTAATGATGAAGTCCGTGGAAATCCCACCGTACGACCATCCGCCGACACCCAGCTTGTCGGGGTCCGCGATTCCCTGCTCGATCGCATAGTCCACCATCGCCACGTCGTCCTGATAATCCTTGTTGCCCCAGTCCGCATAAATGGCCGCGCAGAATTTCTGTCCGTATCCGGAAGAACCTCGCGGATTCGGCAACAACACCGCGTATCCATTCGCAGCGTACAGTTGGAAAAGATGCGAGAACGAAGCTGCATACTGGCTCACCGGTCCGCCGTGCGGCTGCAAAAGCGTCGGAACTTTTTGCGTGGGATCGTAGCCAACAGGCTTGTAGAGATACCCCGCCACCGCAGTTCCATCCTTGCTCTTGAAGTGCACGTACTCCGCCGTCGCCAGCCGCAGTTGGGAGATCAGCGCATCGTTCGTCTTCGTCAACCGCGTCAGATCGCTCCCTTTCTGCAGAAAAATCTCGTCTGGCCGATCCACGGTTCCAATTTGCGCTGCGATTTCGTCGCTGTCCTTGCCCAGGCTGAAGGCTCCCACCGTCAGCCGCCCGCCAATCGCGCGCGTAGTCTCTCCGCCCGTAGGCGCAATCTTGCAAAGCGTCACCGTGCCGTCATCTTCCGCCGTGAAATAAATAAATTTTCCGTCGGCGGAAAAGCGCGGCCGCCGGATCGTGCGGTCGAAGGTCAGTGTCAGCACCTTGGCCTCGCCGCCGCCCGACGCCGGAGCAATCGCCAGATGTTGTGTCGAGTAATAGAAGAGGTGTGGGTCGAGTTCCGTCACGTACGCAATCCACTTCCCATCCGGCGACCACGTCGGCTGATCGTCCGGCGCGGGATTTGTCGTGATCTGCGTCAGATGTGTGCCCTGATCCGTATGGTCCGCGGCTACCACCCAGATATTTGAGTCCCGAGTCGCATCCGGGTCGGGTGTGCTGCGATTGCTCGTAAACGCCAGTTGCTTGCCGTCCGGTGACCACGCCGCCTGCGAGTCATCAAAGTCCCCCGACGTAATTTGCGTCGTCTTTTTATTCCCCACATCGAAAACATACAAATGAGTCCGCCGCCGGTCGAGATAGCCGACGGTGTCCTGCTTGAACTGCAACCGGTCAATGACATACGGCGGTACGGTCTTGGGTTTCGCTCCCGCCTCTTTCTCTCCGCCTTTCGCTCCGTCCGCGTCTTCCGGCTTGGCATCCCGCAAAATCAGCATCAGCCTGCCGCCGTCCGGCGACCATTCAAAATCGTCCACACCCTGCGCCGTCTCTGTCAGCCGCACCGCTTCGCCGCCAAGCCGGTTCAAGAGCCACACCTGGCTCTTGCCGCCATTGCGCGAAGAAGTAAACGCAAGATATTTCCCGTCAGGGCTCCAGCGCGGATGCCCGGAAGAAACGCCTTCCGCAGTCATCGGCAGCGGATCGCCGCCGTGCGTCGATACCATCCAGATCCGTGTCTCATTCTTGTCTTCCTTCAGCATCTTGGCCCGCACGGTGTAGGCAACCCACTGCCCGTCAGGGCTCAGCTCCGGCTGGCCCACATCGCGAATCTGAAAGTAATCATCAATCGTGATGTTGCGCCCGGTAGCGGCCGCCGCTGCCCGCGCCTGTTCAGGCACCGTTTCTGCCGCGATGGCGCACGGCATAAGAGCTAAAGCCAAGAATGCAAGCGGGATACTGCAGAAAATCTTCATGCCAGAAATCCTCCGAATGGGATGCGGATCAATAGGTGCGAAGTGTAGCATTGTCCAGATGTGATGCGAACCGCAGTCGACGGCTATGGAATGTGTGCTGCGAGACTTTCTTGGAGAGCTGAGGTGACCGAGGATCATGTACATCCACATGTTTGCGTTTCGATTTAAGCCGGGCGTGACGGAATCGAAGAAGGACGAGATCGTGGCAGCGATACGCGCGCTTCAGGACGAGATTCCTCAGGTGCTCGAGACGTGGGCCGGCAGAAATGAGTCGCCGCGCGGGGCCGGTTATGAACTCGGCGGGGTGATGAAGTTTGCCGATGCGGCGGCTTGCGAGGCTTATGGTGCGCATCCGGTCCATCAGAAATTGTTGGGCTGGCTCATGCCTTTGATTGAGCCGATCGAAGTGGATTTCGCCGTGAGCAAATAGGGGTTGGGGCGCAACTGTCGAATTACAAGATTGTTCGAGACACCAGATGTCGCATGGTCAGGTTCTTGCCGCGTAAGGGCGCAGCATGCTGCGCCCCTACAAGCTAAATTGAAGATTTGGGCTATTCATATCTGAGGGCAATCAAAGGGTCGAGCTTGGACGCGCGGTAGGCCGGCAAGAAACTTGAGAAAGCGGCAACCGCGGATAGCACGAGTACGGCCGCGACAAGGGTTAGCGGGTCACGCGGCTGCAGGCCATAGAGCAAGGATTTGGCGGCTTGCGCTGATCCAAGCGCGAGAGCCGCGCCAATTAACAGGCCCGTTACTGTTAACGTACCGGCCTCTCGCAAGATCAGCTTCAGAACATCCAAACGCTCCGCGCCAATCGCCATACGGATACCGATTTCTTTTGTGCGCTGGACCACCATGTAGGAGATGACGCCGTAAAGGCCGATGGCGGCGAGCAAAGCGGCGAGGAATCCGAAAAAGCCGGAAAGCGTGGCCATCAGCTGGTCTTGTAAGAGCGATTCGTGAATGCGCGTTTGCATCACTTTGAACTCGAGATTGATTCCTGGATTCATGTTGCCGACTGTTTCTTTCAGCGAACCCATAAGGCTGGTTAGCGGCAGCGAGGAGCGAATCAGGATCTGATCGTAGGGACCAGGTTCTTCCTCCTGCGTTGCGGGAAAGTACATGAATGGCAAGAATTCTTCGTGCATATCCTGGTATTTGCTGTCTTTCACGACGCCTACAATCTCGTACAGGGGGCGCGGCTTTCCGGGAGGCTGATGGAGTCGGAATCGCTTGCCCAGAGGCTCTTTCGTACCGTTGAGAAGCTTGCGCACAAACGCTTCGTTCACGATGGCTACCTTTACGGAGGTTGCCGTGTCGCGGTCGTCGAAATCGCGCCCGGTCAGGAGCGGAGTGCCAATCGTCTGGAAATAGCCTGGGCCAAGAGAGTTGAGCCAGGACGTGCCTTTTTCCTCGTCGGAACCTTCGAGGAGGATGTTGTCGTTCGAGCCGTTGCCGCCGAAGGGCACCATTCTCGCGTCGGCAGCGGATTCGACGCCTGGGATTGCTTGCACGCGCTTTACGATTTCGCGTTTGTACTCGGTGAATCGCGCGTCGGGGATGTTCAATCGCTCAAAGTCAATTCCTGCCACCAAAATCCCGCTCTGCTGAAATCCCGCGTTGAGCGTGGTCAGGTTGCGCAAACTTCGGACGAAGAGAAGCGCGCCCATCAAAAGAACTACAGAGAGCGCGACTTGCGAGACCACGAGGATGCGGCGAAGGCTGAAGCGCTCTTTTCCTCCGGATGACCCTCGGCTGCCGGACTGGAGCAGCGTGGCTGGCTCGGCGCGCGTGGCGCGGATAGCCGGAGCCAAGCCAAAGGAGACGGTCGTCAGGACGGCAAGACCTGTGGTGAAGGCGAGAAGGCGCCAGTCCATCCCCAGATCGAGGTAAATCTGGCTGTCCGAAGTGCTGATGAACGCTACGAGCAAGCGACTGACGGCGAAAGCCAGGAATAATCCGCAGACCGAGCCGCCCAGCGCGAGAAGCACGCTTTCCGAGAGTAGTTCACGCACCATTCTCCAACGCGTAGCTCCCAACGCACGGCGGATAGTGATCTGACGTTCTCGCGCGCTGGCGCGGGCCAGCATCAAGTTGGCGAGGTTGGCGCAGGCGATGAGCAGGACGAGACCGGAGATGCCCAGAAGAAGCCATAGCGACGTTTCGGAATCGTGGCGCAGCTCGGAAAATCCCGTGCTTGCGGAAAACGCGCCGAGTTTGTATTCGAGATATTTCTTGATGGCCGCGCCGTCGTACGATGGAGGGATGGTTTCTTGCAGGATCTGTGGGGTGACGGCGTTCATTTGTGCGCTGGCGCGCTCAATGGTCCATCCGGGCTTCAATCGGCCAATGGAGGCGAGCCACCAGGAGTGGCGTACAGGAAGGCGGTTGTCGCGCGGGTTAAGGATCGGCTCGACGCAGATGGGCACCGCCACGTCAAAGGTGTCGCCGATAGAGATGCCGTTGAAACCGGGGGGCGTTACGCCAAGAACCTGGAAGGAATTGCCGTCCAGAGTCAACCGCTTGCCAATCGCGGAAGGGTCTCCGGCAAAGTTGCGCTGCCAGAATGCATAGCTGATGTTCGCTCCTGAAACTGGGCAACCAGGTTGGTCATCCTCCGGGCCGAGGAGTCGGCCAAGTATCGGATTAACACCAAGGACGCGAAAGAAATCGCCGCTGACGCGAATGCCTTTTGCGTAGTGAACCTCGCCGCCGGTTGCCAGATTGAAGGACTGGCCGCCCCAGGCCGCGATTTGCGCAAACCCCTCCTGGCGCTGGCGGATTTGTTCCCACAGTGGAAAGGTCAGTTGCGAATATTGGCCGGAGAAATTCCCCTGGCCCCAGTGGAAGTCGGCGATGCGGATGGTGCCGAGTTGCTCGGGATTATGCACGGGGATGGTGCGAAGGCGAATGGAATCAATCAGTTGGAAGATGGCGGTGTTAGCGCCAATGCCCAAGGCGAGGGTGATAATTGCGACGGCGGTGAAGCCCGGGCTGAGGCGAAGCAGACGGAATGCGTGGCGAAGATCGCGCAAAAGATTGGTCATATTTGGCCTCGTGGCTAAATAAGACGAATGAAAGCGGCAAAGGTTCCGTGAGGAGAGACCATGTGCGCCTGAGCGACACGCTAGCAGGAAATACGCTTGTTCTCCTAGCGCTTCGTCAGATAGATATTGCGCTAAGCTACTTTGAGTAGTAGCTTGGCAGTATGAAAGAGAAGACATCTATCACACTCTCGAAGGATGTTCTCGCAAAGGTCGACCGGCTGGCCGGATCAAAACAGTCTCGATCTGCGTTCATCGAACGGGTTTTGCGAAGATACCTGCGCGAACGCGCCAAGGCGGCTTTGCACGCACGCGATTTGGAACTTATCAATCGCGCTGCGGACCGGCTCAATAAAGAAGCTGAAGACGTCTTGGATTACCAGGCAATGGATTCCCCAGGAACAGACGAATAGCGACATGCCGGAGCAAGCGTGACCCGAGGAGAGCTGTATCGCGTGCACAAGCCGGGAGGAGATCCCAAGCAATACCGGACTTTTGTAATCGCTAGCCGTCAAGCTTTGCTTGATTCCCGATATTCAACGGTTGTGTGCGCTCCAGTGTTCACTCAAGGCGAAGGCCTCTCAACCCAGGTTGCGGTTGGGGTAGACGAAGGCTTGAAGCACGAGAGTTGGATTATGTGTGACAACCTGATTAGCGTGCGAAAAACGGACCTGACCAACTATATTGGGGCGTTGTCTGCCCGTAAGCTGGCTGAGTTTAATAGTGCTTTGAAAATGGCGCTGGGCCTCTAACCGGCTGCTTTACAGCCGCCGAGCTCAGCGCCAATCGGTCTCTAAAGTCCTCGTCTCAACCTAGATTCAATTCTTCTTCCCCAAGGCAAACCAAATCCAACGCTAAACGCTCCGTTCCCAAATCACGGGAACTGGCGGACCGGGGTCGGCTTGGGCAACGGTTTACGCGGGAGCATTTCGTCGCGGTTGGCGGTCAGGTAGACGAAGCCGGCGACGATCACCGCCATTTGCTTCATGTCGGGCTCCTGGATGCGCTCGTAGACGTCCATGTTGGAGTGGTGGGTACGGGTGTCGTAGTCCAAGGGGTCCTGGATGAACTGGAAGCCGGGGAGGCCGACGGAGTTGAACGAAAGATGGTCGGTGCCGCCGGTATTGCGGATGGTTAGCGTGGTCATGCCGAGGTCGTGGAAGGGCTCCATCCAGGACTCAAAAATGGGGGCAACCATTTCATTTCCCTGGAGATAGACGCCGCGGATTTTGCCAGTGCCGTTGTCGATGTTGTAGTAGGCGTCGAGCTTGGCGTGTTGCGGAGTGACTTTTATGAGCTTGGTGGCGGGGTCTTCTGCGTGGGGATCGCCGAAATGCTGGGTGACGTAGGCGGCCGAGCCGAGGAGACCTTCTTCCTCGCCGGTCCAGAGGCCGATCCGGACGGTGCGGCGCATCTTGAGGCCGGTGGCTTTGAGGATGCGCATGGCTTCGAGCATTACCGCAGAGCCTGCGCCGTTGTCGGTGGCGCCGGTGCCGGATTGCCAAGAGTCGAAGTGGGCGCCGAGCATGACAACTTCGTCGGCTTTTGCTTTATCGGAGCCGGGAATTTCGCCGACAATGTTGAAGGACTGGAGATCGTCGTCGTAGAACTTGTTCTGAACGTCCACCAGCATGGAGACGGGGACTTTCTTTTCGAGCATGCGGACGATGCGGCCATAGTTTTCGTTGGCAACGGCGATGCGGGGCGAAACCGGGGGATCCTTTTCCTTGTCGCGGCCGCCGCCTTGTTGGACGAAGACGGTGCCGTCATCGCTACGAGAAGGCTCGATCCAAGCGGCGACGCCTTCGTCTACCAGGAATTTCTGAATCTTGAGGTTTAGCTCGCGCTGGGCACGGAATTGTGCAAGGCGCTCTTCGAGGGCAGGGCCCGCGCTTGGAACTTCCGCTTTCGCGAGGTCGGCGAGTTCGGAGTCGGTGTAGCGGTGGGCCTGGGCTTCAAAGCGCTCCGGGCTTTCGGGGATTGCAGCGGTCAGTACGAATTTTCCCTTCAGCTGGCCTTTGTACTTAGCGAAGTCGTCCTCTTTGGTGATGGGCGCCCAGACTGCGTCGGCGGTGATGGGTCCGTCGGTGCCGGGAGTCCAAGCTTTGGCGTAAGCGATCAGCGGAAATGGATGCGGGGCAATGACTTGCACGTTGGTGCGCTCGTTGGACCAGCCGCGTCCGAAGGGGCCCCAGGGCTCGGGGTGGACGTTGGCCAGGTGCCATTCATTCATTTTATCAATGGTCCACTTTTCGGCGTCCTTGATGTCGGGCGAGTTGGTGAGGCGCGGCCCGTAGACATCGGAGAGATAGCTGATGATTTCCATGATCTTCGAGGTGGAATTGCTGAAGCCCTCCTCGCGGATCTGATGGATGGCCGCAAGATCGGATTGGCTCACCGCAGGAGCCTGGGCACCGAGCGGATTGACCGCCAGGAACAATGCCAAGATTGCGGCCAGGGCCGCGAACACACTCGATTGCTTGCGCACTATCTCCTCCGTATGAAGCTTATCTCGTAATGAAACTTCGTCTGGTCAAGTCTAATGGAGCCGCCACAGGGTACCGCGCGCAAGGGGTGTGACGCCAGAGGTGGGGAGTGCGTTTCAGGGCGAGGCGAGGAAATCGTTAAAGTTGCAGGTGAGAGTAGCGGTCATCCTCAGAAGGATGACCCTACATAAGATTGATGCGGTGGGATTTGGCGATTTGTGCGAGTCTTACGAAATGGCCATGGAGGTTGGGATGCGGATCGTGTTGAGAGGATGGGTGTTTGCTGTGATTCTGGCCTGGGTGATGGCCGGGCTTGCTGCTGGGCAAAACCCAGCGAAATTCCTCACGAATGATGATGTGATGGCGATGGTGAAGGCGGGACAGAGCGCCGATGCGATTCTAAACGCCTTCCAGAATCACGGAACGGATTTCGATGTTTCTCCGGAAGCCCTGCTTAAATTGAAGAAAAGCGGTGTGCCGCAGAAAGTCATCGACGGGATGACGGCGGCGGTGAAGCAGCAGCAGGATGCTGCGGCGGCCATGCTATCCACGGCTCAGGCTAGAAATGCCGCTGAGGAAGCGGAAGAGAAAGCCGAAGCGGATAAGGTAGAGGCGGCGAGAGCGGCGCAAGCCGCTGCGCTTTCTTCGCTGGCAACAGCGAGGCCGGGCGAGCCATCGGTCGCCATGCTGGAAGGCACGGAGAAACAAGCACTTGTGGTTTCGCACACGCAGATTGTGCCGATCAATTCCAGCCTACTCCAGGGCAGCCCGTCTCAGATGTCGTCGTTGGATTTGCTGGCTACCGACGGAGCGCTAACCGCGGCACTGACGAGCATGGGGCAAATGATGGACAAGGCGAACACGATGATGCCGGGATCGGGAAAAACTTCGATGACCTTGACCTCGAACCCACTGGTAGCACCGGCGATGATGGCCGCGAGCCTTTTTTCGAAGTATAGGGCTGCGTCGACGCAGATGATCGATGTATGGGCGATTCCAGGACTGAAATCGGGGGCGGTTGCTCAAGAGAGCCGGCCTACGCTGCTGGTGCAGTTCGACGGATTTCTGGGGGTCAATGTGGGCGAGTACGAGCCGATCCTGGTTAAGTTGCCGTTGTCGCCGAGTAGCTTTCGATTGGTCGGAGCAGCCATGGCCAAGGGAAGCGATATGCAGAGCTCGACGGCGGATTGGAGCATGTACGCTTCTTTTCTGGAGCGGAAGATGGCAGTTCAGCTTACGAAGGTGGCTACTGGGCGGTACCTCTTGCAGCCGAGCGACGGGCTGTTGCCGGGTGAATACGGAATCGTGCTTCGGCCGGTAAACAAGGAGAAGAAGTTCTCTGGCAGCAATGTGAGTCAGAACCTTGGCGAGGGGCTGGTATTTAACTGCGTGTGGTCGTTCGAGGTTCCGTAGAGGGGTGGCGGCTAGCAAACTAATCGAGGAGCCTTCCGGCGGTGGCTGCACTTCACGGGAACCTCCACGCTCGTCGGAGGACACACTGAAGCCTGTGCCACGCGAAAAATATTTGGCGGGATGCATTTTTTTGTTGCATGCGGGGACGAACCTTGTATTCTGCGAATGCGGACTCACTTTTCCCAGCGCGCGAGTGAGCACTGCTTAGGAGGACGAGAGTAAAAATTGAGTTCTATATCGGTTCCCGCCCAGATTCCTTCCCATGCAATCCCAACAGCGAAAAAAAGAGTCGCAAAGCTGACGCTCTGGCCGCTTGTGGCGGCGACGTTTTTCATGGTGTCCGGCGGGACATATGGGACGGAAGGGGTCGTCTCTGGAGCAGGCTACGGGCACGGAATTCTAATCTTGTTGTTCTTGCCCGTGTTGTGGTGCTTGCCGACGGCGTTCATGATCGGCGAGCTATCGAGCGCGCTGCCTGCTGAAGGGGGTTACTACGCCTGGGTGCGGCGAGGGCTGGGAAACTTTTGGGGCTTTCAAGAGGCGTGGCTGTCATTGGCGGCAAGCATCTTCGATATGGCTATTTACCCGACCTTGTTTGTGTTTTATCTGAAGCAGATGTCGCCATGGTTTGGGTCGCCGAGCCATGGGGTACTGGCCGGACTGTTTGTTGTGGTGACTTGTGCCGCGCTTAATGTGGCGGGCATCCGCGTTGTGGGCATTACCTCCCTTTGGCTGTTTTTTCTGCTCTCAGCGCCATTTGCCGTGATCGTGGTGATGGCACCTTTCAAAGCGGGAGCCTTGGCCGGAGCTGGCCAGGGCGCGACTGAGGCAACCGGCCTGGGCCTCCTCGGCGGAGTGCTGGTGGCCATGTGGAATTACATGGGCTGGGACAACGCTTCGACGATTGCCCAAGAGGTGGAACGGCCGCAGCGGACTTATCCGAGGGCGATGATTGCAGCCGTGGTTCTGGTTGCGCTGACCTACGTTTTGCCGTTCCTGGCTGTTTACTTCACCGGGATTCCGGCGTCGGCGTTTGGATCCGATGGGGCCTGGGCGACGATTGCCGGGCTCATTGGCGGGAAAATACTGGGTTTCGAGTGGCTGCGCTTCCTGATCGTCATCGGCGGAATGATGAGCGCGTTTGGAATGTTCAATGCGCTGGTGATGAGCTACTCGCGGCTGCCACTGGCGATGGCGCGCGATGGGATGCTGCCAAAAGTATTCGCAAAGACAAACGCGAAGACACAAGCGCCGTGGGTGGCGATTCTGGCGTGTGCGGCGTGCTGGGCGCTTTGCCTGGGGTTGAAATTCGAAAAGCTCGTCACGCTGGACATTATGCTGTACGGAGCCAGTTTGATGCTGGAGTTCGTGACGCTGGTGGTTTTGCGGATCCGCGAGCCGGAGCTAAAGCGTGAGTTTCGCGTTCCCGGTGGACTGGCGGGCGCGATTACTTGCGGCATTTTCCCGCTGTTGTTGATGAGCCTGGCAATGGTGAAGAGCAGAAGTGAAACGATTCTCGGGATCAACGGCATGGTGTTTGGCGGGATTATCATCTCCGCCGGATTCGTGCTTTATTGGGCGACCAAACGCTTGCGCAGATCGGTGATTGCTCCGGCCGCCACGCCGAACGCCGCGACCGGCGACTAGCCTCCGCCTGCCGCAGCCGAGCGAGTCGGCAGTCGCGCGGCGCTTCCCTGCTGCTATACTCCACAATTCATTTCGAAACTTTCTTATTTCTGGAGAAATCACCGTGAAGAAATTGCGGCGTTGCCTACTATTTCTGCTAGTTGCTGGCGCGGGCGTGTTTGTGGGCTTGACGGCAGCCGCGCGGACGGAGACTGCACCGCAGGCACAGTCGTTTGACCAAAAACTGTTTAGCGGGATGCTGAAATGGCGGTCGATTGGGCCGTTTCGGGCGGGGCGGACGGTGGCGGTCACGGGAGTGCGCGGGCAGGCGGATGTCTATTACATCGGGTCGGTAGAAGGCGGGGTTTGGAAGACGAATGACGCTGGGCGGACCTGGAATCCTATTTTTGATTCGCAGCCGATTGCTTCGATTGGGGCGATTGCCGTGGCGCCTTCGAATGCCAACGTGATTTACGTGGGAACGGGCGAGTCTGATCTGAGATCGAGCCTTTCTTCCGGCAATGGAATGTATAAGACGACCGACGCGGGAAAGACCTGGACGCACATTGGATTGGAAGATTCGCAGCATATCGCGCGGATACTTGTGGACCCGAACGATCCGGACAAACTCTTTGTGGCCGCGCTGGGGCATGCGTATGGGCCGAACAAGGAGCGCGGAGTTTTTCGTTCGAATGACGGCGGGGCGACCTGGCAGAAGATACTTTTTCACGATGAGAACACCGGTGCGATTGATTTAGCGATGGAGCCGGGAAATCCGAAAACGATTTATGCGGCGTTGCTGCAAACGCGGCGGCCGCCGTGGAGTGTTTATCCGCCGTCGAAAGGGCCGGGGACGGGACTTTATCGTTCGAAAGATGGCGGCGAGCATTGGGAGCAGTTGACGGGGCATGGATTGCCTTCGGAAGAGTTGGGGCGGATGGGGATTGCGTTTGCGCCGAGCAATCCGAAGAGGATTTATCTGATTGCGGATGCGAAGGAAGGCGGGATGTACCGCTCGGATGACGGCGGGGAAAATTGGGAACGCGTTTCAAAGGATGCGCGCATCTGGGGACGCGGGTGGTATTTCTGCGAAGTGAGCGTGGACCCAATGGATCCAGAGACGGTGTATGTGCCGAACACTTCGACGTATCGTTCGCACGATGGCGGGAAAACGTGGATGGCGATCAAGGGCGCGCCGGGCGGGGATGACTATCACCAGTTGTGGATCGATCCGGAATATCCGCGAAAGATGATTCTCGGCTGCGATCAAGGCGCGATTGTTACGCGCAACGGCGGCGAGACTTGGAGTTCGTGGTACAACCAGCCGACTGGGCAGTTTTATCATGTGGCGGTGGACAACCGGTTTCCTTATTGGGTGTATGGAGCGCAGCAGGATACGGTGGCGGCGGCTACGCCGAGCCGTAGTAAATATAGGGCGATTAATTTTCATGACTGGCGGCCGATGGTTGCTGGTGGAGAGAGCGACTACGTGGCGCCTGATCCGTTGAATCCCGAGATTATTTATGGCGGGTCGGTGGCGCGGCAGGATTTTCATAATGAGGAAGTGCAGGATATATCGCCGACGCTGATGTATCCAGGGGAGTACCGGCGAACGTGGACTTTGCCGCTGGTTTTTTCGGAGAGTGAGCCCCATGTGCTTTATTTCAGCGCGCAGGTTTTGTTTCGAACGGCGGATGGCGGGAATTCGTGGCAGAAGATCAGCCCGGATTTGACGCGCGAGGATCCTGGCGCGCCGGCGAATCTCGATCCGCCGACGGCGGCGGATGTTCCGCCAGGGAAGCGGCACGGCGTGATTTATACGATTGCGCCTTCGCCGATGAAGGCTGGCGAAATCTGGGTGGGGACAGATGACGGATTGATTCAAATGACGCGCGATGCGGGGAAGACATGGAGCAACGTGACGCCGCCTGAAATTAGTGCGTGGAGCAAGGTCACGCACATGGAGGCCTCGCACTTTGTGGATGGAAAAGCGTTTGCGGCCGTGGACCGGCACCGGTTGGATGATTTGCAGCCTTATGTTTATCGCACGAAGGATTTTGGGAAGAGCTGGCAGCGCGTTTCGAGCGGAATTCCCGAAGGAAGCTTTTTGAATTGCGTGCGCGAAGATCCGAAAGTTGCGGGATTGATTTACGCGTGCACGGAAAAAGGCGTTTACGTTTCGTTTGATGATGGCGATAACTGGCGGCCGCTGCAGTTGAATTTGCCGGTGACTTCGGTGCGGGATTTGGTGATCCATGACGATGATTTGGTGATTGCCACGTTTGGGCGGTCGTTCTGGGTGCTGGACGATATCGCGCCGCTGCGGCAGTGGAGCGCGGAAGTGGCAAGCGCGGATGCATGGTTGTTTGCGCCGGAGACGGCGTATCGAGTGCGGCCTGGATCGGACGAGGGGACGCCGGTGCCTTTCGATGAGCCGCAAGCGGAGAATCCGCCGAATGGAGCGGTACTGGATTACTACTTGAAAGAGAAGGGCGCTGAGCCCGTGGAGCTCGAACTTTTTGACGCGGCGGGAAAATCGGTGCGGCGGTTTGCCAGCAACGATGTGATGCCGAAGACGAATCCCGATGAGATGGATATCCCGATGTACTGGGTTCATGACGCGGAGGCGCTTTCCGGCGAGGCGGGGATGCACCGATTTGTTTGGGATTTACATTATGCATTTACGGGGGGACGCAGGCGAGGGAGGCGTGGAGGCGCGGGACCTTTGGCGCTGCCGGGGAAGTACACCGTGAAGCTGACTGCCGCGGGAAAGACTGTGTCCGCATCGCTGGAAATCAAGATGGATCCAAATGTTAAGACGAGCGCGGCGGATTTGGCGCGAGAGTTTCAGTTGGCTTCGAAACTTGCGGGGAGTGTTGCAGAGTTTTCCGCGGCGATGATGAAGGCCGACGATTTGCAGAAGCAGATTGCGGCGCGTACGAAGGACGCTGCGGGAAATACGGAGTTGGTTGCGGCGCTGGCTGATTTGGATAAGAAGGTGGTTGCGGTGGCAGGGCCGGCAGCCGGCGGGGGCGGCTTTGGATCGTTTGGGCTTACGGTGCCAGGGGATGAGCCGGCGACGATGAGGCAAGCTGCGGCGGCGTTTGGCGGGCTGCTTGGAATTGTGGACGGAGCAGACGTTGCGCCGAGTGCAGATGCTGCGGCGGCGAGCGCGAAATGGGAAACTGCCGGGAAGGCCACGCTGGCACGGTGGGAAGCGGTTGAAGCGAAGGACGTAGCGAGCGTGAATGCTCTTCTGGAGAAGGCCCATTTACAGCCGTTGAAAGTGCAATAGGTCCGCGCTGGCAAAAATTTCCTTACGAAAACTAATACAAAAGGATTAGGCCGCCTGGACAAAAGTGTCCGGGCGGCCTTTATTTTGGCGGCGAATTTGGCGCCGAGTCTGACGCCGGCCTACTGGCCAAAGGTACGGTTAGCCTTGCGGCATGCTTAGGAGACACTAACGCGACATTTTGGCGGCGGCGGGGTTTCATGGAAGTAGGCGAAAAGAACGCCAGCCCAGAAGAGGAACTTTCATGAGCAGGAGCAGCATTAAGAAGCAAATTGCAGTGGCCGCCGGATTTTTGGCGCTGACCTTTGCGCCTGGAATCAGCCGCGCGCAGAGTTCGCAGCCCCCGGCGCAGGATCAAGACCAGAGTCAGGCCGCGCCAGCGCAGCATCAAGAACACGAGCATGGTGCGATGGCCGGACTGAACCTGACCGACGATCAAAAAGCGCAAATGAAGAAAATCCACGAGTCGACGAAGGCCCAGCTGGATGCCGTGAATAAAGATGAGTCGCTGACGGCGGATCAGAAGGGCGCGAAGATTCATCAGTTGCGGCACGGCGCGCGGCTGCAGATGGTCAAGCTGCTCACGCCAGAACAGCGGCAGCAGATGAAGGCCAACATACAGCAGATGCGTGCGTCACGGCGGCAGCAACAGCAGCAACCACAGCAGCAGCCTACCGCAGCGCAGCCTCAGGGCTAAGTTGCTCGGCATCCGCGGCAGCGGCCCGAGGTCTAAGAACGGGCTTCTGATGCGAGATACGAATTCACAGCTAAGATGCGCAGAAGGGACGGTCACGTGACCGTCCCTTTTTCGTGGCTGGGAGCAATATCGGGCTGCGCCGAATTGCGGACAGATTTGGTATGCTGCTCGACGTGGGAAATATCGTTGGAATGAAGCGGCGCGCATGGGGCGAGAATGGAATTCGAATTGGCGCGCTTGCTTTCTCGCTCGTACCGGGAATAGCGGCGCTGAGTTTTTCTTCGCAGACGCCTGCTCAAGTGCCCTCGGCTGCTCCTGCCGCGCAATCGAGTGCGACGCCGGCGCCTTCACAAGCGACCTCACAAGCAGCCCCGCTATCAAATCCACAAACATCGCAGCCGCCAGCGACGAAGGCAGGCTTGAACGTCGTTGTGCTTGATCCGGCGCATGGCGGGACAGATCCGGGAGCGCGGGGCACGGCCGGTATTCGCGAGAGCGAGATTGTGCTGGACTTCGCGGCGCAAATTCGCAAAGCGCTGGAGTCGCAGGGTTTTCAAGTGGTGCAGACGCGGCAAGGCAATGAAGATCCGACGTTTGACGACCGCTCAGCGATTGCGAATGCGCAGACCGGGGCTGTTTTTGTGACGCTGCACATTTCCTCGACGGGATTACCGGGAACGGCGCGGGTGTACGTGAATTCGGATTTGCCAGTGACGACGGAAGCGAGCGGATTGATTCCGTGGGACCGCGCGCAGGTGCCTTTTCAGGGATTGAGCAGGAAGCTCGGCGATTTGGTGCAGGGGTTGCTGGCGCAGCGGTTCAAGGGGTCGCCGAACACGGCGCAGACCGCGGCCGTGCGGCAGCTGCGGACAACGGCAGCGCCGGCGATTGCGGTGGAAATTTCGAGCGTGGTGGTGGAAGACCGCGCCGACCTGGATCGCATGGCGCCGGGAGTGGCTGACGCGATTGCGACGGGAATCGCGCAGTTCCGTCCTTCGTACGTCGTGGCTTCGACCGCGGGGGGCACGCCCTGATGGCGCGCTGGATCAAATGGACGATCGGGTTGCTGTGCGTCGCGGTGATTGTAGGCGCGATTTACCTGCCGATTTTGCGGCGACGGCTGGCGCGTGCCGCAAAACTACAACAACAAACTGCTGAGCAGGCGCGAAGAGAATTGACGCAGGCGGTTACGGTGAATCCCGGCGAGCCGAAGGTGAAGGCCAAATTATATTGGGCGTCGGGAAACGGCGACGGGACCTTGGTGGAAACCGCCGTGGAGCTGCCCCTTTCGAGTGAGCCGGTACTGCGGTCAAAGCAGGTGTTGAACACGCTACTGGCCGGGCCGGTGGATGCAGAACTGCGGACGCTCCCGCCAGATGCGGTACTGCTGTCGTTTTATTTGCTGCCAAATGGGACGAGCGTTGCGGATTTTTCGGAAGCGCTGGCTACGGCGATTCCATCCGGAATTCAGAGCGAGCAGATGGCGGTAGATTCGATTACGCGGACGCTCGAAGCGAACGTTCCGCAGGTGCAGCGGCTGAAAATTTTGATTCATGGGCAGGAAGTGGAGACACTTGCGGGGCATCTGGACTTGACGGGAACTTTTCTGGTGAACACCAGGGGCGTTTCGCCGCAGCCTGCTGTGCCCGCTCCTGTTACAAGTCCGTCTGCATCGCCACCCACAACGACACCACCGCCGAGCACGAGCAAGCCTGCAGTTCCTGCCACGGACAAGCCAGCCGCCGCGCCGACGACGAAACCGAGCGTGGGAACATTGACACCCGGCGAAGGCCCCGGCAAACTGGCGCAGCCTGAACGCAAGCTGCAAACTTTTATTCACGCGGTATGACACCAGGAGGAAGAGTGCGAGACGATGGCCGCAATGCGGATCAGATGCGCCTGCTCAAAATGACGCCGGATTTTATTTCGACGGCGGAAGGAAGCGTGCTGATCGAATTGGGGAGCACGCGAGTGATTTGCACCGCGACGGTCGACGACGGTGTGCCAGGATTTTTGAAGGGCAGCGGCAAGGGCTGGGTGACGAGCGAATATGGGATGTTGCCCAGAGCCACCGAGGAACGCACGGCGCGCGAAGCTACACGCGGTAAACAGTCGGGGCGCACGCTGGAGATTCAGAGACTGATTGGGCGGTCTCTGCGTGCTGTGACGGACCAGGAAGCGTTGGGCGAACGCACCGTTTGGATTGATTGCGACGTGATTCAAGCGGACGGCGGCACGCGGACGGCTTCGATTACGGGAGCGTTCGTGGCGCTGGCGCTGGCGTTCGAACGAATGGTGACCGAAGGATATTTGAAGACTTCGCCGCTGATTGATTCGATTGCCGCGACGAGCGTGGGGATCGTGGACGATCGCGCGCTTTTGGATTTAGCCTACGAAGAAGATTCGCGCGCCGAAGTGGATATGAACGTGGTGATGACGGGCAGCGGACACTTTGTCGAGATTCAAGCCACAGCCGAGGGCCGGCCTTTCAGCGGAAGCGAGATGCAGGACCTGCTCGCCCTGGCCGCGACGGGGATTCGCCGCTTGACGGAAGAACAGCGCGCCGTGCTGCCGGTCAAATTCAGTGCGCGCGCCCGTTAAGCTGTTTCTGGCGTCTTCCAATCCGGGAAAACTTTTGGAATTTCGCGCGCTGGCAGCGGCGACGCACTCGTCGGCGCCGGCGATCTCGGGGGATGCGCCGGCTTCGAGCGTTGAGATCGAGTTATTGGCTGGATTCGATTCCCTGCCCTCTTTTGAAGAGAATGCGCCGACCTTTGCGGAGAACGCCGCGGGCAAGGCGCTGCACTATTCGCGTTTTGCCGAAGAATGCGTGTTCGCGGATGATTCCGGGCTCGTGGTGCCGGCGCTCGGAGGTGCCCCCGGGGTGCTTTCGGCACGTTACGCGGGCGCAAACGCGACGAATGAAGAACGAATCGCGAAACTGCTCGGCGCGCTTCGGGAGAAAAAAGGAACTGAGCGTGCGGCATATTTTATATGCGCGATTGCCCTGACGGAGCGGGGGCGCGCGATTGCGGTTGTTACGGCTCGCGTGGATGGCGAAATTCTCGAAGCACCGGGCGGGAGCGGCGGATTTGGCTACGATCCAGTCTTCTACTTCCCTCCCCTGAATAAAACTTTCGCGGAACTCTCACGGAAAGAAAAAAATCAGCACAGCCATCGTGGAAAGGCGTTTCGGAAGCTCATCATGGCAGTGGCTGCCTTGTAGGGGCGCAGCAATGCTGCGCCCCCACGCTGGCGTGCCTGCAATGTGAAAGAGACAGGCAAGAATGCTTGTTTCTGCCGTGTGATATTCTTGCGACCCATGCCGGCAAAGAAAACGAACAAAAGGAAAAAGGCCGCGCCCAAAAAATCAGCGGCTGCGAAATCAAAACCGCTAGCGAAGAAGCCAGCTCCGAAAAGCTCCGCAGCAGCGGGCGCCGACCCGAAACGCGTCGCCGCGATCCTCGCTAAATTGGACGAAGCCTATTCGAACGCCACCTGCGAACTGAAACACGACAACGCGTTTCAACTCCTCATCTCTACGATTCTCTCCGCCCAATGCACGGATGTGCGCGTAAATCAGGTGACGGAAACACTCTACAAGAAATATCCCACGCCGGAAGCATTCGCGCACGCCAATCCAAGTGAGCTGGAGCAGGACATCCGCCCCACGGGTTTTTTCCGCAACAAAACAAAATCCATCATGGGAGCGAGCAAAGCGCTCCTCGAGAATTTTGGCGGGCAAGTGCCGCGCACCATGGAAGAGATGCTGACGCTGCCCGGAGCGGCGCGGAAAACGGCAAACGTAGTGCTGGGCACGGCCTACGGAATCGCCAGCGGAATCGTAGTGGATACGCACGTGATTCGCATTTCGAACCGGCTGGATTTGACGCACAACGAAGACCCCAAGAAAATCGAACAGGACCTGATGCAGATCATTCCAAAAGAAAAGTGGATTCTTTTCTCACACCAGATTATCTGGCACGGGCGGCGCGTTTGTTACGCGCGCAAACCGAAGTGCATGGAATGCAACCTCGAGAAGATTTGCTACGCGAAGGACAAGACGATTTAGGGCAATCGCGAAGTCCGGCGGCCTGAGACCCCACTCTGGCCTGCTCTTTCACGTATCATGCCCCCATGCGGATTTTGCTGGTCGAAGACGATCCAGGAGTGCGCAGGTTCGTGGTCAAAGGTCTGCGCGAGCAGGCTTATGCCGTGGACGTTGCCGCCACTGGCGAAGACGCTCTCTATCAGGCGGACATCAACGAATACGACCTGATCATCCTCGACGTGATGATCCCGGCGCCCGATGGCTTTGAAGTTTGCCGCCGTCTTCGCAAATCCGGCCGGCGTATGCCCATCCTCATGCTGACCGCCCGCGACGCCATCGAGGACCGCGTCAGTGGCCTCGATCGGGGTGCCGATGATTACCTCACAAAACCATTCGAGTTTCGCGAGTTGCTCGCTCGTCTTCGCGCTCTTCTTCGCCGTTCGAACGAGCTGCACCCTCCAAGGCTCACCGTCGCCGACCTTGTGCTCGACACCGCTGCACAAAGCGCCACACGCGCGGGAAAGGCCATCTCGCTAACGCACAAGGAATATGCGCTGCTCGAATATTTGATCCGCAATTCAGGACGCGTTGTGAACCGCGCCGACATCGCCGAACACGTCTGGGACGAAACCTTCGATCCCTTTTCCAACCTGATCGAGGTTTACATCAACCGCCTTCGCCGCAAAATCGACCCCGACGGAACTTCTCCGCTGTTGCACACGCGCCGCGGCGCCGGCTACATCCTGAAACCGGGCGCCGACACAGAAAGTGGTGCGCGCACTCAACCGGCAACCACACTCGGCAAGGCAACCGCTGCGGATCGCAAGAAACATGTTTGATTCCGTTCGCGTCCGCCTGACGGTGTGGTACTCCGCCGTTCTCACCATGGTGCTAGTCCTGGTCTCCGTAACCACCTACTTCATCGTTCGAACCACGTCCATGCAGCGCACCGACACGGACTTAGCCGTCCTCGCCGATTCTTTCCTGGTAACTTTTCAAGACGAGCTCGCCGACGCGCGAACGATTGATCCTTCCGCAATTTTAGGCGCCGCCCGCCAATCCATGGACGAGCATCGTTCGAATAGCGACGCTTTCGTAATCCTGGGCCCCACCGGGCAAATTCTTACCACTTCCGACGAAGTCGCCTCTTCGAATTACGAACGCGCCACCCTCATAGCCCGCGTGCTTGAGACGTACGAATTTCGTCGTTTCGCAAACCGCGCCGCAAGCAACGAACTCACCCTGGACACAATTCCTGGCCCGCACACGCGCCGCCGCGCCTACGCCCGCCACTTCAAAGCTAACGATCAATCCTGCCTCCTCATCGTTCTCCATTCGCTCCACGCGCAAAACGAAATGCTCGAAACCATCCGCTTCACCTTTACCTGGATGATTTTTCTCGGTCTGCTCCTCGCAGGCACCGGCGGCTACTTCCTCGCCAGAAAAAGTCTCGCCCCAGTCGTCGCCATGGGCGCCCAAGCCCGCCAAATCGGCGCCACCAATCTCCACGCCCGCCTCCCCGTCCTAAATCCCAACGACGAACTCGGCCAGCTAGCCACCATCTTCAACGATCTTCTCGATCGCCTCGACCAGTCCTTCGAACGCCAGCGTCGCTTCATCGCCGACGCTTCCCACGAACTCCGCACTCCGCTCGCCATCCTCCGCGGCGAAGCCGAAGTCGCCATCTCCCAACCCGGCCGCAGCGCCGAGGACTATCTCGAATCCCTGAAAATCCTCCACGAAGAAACATCCCGCCTGATCAAAATCGTCGAAGATCTTTTCACGCTAACGCGCGCCGACTCCGGCCAATATCCGCTGACCCTCCAAGATGTTTATCTCGAAGAAATCGTCACCGACTGTGCCCAATCCGCGCGCACGCTAGCCCGCGAAAACAATATCGACCTCGACGTCGACGCTTCCGCCGAATGCCGCATTCAAGCAGACCCCGCCCTCCTCCGCCGCATGCTCCTCAATCTCCTCGACAACGCCATCAAATACACCAACGAGCACGGCCGAGTAGAAATCAACTGCCGCTACACTCCCAACACATTCGAAGTCCACGTCACCGACACCGGCCCCGGCATTCCGCCTGAGCTGCAATCCCGCATCTTCGAGCGCTTCTTCCGCGCGGACCCCGCGCGCCAGCGTTCCGGACGCGAAGGTGGCGCCGGCCTCGGCCTCTCCATCGCTCTCTGGATTGCTCAGGCGCACCAAGGCAGCCTCGAACTCGTCCGCTCTGACGCTTCAGGCAGCCACTTCGCCGTCTACCTGCCGCGCCACGCCGTCGCCTCAACGCACACCGATTAATCGCACGTTTATCTCGCGCTCGCTAAATTTGTAGCAGCGGACCGTGGGGACGTAACATCGCTCGCCCGCTCAAAAGAAATCCAGTGAACACTCGCTTTCGCGCATTTCGAAACAATTTCCTCGTGCTCGCCGCGCTTGCAGCACTTCCCTGCTCAGCCCTAAGCCAGCAACCCGATGCTCCTCAGCCAAAAACAAACCAACCCGCCACAAACTCAAGCCAAATCCAGCCTCAACCGCAAACCGCCGCCCAGACCACTACACCACTTCGCATAACTCTCGACGACGCCATCGCCCGCGCCCGTAAAAACAACCCGCAATTTCAAGGCGCCCAAACCGACGCCGCCATCTCCCGCCAGGACCGCTTTCAGGCCGCCACCGCTCTTCTCCCCGGCGTCAACTACAACAACCAGGCAATCTACACACAGCTCGGCCCGAATGACACCGCCCGCTTCATCGCCAACAACGGCGCGCACGAATACGTGAGCCAGGGTAACATTCACGAAGCTATCGACGTTGCCAGCGTCGCAAATTTCCGTCGCGCCTCCTTCGCTGCCGCAGCCGCACGCGCCCGCGCGGAAATCGCCTCCCGCGGCCTCGTCGTAACCGTCGTCCAAAACTATTACTCCGCCGCCGCTGCCCAATTAAAACTCCAGTCAGCGCAAAAAGCCGCCGAAGAAGGTGAACGTTTCTTTAAGCTGACGCAAGACCTCGAAACCGGCGGCGAAGTTGCCCACTCCGACGTCATCAAAGCCGAACTCCAGTTACAAGACCGCCGCCGCCAAATGCAGGAAGCCCAACTAGGCCTCCTCAACGCGCGCCTCGATCTCGCCGTCCTGCTTTTCCCCGACTTCAACGACAAATACGAACTCGCCGACGATCTCCACGCGCCAGTCCCTCTCCCTCCGCTCGGCGAATTCGAACAGCAAGCCGCCAAAGACAATCCCGACGTCCGCGCCGCTCTCGAAACCGTCAACGCATCCGTCGCCGATGTGCTCGGCGCTCGCTCCGGCTATCTCCCCTCGTTAGCTCTCGATTATTGGTACGGCATCGACGCCGCGCGCTTCGCCGTCAACGGCCCCAACGGATTCTCCAACCTCGGCTCCAGCGCCGCCGCCACGATCAACATTCCCATCTGGAACTGGGGCGCCACGCAAAGCCGCGTAAAGCAAGCCGAGCTGCGCCGCGAGCAAGCGAAGCGCGAACTCTCTTTCGCGCAACGCAAGCTCCTCGCCGAAATAAAATCTCTCTACGCAGAAGCCGATACCGCGCTGAACGAGCTCGGCGGCCTCCACCGCTCCAGCGAACTGGCCGCCGAAAGCCTCCTCCTCATCACGCTGCGTTACAAAAATGGCGAATCGACGGTTCTCGAAGTCGTGGACGCGCAAACCACCGCCGCGCAAGCCAGCAGCGCCTACCAGGACGGAGCCGTCCGCTATCGCGTCGCGCTGGCCAATTTGCAAACTCTGACAGCGGTGTTGGCAACTCTATGAATCCGACGATAACGCGTCCATCGAGACGCTTCACTTTTGCAAACGCAAACTCGCTCGCGATCGCGCGCGTCTTAATCAGCGTGGCATTTGCTTCGTTGTCTTTGGGAGGCTGCAAAACCGACGAAAAAGAAAAGGAGCCAGTCGCCTCCGTGCAGGTCACACCCGCGCAGCGCGGCACCGTATCGCAAATCATTTCCGTGGAAGCAGTAGTGTTTCCCCTCGAGCAAGCGACAGTCGCGCCGAAAATCACTTCGACGATCAAAAAATTCTACGTCCAGCGCGGCACTCCAGTAAAAAAAGGCCAGTTGCTGGCCGAATTGGAAAACGCCGATCTCGCCGCCGCCGCCGAAGCCAGCAAAGGCGACTTCGAGCAAGCCGACGCCGCTTACAACACAACGGTAGGCGCCAGCCTCCCGCAGCAAATCCAGAAAGCACAACTCGACGCCGAAAGCGCCAAGCTAGCCTTCGAAGCCCAGCAAAAAGTCTATGACAGCCGCAAAGAACTCTTTCAACAAGGCGCCATTCCGCGCCGCGACCTCGACGCTGCCGAAGTCGCTCTAACGCAAGCCCGCGGTCAGAACGAACAAGCCCAAAAGCAGCTAGCCGATCTCCAGCGTCTGGGCAAAGAACAAGCCCTGAAATCCGCGCAAGGCTCGCTCCATTCCGCCGAAGGCCACTATCGTGGCGCGGAAGCTCAGCTCGGCTATTCCAAAATCGTCAGCCCCATCGACGGCGTCGTAACCGATCGCCCGCTCTTCGAAGGCGATCCCGCCACAGCCAATCAACCGATCCTCACGGTAATGAACTTGTCTCGCCTCATCGCCAAAGCGCACATCGCACAATCCGAAGCCGCCGCTCTGAAAGTCGGCAACTCCGCCGAACTAAAAATTCCTGGCCTCGATGATCCAATCAGAGCCCGGGTCACGCTCGTAAGTCCCGCTCTCGATCCGGGCAGCACAACAATCGAAGTCTGGACGGAAGCCGCTAAACCCGACCCGGCTTTGAAACCCGGAATGACCGTCCAGGTCTCCATCACCGCAAAAACAGTAAAAGACGCCGTCTTCGTTCCGGCTTCCGCCGTTTTCAATAATCCAGAAACCGGCCAATATGTTCTCCTCGCCGGTTCGGACAATCTCGCTCATCAAAAACCGGTGCAAGTCGGCATTCGCAACTCCGAAGCCGCGCAAATCCTAAGCGGCGTCAATCCCGGCGACAAAGTCATCACTTCCGGCGGTTACGCCGTCCCAGACAAAACAAAAATCAAAGTCGAAGAACCAGCCTCGGCAGAAAAAGAAGGCGATAAAGCACGCAAAGACGAAAAAGACGAAAAAGCAGACGCGCCCGCAAAACCGGACGACAAGGAGAAGGAGTAGCCCGCATGGAGCCCCGGTCCGCATCGCAGAAAATTGCGAGTGATGCCCAGCCGAGCCTGCCCTGGTTTCAGCGCCTTTCGCGCCCCATTTTATTTCTGATCATCAGCCTCACCCTGGTCGGCGCCTATTTCGCTTTCTCCATTCCCGTTTCCGTTTTTCCCAACACCGATTTCCCGCGCATCGTCATTGGCGTGGACAACGGCGTGATGCCCATTGATCAGATGCTGGTCATCGTCACGCGCCCCATCGAAGAAGCCGTCAACAGCGTTCCCGGCCTGCAAAAAGTCCAGTCCATCACCAGCCGCGGCTCCGCCGAAATCGATCTCTTCTTTGACTGGAACGTGGACATGATTCTCACGCTCCAGCGCGTGGACGCTGTCGTCGCCCGTTTGCAGTCAGAACTTCCCGCCACCGCAAAAGTCCAGACCCATCGTTTGACTTTCGCCGCATTCCCCATCCTCGGCTACAGCATCACTTCGGACACCGTTCCACCAAGCAGGCTCTGGGAAATCGCGACCTACGACCTGAAGCCACGCATCAACAGGCTCGACGGCGTTGCCTCGGTTCTAATTCAAGGCGGCCGCGTCCCCGAATTTCAAGTCTCGCCCGATCCGGCGCGTCTCCTCGCCGCCGGAGTCACGGTCCCGGACATTCTCGAAGCCATTCGCCGCACAAACCTGATCGATTCCCCAGGCCTCATCGAACACGAACACACGCTCACTCTCGGTCTCGTCAGCGGCATGGTACGCACTCCAGAACAAATCGCCCAGATTGTCGTCAAGAATTCGTCGGCAGGTATTCCGATTCGCCTTGGAGATATCGCGGCCGTTTCACCTTCCGTCGCACCGGTCTACACCATCGTGACCGCGAACGGAAAACCCGCCGTGCTGTTGAACGTCAATCGCCAAACGGAGAGCAACACCCTCCAGGTCGCGAATGAAGTCCATGAGGCCATCAAAGAACTCTCGCAGTCGCTTCCTCCCGGAGTCCATCTCGAACCCTTTTACGACCAGTCCACCATCGTCAACGATTCCATCTCCAGCGTCCGCGACGCAGTTCTCCTCGGATTGGTTCTTTCCTCGATTGTCCTGGTTCTTTTTCTGCGCGATTGGGGCTCTTCGCTTGTCGCAGGTCTCGTCATCCCAGCCACTCTTCTCATCACTTTCATCGTCCTAAAACTCACCGGCCAGAGTTTCAATCTGATGACCCTCGGCGGTCTCGCCGCCGCCGTCGGCCTCGTCATTGACGACGCCATCGTAGTCCTCGAAAATATCGTTCTTCACCGCGACGCTGGTCAGGGCCGCTACGAGGCCATTCAAAACGCCCTGCGCGAATTAACCGTCCCTCTCATCGGCTCCACGATCACGCCAATTGTCGTTTTCCTGCCGCTCGTCTCAACCACTGGTGTCACCGGCAGTTTTTTCCGCGCGCTCGCCATCACCATGACCGTCTCTCTCTTCACTTCCCTGCTTCTCGCCCTGACTTGGACGCCCACGCTCAGCCTGTACCTTGTCCGCCGCAAAGAACGCCAGCCTGCTGAGGCCGCAAAAGAAAGTACAGTAGCTCTGGCAGCAGTCTCTTCCGCTGGTTCAGCCGGGGCGGCGGTGCTAGTGGCCGAAGAAGCCCATCTCACCGGCTTTTTCGGGCGCCTAGTCGATTTCTACGCCCGCACCATGAAAAGCGTTCTAAAACGCCCCTGGATTCTTGCCGTCAGTTCGGTGGTGCTCGTCGCGGCCTCGCTTTTCATCGGCGTCGTAGCTCTGGAAAACGACCTTCTTCCGGAAATGGATGAGGGCGGCTTTATCCTGGACTACCACACCCCGCCCGGAAGCTCGCTGGAAGAAACCAATCGCATTCTGCTGCGCATTGAGAAAACCCTTCACGAAACTCCCGAAGTGGAGAACACTTCGCGCCGCACCGGCCTTGAGTTGGGCCTCTCCGCCGTCACCGAGGCGAATCGCGGCGACTTCACGGTCAGGCTGAAGCGCGATCGCAACCGCGGCATCGAGGAAATCATCGACGATATTCGTTCCAGGATCGAAGCATCCGAGCCGGCCACCAAAGTCGAATTTCCCCAGGTCTTGCAGGACATGATTGGCGACCTCACCAACGAGCCTCAGGCCGTGGTCATTAAACTTTTCGCGCCGGACGCAAAACTTCTCCAGGAAACCGCGCCGCGCGTTGCGGACGCAATCGCCAAAATTGAAATTGGAAAAGCGCATCCGGTCGTCGACGTTCTCGACGGAATCGAAAACACGACGAGCGGCCCGGCCGTTACTTTCCAGGTGAATCCTGGCATTGCTGCGCGCGCCGGATTCACTCCCGAGGAAATCGCCATAGACGCCTCTGCCATCCTCGAAGGCGAGCCCGCCGCCGCACCCGTGATTCTCGGGGATCGCGCTTATCCGATTCGCATCCGCTTCCCGGAGCAAAGCCGTTCTTCGCTCGACAGTATGAGCAACACTCTGCTCGTCAGCTCCACAGGCCACACCGCAACGCTTGGCTCCTTGGCCACCGTCACTCAGGAACCGGGCCAGCTTGAAGTCCGCCGCGAAAATCTTCAGCGTCTCGTCCAGGTAACCGCCTCTCTCGAAGGCGTCGGGCTCGGCACCGGCATCTCTGCGGTTCAGAAAACGATTGAAGGCCTCCACCTGCCTTCTTCAATCCGTGTCGAATTCGGCGGTAAATATCAGGTGCAGCAGGAATCGTTCCGCGACCTTTCGCGCGTGCTCCTTCTGGCGCTCTTGCTTCTCTTCGGCGTGCTGCTCTTCGAATTCCGGACGTTTTCCGCCCCCACCGCCATTCTCGCCTCAGCTTTGCTCTCGCTGTTTGGCGGCCTCCTCGCTCTCCTGTTCACGCGCACCTCCTTCAACGTCGCCAGCTTCATGGGCATGATCATGGTCATCGGCATCGTCGCCAAAAACGGTATCCTCCTCCTCGATGCCGAAAGCCGCTTCCGCGAACTCGGTTTGTCCCCCGAAGAAGCCATGATCCAATCCGGTCGCCGCCGTCTCCGCCCCATCATGATGACCGCTCTCGCGACCATCGCAGGCATGTTGCCGCTGGCCTTCGCCGTAGGCGCCGGCTCCCAAATGCTTCAACCTCTGGCAATCACAGTAATCGGCGGCATCCTAAGCTCCATGGTCCTCTCCCTGATTTTCACCCCAGCCATCCACTATTTCCTCCACCGCCCTGCGGTCGGCACACTGTAGGGGCGGGGCTTGCCCCGCCCTCGATCCGCCGCAATTCACCCCAGACGGCTCGAAAAGACGCCGCCCGAAGCCTGAGCACTCCGAACCACCCGTACAGTTCACTTTCCCCGACTCTCCTAGTAAAGTTGATACGGGAGATTAATCTTTTTGATGCCTGTAGCCACCGCAAAAACCAAACCTCGCGTGAAGGCCCGCAATCCCTCCGTCCCTCTCAGCAAAAACGAACACCTCCTCCGCTGGGTGGACAAGATGGCAAACCTCGCGAAACCCGCCTCCATCCATTGGGTCGACGGTTCGCAGGAAGAAAACGACACTATCCTCAAAGAAATGGTCGCCGCCGGCACTCTCACCAAACTAAACGAAAAGCTCTGGCCTGGCTGCTATTACGCGAAATCGGATCCGAACGACGTCGCCCGCGTCGAAGACCGCACCTTCATCTGTTCGCTCTCCAAAGATAGCGCCGGCCCCACCAACAATTGGGAAAATCCATACGAAATGCGGAAAAAGCTCAAGACTCTTTTTAACGGCGCCATGCGCGGGCGTACGATGTACGTCCTCGGCTACAGCATGGGCCCCTTCGGATCACCGATGTCCCAGATCGGTGTCCAGTTGACCGATTCTCCCTACGTAGTCGTGAACATGCGCATCATGGCGCGGATTGGCCTGCTCGTCTTTCAACAGATCGATACAGGCATTCCCCGCGTAGTCCCGTGCATGCATTCGGTGGGCGTGCCTCTTTCCCCAGGCCAAAAAGACGTTCCGTGGCCCTGCAACAAGGAAAAATATATCGTCCACTTCCCCGAGACCCGCGAAATCTGGTCTTACGGCTCTGGCTACGGCGGGAACGCGCTCCTCGGCAAAAAGTGTTTCGGCCTTCGCATCGCCTCCAACATTGCCCGCGACGAAGGATGGATGGCGGAACACATGCTCATCGTCGGCGTGGAAAATCCCGCCGGTGAAAAAACCTACGTCGCCGCCGCTTTTCCCAGCGCCTGCGGAAAAACAAATTTCGCGATGTTGATCCCGCCCAAAGGATTCGAAGGCTGGAAAGTCTGGACCGTCGGCGACGACATCGCCTGGATTCGCCCCGACGAAAACGGCCTTCTCCGCGCCATAAATCCCGAAGCGGGATTTTTCGGCGTCGCTCCCGGCACTTCCGCAAAAACAAACCGCAATGCCATGGCCACGCTCGCAAAAAATTCCATATTCACCAACGTCGCGCTGACTCCCGAAGGCGGCGTCTGGTGGGAAGGCATGACCGACGAGCCCCCAGCAGAATGTCTCGACTGGAAAGGCCAGAAGTGGACGCCGGAAATCGCGAAAGCCACCGGCGCTAAAGCCGCTCATCCCAACGCACGGTTCACCGCTCCAGCTTCGCAATGTCCGACAATAGATCCCGCTTGGGAAGATCCTAGCGGCGTTCCGCTAAGCGCAATCATTTTCGGCGGGCGCCGCGCAACAACCATGCCGCTCGTTTTTCAGGCGTTCAACTGGAGTTCCGGCGTGTACATCGGCGCCACGATGGGCTCGGAAACCACCGCCGCCGCTGCCGGCGCCGTCGGCAACGTTCGCCGCGACCCGATGGCGATGCTGCCGTTCTGCGGTTATCACATGGGCGATTATTTCCGCCACTGGATCAAGATGCAGCGCTCGCTTTCGCTGACACCGCGCATTTTTCACGTCAACTGGTTCCGCAAAGACGCCGACGGAAAATTCATGTGGCCGGGATTTTCGGAAAATATGCGCGTTCTCAAATGGATCGTGGACCGCACCAAAGGCCGCGCGCTTGCCAGGGAAACGCCCATCGGCTGGATGCCAAAATACGAAGATATGGACTGGAACGGCCTCCACCTCTCCAAGGAAAAATTCGAGGAGCTCCAGAAATTCGACCGCGAAGCCTGGTGCAAGGAAGTGATCGAGCACGAAGAGCTATTCATCCGCCTTCACGATCACTTGCCCAAAGAGATGGTCTACGAGCGCGAACTGCTCATCTGCCGGCTTTAGTTGGGATCGCGGCCTCTTTGCCATTCCAACTTTCTCCAGTGCCGGACGCTCGCCCGTTGAATATGTTGCCGCGTGGTGCGGAACGCTCGATCACCGAGAGCTTCCATCGAGTCACCCGCTCGCGTGTCGCGTTGCGCGCGTCCACACTTTCCTTTCCGCTAAAAGTGCATCTCGATGTAGACAAGATAGCCTCCCAGAGCCAAGCCGAAGAGCGCGGTCAGAATTCCGAGGAAGTCAATGATGTATCCGGCGGGCCGGAAATTTTCGGAATCAATCTGCTCGCGCGTCTTGCGGTAGCGATTCAATCCCGTCAGACAAATCAGAACCCCGCCAATCATCGCGATCGTGCCGAACAAGACGGAAAGTCCGGACTCGGACTGCGGCATTGCATGACCCTGCAACTTCATGAACTGCCGAAGCGCGATGGAGAAACGGCCAATCGCGAAACCAAAAACAACGACGGCCATGCCGGTGCGAATCCAGGCTAAAAACGTCCGCTCGTTGGCCAGATGATCGCGCGCGCGGTTAGGATTTCCGCCGGGCGACGGCTTGGAATCTTTGCCTCCTTGATCAGACATGCGCTCTCATCGCGTCATACACAAACTTTCTTGGTTCGCTCACCATGTTTTGGAACCGCTTGGCCGGCGTCATTTTTAAAAAACCTCGCTTCACTTATTTAACCGCCGCTTGCAGAAGTTGGCCTGCGCCGCTGATATTTTTTAGCAGGTCGGCGGGGACGTTGTGCCGTTGCTGGAGATATTCCGGGTTGTTGTAGGAGACCCAGACTTTTCCGCCAGCGTCCTCCCAGATCAGGGCTTTGAGCGGAAGGTCGATGGCGAGCGTGGGGGAGGCCACCATTAACGGCGTGCCTCCCTTAGGGCTGCCGAAGAGGATTACCTGCGTCGGATGCATTTGCAGGCCGGCTTTTTCGGCTTCGCCGCTGTGATCGATGATGCAAAAAATCTTGAGGCCCTTTTCCTGGAGCAGCGATTCGACGCGTTTGCGCGTTTCCGCGAACGGGTACGGACTGCTGATGTGCGTCATGCCGTTATCGGGCGTTGCTGGCGCGGCGGCCTTGCTGACGGGGCTGGTGCTCATTGTTGTGGCCTAGAACTCGCTCACGATTTCCGCGAGGAACCAACTGCGGCGCTCGGTCTGGTCGATCCAGACTTCGATCAGGCTGGTGGTCGCGACGTCGTTGTGCTTTTCGCAGACTTCGTGCGCGGTGCGCATGTATCCGGTCAGGGCGCGGTTGTCGGCGTGAAGCTCTTTCAGCATGTCAATGGCGTTGACGGACTCTTCGTTGTTGTCGGCGAGGCGTTGATGCTTGGAGATGTCGCTGATGGAGTGCAGGGTGGTGCCGCCGATTTTGCGGGCGCGCTCGGCGATCTCGTCGGTCATGGCGAAAAGCTGGTCGCCGTGCTCGTCGAGGAGGAGATGGTAGTCGCGGAAGTGGCGGCCGGTCATGTGCCAGTGGAAGTTCTTTGTTTTGAGATAGAGAGCGAAGGTGTCGGCGAGCAGCGGCCGGAGTTCCGCGGAAATTTCAGAGACGGCGTCGACGCCGAGACCGTTCGGAGTTTCGGAAGTGGCTTTGCCGGCGGATTTGGCTTGTGCTGCAACTGCAGCGCTTTTTGGCATGGTTTCTTCTCCTTTGTATGAGCTTCTGTCGGGTTGGATGCCGGGAGTTTGGGGGTTGGTGCTGGAAAAAGCGTTTGCACGTTGGAAGGTTTGAACGTTGGAACGTTGGGATACCCCCACCCCGGGTGTTTTCTGTAAGAGTGGCAAGGAAAGGACTTAGGCTTGACGCGGTCTGTAAGAGTGGCAAATGCAGGACTTAAAATTGCTGTCTTTTCAATGATTTGCGAACGGCCTACAAGAGCGGCAACGAAAGGACTTGCAGCACTAAGAGATTTTTGGCTTGAGAGGGGCACTCCCCGTTTTTTTGTAAGTGCGGATTCTAAAGGAGTTGCGGGTGCGTTTTTCGTAAGTGCGGATTCTACAGGGGTTATAAGTCCTTTGTTTCCCGCACTTGCGGAGGGGATTTGTAAGTGCGGATTACAAAGGACTTGGCGCAAGGGAATTGTGGAAATGCGGAGGATGACGGGGCACACGCATCGCGGAGGCAAGGCGGTAACTCCTTTCTCCTCCGCGACGAACAGAATATACAGTATAGCACATTTCTATTTATTGTCAAGTGTTAACTTATAAGTTCTATGTTTGGAAAGCGGAAAGAAAGAGAGATCCTTCGCTTCGCTCAAGATGACACTTGGGGCGAGTAGCGAGGAGGCGGCTAGCGGCCTTTGGCTGTGTCGCCGCGGAGGACCAGGCAGGTGGAGGTGGCTTTGGCGACGAGACGTTCCTTTTCGTCGGTGATTTCGCACTCGACGTAGCCGACGGTGCTGCCGCGGCGGATTACTTTGCCTTCGGCTTTGAGGAGGGCGGTCCAGACGGGGCGGAAGAAATTTATTTTTAGTTCGATGGTGGTGAAGGACTCGTCGGGGGCGAGGGTGGAGGCGAAGGCGATGCCCATGGCGGCGTCGGCGATATCGCAGAGGATGCCGCCGTGGAGTGTGCCCATGGGGTTGGCGTGCTGCGGGCCGGCGGCTAGCGTGACTACGGCGCGGCCGTCGGCGAACTCTTTTACTTCGAAGCCAATCAGCTTGCCGACGGGCATGTTGCCGGGGTTTGGACGGCGCGGCTGCGTGGCTTCCGGGGAATTTTGTGGAGTGCTCATGAACGGGCTGCTTTTACTTTGGACCGAGGTGGTTTGGATTCCGCAGCGCGGAGGTTTGATTCGAGATATTCCTCGAGGTGGCGGCAGGCGATGTTTAGCGGGGCGTCAGACTTTTGGAGGCGGCTTTGCATTAGGGCGCCTTCGAGGGTGCTGACGATTAGGGAGGAGAGTTTGGCGGAGTTTGTGTGGGGTCGGATTTCGTTGCGGCGCTGGCCTTCTTTTACTATGGATTGGAGGCGGGTGAGCCAGGCGGTTAGGGCTTGGCGGGCTTTGGCGCGCAATTGCGGGTTGTTGTCGTCGGAGTCGACGGCGGTGTTGAGGAGCGGGCAGCCTCCGGGGACCAGGCCTTCGCGGCGGTCGCGGAAGTTGCGGATGATTTGTTTTAGGCGGTCGACGGAGTTGGGGATTTCTTCTGTGCCTTCGAGGCGCGTTTCTCTGGCAACCTTCCAGGAATAATCGAAAGCTTCGGCGGCTAGTTGCTGCTTGCAGGTGAAATGGCGGTAGATGCCGCCTTTTTCCAGGCCGGTGGCGCGCATTAGAGCGGAGAGGGCTGCGCCTTCGAAGCCGCGTTGATTGAAGATTGGGGCGGCTTTGCGGATTATGTCTTGGCGGGTTTGGTCGCCTTTGCGCAAGGGTTGCTTCTCCAAGCACTTCAAAAGTTCTGAAAAGCGCACAGACAGGAGTGTCTGTGCTACTAAAGAGACCAACTGGTCTCTAATTTAATTCTAGCATATATTGGATGCGACCGAACGGTCTTTTTGTGCATCGAATTGGGTGGTTTGCGAGAACCCGGCTTTGACTGACACTGCGACTACTTTTCCTGCGATTGCTGCTGAGCGGCCTGCGATCAATCCGTGGATCATCGCTATTACTGTGACCTTGGCGACGTTCATGGAGCTTTTGGATACGGCGATTGCCAACGTGGCTTTGCCGCACATTGCCGGGGGCTTGGCCGTCAGCGTGGACGAAAGTACCTGGGTTTTGACGAGCTACCTCGTTTCGAACGCGGTGGTTTTGCCGCTGTCGGCTTGGTTGAGCCGGGTGTTTGGGCGGAAGCGGTACTACATGATTTGCGTGGTTTTGTTTACGGTGAGTTCGCTGCTTTGCGGGCTGGCGCCTTCGCTGGGGTTGCTGATTTTTTTTCGCGTGCTGCAGGGCGTGGGAGGAGGCGGGCTGGCGCCTGTGGAGCAGGCGATTCTGGTAGATACATTTTCGGAGAAGAAGCGGGCGGCGGCGTTTGCGTTGTACAGCATGGCGATTGTGACGGCGCCGGTGATTGGGCCGCCGCTGGGCGGATGGATCACGGACAACTTCAGTTGGCGGTGGATATTTTTTATCAATATTCCGATTGGGATTGTGTCGCTGATTTTGACGAGCCGGCTGGTGAGCGATCCGCCGGAGTTCACGCGCGAGGTGCAGGCGGCGCGGCGGGGTGGAAAGCTGAAGGTTGACGGGCTAGGGATTGTACTGGTGGCGCTGGGGTTTGCGTGCATGGAGGTGGTGCTGGATCGCGGGCAGACGGAGGATTGGTTCGAGAGCAACTTTATTTTGTATTTTTTTGTGATTGCGATTGTGGCGTTGATTGCGGCGGGTTTCTGGGAGTGGCGGCATAAGGACCCGGTGGTGGAGATTCGGCTGCTAGCGGACAGGAATTTTGCGATTGCGAATGTTTATTATTTTTTGTTTGGGTTTACATTGTTTGGTTCGACGGTTTTGATACCGCAGATGTTGCAGAGTTTGTATGGGTACACGGCGACGGATGCGGGGTTGGTGCTGGGACCGGGGGCGTTTGTGATTGTGGCGCTGGCGCCGTTGGTTGTAAGGATTTTGCCGAAGGTCGGGATCAAGGCGCTGATTTTTACGGGGTACGTGATTTTTGCGTTTGCGATGTGGCGGTATGCGAGTTTTGACTTGAGCGCGGATTACCGGCATGTGGCCGTGGCCCGCGCGATTCAGGGGCTGGGGATTGCGCCGCTGTTTGTGCCGGTGAGCCAGCTGGCGTATTCGCATTTGCCGAAAAATAAAAATAACAAGGCGTCGAGCTTGACGAATTTGTTTCGGAACCAGGGCGGGAGCTTTGGGATTGCGTTTGTGACGACGGTGCTGGCGCGGAGGACACAGTATCACCGGGCGGTGCTGGTGGGACACGCTACGCCGTTTGACCGGCCTTATCGGGAGAGGCTGGCGACGCTGTCGCAGCATTTTGCGAGCGGGGGATTTTCTGGCGCGGATGCGGCGGTGCATGCGAAGGCGCAGATGGGACATATTATTCAGCAGCAGGCGTCGATCCTTGGGTTTCTGGATTGCTTTTGGCTGTTGGGATGCGTTTGTTTGATCGGGGCGCCGCTGGTTTTCTTCACGCGGAAATTCCGGACGGCGAAGGCGGCGGGCGGGCACTAGAGTTGGGAGATGGAGCAGGAGTGGGGCATCAGCAGCGGGGAGCCCAGCAACCAACCAAGGAATAGTAGCGTCGGGAGATTAAAGGTCCAGATGGTAAAGATGTTATTCGCGACTCGCTATCACTGGCGCCCTGCGCGCTGTGGCGAGCCCGCCAGGCCACCAGTTCCAATCGCCTGCAATGCGAAGGAGCGCCGGACCGATGACAATACGAACGAGCGTCGCGTCAATGAACACGGCGACCGCCAACGTAAATCCGATCATCTTGACCACTAGGAAATCTCCGAAGGTGAATGCCGCAAATACCACGATCATGATCGCGGCGGCGCTCGTAATCAGGCCTGCGGTTCTAGCCAGACCCTCCGGGATCGCATCCATTTCACTAAGTCCGCTCCTTCTGGCTTCGAGAACGCGTGCAACCAGAAATACCTCGTAATCCATGCTTAATCCGAAGACGATGGCAAAGGCGACGATCGGAACAAGGGGAAACACGCTACCGGTTCCCCCAGGAACTCCCAGGAAGCTGCTTCCGTGTCCATCTTGGATAACGAAAACCAATGCTCCGAACGACGCCGCGACCGAGAACAGGTTGAGTGCGATGGCCTTCACGGCGGCGAAGATCGATCGGAACCCGCAGAGCAGAGCAAGGAGCGTCCCTCCCACTACCAGCGCCATTACGGACGGAAAGCGGTCTCTGATAATTGTTTCATAATCGGCGTTGAGTGCCGGGATGCCCCCAACGAGAAGGGTTGCACCAGGCACTCCGGTGAGAGCTGGCGCACCGGTCTTACGGAGCTCACGCACCCAGTTGACCTGGTCGCGCAGGGAGACCGAACTCGCGGGTAGCACCTCAAGCAGCGCCGCTCGTCCGTCACTACTCAGGAACGTTCGACGCGTCTCCCGCGAGAGGTCA
>DATFZY010000118.1:0-2678 GCA_035313865.1 Candidatus Acidiferrum sp.
ACGGGGAGTTCGAATAACTCATCATGGTCGATGGTGATCGAAGAGATGTTTGGTGGGCAACACTGAGTTGATGATCGTAAACGGGCTGAGCAGGTTAGGGTGACACGGATGAACCGAAGCGGCAGAAAAGGACGCAGTTCGCGCGCCGACGGAGAGGTGCGCTCGAGTTTGGTAATAAAGAAGTCGAAACACTCTTGACAGGGCCGGCGTCGTTAGAGATGACCGACCTGACAGTCGATTCCCAGTTCTTCCATCAGCTGCAAAAACCACTTCATCGACCCAGTCGCTTCGATGCCTACGCGCACCGGACCGGGAAGCGTGGAATAAAACTCCCGCACGTTGTTGCCTTCGTGTGTGAGACTCCGATTCACCACTTCCCCCGACAGGGTGTCCAGCATCGCCACGCTTTGCTGGCGAGCGTGCAAATCGAATCCTATAATTCGCATCTCGGCCTCCTTCGGTCCGAGCACTGTTGGGGTGAACACCGAACAGTCTACTCGGGCCGCTTTGAGGCCGGCGTCGTTATGACATCAATCAGGACTTGAGCGTTCTAAGAAGCAAGAGAGATTCGCTTTACTCCGTTGGACGGAAATCCCCATCCGAAGTTAGAAGCGCCCAGAAGTAGAAACAAAACTGTCTTGACTCTCACCGGCCTTGTGATGGAAGGAGTTGAGGAGTGATCCCGCCAAGCAAACTGCCCTGTGGGAACAGGTCTGCGTGAATGCACGGCGGTGAAGCCTTCGTAGGCTCCGCGTTTTAGTGTCCGGAATCCTGCAAGCCGAGGTCCTTCATCATCGGCTCGACGCCCGGTTCTTTGCCTCGCCACGCCGCATACATCTTCGCCAAGTCCTCCGTATTGCCCCGCGATAGCACCATCTGCCGGAAACGATCACCATTGGCGCGAGTCAGGCCGCCGTTTTCTTCAAACCACTGGAATGCGTCGTCATCGATCATTTCCGTCCACAGATAGGCGTAGTAGCCAGCGGCGTATCCTCCGCCCCAAATGTGGCTGAAATAAGTGGAGCGATACCGTGGCGGCACAGTGCCGAGCAGCAGATGTGTCTTTTCCAGCGCCTGCTTCTCGAACGCATCCGGCTTTTGCAGCGGGGCGCTGGCCGGTAGCATATGCCATTGCATGTCGAGTTCTGCAGCTGCGAGCACTTCCGTCACCTTATAGCCCTCGTTGAAAGTTTCCGCTCGCTTCACCTTCGCTACCAGCTCGGCCGGCATGGGCGCGCCCGTCTTGTAATGTTTGGCGTAATTGTTGAAAACCGCGGGATAGATAGCCCAGTGCTCGTTGAATTGTGAAGGGAACTCGACGAAGTCTCGCGCTGTCGCGGTACCTGAAAGGCTCGGATACTGCGTGTTCGCAAACATGCCGTGTAGCGCGTGGCCGAACTCGTGGAACATCGTCGTCACATCGGTAAAGCTGATGAGCGCCGGATTGCCCGGCGCTGGCTTCGGCAGATTCGCAACGTTATAGACCACGGGCAGCTTACCCAGGAGCTTCGACTGGTCCACGAAGGTGTCCATCCAGGCGCCACCGCTCTTGTTGTCGCGCTTGAAATAATCGCAATAGAAAAGCGCCAGCGGCTTGCCATCGGCGTCCGAAACCTCAAATACGCGGACATCCTCCTGGTAGATTGGGATGTCCTTGCGTTCCTTGAAAGTAATTCCGTAAAGCTGATGCGCCGCATAAAAGACGCCGTTCTCCAGCACGCTGTTCAGCTCGAAGTACGGCTTTACCGCGTCCTCGTTCAGATCGTACTTCGCCTTGCGAACCTGTTCGGAGTAGAAGTTCCAGTCCCAGGGCTGAACGGTGAAGCCGCCTTGCTGCGCGGCTATCACGTCCTGGATGTCCTTGCCTTCGATCGCGGCTTTGGCAGTCGCCGGCGGCACCAGTGCATCCATGAAATGCGACGCGGCCTCCGGCGTTTTCGCCATCTGGTCCTTTAGCTGCCACGACGCGAAGTTGGGATAGCCGAGCAGTTGCGCCCGGCGCGCGCGCAGTTGTGCGATACGCGAGATGATCTCGCGAGTATCGTTGGCGTCGCCGAGCTCGGCGCGGTTCCAAGATTTCTCGAAAATGGCCTGGCGCGTCGCCCGGTCGCTCAGTGAAGTAAGTGCTGGCTGCTGCGTCGTATTCTGCAGCGGAATCACATAGCCTTGCTGCTTGCGGCCCTGCGCCGCCTGTGCGGCTGCGGCAATTTGTGCCTCGCCCAAACCGGCCAGCGCACTCTCGTCGGTGGTCGCGTAGGCACCGTTCTTCGTGGCATCCAGGATCTTCGTGGAAAAATCATTCGAGAGAGTCGAGATTTCCTCGTTGATTTTCTTTATCTCGGCTTTGTCCGCATCGGAGAGTTTTGCGCCGGAGTGTACGAACATGTCGTACGTCACCTGCAGCAATCGCTGCGATTCCGGATCGAGCTTCAGCGAGTCGCGCCGCTCGTAAACGGCAGCCACGCGTGCAAAAAGTTTTGCGTTCAGGAAGACGGCGTCCCGGTGTGCCGCTAGCTTCGGCGCCTCCTCGGCCCGCACCCGCAGTAGCACGGGATTAGCATTCGCTTCGCTGACCGCACCGAACGCGGCCATTGCTCGCTGCAAAAGCTGTCCGGTCTTCTCCATGGCCACTAGCGTATTTTCAAAAGTCGGTGGCGCCGGATTGTCCGCAATCGCCT
>DATFZY010000119.1:0-12527 GCA_035313865.1 Candidatus Acidiferrum sp.
TATCACATATCCCCGGCGTCGCTGAAGTTGCTTTTCCAGCCTCTAACACCCCCCATGCCCCCTCCGGGCAGAGCCGGCAGCAGCGCAGGCGAATCGAGCGCAATGTACGCGGCAAGAATGGCAAACCAGACTTCCACCTGCTTGGATCTAGGAGTGATACGGGAAGAGCCGGATTGGAAACTGCCGAGTTACTGTCACTGAACGGGCTGGCCCGGAAACTGATCCACAACTTTGCCTTGTATTCGCTTGACAAAATCTTACTCCAAGCGTATAAGTAAGGCTAGGCAACATTGTGCCTTTCTCGGGAACGCCAATCTCCAGATTGGCGTTTTTGCTTTCCCGGTCCGTGCTCGCACAGCACCGCGACCTAGCAGCTCCAAGTCAAGTCCAACGCAAAGGCCCATCTTTTGTCGCAACGGTAAGTCTTTTGCAATCAACACTTGCGAGCCCATCGCGTAAATGTTGCATCCAAAGGGCTTACTGCAAATCTAAGTCTTTTAGATGCAACACTTACAAAATACTGGGGAGGGTAAGCCTTCTTCGTAGAGCCATCTCCGCCCTCAGCGCGTAGGTTCCATCAAGTACGACCACGGCCCCGGCTATACTTCCCTCTTCGCACTATGCGAGACTCGCACGAACACTCAGGAGCCTCATCATGCCGATGAACCTCTCACAAATCGCCCAAAAGCTGTCCTGCCGCCTCGAAGGCCCAGCTGACACCGTAATCCACGGAGTCGCCGGCATCGAACATGCCGAGCCCGGCCAAATCACCTTCCTGGCCAATCGCCGCTACTTCCCTCTCCTCAAAACTACGCGCGCCTCAGCGGTCCTCGTTGAGGAGCGCATCAACGTCGAGCGCGAACCCGGACTTCCCCAGCTGGCTGCCCTCCGTACTGCCAACCCGTATCTAGCCTTCGCCCACGCCATCGAGCTCTTCTACCAGGCTCCGAAATACGCCCCCGGCTTCCACCCCACAGCCATCATCGCAAAATCAGCTAAAATCGGTTCAGGCGCCCACATCGGCCCTTACTGCGTAGTTGAATCCGACGCCCGCATCGGCAAAAACGCCGTTCTACACAGTTTCGTCACTGTCTACCAGGGCGCCCGCATCGGCGACGATTTCTTCGCCCATTCCCACGCGGTAGTTCGCGAATTCTGCCAAATTGGCAACCGCGTCATTCTCCAAAACGGCGCCATCATCGGCGGCGACGGTCTCGGCTTCGCCAAACAGAAAGACGGCACCTGGTACAAAATGCAGCAATCCGGCCCAGCCGTCCTCGAAGACGACGTCGAAGTCCAATCCAACGCCTGCGTGGACCGCGCCACCGTCGGCGAGACGCGCATTGGCCATGGTACCAAGCTCGACGACCTCGTCATCGTCGGCCACGCCTCGCACGTAGGCGCCAACACGATGCTCTGCGGCCAGGTCGGCCTCGCCGGCTCCACTAAGGTCGGCGACGGCTGCATCCTAGCCGGCCAGGTCGGCACTGCCGGCCACCTCACTATCGGCGACGGCTCGGTGATCACCGCGAAAAGCGGCATCCCCAACGATGTCCCGCCTCGCTCCATGTATTCCGGGTATCCATCAGTGGATAATCGCCAGTGGCTCAAGACGGTCGCGGCCCTGAACCGCCTCCCCGAACTCCAAAAGCGCGTCCGCGAACTGGAAGCCGAGCTGGAGCGCCTCGGCGGCCACCCGCGCCCGTCCACGGCTCCGGGCAGGTTCTAAGCAGCCCCGGGAAACCCGATCGGACGTTGGTCAGGAGGCAAACCCGCCGCCATGGCGTCGTGTACGCGCTGCAGTAAAACGTCACGCTCGTCCAACGCATATTTCGACGCATCAATCGGCTCAAGAAACTCGACCAGAATTTCTCTCGGATGAATCACAAGCGAGCGCTTTTCCATCACACGATGCGCCCCGGAACAAGCAATCGGCACAATCGGCGCGCCAGCCTTGATCGCCAGCACGATCGCGCCCTTCTTGAATTCCTGCAAGCGCCCGTCAGGACTCCGAGTCCCCTCGGGATAAATTAAAAACGATTGCCCGGCTCGCATCGCCTCGACAGCCTTCTCAACGCTGGCAATCGCCGATTCCCGCACGTCGCGCTTCACAGCGATAAAATTTGCCAAGCTAAACGCGTGCCCTACAATCGGCCAACGAAACAGCGATTCCTTGATCAGCACCGCTATGCGCCTCGGAATAGCTCCAACCACAGCAGGCGCATCCGCCGAGCTCGTATGATTCGCCGCAAAAAGACAAACACCGTCAGGGATTTTCTCGACACCGACCACGCGAACCTTTACCCCAACAGCGCGCACAAAAAACATCACGCCTTTGAGGCCTGCCCAATAAAGAGGATCAACGTTCCTGGATACCAGCGTATAAAGCAGCAGCGGCGGCCCGAGGATCAGGATGTACAACGAAAGGAACACAGCGATGAAAAGCGTGCGGAACATGCAATGCGCAAACTCTCTCGAATCCAGTCCAGAGGGTCAAGCAAAACTTGGTTTAGAAACCTGGAATTGCTGCCGCATCAGTGCGCGGTCGCCTCTTGCGTCACCCCGTGGAGCAACCCTTCGCGGATGCGTCGAGCCTTCTCGCTCGCACGGGAATCCTCGACAACTTGATAAAGCGATTCCTTCTCTTCACTAAGCTTGAACTCGAGAGTCTGCTCTTTATCGTCTCTATGGATGCGCGCCTTCACCGCCTCACCCGGCTGGCGATCGCGCACCCAACGGCCCAGCGAGCGTGGCACGTCTTCACCATTCCAATTCACGATAACGTCGCCAGTTCGCAGTCCAGCCGCTGCAGCGGGACTATCACTATCCACACTGCGCACGGTCACCGTGCCGCCGGATTCGCGTTCCGCCGAAAAACCAAGCAGCGAGCGCTTATGTTCAATAGTTCGCAACTCAAACCCCGCGAGTGCAAGCACTTGCTGATAAGGCAGCGGCTCCGCCCCCGCTACATACTTGCGGAAAAATTCTTCAAACGATCCGCCCGCTACTTTTTCAGTCTCAAGCAGGATGTCCAGACTGTCCCGGTAATTCTTCCCTTGCTTCGCAAAATCCACGTTCAGCCCGCGCAAAACATCATCCAAACTCTTCTCATTATTGGTGCGGTCGCGAATCAAAATATCCAGCAAATCACCCAACACCTGCCCCTTGGTGTAATACGAAACGCTCTCCTCCGGCCCGTTGTAGAGCGGATACTTTTCCAGCCACGCATCCAGGCTCGATTCCTCCGCACTCTGCCAGCGATTCGCCGGCCGGGACTCCAGCTCGCTGATCTGCCCGCCAAGATCGTCGTAAAACCGTTCCTTGTTCCAAATCCCGCTACGCACCAAAGTGTAAGCGCCATAAGTGCTTGTCACGCCTTCCGCAAACCACAGCGCCCGCGTGTACTGCTCCTTCGAAAAATCCACCGGCTCCAAAGTAGCCGGACGAATACGCTTCACGTTCCACAAATGAAAAAACTCATGCGCCGCAACGCCGGACAAATACTCGTCCGACGGAATCCCAATCGCCGTCGAATTCGCGTGCTCCATCCCTCCCCCGCCGGCGCCTCTACCGATGTGCAAAATGAAAACGTAATGTTCAAACGGAGCGCCATCCATCAACTTCAATTCATACTGGCAAATTCGACTCAACTCACTTTCGATTCTCTTCTGGCTCCAGTTGTCGCCATCTACCACCGCTTTGATGTCCGCCGGCAGTCCCGGAATGCTAAACTCCTTGAACTTGCCCACTTCGATCGGAGCGTCGACGATGGCGTTGTAAGTTGACATCGTCGAAGTGCAAAGCTGTTTCCCTGAATCCGTCGCGCAGGAAAATACCAATGAGCTGGCCAGACGCCAGCCGTCCGACAAATCGCCGACTGCAATCGAAGCTCTGTCATCGTTGTGGCTGGGGACGTACAGAAGAATCATCGCCGGATTAATGAACGCATGCTGGCCGTTCAATTGGGTTGCAAACGGTCCGGCTTCATCCCAGTTCGTCACATAATCAATCTGGATGGTGCCGCTGCCCCGAATCCGCCAGGTTTGTTTATCCAATTTTTCGACGCGAGCTTTCTCTGTTCCTACATGCGCTTCCACCTGCTGCACGTGGCTGCTGAAATCGCGGACCTGATAAAGTGCGTTCCACGCCGGCAACTGCACAATTAGTTCCTCGCTGACATCGGGGACCGTCATCTGAACGTGGAATAGATGCCGCTCCGGATGCTCCAGAGAAATCACATATCGTATCGGAGCGTTGGTCGGAACGCCTTTCGCGAAAGTGCAGGCAGGAGAGGATGTGAGAAGAACGAAGAGAATTGCGCCAGCGGAAACCGCACGGCGTAACTTCACGATGGGATTGCTCCGGCCGGCTGCCGTACGGATTCGCCAAGTTTCTTCAAGAGTTTGTCGCACAATCCGTCAAAGCTGCCATTGGACATCACCACAAGCAAATCGCCGTCGCCCGCTCGCGCCGAGACCTCTTTGGCAATCGCGTCCGCACTAGGAAGCACCTGCGCGTCTTTGCCAAGTTCTCGCACTCGCGCGGCAACAGTCTCCGGCTCCATCCGATTTTCGTCACCAAGCTGCTGCGCCCGGAACACGCCCGCCAAAACGACCCGGTCGGCCAACGCCAGTGCTACCGGCAGAGTTTCTTCGAAAACTTTGCGGCGCATTGAATTTGAACGCGGTTCGAGAATTGCCCAAAGCCGCCGCCCGGGCCAGCGAGCCCGCGCGGCTTCCATCGTCGCGCGGACGGCGGTGGGATGATGAGCAAAATCGTCAACAACAAGAACGCCGCGCACTTCGCCCTTCACGTCCATGCGCCGCTTCACACTCCGGAACGTCGAGAGAGCTTTCGCCAAATCGTCCGCACCAATTCCCCGGCCGTTCGCGACAGCCATCGCCGCCATCGAGTTCAAAACGTTGTGCTTCCCGCTAGCAGCCAGCATAAACTCACCGAAAGATTTGCCTTTATGTGTGACACGAAATCGCATCCCTCCGCCGTCCACAGCCAAATCGCTCGCCACCCAATCACTCCCTGCGGAGAATCCGTAAGTCTCCACCGGGCAAAACGCCTTCTCTGCAGCCCGCCGCAACGCCGGCCCCGAATCTTCCGTGTCTCCCCAAATCACGACGCGCCCACGCCGCGGCACAAGGTTCACCAATCGTCGGAAGGCGAGCTCATACGTCTCAAAATCCCGGTAAATATCCGCGTGATCGTACTCCAGCGAAGTAACAATCAAATCATCGGGATGGTAATGAAAAAACTTCGGCCCGCGATCCCAAAACGCCGTCTCGTACTCGTCGCCTTCGAGAATGAATTCCTCGCCGCCCTCCAGCCCATAGCTCTTTCCAAAATTCTCCGCGACTCCCCCAACCAAAAGTTCGGCTTCTTCCCTGCCGTATGAAAAATCCAGGCCAGCATCGCGGTGGTAGTCGTCTTCCCGTGCGTTCCGCTAACCACAATCGAGTGCCGCCCAGGCAAAAATACCTCTTCCAGAATCTCCGGCATCGAGCGATACGGAATCTTCCGATCCAGCACTTCTTCCAGCTCCGGATTCCCACGCGCGATAATATTCCCCACTACCACCAGATCCGGCGCCGGATTCAAATTCGCCGCATCAAACCTATGAAAGAACGAAATCCCCAGCTTCTCCAGCAAAGTCGAAGCCGGCGGATACACTCCTGAATCCGATCCCGTCACGCGATAACCACTCTCGCGCAGCATTCCCGCCAACGGCGCCATTGCTGACCCGCCAATCCCAATCACGTGAACGTGTTTTGCGTCGCTCATGGCTATGGCACCACCGCCGGTTCGAGAATCTCCAATTCGCCTTCCCCTCGCGCCTTTAGACGCGCTTTCACTCCAAGAGGCACCGTCAACATCGGCCGAGGCGTATGCCCGATAGCCGCGCCGTATACAACAGGCACCCCAAGCGCGCCGAGAATCCGCGAGCAAACGTCTCGCACCGTCGGACTGCCGGACAAAGGCGCATCGCACTCTGGAAATTCCCCGAGCAAAATCCCGCGCACGCCCTCAAGTTTTCCAGCCTGCTTCAAGTGCATCAGCGCCCGATCCACTTGCCATGGTTTCATTCCGCGATCTTCAAGCACCAAAATAGCGCCACGCGTTTCCAGTTCCCACGGCGTACCTAATGTAGTTTCCAGCAGGGTCATGCATCCGCCGAGCAGCCGGCCTTCCGCTTCGCCACCAACGAGCGCCTCGCCGCGCAATTGCAAGCTCCAACCGCCGTCCGTTTTTGCCAAGGCATCGAGCAACGATGGCTTGTCATATCCTCCAGGCGCCCCAGCGCCTGCGGCCAGCCCCGCTGCAAGCATCGGCCCGTAAAATCCAACCCACGCATACTTCTTCCACAAATACACTTGTAACGACGTCAAATCGCTGTAGCCCAAAATCACTTTGGGCGTTTCGGGATCGGGTACCGCAAGACCATCCAGAATATAGTTCGCTCCGTAGCCTCCGCGAATGGCCACAAGCGCGTCCACATCCGAGCGCTTCAATTCATCCAGGAACTCGCTGCGTCGGCCCGCGACGGAACCAGCGAAATAACCTTCCGGCGTGAGCGGCATGGAATCGCCGACATGAAAACCGAGCCGCCGCAATTCTTCAGCTCCTGCCAGGACTTTTGCGAAATCCCCCGGAGACGCCGGCGCAAACGGCATCAATACACTTCTCGAATTCAGCGCCCGCGGCTTTCGCACTTCTACTTCGACCATAGTTTCCCGCAAACTGCTGGCCCGCGTGCTCATCCGTTATGCCGATCCACGGGTAGCATTTCGCATGTCACGCCAGGCTTGCAGATTGCCGACAGAATCTTGTCTTGCTCGCGCGCGCTCACTTCGGCATCGAATTGAATCAGGTTCTTCTCTCCGGCCATTGAGACTTGAAAATTATCAATCTTCAATCCGAGCTCGGAAAAAACACGGTGCACATCCGAGACTGCATTTTCTTTGCGCTCGACAAAAACCCGGAACAGCATGTAGCGCGGCTTCAATTTGAGCCAGTCTTCGACGTAAACCAGCAGCACGAGCGCGGTCAGCACCAGAACGCACGCGATTCCGGAGACCGCGTACATGCCGCCGCCCGCGGCCATGCCCATCGCCGCTATGGCAAAAATCGTCGCCGCGGTCGTTAGTCCCACGACGTTTCCGCCCTCGCGCAAAATCACGCCGGCGCCGAGGAAGCCGATGCCCTGCACGATGTTGGATGCGATGCGGGTAGTGCTGGTGTCGCCCGTGCGTCGCGCAATCTCGACGGAAACGACGGTGAAGAGCGCCGCGCCAAGCGATATGCAAAACCCGGTGCGCATTCCGGCGGGACGCCGGCGCGCGCTTCGTTCAATGCCGATGATGGCGCCTAGTAAGGCGGCCCACGCCAGACGCGCGACGATAGAGCTTAGAGGCAGCATGTTCTCCTGCAATTCAGACGCTATGGCAGGATTCTACACACTACAATTTGAATTGCGTCAATTTCGCGAAGTGGCGTGCCCTGGCGTGTATCTCGCTGCGCTTCAGAACGCGCAAGCGGTCCAATCCAAATTTCTCGACCGTGAAACTTCCCAGCACCGATCCATAGACCATCGCTTTGCGCAACGTGGCATCGCTCAAATTCTTTGCACCAGCGAGGTAGCCCATGAAGCCGCCGGCGAAACTGTCTCCTGCGCCAGTCGGATCATGCGGCTCTTCCAGCGGAAATGCCGGGACACAGAACACGCCGCGTTTGTCCACCATCATGGCCCCGTATTCGCCGCGTTTTACCACCAGCGTCGAAGGCCCCATTTTGAAGATGTGCTTGGCCGCGCGCATCAGGTTGTGCTCGCTCGAGAGTTGGCGTGTTTCCGAGTCGTTGATCATCAGAATATCCACATGCTTCAGCGTCTCGCGCAGTTCGCTGTTCGTGCGCTCGATCCAGTAGTTCATGGTGTCCAGCGCGGCCAGCTTCGGTCTTCCCTTAACCTGGTGAAGCACGTCACGCTGCAAATCCGGCGCAATGTTCGCGAGGAAAACATATTTCGACGCGCGGTATTTTTCCGGCAGCTTCGGCTTGAATCCCGCAAACACGTTCAAGTCCGTGGCCAGCGTGACGCGTTCGTTCAAGTTCTCGGAATATTTTCCCGCCCAGAAAAACGACTTTCCCGGCACGCGCTCCAATCCTTCGGTGTCGATATGCCGTCCTCGAAAAATCGCTTCGTCCTTCGCGGTAAAGTCCTCGCCAACAATGGCCACGAGACTCACCGGCGCAAAGAAGCTTGCGGCGACCGCAAAATACGTTGCGGCGCCACCGAGAGTCCAATCCACTTTTCCGTACGGGCTTTCGAGCGCATCAAATGCCACCGAACCCACCACAAGTAAGGACACAGGCTTCTCCTAGGAAATGTATTTGCCGATGATTGCTGCAAGCTTCTTTTTTGTAGCTTTGGGAACCAGCTTCAGGTCTGTTACCAGCGCGTGTTTCAGCGCCGCCCCACATTTGCAGCTTTGGGTTTCGGGCATCGCGCGAACTGCTTCGCGCAAAACTTTTTGAGCATTCTCCGCGTTTTGCACCAGCGTGGCAATAATCTGCGAAGCGGTTACCGACTCGTGATCCGCATGCCAGCAATCGTAATCCGTAATCATGGCAATCGTGGCGTAACAAATCTCCGCTTCCCGCGCCAGCTTGGCTTCCGTCACGTTGGTCATGCCAATCACTTCAAATTTTAATTGCCGGTGAACGTGCGCTTCGGCTAGCGTCGAAAATTGCGGGCCTTCGATGCACACATACGTTCCGCGGCGATGAACCTTCACTCCGCAATGCACGCTGGCGTCGGCCAGCACATTCGAGACTTGCCCGCACGTGGGCTTGTCGAAGCCTACGTGCGCGACCAGGCCTTCCCCGAAAAAAGTGGAGATACGATTCTTGGTGCGGTCGAAGAACTGGTCCGGCACTAAAAACTCACCCGGCCGCAGATCCTCCAGCAACGATCCCACTGCGCTGACGGAAATAATCCTCTCCACACCGAGCAATTTCATGGCATACACGTTGGCACGAAAATTAATCTCGCTTGGCAAAATCCGATGCCCTCTGCCATGCCGCGCCAGGAACGCGACACGCTTGCCTTCCAGGGTTCCAATGACAATCGCCTCCGACGGATCGCCGAAGGGCGTTTTCAATCGAATTTCCTTGGTGTCCGTCAGTCCGGCCATCTCATACAGCCCGCTTCCGCCGATGATGCCGATCGAAGGTTCTGTTTTCGCGGGCTTTCCCTTACTCGTTTTAACTGCCGCCATCTTTTTCTCCGTGAAATCAACTTGAGCTTAACTATTGAGGTCTACCGGTTCGCAAACGACTTTCCCGTCCTGCTCGTGCAAGGTCCCCGCGGGAAAATCCGGGTCGTGCCCGAACGCCACGACCCAATTGTTGCGCACAATCTCGCCAATCCACTTGCGCTTTGTTTCCAGCGTGGTCAGCGGGTATAGATCGTACGCAATGATCCACGGCAGCGGCAAATGGTGCCGCGTCGGTATCAGATCCGCCACGAACATCAGTGTCTTCCCGCCGCCTCGAATCTGAACGCCTTGATTCTGCAAGTTGTGCCCAGGAATCTTCACCACGGAAATTCCCTGCAATACCTCGGCATCGCCATCAACAAACTGCCAGCGGCCCGCTTCGGTGATCGGCACAAAATCGTGCGCGTAATAACTCGCGCGGTCCCGCTCCGTCGGATGCAGCGCGTGCTCCAACTCTGTTCTCTGCACGACATACTTCGCATTCGGAAACGTGGGCACGAGTCGTCCATCCAGCAAAAGAGTATTTCCACCGGCATGGTCAAAATGCAGGTGGCTGTTAATCACCAGATCGATCTCTTCCGGTTTCACGCCCGCCTTCGAGAGAGAATCCGCGTAAGGGTCGCCTTCAGCAAATCCATAAATATTCCGCAACTTCGCGTCCCACTTCGTTCCATTCCCCGTCTCAATCAGGATATTTTTCCCGGCGGCCCGCACGAGAAGCGAATTGGCTGCCAAGGGAATGCGATTTCGCTCGTCCGGCGGCATCTTCTTCTCCCAAAGCGGCTTCGGCACCACGCCAAACATGGATCCGCCATCGAGCCAAAACAGCCCGCCATGAATGTGCCGAACTTCGATGTCACCCAAATGCATTCTCAATCGCCTCAAGAACGGTCATCCTCAGCCCTTCGTGTGGCTCAGGGTAAAAAGGATGACCCTACAGAGATCCGCGTTCAAAGACCGATGCCGCTTTTTGTCAGCATCTCATTCACTGCCGTAAACGGATCCTTCCTGCGCTCCGCCACTTCCTTTGCTATCTCGGCTAGTCGAGCCTCTCCACCGGAACCACCTAGCACTCGCTCGACCAGCCGAGACTCAAGCAATCCCAACAACCTCTTCTTCCAATGCTCAACATGCTTCCGCTCGCGCTCGCCGCTCGACTCAAAATGTTTTCGAAACTTGCCAATCGTTTCCGCCAACTCCGCAATTCCCTTGCTCTCGCTGGCCACGGTGCGCACTATGGGCGGATGCCACCCATCCCGCGGCATCACCAGGGAGAGCATGGCGTGAAGCTGCTGCTCCAAGCGGTCCGCCCCTTCGCGATCCGCTTTATTCAGAACAAAAATGTCGCCGATTTCCATCAGGCCGGCTTTCATGTTCTGGATGTCGTCACCCATCCCGGGCACAAGCACGACCAGAACGCAATCCGCCAGCCGCACGATATCAATTTCATCCTGCCCAACACCAACCGTCTCGATCAAAACCTGCTGCTTGCCCGCGGCATCCAGAAGCAGAGCTACTTCGGCCGTGGCCCGCGCCAGTCCGCCCATAAATCCACGCGTCGCCATCGAGCGGATAAACATGCCCGCATCGCTGGCGTGGCTCTGCATGCGAATGCGGTCCCCAAGAATCGCCCCGCCCGTGTAAGGGCTGGTTGGGTCCACCGCAATCACACCAACCTGCTCCTGATGTTTCCGATGGTAAGCCGCAAGCCGGTCGACAAGCGTGCTCTTGCCCGTCCCAGGCGCTCCCGTCACTCCCGTGAGATACGCCTTCCCGGTCGCCGCAAAAAGCCGCCGCAAAAGTTCTTCCGCTTCCGGCGCATGATTCTCAATCGCGGTAATTGCCCGCGCGATAGCGCGCACATCGCCGGCGCGCACCTGTTCCGCCCATTTCTCAACAGGCTGCGTCATAATTTCCTTGGATTTTCTTCCACTCGGAGGTATGCGTCGGCTGCATGCCCCTATTATCCCGAATTTGCCTGTCCCCCGCGAGTTGCAGCTGGGCTGAAATAGCCATAAATGGAGTCAATCAAAATTCGCAGTGTGCATGTTACCGAATTAAAAAAAAGACTGAGCAAATATCTCCACCTCGCCAAAACCGGCGAAACAGTCGTGATTTGCGAGCACGGCTTGCCCGTCGCTGAACTGATTCCTTTCAGGGCGGTCGACGCCAGCCGTGAAGAACTGCAACTTGTCGCCGCCGGGAAAATGCGTCTCCCGAAGGCTCGGGTCAATCTAAGCCAGATTCTAAAGATCAAGAGGAGCAGAGTTCGGGGCAACAGGGCTGTTGAAGCTCTGCTCGCCGACCGAGAGGGACGGTAGAGCGTTCGCATAGACTAGAACCCGCTCGCCACCGGCTCTCTTCTTTATGGAACACGGACTACAGTCGTCCGCTAACTACTTCTTCCCCAACAACTGGCGGGCAATCACGAGCTTTTGAATCTCGCTTGTGCCCTCGCCGATTGTGCAGAGCTTTACGTCGCGATAATACTTCTCGGCTGGATAATCCTTGATGAATCCGTAGCCGCCATGGACTTGCACGCACTCATTCGCGACGCGCACGGCCACTTCGCTGGCGAACAACTTCGCCATGCTCGACTCGCGTGTAAACCGCACATCTTTGCGATCCGCAAGCCACGCCGCTTGATATACCAGCAGCCGCGCCGCCTCGACTTCCGTCGCCATATCCGCCAACTTAAACTGAATCGCCTGAAATTCGCTGATGGCCTGCCCAAATTGCTTCCGCTGCTTCGCGTAATTCACGGCAGCTTCCAGTGCTCCCTGCGCCATGCCCAACGCCAGCGCTGCGATCGAAATACGCCCGCCATCCAAAATCTTCAAACTGCCCGTAAAACCTTCGCCTTCCGGCCCCAGCAAATTCTCCGCCGGCACGCGGCAATCCGAAAAAATCACTTCGGACGTATCGCTGGCCCGCATGCCCAATTTATTTTCTTTTTTTCCAGGCCTGAACCCCGCCATTCCCTTTTCCAAAATGAATGCGCTGATCCCGTGCGAGCCCTTCGACTTGTCCGTCACAGCCATGGCCACGCAAACATCCGCGTAATGTCCGTTCGTTGTAAACGTCTTCGCCCCATTCAAAACCCAAAAATTTCCATCGCGCCGCGCGGCAGTCTTTGTCCCACCCGCGTCGGACCCAGCTTCGGGCTCCGTCAACGACCAGGCCCCAATCTTCTTTCCCTGCGCCAAAGGCGCCAGATACTTCTTCTTCTGCGCCTCCGTC
>DATFZY010000120.1:0-26152 GCA_035313865.1 Candidatus Acidiferrum sp.
TTAGTTCAAGCGGAAATGATCGCCAAGATACACGCGGCGGACTTCCGCATCGTTGCTTAATTCGAGAGGCGTGCCCTTCGCCATTATTTTGCCATGATTCACGATGTACGCGCGGTCGGTGACGTTGAGTGTTTCGCGCACGTTATGGTCGGTGATGAGGATGCCGATGCCAGAACGGGCGAGGCCGCGGATGATCTCTTGAAGATCCTTGACGGTTAGAGGGTCGATGCCCGAAAAAGGTTCGTCGAGCAGGATAAAAGAAGGCTCCAAAGTAAGGGAGCGTGCGATTTCGAGGCGACGGCGTTCGCCACCGGAAAGTGTGTAAGCCTTGCTCGTGCGTACGGTTTCGAGTCCCATTTGTACCAGAAGCTCTTCCAAACGGTCGCGCTGCTGCTCGTGCGTGAGAGGGAGGGTCTCGAGGACCGCAAGGAGATTTTCCTCGCTGGTCAGTTGTCGAAAGACCGAGGGTTCCTGAGGGAGGTAGCTGATGCCGCTGCGGGCCCGGAGGTACATGGGTAGGTCGGTGATTTCGCCGCCGTTCAGGAGAACGTGGCCGGAGTCGGGCCGCGCGAGACCTACCAAAATATAAAAAGTAGTGGTCTTGCCGGCGCCGTTGGGTCCCAAGAGCCCGACGACTTCACCCTGGCCGATCTCCAGTTCAACGTCATCAACGACCTTGCGACCGCGATACGACTTGGATAACTCGACGGCCTGGAGCTTCAGCATACCTCATCACGAGCGGCCTGAATCCAGCCGCATCATTTCTCGACTCGGTGCTTCGTCAACGTGCGCGAACCATTTTCAGAGTCGACGATGATCGTATCATCCGCTAAAAAGAAGGTCAATTGACGGCCGACGGTGGTGCCTTCGGAAGAGTCGTAGAGAGTGGGAGTTCCGCCGGTCATGACGAATTTGCCGTCGGAGGCGGTGTATTCGCCGCGATCGGCGACGGCGCGGCGGCCAGCCTGGTCGACGATGACGCCGCCGGTGCCTATGGCGCGGCTGATCTGCTGCGGGCCGGGAGGCGCGGCGGAAGTGGTTGGGGCGGCGGTACTTGTTGATGTGGCGGACGCGGTTGCCTGCGTGCCGCGCGTGAAGAATAAATCCATGATGGGGGCGCGGATGCGTTCATCGGGGGATTGCACGACGACGTTTTTTTCGAGATGGGCGGTGTTGGCGACGTCGTTGTAGGTGAGAGTGCCCGAGGTGACGCGCCAGAGAACGGGTTTCTTCGGGCCAGACTGGGGAGTGGCCGTTAGCGATGCGGTGGTTGGCAAAGCGGCAGCTTGCGGTGCGTCGGTTTTCGCGGGAGGCGGTGTTTGTGGAAAGACGGCGCGGACTTTTCCTGCGGCGTTCAAAATTTTCGTGTCGCGGAGAAGTTCGATGGAGTCCGCCTCGAGGACGGAATCGCCTTGCCAGAGGCGCGCGTGGCCGGTGTAGACGGCGCGGCCAGCTTTGGAGTTTCCCTGCATCGTGTCCGAAGTGATGTTGGCCGGAACCTGAGCGAGTTGCACCGTGCTTCCGTTAGGAGAAAAATCCGTGGAGCGCACGCCGCCTTCGGCGTGGATGTCGCCGCTCGCGCCGGTGAAGAGGATGCGCGGAGCATGCGTTTCCGTAGTGGCGTCGCGAGCAACGGCGTGTCCTGTTAACAGCGCGGTCTGGTTCGCGTGTGTAAAGGTCGCGTGGTCGGCCTGGGCGTTGCGGTCCCCTTCCCTCAATTTTGTGTCGCCCTGCAAATCCATCAGGGACCAGCCGCCCGTGGCGAGAAGCTGCGCTACACCGCTCTTGGCGGTGGCCGTTTGTAGTGCGTGGCCGGCGAGGGCGCGCTCCGTCTGCACATTTCCGTTGGCATCGAGCTGCTTGGGCTTGCCCAAGCCGTCAAAGGCCAACTTGAGCTTGTCGGCTTGCAGTTTTGTGCGCGTGGGCGCGGTGTTGGCTTGCGGCGATGCGTCGGTCCATTCCATGCTGCCCGCGGTGAGGGTTTCGGCGTCCGTGGGCTTGCCGGCATGGTTTTCATCTCCTTCGGCGAATTCCATGCGAAGGGCGCCGGTCTGCAAAACTCGAGAGTCGCCGTTCTTGACCATGCGCGTCTTCACCAAAACTCCGCCGTTGAGATTCATTTCTTTGGCGCGGTTCAAGCGAGGCCAGAGATCGAGCGTCGCCGCGTCGGAGTGAAATTCGTCCTCTTCCTCCTGACCGTGACGCCAGCCGCGGACGCTTCCCGAGCCGTCCAACCGCGCGACCCAGCCTTCCGGAGCAATCTGCGCGGTCATATTGTCCGCATCCATGAGCATGGAATCGGCGCCACGCTGCGAGGTGAGTTCGGGAGTCTTGCCAAGCGAACCCGCGAGGGCCAGCAGGTGGCGGGCGCGAAATGCCGAGTCCATTTCGAGAGTCAGCTCTCCGGCGGTCAAGCGGGCGTCGCGGGATTGGGCTTCAGCAGGCCCAAAGATGTGAATCATTCTTGCGTCGCGGCCAAAGTCGAGGCTCGTTCCTTTGACAAGGACTTCCGTGCTTGATGTGGTTTTCGCGGGCTTTTTCCCGGCGTCTTTTGCTGGCGGCGGTTTGAGCTTCAGATGGACATCCTGCAAGAGACGTAGGGTACCCTCCTGCGAATTGTATTCGGCGCCCACGGCATCGCCGCTGCCGTTGGGAAAGGTGAAGGTCACGGGCTGATCTGTTTTTGCGGCGCCGGTTTTGTTGTCGAAATTTACGCCGCGGGTCTCGATGTGGACAATCTGGGTGGCCATTGCCGGGTCTTTTGCCGCGCGCTCGGCGTCGGCGGCACTCTCCAAATCCATCTGGACGTCGCCGCTGCAGACGATGCCACCATCTCCTTTCCCGTACTGGCAACTCTTTGTGTGAATCAAGTCGTGGCGATCGCCGGTTTTTCCGAAGATGGTGACTACCACGTTCTCCAGGAGGCTGGCGTTCTTATCCTTGAAGTCCGTGGACTTCGAGGCATTTACGGTGAAGATCTTGCGGGGCCCGTCCATTTTGGAAAAAGTGAGTCCGCTGGACTGCTTCTCGACGTTAGCAGCCGCGGGAGGGGGAGCTTTTTTCTGTTCGCTGATTCGCTGCCAGCCGCGCTTCACATAGACGCTTACCGTGATGCAGGCCAGCAGCAGAGCTACAGCGGCAGACCAGCGAGCATAGCGCGACGCTTGGCTTCTTCGCATAGGTTCAGTTAAGCAAAATTCGAAGGGACTGTATAGAAGAGCGGGAGCGGGGCGCCAGGTCCATTTCCGGTTAAAGCGTTTCCGGGGCGAGCATCACATGAAGTTTTTTGTATGATACGCGGACATCCGTGATGCGATCTCGGGCTCGAATCCAAGCGATTGCAGGCGTTCGCTGCGCGCGCGATTCATTTCCCGCTGGAGTCCAGCGACATGCCGGGCGCCAGTACGAACCTGCTCGACCGACACTCCTCCGCCAGCGAAAACGACGAGCGCATCGTGAACGTAGGGACTGAGTCCCGAGATGGAAGCGAGCATCCGGCTGCGGCGTTCGACCGCAGCGGCGAGCGAAAAGCGTCTTTCCGGTTCGCTGTCGAAGATATACCGAGCGTGCTCCATTCCAAAGGCAACGTGACGCGCTTCGTCACGGTGAGCGAGCCGCGCCAAAGCGGCAGTGGCCGCGTCGGGGGCGTGGTCGCCGAGGAATTTCAGCAGCGTTAGAAAGGTTCCTTCTCCCATGACGCACAGCAGAAAAGTGGCGGTGGTGAAGTCAGGCTCCTCGAGGAGGGTCTTTAGCGATAGCTGGCCGCTCGCGGCCGTTGTGCCGAGCCCCGAGCCGCCGGCATCGGCGCGGCGCGTAAAGGCGTCAGCGTGGCGCGCTTCGTCCACGATCTGCATGGCGAGCACTTCGACGACTTCGCGATAGTGCGGATGAATTCGCGGAATGAAGCGCGCGGGAACATACAGGGCTGCAAACTCATTCTCGGTGAGGAAAGTCATGATTTGCGCGACAGCATTTTCGACATCCACCGGCAGCTTGGGGAGTTCGCCCCAAGGGATGTCGCGCGCCGCGGACCATTGGTTGGCCGCTGCCTGGGCGTAAATGGAGTTCAGTTCGCGTGCCCAGACGTCGCGCTTTTGGCGCAGCGTGAAGGCGAATTTCGGGCCGCCCGTTTCGACATGAGCCCCGCGAGGCGCGAGGCCCCAACCTGGCTGTGCGACTTCAGAAACCTGAGAGCGAGACGTTTCGGTGACCGGCGTGGGTCCGGCGGATTCAATGCGATACAGTCCCGGGACGCCCTGCTTCGCTTCCAGGCGATGACCCTGATTTCGACACCAGGCCGCGAGATGCCCGGCGAGGTCGGGAGAATCTCCGTGGACTTCGAACCACTCTCCGGCGCGAAGCTGTGCCAAGGCGCGGCGCAAAAGCACCGTGGCACCCTCATGGAACGCCAAGTTTTCGAGATCGAGGAATTGCTTAGGCGTGGAATCAGGCATGGCAAGAATGAACGTTACATGGATTGGCGTTAACCAATTGCGATTTGGCCTCCGTCGCGTCGCCTAATCGCCGGCCGTCGCGGCAGCGGAGCCGTAAAAGTTGAACCTCTGCACGGCGCTCTCGAGTTGCGCGTAGCCCGTCGTGCGTGCGGGCAGCCACTGCCTGAGGCCTTCCAGCTCCATGAGGACGCGAACGCTGTGATCTTGAAACGACATGGCGAGCAATGCATCGACCCATGGCTTCGTGCGTTCGTCCGGCAAGCCCGGCCGTACGGTGAAATTGCAGTGATCGAATGGCGGCGTGGTGGCCAGAACGCGCGTCGCTCCGGGATCCAGCGTGCCCTCATTAATGAAAACAGGATAGTTCGCGTCTAGGACGCAGGCCCCATCGGCAAGGCCCGCGGCAAGTGCTTTGGCGGCGTCGCGTTCGCCGCCGACGTGATCGCCATGCTTGCCGACCATCACGTCGTGGTACAGGACGCGACAATCCCTGCGCGGGTCGAGGCCCGCGTCAGCAATCGTTCCGAGAGGAATCAAGGTGGCTTGCGGCGAATCTGAGGCGCCTACGGCGACCGTTTTGCCCTTCAAGTCGGCCAGAGTGGCCAGCGAGGAATTTGTGGCGACGATAATTTTCGTGGTCAGATCGCGGTCGGAATCCCGCATGGCGACGGCGCGGCAAGCGCCCTGGCTGAGGATTTGGCTTTTCACCCACGCGAGGGGGGAATTCCACGCGACGTCGATTTCGCCGGAAAGATTTGCGTCGACCTGTGCGTCATAGGTTGAGTACAAGATGTAGTCGATCTCAACGCCGTGCGACGCGAAATACTCCTTGAAGCCTTCCCATATAGTGACCACTTTCGGATCATAGGCCACGGCGCCGATGCGCAATGCCTGACTTCGCGAGTTCGCTGTCATAGCTCCTCCATCCTTCTGGCGTTCCTAGAACAAGGGCAAGCCGAGGCAGGCCTTTCCTATGAAATCCTTCAAGACGTCGCTCGAGGGAGCCATCACGGCAGCCGCCTGAGCGTCGCGGAAATGGCGCTCGAGGCCGCCGCGGCGCCCGAAGGCCCAGCCACCACCGAGATTCATGGCGCGTGAGACGACATTCAGACAGGCGTCTGCGGCCTTCACCTTGACGCCCAGAACGTCGATCATGGCCGCCGGATCGGCCGCGAGAGCTTTGCGGATTGTCTCGGCAAGATAAGCGCGGGCGGCGTTGAGTTCGAGCGCCATTTCCGCGACTAAGAACTGGACGCGGGGAATTGAAGCGAGCGGCGCTCCGCCCGCGTGCTCGTATGTCCTGGCGGCGACTCGGGCTGTGATTGCCTGAAACGCGGCCGTCGCAATGCCGATCGAAACGGAAGCGACGCCGATCTGGAAGTACGGCAGCACAACTGCAAGCATGGATTGGAAGCCAGTGCCTTCGGGGCCTAGACGAGCGTCCTCATCGAGAGCGACGTCCGTCAACGTCATCGGCGCGCTGGCGTTGCCGGCAAGGCCCAGCCCTTCGAAGCGTCCCTGGATCGCGAGGCCGCTTGCGCCCTTCGGAACCACGTAGAGGCTGGACTCGGTTGGAGCCTTGGCTCCAGGCCGACGCGCCGACACCACGTAGCTGTCGGACTCGCCAGCGCTCGTGACGAAGCTCTTGAGTGCGCTCAGCTTTTCTTTCGCGCCGTCCAAACGGATTTCACTGACGGGCGCGTAGAAGTGGCCGCCGGAGCCAGCTTCGCTGAACGCCAGCGTGCTGAGGTGCTCTCCGCGGGCGATTGCTGGCAGCAGGCTTTGTTTGAGCGCGTCGCCTGCTTTCGCTGAGATGACAGCGGTGGCGCAAAAATGCATTAGCGTGACCATGGCGGTCGACGCGCAGGCTTGCGCCTGTATCTCCAGTGCGCGGGACATTTCTGCCAGGCCGCCTCCCGCGCCGCCATACTGAGCGGGCACGAGAAGGCCGAGCACTCCGGCTTTTCCGAGCGCGGTCATGTTTTCACGCGGGAAGCGACGCGACTGATCGACCTTGTCGGCACCGGGGCGCAGCACCTCTTGCGATAACTTCTCGTTCGTTGCCAGGAGCGAATGAACGTCCGTCATGGACCCTCCGCAGCTCGAATGCGAGCGGTTCAACGGTTTGAGTGGATAGTACCGAGATGACTGGATTGCACTAACAGACTACGGCGGTGATGGGAAGGCGGCCGCCGGCCACCATCAAGCGGTCGTTCAAGTGAAGCCTTGGGGCTTGCCAAGGCGGGACACGCAATTCACATGGTAGTGATTCAAGAATTTCATTGCAGTCCGCACGAACGCCACAAAAAACTGAGCGCGACCTTTGGCGTTCGAGAGTATAGGCGAGCGAAGTGCCGTTGCCAAGAACGTTCGACGAGTTTCTGACCGCGCAATAATTCCTTACGAACACGCAAGTCAGGTACTGAAAACGCGGGCTTGAAAGGCATTCAGCGAGAGATTCAGGGAACCCGCCATGGGATTGTAGGTTGGGGCGGAATTCGCGTAGCCAGTTTCCGTCAGCGCGGAAGCGCCCCAGCGCCATCCCGGAAGATCATAGTTGGGAAAGGCCTGTGCGCCCATGTTGGCAATGCCAATCACCTGTCCGGGGCTGCCGAGCGGAAGGCCCTGGCTGCGGCAATAGGCGAAGACGCGTGGGCTAGCGTCGTTGTCGAATTGCGGATGGAAATAGAAAAAGTCCACTTCGTTGCGTTGTAGCGCAGGATGGGAGGTTCGCAAGCGAACGAGTTTCGAGACATTCGCCAGGAGCTCGGCATTGCCGCGGAACGCCGCGCGGTTCCATTGGACTGGATCCTGCTGCTTTTCGTTGACGTCGTTGTAGTCCGTGTCGTGCACGTCGCCGAATTCCTCGCCGGCCAGAAACATGGGCATGCCGACTGAGGTCAGCAAGATGGCGAATGCGCCGAAGACGCGTTGCAGCGCGGCTTGCACCACAGGCCGCAGCGCGGGATTGGGAGAGCTGTCGGCAGTGTCCACCGCCCAGCGAACATTTTGGACTCCGCCATCGCCGAGGCCGGCTGCTTGCAGCATGGGACCGAGGAAGACATTCATCAGGCGGGGCACGCCTTCAACGTCGTGAGAGGTGATGTAGTCCACAGAACAAGCCATATCCGCATAACCGGGATCAAAGGACTGGGGTAAGGCGTTCCAAACGCCGTCCTTAGAGACTAAGTGTTGCACGCGGTCCGAGCGCGACGGCTGGCCCCAGTTTGTTGCGATGGAATCGGTCACTAGCCGCCGAACCTCGTCGCGATAGCCAAAGTTCCAGATGGCGCCGACAACCTTCAGTCCGCCAGGATTGTTGGGATCGTCCGACGTGGAGATGAAGTTGCGGTTGGAATCCTCCGCAACGACGAGGAACGGTTTGTTGGGGAAGAGTGCGTTGCTCTGCGCCGTGGCGCGGTCGTGGAATTCCTGCACGAAGTCCCAATTGTTAATGTCCGCGAAGTCGTCAACGCGAAAACCATCGACGTGATACTGCGAAACCCAGAATTCCGCCATCTCGCAAAGAAATTCGCGGGCGGCAAAATAGCTGCCGTAAGAGGGCGAGGAAAAATGGAAAAGATCCTGGCTCCAGTCCTGCCGTCCGTACGATTGCGCCTCGTAAAACCACTGCGAAGCAAGCGTACCCAGAGGGCACTTAGGCGAGAACATGTTCATGACCACGTCGAGAAAGACGCGGATGCCGCGCTGATGGCAGGCTTTGATGAAAAATTTGGCGTCGACCGGACTGCCCACGTCGTAGTCCGGGGCAAAAAAGAAGCGCGTGCCGTAGCCCCAGTTCAGAGTCTGCGGAGAATCCTCGATCGGCAACAGCTCAATGCAATTCACACCCATGGTCGAGAGGTCGTTCAGATGCTCGAAGATAACTTCGTCGAAGGTTCCGAGCTCGACGAGCGGCGCATTCTCTCCGGGATCAGAAGACATCCACTTGATCGGCATTTCGTAGATGGCGATTTGGTTGTTTGCTGGAAGAGCGGTCCCAGCGGGAAATTCGCCGTCCCAGCGAAAAGGCTGCGGCACGCGCTGGCCGCCCGAGATCGTGAACAAGCCGCGATAACCGCCAAAGCGGGTGATGGCATCGGCGTAGGGGTCAGGGACAGGAGTCGTTCCGTTGATGACAAATTCGTATTCGTAGACGCCGGCGGCGAGCGCGAGTGTGTCCAGGTCAAATTCCCACCAGCCAGGGAAGGCAGTGCTGTGCGCAAAGTCATGCAGAGGCCAGGAAGCTGGATTGAACTGGTCGCGCGCCGAGAGCGGAGCGAAGCGCAACGAAAGCGAAACCAGGGTCGGACCCGGAATGCGAAGAAGCCCGGGGTGATCGGTGGGATGCGGCTGCATAAGCTAACCCGTTACGTATAGAAGGTTACGCTAAACCAATGGCGGCACCAAACTACAAAAACAAATAGGTAGCATCGTTCCGTCGCAGGATGATTGCTGCCGCATGAAAAACGGATTAAGGAAACGAGAGTAGGGCCGGCATCCTTGCCGACTCTTTTGTTTTGCGTGCAGATCGAAAGGGATGTCTTGGGCGCAGATCGAAAGAAAAACCGCCAGCAAGGATGCTGGCGCTACCCCGCGGTTTCAGCGGCTGCGGCGGCGGTGGTGGTGTCGGGCAAGATACCGATGTTTGCGGCGGCCACGCTGTCTCGATTTGTATTTTTCACGAGGTACATGGCTTCGTCGGCGAGGTGCAGCAGACCTTCTTTTGTCCGCGAGTCTGTGGGATAGGAGGCGACTCCCAGGCTCGGCGTCACGCGGATCCCCAATCCCTCTTCATCGAGCCAATTGCCTTCGCGGATGAGCTTGTGGAGGCGGCGTGCCACATTTAACGCATTGTCCTTCGAAGTCTGGGGCAGAAGAATCACAAATTCGTCGCCGCCATAGCGAAACGCAAAATCGATCAGGCGGCAGTGGGCTTTCAAGGCGTTGCCAATTTCGGCGAGCAGGCGAGACCCAACCAGATGGCCGTGCGTGTCGTTGACCTGCTTGAAATGGTCGAGGTCAATAAAGACCAGAGAGAACTGGTAGTTGTACCGTTGCGAACGGTAAATTTCCGTCTCAAGAATGAAGCCCATGTGGCGCGCGTTGTAAAGGCTGGTGCAATCGTCGGTGATGGTCAGCTCGTGAATGCGTTTCACGTGCCGCGCATTTTCGAGCGCAATGGCTGCGAAGTCCGAGAGAGCTTCGAGCAGTTTTAAATCGCGTTCGTCGAAACCTTCCGGGCCGAGGCAGTTGATGAGCTCGATCACGCCCAGGCACGTGTCGCGGAATTTCACGGGCACGGCGACGATGGATTGCGTTTCGGTTTTGGTTTTCTCGTCTACGTTGGCGAAGAAGCGTTTGTCTTTGGAGGTGTCCGGGACAACCACGGTTTCCCCGTGCTGCGCCACCCAGCCGGCGATTCCCTGCCCCATCTTGATGCGGACATCTTTTAGAGCTTGCGAGGCTTTGCCAACGGCCAGCTCGAAATACAGCTCCTGCTTGCTCTCATCCAGCAAAAGCAGCGACCAGTTATCTGGGCGCAGAAACTCGTCAATTTTCTCCATGATGGTGCGCAGCACCTGGTCGAGCTGCAACGAAGAGGTCAGCGCCTTCCCCAACTCCTGGAAGATGGCGACTTCGCCGGCTTCGCGCTGCTCTGCGGTCACCGCGGGACTTCTGCGGCGCTCCACGGCTGGAAACTGCTTTACTTCGTCCACGCTCGGTTAATCCCCAGGTTTAGAATTTGAGAGGCCAGACCCCGGCCGCCCGGGCGGACAACACTACGGGCGTGACTCGGCGCTGGTCGCCGAATCTTTGCCAGTATAGGCGCCAGTCAAAAAGGGGTGCAAGAATCTCGTGGTACAGGCGTGGCTATCTTGCCATCGGCAGGTACGGGAGGTACCGGGAGGTTGGAAAGGCACTTCTTTTAGCGGACAAAGAAGCTGTGAGAGCCTTCGCGCAGGACCAGGCAACCGGAAATAGTGTCGTGAATGGCACGCTTCCCGGGCATCAATCCAACGCAAAGACAATCGATCACAAAATAATAGCCGCCGAGGAAGGGCACGTGTGCCAAAAGGCGTCCGCTACAAAAGCGCATGCTGGCTCGCCAGAAGTCCACCGGCTTGCCGGCGATGTCGGCCACATAAAGCCCGAGCAGGCGTTTGCCAAGCGTTGCATGCCACCGCGAACTTTCCGACAGCGCAAAGTACAGCCAGCCTTCCGCAACGAAAAAACAGACACAAAGCGTGAGAAAAAGGGGCGCAAACTGCGAGAGAGCCTCGTTGAGAGGCATGCCGGGCCCATGATTGAAGAAGGGATTCGAAATTCCCATGGCGGCAGCCGAGAAGGAAACAAAGATAGCGAAGGGAACGATCAGGAGAAATAGATCAATGAGGGCCGCGACGGCTCGAATCCAAAAGCCTGCACGGGGCAACGGGACACCGGCAGCTACGGTTCGCGAGTTTGCAGCTTGTCCTTCCATAGCGCGCCCTTCCTGTCTGGCCACTAATAACCACGCCCACTGTCTGTGTTCCCGTGTTCCCGCTAGAATAGTAACTTCCTGCTCCGTAAATTTTGAAATCCACTTTCGCAATTCCTTGAGTGATATACTGCGCCGTCGATATGAAATCGAACAGCCAAATAAGTCAGAATTTACGAGCACTTAATCGAACTGCGCTTTTTTGGATGCTCGTACTAACTATCTGGATTCCCCGCTGTTCCGCGCAAAGTAATCCACCATCACAAGACCAGGCGACGAAACCATCGGACGAAAAACCCTGGGTTAAATCGCACGATTCGGTGACTGTGAGCGCAAACCTTACGCCAGAGGAGGCGGAGGAGGGAAGAATCAACGATGTCTACCAGTCGATTTACCCATTGGAGCAGAAAAACGATTGCGAGAATGCAATCCAGCGATACAAGTTGGAGGTAATCCCATTGGCTGAACAGTCCAAGTTCGAAATGCCGAAGAACAAGTTCCTCTTCCTGGCGAATCGCGGGATCGGCAATTGCTATCTGGCGCAGCGACGCTACGAGGAAGCAGAGAAGAGTTTTCGGCTAATCATGGAGTATTTGCCGGTTTGGCCGGGTGCAGATGATTCGGACTATCCCATCAATTTTCGGCAGATTGCAACAGCGCAAATAGGGCAACAACACTGGGAGGCTGCCGAGGAATCGCTAAAGAAGTCCGTGGCCTTATTCGATCCCCAAATCGCGCGGGCTTTGGATTCGAAAGTTGAATTCAGCCGAACGGAATATGCCGGCAATCTGCTTGGGTCGCAAGCCAGAAGCCGCGCATACTTGGCCATCGTGTATCTGCGCGAAAGGCAAACCGCCGAAGCTTTAAAGAATGCGGATTTGGCGTACGATGAGGCAACGAAGCCGAATGTCCGCCCCAGCTTTTTGAACGAGATAGTTAAGATAGGCAGCACGATCGCACAGGTGAGCGGCGACGGAGTCGCAATCGCAAAGTGGTCCCAGCGCGCTTCAAGCCAAAAATAGCTCGTAATAAGGCAATTCGTCACGCGGCGCCGAACCAAATGGAGTCGCGCTCATATAGACGGTTTCACACGCACGCCAAAGCTGCGATAATTGCTGCCGTCATTTCGAACAAGGGCGTCCGCCGCAGACGGCCGATGGCGATCACATTTTAGTTTGGACGCTTGGACGCCCCGAGCAACACCGAGGACAGGTTTCGATTCATGGCCAAGGGAAATTTTGGCGAACTGCTGAAGCGCGAACGCGAGATGCGCGAAGTTTCCCTGAATGAAGTCACGAAGGCCACGCGCATCGGCCCGCGGTTCCTCGAAGCGCTGGAAAACGAAGAGTGGGGCAAGCTCCCCGGCGGCGTTTTCAATCGCGGCTTCGTGCGTGCCATCGCGCGCTTTCTCGGCCTCGACGAGGAAAATCTGCTCGCCGAATACGACCTGGCGCATGGCGAGCCAAACTTGCCCACTCCTCAACCCTACGAGAACAAAATCCCACGCGCACCCATTTGGTTTCCACTATTGGCGTTGCTCGCGCTGCTTGGTGCTCTTGCCGGACTCGTCGCCGGCGGCATGTATGGCTGGCGCCGTTTTGCCGCGTATCGAGCGGCAAAGCGTGCTCCAGCATCTTCGCAGGTGCCCGCGCAGCTCCCGGCAGACACGCGAACGGTGGCCTCGTCTTCGGTAGCCGATCCTTCTTCTCCTGCGTCTAGCCCCGCGAATGTTCCAGCATCCGTTCCTCTGGACCTTTCCGTCTCGACCTCCGCTGCCACGCACGTGCGCGTCATCGCCGATGGCTCAGTTCTCGTGGACGGCGATCTCCTTGCCGGCCAAAATCACCACTATGCTGCTAACCAGCAGTTTGAAGTGACCGCCGGCGACTCTTCCGCGGTGTTGCTGGAATTGAACGGGCAAGCAATGCCGCCCATCGGGACGCCCGGAGCCTCCGGTACAATAGTGCTGAGCCAAAAAGATTTAAGGCAGGCACCCGGTGGAACCCCTCAGCCCTGAAGTCCTCGAAGACCTTCGCGCAGGCCGCGCTCCCCGCGAGCGCAAAATCGCCGTCTGCGCGGGTGGCGCGCATCTTTCTCCCGCGGACAAAGCCGAGATTCTTGCCGTGCTCGCCGGGGACGCTGATGAGATGGTCTCCGAACGTGCACAGCAAGCCATTCTTTCCCAGCCAGCGGAAACTTTTGTCGAAGCTCTAAAGCGCGAAAAGGCCATTCCCGCGCTTTTTGCCTATGCCGGAAAACATCTCGCGGACAAGCCGGGCGTCTGCGACGCTATGGTGCAGAACAAGAATTGCAGCGCGGAATACCTGGTTCCTGTCGCGCGCCATCTTTCTTCGCTGGGCATCAAGGCGCTCATGGAAGAACTGGAGCGCGTCAGCGAATCGCCTGCTCTTGCGGCCGCGCTCGAGCACTCTTCCTCCATCACCAGCGAGCAGAAAACCCTGCTTCACGAGCTGATGGGTTCCGCGATTGACGAAGCGGCCCTTGCCGAAGCGGCCGCGGAAGCCGAGCCCGACTTTGCCAAGCGCGTGACCCTTCTTCAGCGCCTCGCGAAGATGAATGTATCCGAGCGCGTGCAGTACGCCATCAAGGGCGGGTCCGAAGCCCGGCGCACGCTGATTCGCGATTCGAACAAAGTGGTGCAGCGCGCGGTGCTGCAATCGCCCCGTCTGACGGATCAGGAAGTCGAGGCGTTCGCCTCCATGACCAGCCTGACTGACGAAATTCTTCGGCTCATTGCCGGCAACCGCAAATTTCGAAAAAACTATACGGTCGTGCGCAATCTTCTCAACAACCCGAAGACTCCTCTGGACGTATCACTACACATGCTCCCGATGGTCAATGTCATGGACCTCAAGAAGCTCACCACCAACAAAAACGTGCCGGAAACCCTGCGCACGACCGCCCTCAAATTGCAGCGCACGAGAGCCGAACTCAAGAAATAATCAGCCTTTGCTCGAAAACCGATCCTGCGCTCACTGCGCAAGAATTGCGTCGCCGCGCTTGCGGATTCGATTTACAATCCTGCGTGGAGGCATTCAACTATGAGCATTTCTTCGAGAATTCGTGCGCTCGCGGTGGCGCTCGCTTTTGTGCTGTGCGCCGCGATGCTTCTCGCACCTGAGCTGCGGTCGACACAAAGTGGTGGATCGAATGCAGAAAAGGCCGCCGACCCATGGACGAGCGCGCAAGTTCTCCACGCCGCCGAGTTTGCGGGTGAACTCGGCGGCGCGAAAGGCGCTGATTCTCCAATCATCTTTTACGTGGGCTTTCACACGCTGTTTGAAGGCGGGCACATTCCGGGAGCATCATTTTACGGCACCGCCTCCAAAGAAGAAGGTCTGAGGGATTTGAAAAAATCTGTGGTGGCACTGCCACGCTCCGCAAATCTGGTGATTTATTGCGGCTGCTGCCCCTTCGACAAGTGCCCGAACATCCGTCCCGCTTACAAAGCCCTCAACGAAATGGGCTTCAGTCACGTGCGTGTGTTGGTCCTGCCAACAACTTTTGCCGCGGATTGGGTGGAAAAGGGCTACCCCATGCAAAAAGGCTTTGAGAAAGTGAATGGCACGCTAAAAAAGCCAATGTAACAAGCACCCGGGCGCCGGTAGAAATAATTCGACGAGGCAACGCAAAATTATTGCCGCGCATCTGGAAATTCAGAAATAGGCTGTTCCACGAATTGACGACGGGGGTCCACATGGCGATTGGGTCCAGCATGCGATTTTCTCTCCGGATTCTCAGCAAACATTGGAAACTCACCTCCATCGCCGTTTTTTCCCTGGCGATAGCGATGGCTGCGGGCACGGCTGGCTTCAGCGTTTTCAATGCGCTATTGCTGCGCCCTCCCGCCGTGGCAGCGCCCGAGCGCCTGGCGGCGATTTACACCTCCACGCCAACGGAAGAATTCAACGGCGTCTCCTACGACGATTACAAATATTATCGCGACAACAATCAGGTTTTCTCGGACGTCTACGCCTTCCCGAATTCCATCTCGGTGCGCCCCATCGTGTACGAACATCGCGTCAGGCAAGGGCTTACCAACGCGGCTTCGGATAATTATTTCTCTGTTCTCGGCGTTCAGCCGTTTCTGGGCCGGGTGTTCGCGCGCGGCGAAGACGACAAACCGTCGGCCCTGGCAGTCTTGAGTTATTCCTATTGGAAATGGCTCGGCTCGGATCCGGGTGTTATTGGGAAGACCGTAAGTGTCATCAATACCCCGCTCACTATCGTAGGCGTTATGCCGGAGCGTTTTGTGGGAACCATCTTCAGCGATCTTCCGGATGTTTGGTATCCGCTCTCGATGGACGCAGCCATCACTCACCAGACACAGGACTGGCGCGCCGACCGCACAAATCAGATTCTGGGCCTGGTGGGCCGCTTGAAACCCGGCGTTACGCGCCAGCAGGCACAGGCGGATATGCAGTCGCTCTCGAAACAGCTTGCCGCGGACTTCCCGCAAACCGATAAGGACCGCAAAGCCGTTTTGGCGGAAATGAGCATGCTGCCTCCCGAGTCGGTGTCGTCCGCGAGAATTATCTCGGCCATTATTCTTGCCGTGGTCGCTCTGGTCCTCTTCGCGGCATGTTCCAACGTGGCGAATCTTCTTCTCGCGCTAGCCAACGCGCGACGCCACGAAATACTCGTCCGCGCGGCGATGGGCGCGACGCGCGCGCGCCTGGTTTGCGAACTCACGCTCGACAGCACCCTCATTGCCTTGGGCGGCGGAGCCATTGGTTTCTCGCTCGCGTTTCTCGGACTCCGGCAGTTGACGCAATTCAAGCCCTACATCCCGGGCATCGGCGTGCTTCCCCTCACAATTGATTTTCGTCCGGACCTGACAGTGCTAGCGTTGACTGGGACGCTCGTGATCCTGGCAGGTCTCGCGACGGGTTTCTTGCCCGGACTGTACTCTTCCACACCCAATCTGGCGGGTGCTCTCAGCGGCGAAATTGCAGTCGGCGGCACGCGTAAAGGCCGAATCCGAAATGGCCTGGTCGTTATCCAGGTCGCAGTTTGCACAGTGGTGTTGATCGGTGTAGGGCTGTGTGTCCAAAGTTTGCGCAACCTTCGCAACGTCAATCCCGGATTTTCCGCGCGCAGCGTCGCAATTCTAAGCAGCGATTTGCAAACCCTCGGCTATTCCGAAGCCCAAGGCCGAAACCTCCACGAGCGAATCCGCGAAGCGGCTTCCCAACTTTACGGCGTGGAATCCTTCAGCCTATCCAGCGACATCCCCCTGAACGACACGGGCAGCTCGGAACAAGTTCGCGTCGATGGTTCGCCGACAGTGAACGACCAAGGCGCCGGCGTCACCTATATGACCGTCGACGGAAATTTCTTCTCCACGCTCGAGATCCCCGTATTGGCGGGACGCGTGTTTACTTCAGCAGACACTGCCAAATCCCCCGAAGTCATCCTCATCAATCACCTAATGGCCGAAAAATATTGGCCCGGCCAGGATCCTATCGGAAGGACGGCTCGCCTCGGAGACGGCAATCGTGTTGTGACCGTGGTCGGCGTCGTTGGCGACGGCAAGTACACCGATCTCGACGAAACGCCTCGTTCCTTGATGTATCGCGATGTTGAGCAGCACTATCAATCCACCTTTTATTTGCTCCTGCGCACCAAGGGTGATCCGAAGCAGTGGCTCGTCCCGGCGTCCGAAGCTCTCCAGAAACTGGACCCGCAATTGTCCCTGCAAACCCTCACCATGAACGATTGGATGCAGCTCGCACTATATATCCCTTGGATTACGCTGGTTTGCATCAGCGCCTTCGGTACCCTGGCTTTTATTCTTGCGGCGGCGGGGCTCTACGGCGCGGTCTTCTATTCCGTCAGCGAGCGTAAAAAAGAACTCGGCATCCGCGTGGCGCTTGGCGCGGAACCCTCCGATTTATGGCGGATGATCCTGCGGCAAACGAGCGTTGTAACAATCTTAGGTGTGTGCCTCGGAATCTTGAGCGGAATCGCCGCGGGCACCGTCGTGCGTTCGCTGCTCTACGGAATTCATCCGGTGGAGTGGATTGTGTTCCTGGCCGTCGCACTCACCATGGGGATAATGACCGTGCTTACCGCCTACTCCGCTGCACGGCCCTGGATGCGCGCCGATCCAGTGGAATCCCTTCGCCATGCGTAAGTCAAGCTCACGCAATTTCGTCGGCCGCATCGCCCTAAGCTGGCGAAAAAATCTTCAGACTTTGCGAAGTACGAGGCAGCCCGCGATCATGTCGTGAAGCGCCTGCTTCTTCTCCGTGAACCCCGCCATGATGTAACCAATCGCAAGGGGAATCATTCCGGTGATCATCTTCGCAAAAAACCGTCCGGAGGCTCGTCCAAAGGAGAGTCGCTGCCCCTCCGTGTCCGTCACCTGCAAATTGAGAATCTTTTTCCCGGGCGTTGCTTGCCAGGAAGAACTCTCCGAGAGCGCAAAGTACAGCCAGCTGACCACCAGGATGATTCCAATGACGCCGAAAATGAAACCGAACACGAGAAAAGGTGCCACGTCGTCTCCGATACCTTCACCGGAACCGATTTTGCTGAAGGCTCCCCCAAGCCCGGACAGGACAATGAAGGGAATCAACAGGACTGCGAAAGCAAGGCTGGAGATCACTGCATCAATCAGGTAAGCGACAAATCGCAGCCAAAACCCGGCATATCCTACCCCTCCGTAACTCGGAGGCAAAACGGGAGTCGAGACAACAGGCGCCGGCCAACTCGATGCGCCAGCCACCGGTGGCAGTGCTGCCGGACTGGGAGCCAGAACCGACACGGGTTGTCCGCACCTCGCACAAAACGATGCCGTGCTGGCCAATTCGCTTCCACACTTTGAGCAGTACACAGTTTCTCCTTTTCGCGCGAGCCGCTCGCCGATCCGTCCGCGCGCAAATCCTACTTCTCTTGACCCAACCGGTCAATCAATGGCGCCTAACTGATATACGATATCCAGACTTGAATCGTTCCGTCCCCTGCTGCCCTTCGTTATCAGACTAGTCCTCTGACCAGTCAAAAAAGAGTGAGCCAGCACTCTCAGGGACTCTCTCTTGCCAGAACAAAAAAAGCAGCGTCCGCCGGTATGAATAGAGGGACGCTGCCTTAAGCGCTTTCGAGAGTTTGTTGCGTATTACTTGTCGAACTTCAAGCAGATTTCGAGTTGGCGAATCGCCTCGTCCGTTGCCCGGAGGGCTTCCACCTTGTGACCGCCGAAATCGTGCGCGGCGTGGTCCATATGCTCCCTGGCGCGTCGCAGCGCTGCGAGGGCCTCGTGGATTTCAGGATGCGGTTCTGCAGGAGTTGCCGCCGCAGCGTTGGGTTGTGGAACCGGCACGGCGGCCGCGCTTGTTGTATTCGGCGCGGCCGGAGCCGACGACGTATAAGCAAACGCTGCGACCAGAACTACTAAAGCAAGCACAATCAAGATTCTCGTTTTCATGAACCACTCCTCCTAATCCGATTCCTGGCTCGGACTGCCAATGGCGCCTCGATCCACCGTCTGCGCGTTTGCCGTCGGAACTCGGCTGACCAGGCTGCGGCAAATGAGCAAAGGAGGCTTGTTCGGCTCACGCGAGCCGTTTCCCGCCTTCTTTCTTAAGTCATCTTCCCGGACATTGACAGCAGAATTTTCTAACGAGCGCACAATAAGAAACTACCCCCGGTCCTGCAACCTCCTCCTCACGCTGCCCCACTGCCGCTGTCCCGTCACTTTATCTTCCCAAGCGCGAACGCCACATAAACTCCACCCGACGCTGATTTAGGATCCTTCCCCCCACCCGCCGCAATCACCACGTACTGCCGTCCGTCCACAAGGTACGCCGCCGGAGTCGCGTTCCCGCCAAACGGAAGCGTCGTTTCCCACAGCAACTCGCCAGTAGCCTTATCAAACGCCCGGAATTTTTTGTCAAAATCGCTTGCCCCAATAAAGACCAGACCTCCGGCCGTCACAACCGGCCCGCCATAGTTCTCCGTCCCGGTATTCTTCAAACCCTTCGCCGCAAGCTCCGGATACTCGCCAAGATTTATTTTCCAAACGTATTCCCCGGTATTCAGGTCAATCGCATTCAATGTCCCCCAAGGCGGCGCGATCGCCGGATAACCGTCGGGATCCAAAAATTTGTGATAGCCGGTGAATCGATAGTTCATTGCCGCCGGTGGAGGCTGCGAACTCCCCAACTCCTTGGACTCTCCGCTCATTAGAAAATCCACCAGCGCGGGAATCTGTCCGTCGTCAAAATTCGGAAAAGCCGGCATTCTTCCCTTGCCGTTCTTGATGGTCGCGGCAATCTGCGCGCCCGACAATCGCTCTCCCACGCCAACAAGCGACGGCATTGCCGGAGGCGATCCCGCCATATTCTCGCCATGACAAACGCCGCACTGGCTCAGGTACAGCCCTTTCGGACTGTTTTCTCCGGTGTTCGGCGCCAGCGCTCCCGTCCAGGCCATCTCGTTTGCATTCACATAGAGAATCGCCGTCTGCGGATCCACCGCCGGCCCGCCCCATTCAGCGCCGCCGTCAAACCCAGGGAAAATGACGGTATCCTTCCCCACGCTGAACGGGACAAACTGCCCCGCACTGCGGAACTTTCGAAAGTGCTCCAGAGCCCACTGATGCGCCTCCGGCGTCCGATTCGTCAACATCTCTTCGCCTAAAATTTGCCGCGCAAACGGCGCGGGCTTCGCCGGCAATGGCTGCGCCTCGCTAACCACCTCTCCCGGCACCGTGCTCTGCGGATATTTTCGGTACTCGATGGGAAACAGCGGCTTCCCGCTCGTCCGGTCAAGCAAATAAACAAATCCCTGCTTGGTCGTTTGCGCGACGGCGTCAATTTCCTTACCATCGCGCTTCACCGTTAGCAGCGCCGGATGCGAAGGAAAATCGCGATCCCAAAGATCGTGCCTCACGCCTTGAAAATGCCAAATCCGCTCACCAGTGTCCGCATTCAAGGCAATCAAGCAATTCGCAAACAGATCGTCGCCCACGCGATTCGCCCCATAAAAATCAAACGCCGCCGAACCCGTCGGCACGTAAACGATCCCGCGCCCGGCATCTACTGCCATTCCTGCCCAATTGTTCGCGGCACCGCTGTAAGTCCATGCCTCCGCGGGCCAGGTCTGGTAACCAAACTCCTCCGGATGCGGAATCGTATGAAATGACCATCGCAATTTTCCCGTGCGCACATCGTAGGCACGAACATCTCCCGGAGGCGCGGGCAAAGTCTCCGGATTCCGCCCGCCAACGATGATCACGTCTTTGTAGACAATGCCCGGGCTCGTCAAGACGACAGACTGCGTCGCCGGATTCCTTCCCAGATCCTCGCGCAAATCAATCCGCCCATCTTTCCCAAAACTCGAAATGGGCTTGCCGGAGCCCGCGTCCAGCGCATAGAGAAAGTTCATCACGCCAACCAGAACGCGCCTGTCTTTGCCGTTACCCCAGAAAGCCAGTCCACGATCAGGCTGCGTGCCCCTAATTCCTGAATCAAATTTCCACAAAAGTTTGCCGCTCGCCGCATCCAAAGCAAAAATCTTCTCCGTCGGCGTGATTCCATACAAAACGCCATCAACAATAATGGGACTCGTTTGCAGCCCGCCCGTTTCGCCCGTATCAAAGCTCCAGGCAACCCGCAGTTCTTTCACATTCGACCTGTTAATCTGCGTCAGCGCAGAGTAGTGGGTGTTTTCCGGTCCACCTCCATGCATGGGCCAATCGCGTTTTTCATTGCTCAATTTTCCGGGTGCCTGGGGATCTCTCGCCCGAGCGCTAAGCCATGCCGGCAAAAGTAAAGCCAGAATCGCGAGCACGCCGCAGTTGGTCAGAATTCCTAAGCTTGATTTATTCATCCAGAGTCTCCGCCGCCCTTGCCGCCGTATCTTACTCCGGAACGTTTGCGCAAACTCCCGGAATCCTCGTGGCAACGCCTCGCCGTGCTGCTATAATCCGCCCAATTTTGCGGCCGCATCGGCAATCGCGGCAAAACGCAAAACCAGCTTACGAGGCACAAATGTCCGCAACGATGTCTTCTGTGATCGCTTCCCTGATTCTCCTGGTTCTGGCCGCCGGAAGCAGCCAACCTCCAGCCGCCACGTCCCACGGCTATCTGGTCGTCGCTAATCAAAAGGAGCACACCGCTCTCCTCGTCGACCCGGAATCACGCCAAGAGGTTGCCAAGTTCGTCGTCGGCGTCAACGGCCACGAAGTCATCGTTTCACCTGACGGTCGCTACGCCTACGTCCCCATCTACGGCAATTCCGGCGTCGGCAAACCCGGCACCGACGGCAGCACCATCGACGTCATTGATATTCGAGATCGCAAGCTCACCGCCACCATCGACCTCGGCAAACCCCTTCGCCCGCACTGCGCGAAGTTTGGCCCCGACGGTCTCCTCTACGTCTCAGCGGAACTAGACAAAGCTCTGGATGTAGTCGATCCTGCCTCGCGCAAAGTCATCGCCGAAATTCCCACTGGCGCCATCGAGTCCCACATGTTCGTCATTTCACCCGACGGCAAGCGCGCCTACACCGCCAACGTGGCCGCAGGCAGCGTCAGCGTCCTCGATCTCACCAAGCGCAGCCTCGTCACCGTCATCCCCATCGCAAAAACTGTCCAGCGCATCTCCATCTCGCCCGACGGCAAACAGGTCTTCACTCACGACCAGGACACTCCGCGCATCGCCGTCATTGACACCGCCAAAAACAAAATCGCCAACTGGATCCCCCTACTGGCAACGGTCTACTCCTCCTCGCCAACTCCCGACGGCCACAAGCTGCTCGCCTCATCTCCCTCCGGAAAACTCTTCGTCATTGATCTCGCGAGCTCAAAAGTGGACGCCTCTTTCGATATTCCCAAGGCGGTTGGCGAGCTCTTGATCACTCCCGATGGCAAGTTCGCTTTCGTAAGTTGCCCTCAAGCTGGAACGATCGAAATCTTCGATATCCTCGCCAACAAACTCCTGCAACCTATCACTCTGACGCAAGGCGTGGATGGACTGGCCTGGGCCAGCACCAACTAGCCATCCGCCGCAAGGAGCCGCGCTCATGGACATCGAATGGGTTCGCAATCTCTGTCTTTCCTTCCCTCAAGTCACCGAGGAAGAAGTCTGGACCAACGACCTCACCTTTAAAGTCGCCGGCAAAATGTTTGCTCACACCGTGCTCATTCCCGCCCCAGTGTGGATCTCCTTCAAAGCTTCTCCGGAAGCCTTCGCGGACTTGACCGAGCGCCCCAATATCATTCCCGCCCCCTACCTCGCTCGCGCCAAGTGGGTCGCCCTCGAAACCAAGGACGCGCTTCCACCTGAAGAACTCGCGCAGCTCCTGCGCCAGTCGTACGACATGGTCGTCGCCAAGTTGCCCAGGAAAACGCAGGAGTCTCTTCTGGCTGCCAGATGCTCGACGCCAAAAGCTTCCTCCAAAAAGCGCGCCGCAAAGAAAAGCGCTGCCAAGTCTCGCGCCAAAACGAAAAAGCCCTCTCGCTGAGGAGAGGGCTGAGGAATTCCTTAAGATTTTTTCGCGAATTCTAAGCGGAAACTTTGGTGTCGATCGCACGCCGCAGCGGCCTTGCGCCCGGCAGCGGAAAACTCATGTGCCAGAAATTCGAATCCGCCGAAATAAACTCAACTCCCACGTAGGTCTTGTTTTCCTTGTCGCGCTTTACAGAAACCACTCGGCACTCCACCGTCCGGTCGCTATTTTCATTCACCAAAATCAGCATCTGCCCAACAACCACCGGCTGCTCCAATTGCAGTAGCGCCCCATGCCGGTTCACCGACTGCGACTTCGCCTTGACCCGGAACTTGTCCCCGCTCTCGTCCTGCCCGTGTACGGTTATGGGAACAGTTATGCTCACCCGCAATGTGCGGCGCCGCTCTTTGCATCGAAAGTGAAGTATAGCCATACGGGACACGAACCTCTCGTTCAATATCTGCGGCTCGGGGAACTCAGCCTGCCCATACTGGACTGGCTTGGGTATCGTCACCTTTGCGAACTGGGCGCCGAAGTGAACGGTCTACGCGAGCGAGGAAACCAGCACGAACATCGTTCACATCGTTGGTATCTTGTACTTGAGGACTGTCCCCCGCAATAGCGGGAGGGTACCAAAAATGCGACAATTGTTCCGGTACTCTAGTACGTTACGTGGTACAGTTCAACTCCATTTTGATAAAACATCACTCACAGGTAGTGCCCACGGAGCCCTGAACGTTACACGCCCACCGAAAACTTTCCTACCTAAGCGAACATTGACGCCAGTTATTTCGCTAACCCTTTTATTTTCTGCTACTTATGCGCGTCCTGCGGAAACCCGACTAGCCTTTGACATCCAGCTCTATGAACTCCACCCGCCACGGCTTGGCTCTAAGGTCCAGCCTCCCCACCGTCACCGGCAATTGGAATCTCCGCGGGCCAGCACTCCCTGGGTTGACGTATAGCACACCATCCTTCTCAAATTGCAAGGGCTGATGGGTATGTCCGCTCACCACGATAGCAAAGCCTGCAATACCCGGATTTACATAGAGATCCTTCAAGATGTGCAGCATGTAGATGGTCGCCGCACCAGTTTCGACAACCTCGGTAAGCGGCAATGCGTCGGCCCAGGCTCCCGTGTCGACATTTCCGCGTATCGCCGCGACAGGTGCAATTGTTCTTAGCTTCTCCAGGATCTTCGGCCCGCCCACGTCCCCGGCATGGAGAATCAAATCCACTCCCTCCAGCGCGCGCAAAGCCTCTTCGCGCAGTAATCCATGCGTGTCAGAGATCAGCCCAAGAACTTGCGTTTGTTTAGCCAAGAATTTTTACAGAAATTGTGTCCAGGCCGGCCTGCCAGAGCCTTCCGGCAAAGCCGCGAACTATTTGCCGCCTAGCAGCTTCACAATGTCCAAAGCGTTCACGCGCGCGCGCTCCACGGTCAATCCCCAGTGCAAATGAGGCCCAGTCACGCGGCCCGTCGCTCCAACTTTGCCCAAAACCGTGCCCGCCTGCACCGCATCGCCAACTTTCGCGTCAATTTCCGAGAAGTGGCAGTAAAGCGTATAAATCCCCAAGCCATGGTCCAGAATCACCGCGTTCCCGGCGTAAAACAATTCTTCCGCCAGCACCACTCGCCCGCTCTGCGCCGCATGCACCGGCGTACCTGTCGGCGCCGGAAAATCCACGCCCCCATGTGGAGATCCAGGCTTGCCGTTCAGTACGCGCCGCCGCCCGAAGTTGCTGCCTTTGAAATCGCCATCGAGCGGCAAACGAAACTGCCCCGTCCACAACGGCTCCGGCGTCACCCGGTCATAGATTTCGCGCAATCGTTTGGATTCCGCCTCCGCCCGCGCCAGTTGCTCCGGATCCGGCTCCGCAAACTGTTTCTTCACCGTCAGGTTCTCGGTGGCGAAATGTCCTTCGTTCACCTCCACGTTCGCAGTGCAGTTCACTTTTTCACCGCTTTGCGTCTCTGCCGTCACCTTGAACTCGTACTTCCCCGCGGGTTTCTCCAAATCGACTCCAAGCAGCGCGCGGCGCACTTCGCCCCTTGTGTTACCCTTTCCCTTTTCCGAATCCTTCCAGAAGGGCACATCTCGTTCGTTCCATTTGCCGGCGACTTCACCCAACGCCTTCGCGCTTCGCACTTCCGCAAGCAACAAGGTTCCCTGCCCCGCTTCCGGTGCACTCAGCCGCAGTGTCACGCCATTTCCGCAGTCCTCGGCCTGCGCAATCCCCGCAAACAAGAACAGGCAAGCAATCACCGCTGTTGCGGCCATTCTCAAGAAAACTCCTCGCAAGCCGACCTCGCTCCCTCTCATCATTTGGGCCGCGCCGCCAATATCCGGGGCTCCATCTTGGCGTATTGCTCCCGCCCCGCTTTCGAACTGAGTATGGCTTTCTCAACGTTGAGCATCAACTCTGGATTCTTCGTTCTTTCTCTAAGCTCCGGCAAAAAAGACCGCACCTTCGCGAGAATAAAGAACAACTCGCCGGAAAACGAAGGCTGAAGGAACAACTTCTCGTTCAGAATCCCGTTCAGCACAAATGACGCAACAATCCCCCAATAGCTGATCACTTGCCGGTACCAGTTGTTCTCCTGCGATCCCATGACCATCGCGACCTTCATGAATTCATCCGCGTTCGCAGGCCAGAACGTCATCAGCCACCACTGCCGCGCCTTCCGCATCTCCGGCTCGCGCCGCAAGTCGTATAACTCAAGAATCAGGCGCGCATCTTCGATCGTCGGCTTCTTCGCCATTTTCCCTCCGCAATTTCTCGATGCAGATTTTATCGCGTCCTTCGAATGGTTCGGCGATTAAATTCCTTCTGTTTACATGGCTGGCAGGGTCGTGGATGATGCTGGTTCGAAAATGTAGCCGAAGACGTCCTCGGGGGGAGAATTTATGCGCAAAAACTTAGCCGCGTCCTTAGTGTTCTGCGCTCTATCTGGCTGCGCCTTACTTCGCGCGCAGCAACCATCCGCGCCCGCGGCAACCGCTTCCTCCGCGCCAAAGCAAACCGAAACCGACGAGTACACCCGCTACGAACTCCTAGCTCCCGAAACCGCCAGCTTCAAAATCTTCTACGAAGTCACCGCCACCAGCCCCGGGGCAAGATCTTTCTACAATCCCATCCGCAAAGGTAGCGTCGCCAGCGACGAAGCCGTCTTCGACTCCATGACCGGTGATCCGTTGCATTTCGAAGTCGTCAGCGGTGCGGAAGCCCGCAAAGACCCGCTCATGGCGGACGCCGATGCGGACACCAATTTCATAAAAATCACTCTCGCCCGCCCCGTCCCTCCCTATGGCCAGGGCCGCGTCCTTATCCTCAAAACCTACAAAGACCCAAAGAGCTATTTCCGCGAAGGCGATTCCCTCGTCTTCAACCGCCCGCTCGGCATCAAGCGAAACAAAGTGGTCCTCCCCGCAGGCTACGAACTCACCGCGTGTAATGTCCCCTCGCAAGTTTTACCCGAACCCGATGGCCGCATCTCCATCAATTTCATCAACGCTGGCTCAGGCGAAGCCCCGCTGATTCTCCATGCAAAGCAAGGCGCACAAACCGGCGCGTCGGCAGCCCCACATCCCGCAACCAAAGCCCGCAGTTGGGAAGCTCCTTTCGAGGGCGAATCCGAACGCTCCCGCCTCTCCGAACGCGCCCATCAGGATCGCGACATCGTCTATTTCCTTCAGCAACCGGAAACCCACGCCTTCAGCCTCTACCACGACTACACCGA
>DATFZY010000121.1:0-11576 GCA_035313865.1 Candidatus Acidiferrum sp.
TGCACTCCAATATTTTTCGATCTTGCCCGGGTGGTGCGCTGTGCGCCCCTACGTTCGCCCTGCGGTCGGATGGCGAATTATCGGAGGCGGACCTTCAGGTCCGCCACTACTTGGGGCCTGGGAACGTATAGCGGACGCCAGCGCGGAGGTCGCGGCCTAGAGCTGGGTAGCCGAGGGCGTCCTGATATTGCTTGTCGAAGAGATTTGTGGCACGAGCGTAGAAACTTACGCCGTGGCTGAACTGGTAGCTGCCTGATAGATCGAAGCGGGCGTATCCGGGATTGTGGGTGTAGCCGAGGCCGAGGAAATCGCTGTCGGTGCGAATGCCGGTGAAATAGCCGCCTAGCGTGACGGTGAGGCGGCGATAGGCGGCGTTCAACGTGATAGAGCCGGAGTTTACGGGGCGGCGAAGAAGGTGATTGCCTGGCAATTCGGTGATGTCGAAAGGATCGGAGGCTTTGATTACGCGGCTGTCGTCGTAGGTGTAGTTGCCGGCGAGGTTAAGCCAATGCGTAAATTTGGCTACACCGCTGAGATTGATGCCGCGGGCGCGGGCGATGTCGGTATTGAAATAATACCCGAAGCCGCTGGGCACGAGCGGGGTGAGGTCGCAATAGTTGTTCATTAAATCGCAGAAGGCGAAGGTGACCATGTCATAGAAGCGGCTGGAGAAATATTCAGCATTCAGTTGAACGTGGTCCGAGAATAACTTTTGCTCGAGGCCGGCGGTCCAGGTCTTGCTGGCTTCCGGCTTCAGCGAAGGATTGCCGAAGTCGCCGAAATTGTCGCCGTAGATTTGATCGAAGCGCGGTTCCTTGATGCCCTCGCCGTAGAAAACGCGAAAGAGCGTGTCTCCGCGTGTGCCTTTGCCATAAAGAAGAATGAGAGAAGCTCCCGCGCGGGGGACGACACGCGTGCCGAAATTGGCGTTGTCTTCGGCGCGGCCGCCGAAGTTGAGAGAAGCGCGAGGATGCGGGCGGTAGCGGAAATCGAGATAACCGGCTTGATTGTTGCGGCGGGCGTGGGGGACGTCGATGGAAGTGAGAAAAGCGTTTTCGACTTCGTACTCGTAGCCAGCGGTCACGCCGAAATTGGAGAGGAGGTAGCTGGTTTGCGCGGTGACGTTCGAACGATTGTATTGGAAGCTGCTGTTGCCGGTGAAATCGCAGAACTCGAGTGTGGGGACAGCCGCGGGATTGGTTTGCGGACAAAACGCGTTGGGATCGGTGGCGTAAAAACTTTGAATCGGATTGAAGTTGGCTTGCAGGGTATACGACTCGCCGCCGCTGATCTGGTGGTGCCAGTGTTTCCCGGTGGAGAAATTCCAGCTGCCACTGGCGCTGAAGAGATGCTGGGTGTAGCGCTGGTCGAGATTCGGTGGCTCATAAAGAATCTGGCCGGGGATGCCGGCGATGCTGTTGTTGTCGCGAAGAGTGACGCGGAGGGTGTCGGTATCGCTGATGGCGTAGCCGAAGTTGCCGGAGAAGGTGCGATTGAGAAAATCGTCGTCGGGGCCCTGACCGCCGGTGTGGAGGTAGCTCGCGGCGGCGGAATAGTCGAATGCGCCGAGGAGGCCGCTGAACAGCGCGCCCCCGTGGACGGAGGCGAAGCTGCCTGCTTCGCTGTACATGCTGACTTCGGGCGTGGATGTTTCGCCGCGATGCGTGAAGAGCTGGATGACGCCGGAGACGGCGTCGGTGCCGTAGATGGCGCTTTCGGCGCCGCGGACGATTTCGATTTTGTCTATGTTGTCGAGAGTGAGGGTTGAGAAATCGACTGCGGCGCCGGGAGGATTGATTGGGGCGCCGTCGACAAGTATTTTTGTGAAATTGGAATTGCCGCCGTTGAGGAAGACGGAGGAGGTGCCGCCTTCGGGGCCGGTGCGACCGATGGCGATGCCGGTTGCGAAAGTGAGGATGTCAGCTAAGCCGACGGATTGGCGGGCGTCGATTTCTTCTTTGGTGATGATGGAGACTGGCGCGGTGGTTTGGTCCGCGAGAGTGGGTTCGGCTTCGGCGGTGACGACGACGCTCGAGGAGAGGCGTTCGAGTTGGAGAGTGAGATCGAGTTTACGCGGGTGATTTGGAGCGAGATCCAAAATGAAATCGCGGGCGACAAAGGGTGGGCGCAGGAACCAGACGTGATAGCGGCCGGGAGGGACACCGAGACTGTACGCGCCGTCGGTGGAAGAAGTGACTTTCCAGAGCTGCGAGTCTGTTGCGTTTACGGAACGGGCCGTGATTTGAACTTCGGCGATGCCGGCGCCGCTGGAGTCGAGAAGCGTGCCGGTTAGAAAAGCGCCGGAGGATTGAGTTTGGGCTGCTGCTGCGGGAATTCGCACGACAAGTACAGAAACACAAAGTGCAAAAAGAACGATGAAAGATGTGCGTAGAAAATTGGTTTTCATGGTTTCCTCCGCTCCCTCTCGCGCGGGAGTTGAAGGTTGGCCTGACGCTGGAAAAACACGCTCAGGCTTGCGGGCTTCGCCGGTCTCCTGGCTTGGCGGCAGTTCCGTTCCTCTATGGAAGAGGATTGGTGCGAAGCCTTCCCGTGACGCTGCCCGGTCATTTGTCTGCACACGATACTTGGGGAGGATCGCGTGCAACGAGCGAAACGCTACAGTGGCTTCAGCAGTACCTTGTTCCGCCTTACAGTCGCGCGGCGGCGACGGCTTGATTCGCGTCGGACCCGGCGTTGGCCAGGTGACGCACCGTCTTCCCGTGCACGAAGTCCGCGGTGATTGTGGGGGGCCGGTGGCCCGCTGTTGGTGACTCAAGTGCCGCGGATTGCCCCGCGACGTTTGGGTGAACACAGGAACTGCTGCTACTTTGCAGACGGTACGGTCACACGCGGCCGCCCGGAAGAACCGAGCTCGACGGTGAGCTGCGTCTGGAAAACTTGTTCGAGCAATTCGCGCTGGAAAACCGTTGCCGGTGGTCCGACGCGAAGACATTTGCCCTTCTGGAAAAGCGCGACCTGGTCGGCGTACTGGCCGGCGAGATTCAGCTCGTGCGTTACGACGACGACGGTGTAACGGTTCGCTGCTGCGAGTTTGCGCAGCGTTTCGAGTAGATCCACTTGGGCACCGATATCGAGATGGAGAGTTGGCTCGTCGAGAAGAAGGAGCAGAGGCTGCTGGGTGAGCGCGCGCGCGAGGATTACGCGCTGTTTTTCGCCGCCGGAGATTTGATCCATCCAGCGGTCGGTGAGATGTTCCGCGCCGACTTGGGCAAGGGCGTTGCGAGCGATCAGCACGTCGTCTTGCGTTTCGAAGTGGAGCGTCCGACCGTAGGGGTGGCGGCCCTGAAGAACGAATTCCCAGGCGCGCGAGGGGAAGAGGAGCGGGCTTTCCTGCTGAACCATGGCGATGCGCTGGCCGCGCTCTCGCGGAGGGAGCGTGTGGGTGATGAAGCCGTTCAGGAGCACGCGGCCGGAAAGAGGTGCGAGAGCGCCGGCGATCAGTTTTAGAAGGGTGGATTTGCCGCAGGCGTTTGGGCCGACGATGGCGACGATTTCGCCAGGGCGGGCCTGGAAGCTGGTGGCTTCAAGAGTGAAGAGAGGAGCTTGCGTTGGATTGGCGGAGTAGGCGTAGCTGACCTGCTCGACGCTCAAACGAACGTCGGTGTTGGGAAAGGATTCGGCGACCGGCCGTGAGGAGCCGGACGTTGGCATGCGTGCGTAGCTGCTCACGCGAGCCTCCTGCGCAGCAAATAGAGGAAGAGCGGGGCGCCGACAACGGCAGTCACGGCGCCAACGGGAAGTTCGGACGGAGAAACAACGGTGCGCGCGAGAGTGTCGGCGATGACCAGAGCGATGGCGCCGCCGAAGGCGACGGTCGGCAAGAGAATACGGTGATCCGAGCCGAAGAGGATGCGCATTACGTGAGGAACCAGCAGGCCTATATAGCCGATGGCGCCGCTGACGGAAACAGCGAGGCCGGTTAACAAAGACGCCGCAATGTAAACCACTATGCGCACGCGGCGGATGTCCACACCGAGATGCATGGCCTCTTTTTCGCCGGCGAGCAAGAGATTGAGGTCGGCGGCAGTCGTGTAAATGATTCCCGCACCGACAAAAAAGCCGACGCGAACAATCCAGTTCATAATCGGTTGTTGCGGCGTGGAGAGATCACCCATCATCCAGAAAGCAAAACCGTGATAGTTGCCGCCAGTCAGCGTGGACATAAAAAACTGGATGATGGCGGAGAGAAACGAGGCGGAGATGATGCCGGCGAGGAGCAAGGTGGCGCTATCGATTTGGCCTTCGCGCCGGCCGAGGAAGTAGACGGCGGCGACGGTAATGGCGGCGCCGAGGAAAGCGCCGACGGGAGTGAAGAGCGCGGCTATGGCCGGTGCGAGGGCCAGACGCGGCTCGATGATCAGCGCGAGGATGGCGCCAACCGACGCGCCGCTCGAAACGCCGAGCACGTAAGGATCAGCCAGGGGGTTGCGCAGCAAGGCCTGAAAACTCGCGCCAGCAACAGAGAGCGATGCGCCAACAAAAATACTTAGAAAAATACGCGGCAGGCGGATGTTGAAAACGATGAGCTGATGTTCGCTGGAGAGCTGGCTGGCCTGGCCGAGAGCGACATGGAAAAGATCGCGGACCAAGCCGTAGAGGGAAACGGGAACGGCGCCCATCTTGAGCGCGATCACGACTACGGCGAAGAGGATTGCGCCGAGAATTGCGCAATGCATGAGCAATCGGCTGAGCGTCAGGGGGCGCAAGGGCAAGCCTCCATTTGACCGGGATCGGCAGCGCGTGATTCGAATGCGGTGCTGGAAAGCTGGGGTTCAGCGCGAGGCGGAGTTTTCTTTTCTTTTTCGTCTTCGCTGTGTGGAGCAAAGGCTTCTGGATGCAACTGGCGGGCGAGGTCTTCTATGGCAGAAACGATTCTCGGTGCGGGCCGGTTGACGGCGTCGCTGATGACGGCAAAACGGCGATTGCGGACTGCGTCGAGACCGCGCCATCCGGGGCGTTCGGCCAGGACGTCGAAATCATTTTGTCCGGCTTCGGAGTGAGAACCGGAGAAAACGAGGAAGTCAGGCTGGAGGCGAACGACTTCTTCAAGATTCATCTGCGGCCAATCCTGCGAAGAGTCCACGATGGAGGACGCGCCGGCGCGCTTGAGGGCATCGGCGATAAACGTATCCTTGCCGACGGAGATCAGTGGATCGGACCAGACGACGAAGAGAACGCGCCGCGAGGGAAAACCGCTGAGACGCTGCTGGAGATCGGCGAGATGGCGCTGGAGATCGGCGGCTAGAGCGGAGCCCGCTTCCGGAGCGCCGAGGACGTTGGCGAGGCGCTCGGTGGAGGAGATGATTTCCTGAACGGTGTGCGGTTCGGTACCGTACGCGGGGATGCCGAGAGTTTCGAGGGCTTGGAGAGTCTCGATGCGGTTGAAACTTTTTGCGAGAAGAACGATATCAGGCTTGAGGGCGACGATCTGTTCGAGGCTGGGGTTGAGGCCGCCTCCTACTTTGGGTTTTTTCTGGGCGTCGGGAGGGAAATCGCAGAAATCGGTGTCGGCTACGAGGCGGTCCTGCAAGCCGAGGGCGTAGATCGTTTCGGTGAGGCTCGGAGCGAGAGAGATGATGCGCTGCACGGATTGCGGGACGCGGACAGTGCGGCCCGCTTCATCAACAAATTCCTTGTATATAGGAGATGCGGACGGACTTGTAGAAGTGGACTGCGCGTGAACGGAGAAGGACAGGGGTACCGTGCAGAGCAGAAAAGCAGCGAGCTTTCTGCGTACCGAAGTATTTTTTCGCGCGCTGGTCTGTTGCAGCAGCACAAATCTCCTGTGGCGAGACGAATCAGCTTGGACAACAAAAAAGCCCCGCGAGACACCCTGGGGCTTCTGGCGGCGCTTCTTCTCGCGAAAAGCGCTGGCCGCTGCGGCGCGGGGGGGTAGTCTGGCTTACGGCTCGTTCAGCCGATTACAGTGGCGGGACCGCGGCCGATTCTCACGGCCTTCCCCACTTCCCATGCCTGCAAATTGGAAACTCAGTGTATGCCGAGGGTCTGGGAGTGTCAATGCGCGGCATGAGAGTCTCGCCGGAAAAAGCTCAGCGATTTTTCCAATTTGGCTTGCGCTTTTCGACTAGAGCGCGGAGTCCTTCCTGGGAATCGTCGAGACGATAAAGTTCGTTGAGGAAAATGTTCATGGATTGCTTCAGACCGTCGCGGAGGGAAAGACCCATGCCGGCGAGAATGGCTTTCTTGGCCATGATCAGGACGGGACCGGAGTGCGCGGTGATGCGTTCGATCAATTCGTTCACGGTTTGCTCGAGCTTGGCTTCGGGAACGAGGCGATTCACTAATCCCATTTCGAGAGCGCTCTCCGCACTCACGGCTTCCCCGGTTAAAACGATTTCGAGAGCCCTTTTCGGCCCCACAAGAAAGGGCAAGAGAGTCGCCGCGAGCGGTGGGAATATACCAATGGAAATCTCCGGCTGAGCGAAACGCGCTTTTGGAGTGGCAACCACCAGATCGCCAAATGCGGCAAGTTCCGCGCCGCCACCGATAGCAGGCCCATTGACCACGCAAAGCACCGGCTTGCCCACGTCGAGCATGGCGGAGAAGGCGGCGTGAAACGCGTCCAGTACTTGAAAAACGCGTTCCGAGGTGTACTCACCGATGTCTATGCCGCCGCAAAACACTTTGCAAGCGGAATCGAGAACGATCAGTTTCACTTCGGGGCGCTGGCCTGCGAAGGTGAATCCATCGGCGAGCTCCCGCAACATGGCCTCGTTGAGAAGATTGTGCTCGGGGCGGTTGAGAGTTATGCGTGCGACGCTGCCGTCAATGCGGAACTTGATGGATTCAAATTGCTCCGGGGTGCGCCCAACAGGTTGTGAGAGATACTCTTGCACGTGAACCGGCTCGATCATGAAGCGCCCCCTCGGAGGTTGCCGCTGGAATGCCCTTAGCGGCAGGTGGAAAGACCAAATTTGATGCTAGCACGCAGGCGGTATGCCTTCGGGAGGACTGAAAGGACGCGTGCGCAAAAGGTTTGCCCCTTGCGGGCGCTTGATTACGGGCTGTCTCTTTGCTTTATGCCAAGTTCCGCACATTGAGTTGTTTCCTGCTTGTTTCGCTTGTGCCCGCGGTTATTCTGGCTGCGAAGTGTTGCGGTGGGATGGGAGCAAGCCGTGATTGCCGGTGAGACCTCTTCGATTCGTGAGACCGGAACAGCTACCGCGCTGAAATTATCCGGTCGCGCCGATGCGGCAGGATTTCCGCCGGAATTTGCGTGGGAAAAAGCTGCCGCGATTGAGTTCCGTCATGACTGGCAGGGCAAGAACGCTGATCCGCAGCGCGAGACCGAGGTGCGGATTCTTTGGACGGCGGATGTCCTTTATTTGAGGTTTCTGGCGAAATATCGAAGCATCACAGTTTTTGAGGATGCGGAACCTGGCGGGCGTAGGGACAAACTTTGGGAGCGGGACGTCGCCGAGGTTTTTCTTCAGCCAGAGGGTTCTGAGAGGCACAGTTATAAAGAGATTGAGGTGAGCCCGAACGGAATGTGGATTGACTTGGATATTGCGCCGGAAGGGAAACGCGATTTGCGCAGCGGCTTGAAACGGCGCGTTCATGTCGACGAGAAAATGACCTGGCGGGCTGAGCTGGCGGTGCCGATGGAGAGCCTGATTGGAAAGTTCGATCCGGCTGCGGCCTGGCGGGTCAACTTCTACCGGGTTGAAGGTGCCACAGAGCCACGATTTTATTCGGCGTGGCGGCCGACTGGAACACCGGAGCCGAATTTCCACGTTCCGGAAGCGTTTGGGAAGCTGGTGTTTGAACGGTAGTTGAGCAGAGTTGAACTGCCAACACTCCGCTGGCGCTGACAGCGTTTTTTTCCTATGCTTTCCGGGTGAAGACCTCCGTTTCTTTCCGCCTGCGATCGATTCTTGCACGATCCATTCAGAAACTGCTGTTCGTAGTCCTACTCATCGGTGCTGCTACCGGAACTTTGTTTGCGCAGGATGAGCAGTCATCTCAGAAGAACGCACCTGCTGTTACCAAAATTGAGCCGCCTTCGTGGTGGATCAACCTAACTCCGGAAGTGATGTTGTTGCTTTCGGGCCGCAACCTGGAAGCTACGCGTGTTGTCTGCAATCTGCCGAGCGTCTTGGTGGAGCGCACGCAGGCGGCCGTCGGTGGCGACTACTTATTCGTCTGGCTGAAGATTGGAGCGGAGACGAAATCAGGGACCGCTGTTTGCCGCGTTACGACGCCAACTGGCGTGACATCTTTTGAGCTGCCACTGGCTGCGCGTGGGATGAGGCTGGGAAAATTTCAGGGGCTTTCGCAGGAGGATGTGATTTACCTCATCATGCCAGACCGGTTTGCCAATGGCGATCCAACGAATGATGAGCCGGCGGAAGCACGCGGCACGCATGACCGTTCGAATGCGCGGGCTTATCACGGCGGGGATTTGCGGGGGATCCGCGAGCACCTTCCTTATTTGAAAGAGCTGGGAGTGACGGCGCTCTGGTTGACGCCCATTTTGAAAAACGGAGCGGCGCAGGATTATCACGGCTACGGAGCCGTCGATTTGTATGCGGTGGATCCGCATCTTGGAACTGTTCAGGAGTATCAGGGGCTGGTTGCGGAGGCGCACAAGCAAGGCATGAAGATTTTTTTTGATTTTGTGCCGAACCATGTTGGGGCGAAGCATCCGTGGGTTGCGGAGCCGCCTTTGCCAGACTGGTTTCACGGGACGCAGCAGCGGCATGAGAGTTCTTCGGTTGGTTTGAAGGGAGAGTTCTACGGTCAGGCAGAGAAGCAGTCGGCGGGGCACGATCCTTTTGAAACACTGGTCGATCCGCACGCTCCTCCGGCGCTGTCGCGGAACCTGACGGATGGATGGTTTTTCGGCGTGCTGCCGGACCTGAACACGGAAAATCCTTTGGTCGCCGACTATCTTTTGCAAGAGAGCATCTGGTGGGCGGAGACTTCAGGGTTGGATGGCTATCGCTTGGATACGTTTCCGTATGTGCCGCGGAAGTTCTGGGCAAAGTGGCACGCACAGTTGCACGCGATTTATCCGCAGTTGACGACGATTGCCGAAGTATTTCATCCGGACCCGAGCGTTACATCTTTTTTTGCTGGAGGGCAGAGGAGATTTGACGGTATCGACTCTGGGTTAAACACACTGTTCGATTATCCGATGTTCTTTGCGCTGCGGGATGTTTTGTTGCGGGATGCGCCGGCTGGACGCATTGCGGATGTTTTGCGGCACGATTCGTTGTACGTCCATCCCGATGCGCTGGTGACATTTTTTGCGAATCACGATGTGCCGCGGTTCGCGAGCGCTGAGGGAAGCACTCTCGCAAAACAGAAGCTGGCGTTTGGATTGGGGCTGACTTTGCGCGGGATTCCTGAGATTTACTATGGAGATGAAATCGGAATGCCGGGAGGCGGAGATCCGGACAACCGGCACGACTTTCCGGGAGGTTGGCCCGGAGATGCGAAGAATGCTTTTACGGCTAAAGGACGCACTGCGGAGCAGCAAGAGATTTTCGACTATGTGCAAACGCTGCTGCGCTTGCGGCGCGAACATCCGGTGCTGCAAAGCGGAGGGTTGTGGCATTTGTCTTCCGACAACACTGCTTATGTTTTTCTCCGCGAGACGGAAGAAGAACGCATCGTTGTGGCATTCAACAACTCAGCGCAGCCTCGGGAGCTGAAAATTCCTCTCGGCGATACGCCGGCAAAAGGCGCCGCTGGCTTTACGCCGATTTTTGGTCAAGCGAGGGCGCAAGTGAGGAGCGGGGAAGTTCACATAAGCATTCCCGCTCAGTCGCTTTCCGTTTTTGTCGTGGACTGAAGTTTTAGAACGTCAAGCGCACACTCCAGTTTTTGAGGGCGTCCGGCACGATGAGTGTGACCGCATGCGTGTGGTGGTCATAGCGCCATTGATGAATCAGCTGATCGCCGATGTGGACTTGCTTCGGCTCGGTGGTTGCGCCATAAATTCTTAGTTGCGCGCTGTTCCACCACGGCTGATAGGAATTTTTCTCGACGGTGCTCGTGACAATGAGAGATCCCGGCGACAGCTGACAAGTGAAATTCACGCGCAGGAAATTCCCCTTTTGATAGGCGAAAGTCAGTCCATCGTCCTGATAGAGAGTACCGCGGCAATCGCCGCCAGGATAGACGCGGAGTTCGAGCGGGCCGTCGGGCTTTTCGTTTGTGCTCTGCACGACGGGTTGCATAGGAACAATCGCTCCGGCACGGACGTAGAGAGGAAGCTCGTCGAGACGCGGGTGCAAAGAGATTGCTTCCTTGTAGGAGTGTTTCTCGGAGGTCCAGAAGTCGTACCAATCGCCCGGGGGCAAGTGAATGTCCTCGGCGTCGACTTTTTCTGTGACGACAGGCGCAACGAAAAGATCGCGGCCGAAAAGGAATTGGTGGTCCTCGCCGTAAAATTCCTGCGCGTCGGGATATTCAAGGAAGAGCGGCTCCATCAGCGGCACGCCGGTACGAGAAGTTTCTTCGATTCCTGTGTAGATATAGGGAAGGAGACGATAGCGCAGCTCAATGTAACGCTTGCGGATGGCTTCCTGTTCGGGGCCACTGGCCCAGGGCTCGTGATCGGCCGTGCCCTTCGCCGCGTGATCGCGGTAGATCGGATAGAAGACGCCGAGCTCGTACCATCGCGTGAGGAGATCGACGGGAGGAGAGCCAGCGAAGCCGCCGACATCGGCGCCTACGAGCGAATAGCCGGAAAGGCCGAGGCTCATGATTTGGGGAACGCTCATGCCGATGTGATTCCAGGTGGCGCTGTTGTCGCCGGTCCATGTTGCTGCATAGCGTTCCGCGCCAGCGTAGGCTGCCCGCGTGAGAACGAAGGGCCGTTCGTCGGGGCGGAGTTTCAGGAGGCCGTCGTGAGTGGCGCGGACGTTTTGCATTCCGAAGACGTTGTGGATGGCGCGATGATCGAGGCTTGTGCCGTCGTCAAGGCGATGGCGAACGTCGAGCGGCATGGTTTTGGAAAGGGTTTGAAACGTGGCGGGCTCGTTCATGTCGTTCCAGAAGCCGGCGACGCCCATATTGACGAAATCCTTATAGAGGCCGCCCCACCAATCGCGAACGCGAGACAGCGTGAAGTCGGGAAAGACGCTGTCCTCGGGCCAGACTTTGCCGACGTAGGTCGAGCCGTCGGGATATTTGACGAACGCATCATTCTTGACGCCGGAATCGTAGGGGGCATAGCCGTGGCCGGGATTCTTTTTTATGTGCAGGTCGGTAATGAGAATCGTACGCATGCCCAGTGAACGGAAGTCCGAGATCATTTTTTCGAAGTGCGGGAAATCCTGGCGGCTGACGGTGAAAGGAGCGTTGCCATCCTGGTAGTCGATGTCGAAATAGATGACGTCGGCGGGGATTTTCTTGTCGCGCAACGTTCGAACGATTTCGCGAGCACGGGCTTCCGGATAATAAGTGTAGCGGCTCTGCTGGTAGCCAAGCGACCAGAGCGGCGGGAGGGGAGAGCGTCCGACTAGCGCAGTGAATTGCTGGACGATTTCTTTTGGTTTGGGACCAGCGATGAAGTAATAGTTCAG
>DATFZY010000122.1:0-5872 GCA_035313865.1 Candidatus Acidiferrum sp.
TAAGATAAGTTCTCCCAAGGTTTAAGACCTAAGAAGGGCAGTCGAAGACTACGACTTTGATAGGCTGGAGGTAGAAGCGCAGCAATGCGTGAAGCTGACCAGTACTAATCGCCCGTTCGGCTTAATCATAAAACTTTCTCATACCGTCTTTGAGGAAGAGCAGAACTGGCTCGCAAGAGCCAGAAGAAAACGCCAATTCTGCTGCAGTAACGTTCGATGGAGAGTCGAACTTGTAAAGCCAGCCAGCTGCCGGTTGTTATGCAACCGGTGCAATTTCTGTTGTCGCACTCGCGATCCTCGCTCGGGATGAGCTTGGAGTCAGTACGCGAGTTAAAGTTTCCTGGTGATCATACCGCGAGGGTCACACCCGTTCCCATCCCGAACACGGAAGTTAAGCCTCGCCGGGCCGATGATACTGCACGGGCAACTGTGTGGGAACGTAGGTCGTCGCCGGGATTAAAATTGAAAAGGCCGCGTTGAGTAATCAACGCGGCCTTTTTGTTTTGTAGGATACTTACACGGCCATGAGAGATATCAGAGACCTGATGAACGCCTATCGCGAGTGTTCCCGAAACCTGTGGAACGTTTATTTCTCCAAGCAGGAAAATATCGGTGCTGCTCGATCCGCGCTCTAGGCGCTTTTTGAGAGCGTGGGTGCTGCAGGGCCGGGCTTGGCTGGCCCCATTATTTTTTCTTTCCACTTCTTGAGGAAGCTATCCTGTACCTCTTTGACCTTTGCGGAGTTTTCGGCCGCGATGTCGTAGATTCCATAGAGGGTAGTGCCCGAATCAATGGTCACCTCGGCTACATCTTTGACCGCGGACAAGTCAGGCGGCTTCACGCCATATCCGGCGCTGGCAAGGGCGGCGTCCGCAGCGAATGCGATTACGGAATCGAACCAGTCCACGCCTTTGCTTCGGCCGGCTTTCAGTTCGTCAATGCCCTTGGTTACCTGTAACTGGACTTTGAGGCCTTTCTCGGCGTCTTGGTGTGATTTCTGAATTTGCACGCGGCGCCCCATGCTGGCGATGAAAAATCCCTCCGTGAGTAGTTTGTTGACGTCGGCTTCAAAGCCCTTCAGCGCCGCCTGTTTTTTCTTGGAGTCGGGATCGCTGGCCAACTGCAACGAAAGTTTTTCGCTCTTATCGAGAAGATCGTTCAGGGTTTCCGCCAATTCGTGGGCGAGAAAAACCAGATGGGTCAGCTTCCCCTTCCACAGCTCGTTGTCGTCTCCGAGAGTTTTCACGTTGGCGACGTTGATCGGCAGCTTGAGCACGGCGTTGACCGTGCTGGCGACCACTTCGCGAGCCACGCCGAGCTGCGGATTTTGCGCATAGGTTTTCTTGAGAGAATCCAGGTCGGCAACCACTCGTTTCTGCACGCGGTCGGCTTCCTGCATGCATTCCCACAGCGTTTTGCCGCCATCCACCAGGGCGCGGTAGGTTCCGATAATCGAGATAGCCAGTGTCGCGCCTCCGGTGGCCACAGCTCCAGCCAGGCCGGCCGCGGCCGCGCCTACGCCGACACCGCCTTTCACCAGCTTGAGGGCCACGCCAGTGCGATACGATTTGTATTCCGCTTTTTGTTTTTCCAGCGCCGTCCAGCGTTTTTGAATCGCGGTCATGGCGTTGTTCTTGGCTTGCTGAATATCCAGTTCGATTTGCTGCAAGACGCGCTTGCGTCCTTCGGCATATTTGAGGAAATCTCCGCCGGCGTTGCCGCACTCGGTATCTAGAGCTTGCAAACGCGGCACGATTTTTTTCAAAGAGTCAACGAAGGCATCTTTACAGTCATCCGAAATGGACTGCAGAAGCAGCGGATCTTTCTGGAGCAGAGCGATAGTCGGCTGGGGCGCATCCAGCATCACACGCAGCGGGTAGTCCGGAACTGGTATCCAGCGAAGGTTCAACGGTGGTTTGTATTCATTTTCAATTGCTTTGGAAAGGCGCCAATCGAAAAGCAGCACGTCGGACATGGCTCGCTCCCGCACTCAGGAAATGAGATAGCAAGCTATCGCCCGGCGAAGGGCAAGTCAATAGTCCGCGCCTGCTTAGGAACGACGGGATGGGACGATGATGCCATCCAGGTTCAAGCGCGAGTCGACTGGAGCAAGCGGCAAGTTCGCAGCGGCGGCAGCGGTCCCGGACATGACGTGCAGGAAGGCCTCCTGGAAGCGCTCCATTTCGGATTGCGTGCCAACGGTGATGCGCACATGATTCGGCCAGACGGGCCAGGGGCGGCCGATGAAGACGTTCTGAGCCGCCATCGCAGCGATGACGTCTTTTGCCGGCCGCTTGGCGTCCAGCATAAAACAGTTGGCTTGCGAAGGAACGTACGAATAGCCGCTCTTGGCAAGCCACTGAAACGTGGATTCGCGAACCGTGGTGTTGATGAGCTTGCGCTCTGAGACGAGCCGGGGATCCTTCAGGCTGGCGGTCGCCGCCGCTACGGCGGTGATGGGCATGGCGCTCCAACCGGAGAAGGCGTTCATCTTTTCCAGTAGATCGGGCCGGGCGATAGCAAATCCGCATCGCAATCCCGCCATGCCATAAACCTTTGAAAACGTCCGCAGAACAATCACGTCTTTATCAGCTTTGACGAGATCGAGCGCGGTCGTGCCATCAGAAAAGTGGATGTACGCCTCGTCGACCAGGACGATCGAATCCTTCGGTTTGTTGGCGACCATGAACTCGATGTCGGTATGGCTTGTGAGCGACCCGGTCGGATTGTTCGGGGTGCAAACATAGAAGATGCCCGCGTCCGGCCCCGCAGCCAACATGGCTTTCACGTCATGCGAGTAGTTTTTTGCCAGAGGAACTTTCACGGCGCGGGCGCCCGAAATTTTCGCGGCGTGTCCGCCGGCTTCATAGCCCGGATCGGCCATGACGTAGCTTTTTGTTGGGGAAGTAAAAGCCAGCACGGCGAAGTGCAGCGGGCCGCTCGAACCTGGATAAGCGTGGACGTACTCCGGCTTAACCCCTTCCTGCGCGGCGAAGGTCTTGATGAGGTCGCCCGTCATCCAGTCCGAGTAGCGCCCGCCTTGCGACGCAACGCTGTTGACGGCATCGCAGGCCACGCCGCACGGGCCCAATGGATTTTCGTTGGCGTTAATGAGCACCGCGTCTTTCGGATACGGAATCGAGCCGGCATGCGCGAGCATCGGTTCGGTAACAATGCGATACGCTGCGGCTGCAGCAGCGGCCGCAGCAGAAACTTGCAAAAATGAACGGCGAGACCTACAGGCGGGGTTTCCTTCAACTGCCATTATGTTACCTCCAGCAGCATGACGCTCGCTTGGGGCGAGTACGCTTCCCACAAGCTACCACGATCCGATGTCGTTGCGGGTTTGATTTGTATTCATTTTCTCGCTGCAAAGTATTTGCTGAAGGCAGAGCTGTGGATGGAATCGAAAATCCGTGAAGCTATATAAGAGAAGAAAAAGAGAAAAACATTTAGCCCTGATCGCAAAGGGAAGCTAAGGCTTTTCTTTTCAGCGTATTAGAGCGCCCCCTTCAAATCAGGCTTCTATTTTTACCGTGCACGTACACGCGGCGCAAACCTAAACAAAATTGAAGCAGTACTATTGACTACACACTTCCCGCGAAATACCTTGGTTTTTGCCAAATCCGGCCGAGTATTAACTCCACTTCGCAGAGGTCAGTCATGGCCACCGAAACTCTCGAAAAAGCAACGGGCCTTCCAAGCGGTAAAGCACTCCAGAAACACTGGGAAAAACTGCGCACCCACCAGCGCATCGTGTCTCGCGTCAAATTTCAGGTGGAATGGGAAGAAGGTTCCGAGCGCCAGCGCGCCAACGGTGTGACTGTTGACGTGAGCAAATCGGGTTGCCTGGCGGTAGTCGGCGCAGGGCTGCCCCTGCGCAAGCGGGTTCGCCTGATTAACCCCACCAGCGGGCGCACCGCGGAGGCGCAAGTTGTCTGGCGGGATCATGAAGCATGGGACGTCGGCCTGGAGCTCATCAAGCCGGACGCTTCGTTCTGGGGCGTTAAGTTTTAGCTCACCGGATAGACAGCGCTCGAATATTTAGATACCGTTTCAGTTGGGCCATTTTTCTTTTGGCAAGCTCTTCTGAATCGTCTCCAGGTTCTGAAAGCCGTCTTTGATGACGGTCTGCATCACATTGTCCCTGGTGACCACGACCGGTGTTAGAAATATTGCCTGAACGGTCTTATCCCCAATCAAAATAGACGCGGCGTTCTTGACCGGAGTGCCCGCAGCCAGACTGACGGCTGCTTCCGCGGCCAATCTCGCTTGTTTTCCAAGTGGCTTGTAAACCGTCATGGTTTGCGTGCCGTCCAGAATCCGGATGATGGCGGCAAGATCCGCATCCTGGCCGGACACAAGGACTTTGCCGGCGAGATGGTGCTCCTGTAAGGCCTGAATTGCGCCTCCCGCAGTTCCGTCGTTGGATGCCACCACCGCGCTGATATCGCCTTTCGTGGAATCAATGGAATTGGACATCTGGGCATACGCGTCGGCCGGATCCCAATCTTTTGCCCATCCGTCACCGACGATTTTGATTTCGCCACTATCGATGAGCGGCTTCAGCACCCGCATCTGTCCCTCGCGCAAGACTTTGGCGTTGTTGTCCGTGGGAGATCCGCCGATCAAAACGTAATTGCCTTTCGGTGCGAGACGCGCGAGCGAAGAGGACTGCAGCTCGCCGATGACTTCCGCGTTGGAGCCCACGAAAAAATCCACATCGCTGTTGCGCACCAGCCGTTCGTAGCACAGCACGGGAACGTGCCGCGCCTTCGCCGCAACCACGATCCGCGCGGCTTTATCCGCGTCGTGCGCGACTAAAACCAGAACTTTTGCGCCGGAGTCCATCAACTTCCGGGACTGCTGCAATTGCAGCTCATCGTCGCCCTCGGCGGTTTCCACGAGGACCTCGGCTCCCAGCTCCTTGGCGCGTTTCTGGAAAGTGTCCAGGTCTGTTTGCCAGCGCTCGACCTTGAGCGAATCCATCAGGTAACCGATCTTGAGCGGAGAGTTTTGGGCTGGATTCGTCTGCCCTTGCGCCAGCCACAAGGGCAAGGCCAAGAGCGCGGTCATCGATAGGGAGAGTACGACTCGCCGCGCGAGCGACATCATAAATTTTGCACCGCCGTATGGATTAAACCGTAGCACCGGCGAGACATGGTCACAACCTGATAACTGTGCCGAGCGGACCAAGAGTAAAGGGGAATGAAGACAATAGACCGTGGAGGCACCACTTAGGCGGTTGTCGTTGGATGGTGTTTGGCGCCGCGTGTCTGGCGAGAAAATGGAAATTGACCGGTTTTGGGACAGTTGATCCCGGAAACGCTCTAATGCGGGCGATCGCGAAAACACAAGGGCCTGCCAACGGCTTTGCCGGCAAGCAGTTGGCCAGCTGCCAATCCTGGCCTCCCGCTTGCTACGATAATGGGTGTAGACAATCTACATGCCATGGGTGTAGAACTCCTACATCCTGAGGTGAACATGAAACCGCGCTATCAGAACCGCATCGAGCTGCTCCAGGGGACGCTCGACCTGCTCATCCTGCAAACCCTGCGCTGGGGACCGCAGCACGGCTACGGCATCAGCAACGCGATTCGCACAAATTCGGGCGACATTCTGCAAGTGGATACGGGTTCGCTCTATCCGGCACTGCATCGGCTCGAGCGGCAAAAATGGATTGCCGCGGACTGGAAGGTTTCGGAAAACAAGCAGCGCGTGCGGGTTTACCGGCTGACCGCCGGCGGCAAAAAACAATTGGAATCCGAGCGGTCGCGCTGGGCGCAGGTCTCGGATGCCATTGCGGGCGTGCTCAATCCCGCCAGAAAAGAGAGCGAAGCGTGACATTTTCCTTCTGGCGTCTTCAAAAACG
>DATFZY010000123.1:0-3474 GCA_035313865.1 Candidatus Acidiferrum sp.
AACCACCACCGTAAAATCATTCTCGTCCACGTTCACGGATGGATTGGCGCCGAAGCCGAAGACGAGCGGCTCGGCATCCGGGTCGCCGCCCAGCGTGTGGCGATACACTTTCAGCTTCTGGTATTTCGCGGTGGGAGGCGCATCGGCAGCGAGCTTCTGTGCGCGCACATAGAAGAAGGATTTGCCATCGGGCAGCCAGCTAGGCGAGCCGAACTCGGCTCGGTCAATGCTATCGGGCAGCACAGTGCCGGTAGCGCTTTGCAGGACGTGCAGGACGCTTTCTTCCGAGCCACCCAGCGAAATTCCGTAGGCAACGTAGACGCCGTCGAGCGAGGGCTGGAAATAATCAATGGAGAAATGTTTGCCGTCGGCCGTGGTCATTTTTTCAGTATCCACCAGCAGGCGTTCGGGCGCGCTGAGCGTATCGCGCATGAAGAGCTTGCGATTGTCCGAGCCAGGCTCCGTCTTGTAATAGAAATAGTGCCCGCCCCAGACTTGCAGCCCGGAAACCACGTTGCCGGCGTTGTCGAGCGACTTGATGCGCGCGAGCAGCTCATCGCGGCCGGGAATGCGGGCGAGCACGGCGCGCGTGTAATCGTTCTGCGCCTTCATCCAGGCAATCACTTCGGGATCCGAGGTGTTCTCCAGCCAGCGGTACGGATCCGCGACTTTAGTGCCAAAGTAATCTTCGATTACCGGGCGCACCGGCGTAGTGGGCAATTGCGATTGCGCCGTGGCCAGAACTGGAATGAGCAGCAGGAGCGAAAGCACAAAACCGATCCGTCGTCGCATCAGGTTGTCCTTGGCAGTCAGAGAATAATCAGCAGCGTAAGACCATAGCTTGTAATGGAGGATGCGCTCAAGTGGTTTGTTGCGAGCGCGCCCAAGACCCCAGATTTGAGGCACCGCCTGAGCCGGTGAAAGAAAAGCCGCAATGGCGCGGAGTTCTTTCCGAACGCAGTCATCACGCAGAAGCGATCCGTAACGTTTGATGCTTGCGACCCCCCGAGCGTTTTCCGCGCTGTGCTACTCGTAGCGCAGCGCTACCATGGGGTCAAGCTTCATGGCGCGGCGCGCGGGGGCGTAGCAGGCCCAGAAGCCAATGGCCGCGAGCAGCAGAGTCGCGGTCAGGTAGGTGAGCGCATCGGTGGGGCTCACTCCCACTAGAATTGTGGCCATTGAGCGCGTCAACGCCCACGCTAGCACCGCGCCGGACAGCACGCCTGCTATCACGAGCGCCAATCCCTGCTGCAAAACCAGCTGCAGGATATCGCGCCGGCCGGCACCCAGCGCCATGCGGATGCCGATTTCGTGGGTACGTTGGCTGGCGGCGAACGAAACTACTCCATAGACGCCCACCACTGCCAGTGTGAGTCCCAGAAAGCCCATGGCTGCGGCCAGAATCGCGCCAACCTGGAAGACGAAATATCCGTTCCCTCCGCCGAGTGACTGGCGCATGGTCTCGACGTCGGTGACGGGCATGTTGGGATCGAGCGCGCGAACTTCGTTCTGCATTTGCGCGATCATGCTTTCCGGCGGCAGCGAGGACCGCACTTGTAGGGTCCGGTACGGCGTGTAACTTTGCGCGAGGGGAACAAAGAAATACGGCTTGTTGTCAAAGCCGATGAATATGTATTTCCCATCGGCGGCTATTCCAACGACCTCGACGAATGGTCCGGTCGCGCTCTTTAGGCTGAAGCGCTTCCCGATGGGGTCTTGCCTGGGCCAGAACTGCTGCGCCATGGCCTGATTCACGACGGCGACGAGCGGGGCCTTGTCATTGTCACTTTCCTGGAAGGCGCGGCCGTGCAGCAGCGGAATGCGCATGGTGTCGAAATAAGGTTCGTCCACATGGTTGTAAATCACCACGGGGGCCGGCTGGCCGGGCGTGGGCGGTTGTCCTTCGATGTAAATCATGCTGCCATCTTGTACGGGTCCCATGGGCACACTGAACGCGAGGCTCGCCGATTGCACTCCCGGAAATGCGCGGACATTGGCTTCGAGGTCGTGGTAAAACGTCCTAGTGCGGGCCTCGTCGTAGCCCACTTCTCGGGGGTCCAGGGTCAGATTCAGGACGTGGTCAGCGTCGAAACCTAAGTAGGCATGTTGTGCGCGTATCAGGCTGCGCACGAAAAGTCCTGCGACGATCAAAAGAACCAGAGACCCCGCCACCTGCGCTACCACCAATACGCTGCGCAAGCGATGACGACTCACCCCAGCTGTATCGCTTCTGCCACCGCTCTGCAGCACGCTGTTCACGTCCGCGCGCCCCGCCCGCAAAGCCGGCCACAAACCCACGATCGCGCCGGTGAGCAGAGCGGCCGCCATCGCGTAGGCAAACACCCGCCAATCAAAACCGAAATCCGCGCGAATGGGAATTCTGCCCACTGGGAGAAGCGTGCCAACCGCTCCGCTGGCCCATACTCCCAGGGTCAGTCCACCAACTCCGCCGAAAAGCGAAAGCATGATGCTCTCGGTGAGCATTTGACGGATCAGCCGCCAACGATTCGCTCCCATGGCCGCGCGGATGGCCATTTCGCGTTGGCGCATGGTCGCGCGCACTAACAGAATATTCGCCACGTTCATGCAAGCCAGCAGCAGCACCAGCGCTGCCAGCACCAGAAATATGCCTGCGATAAACGGAACGATATTGTTCGGAAACGGTTGTGGCCGCGCCAGCCGCTCGGGCACCACGCGGATGGTTATTCCCTTGTCGGTCGCAGGATATTGCTCCGCGAGGCGCGCCATCACCACGTTCAACGAACTTTGCGCTTGCTGCACGGTTACGCCCGGCTTCAGCCTGGCCAGCACTGCCAACCCGCGGCCGGTGCGGTCCGTCCAGAACGTGGCCGCAGTCTGCACCGGCTGCATATTCAGCGGGATGTAACCGTCCAAGTTCAGGATGAACTGCGTGCCTTGAAATCCTTTGGGCGTCACTCCAATGATTGTGGCTTCCTGGCCGTCAATCAGTGCTTGCTTTCCGATCACGCCGGCATCGCCGCCAAATTTCTTCTGCCAGTAGTCATAACCCAGCACGATGTAAGGATCCTTGCGGCCTGCTTCGCCCTCCGTCGGAAGGAACAGCCGCCCCAGCGCCGGCTGCACGCCCAAACTTGAAAAATAATTTCCGGTCACATAGCCGTACACGAATTGATTCGCTTTGCCCGCATAGCTCAGCCCGCCGAAATTGGTTTGCATTGCGAACACATCGGAAAACGCGTCCGCCTGTTTGCGAAGATCAACCAATTGAGGGTAGGAAAGCGTGAAGATTCCCAGTGTGTCGCCCTGCGCCTGACCGGCCAGCACCATGATTTGTTCGGGGGACTTCACAGGCAAGGGCCGCAGCAGAATCCCATTCACGATCCCGAAGATGGCAGTGTTGGCGCCAATGCCCAACGCCAGCGTGAGAATCACGATCACCGTCAGCATGGGTGATTTCGCGAGCATCCTGAAAGCGTAACGGACGTCCTGCCA
>DATFZY010000124.1:0-3002 GCA_035313865.1 Candidatus Acidiferrum sp.
CGGGCTTGGGACGCAGGGCATCGCGGCGGGCAGTGCAACCGAAGTAGCTCGCTACCCATTCACACTCGTCGTCTCGCAATAAATAATCCATTCCTGAAGCAGGAGGATCATTCCGATGGCGACCGACCCCATCAAGAAGACATATATCTATACTGCGCATGGTTACGGCTTTAGCGCGCGAGTTGACCGGCCGTTTGAACACCTCGTGGATGTTCACGCGGGAAGCACGCTGCCGACGACCGGCGGCTTCGAGACGTCGCGAGCGGAGAATTTTCGATTAAAGGAAATCATTTCGTACAGAGCAGCGTATTCGGTGGTTGGCTCCAGCCGCAACTCGAAGGATGACACCTTTAACTCCTCGGTAACCGCGACGATCGAGGGCCTGAACATTTTGGATATGGTAACCGCGGACCGCATCGTGGCGCGCATTACCTCCAAGCAGCGTTTGGACGAGGAGGAGCCGACGATTCTTTCGATCGGAAGCCGCTTCGAGAATTTGCGGATCGCCGGGTGCCCGGTTCAGGTAGATCTGGACAATGAACTTTTCACTCGCCTGGGAACGCATGCATCCTTCAAGAAGGAATATCTGGAGAACCAACAGTCCCGGGAAATGATGCAGGGGCGATTCCTGTGGGGAAAGCCAAAGGCGGACGTACCGGAATTTCTCCGGGAGAGGTATAACTGGTTCGCCAGCGATGAGTTTCCGGAATCGAAAGGGATCGTGCTGTGTTCGCTGGTAAAGGACGTCAAGACCACTTGTTCGGAGCTGCGCAGATACGGAAACGTCATTGTGGTGCCGCAATTCGGGAAGATCTATCTTGCCGAATTGCAGTTGCAGCGCTACCAGCGCGAACTTGCGATGCTGCGCGTGGAAATGGGATCGACCGTCGGTGGTTCGGGCGGCGGACCGGGAGGCACCGGCGGCGGGTCAACTTATCCCTGAGTTGGTTGTTTGTCTCGATAGCAGCGATTGGGGTTTGTGGATGCAATCGACGAACCCCTGAACAGCCCGGCGACCGGTTTCGGCGTGTTCGAATGGAATTCGAGCATGGCGAAAATGCAGGCGCGTCCCGCGACTCTGATGCTGCCTTTCGCGCATATTCCGCCAGCAACCCGGAGTGGGCCTGGCGCTTCCGCGTCCTCGAAGCCGAGGTACTCGTTTCGAGGGGATTGAGCGGGGATGCGCTCGCCCTGTTGGATGCGCCGCTTCCCGCCGATCTGGCGCCGACTGACATTGCCGTCCGGAGAGAATTATTCGAGGCGCTTGCCGACTGTGGGTTACAGCGCTTTGACGATGCGAAACTTCACCTATCCGAAGCGAAACGGCTAGCGGAGGCAAATCAAAAAAATATTCTCTCCGAAGTAATGCTTGGCCACGGCACGCTCGCTTTTCTTCAGGGTGATTATCCAGCCGCGACGGTCTTCTTTCACGACGCTCTTCAGCAAGCCGCGCAGAACAATCAGCCTTACATCGAATCGAAAGCGTTGGGAAGCTTGGGACTCGTAGCCATGTACCAGGAGCGCTTCGACGAATCCATTGACTGGTACACCAAGTCCGTGGAACTTTCCCGCTTGCTGGATGCCAGGGCCCTGACCGCAAAGACCTCGGGTAACCTGGGCTGGAGCTATCACAGAATGGGCGACGAAGACAAAGCCTTGTCCCTGTCCCTGGAAGCGAAGGAAGCGGCGAAGCAACTGGGCGTGGAAAAAGACGAAATGCTCTGGCTCAGAAACATCGGAACAATTGAGTACACACAGCGCGATTTTTCCGATGCAGAAACCGATTACCTGCAGAGCCTTGCGTTTGCACGTAAACTGGGAAACAACGCGACAGCAGCAGACTGCCTGAATAACCTCGCACATGTGGAACTGAAAAAAGGCCAGTACGATTTGGCCGCGAAATACAACGCAGAGGCGCTTGGCGTGGAACGTGCTAATCATGATCGGTCGTCAGAGCTGTACTCGCTGATAACCTCCGGTTACATCGATGCAGATACGAATCACTTCGCAGCCGCGGCGTCTGACTTTAAACAAGTACTACGGGAGAAGACTCTGGATCGTTATCTGACTCGCCAGGCAGAAGCGGGCCTTGCCGATCTGTACGTCGCGACGAAGAAGCCGGCGGAAGCCGAAATACACTTCCAGAACGCGATGGCTACGATCGAAGCAGCTAGGTCATCCGTAAGGCGCGAGGATCTTCGGTTGTCCTTTTTGTCCGGCGTGACAGGTTTTTACGGCGACTACCTCGACTTCCTAGTCTCGCAACAGCGGACGGAACAAGCACTGCAAGTAGCGGAAGTGAGCAGGGCACGTACGCTGGCGGAGGGGCTTGGGTTCAGCTCGCTGTCCGTAAATTTTCCGCTTAGGAATTTTCGTCCGCAACAAACAGCGAAGCAGTTGAGTTCCACTGTTTTTTCGTACTGGTTCGGAGTGGACCATTCTTATTTGTGGGTGATCACGCCGGAGAGGGTGGAGCTTTTCACCCTGCCGCCGGCGGCGGAAATTGATCCACTCGTGCAGTCTTACCGGCAGGCGCTGCTGGGGTCGCGCGACGTTTTGGAGACGCAGAATGCGGCGGGGCGGAAACTTTATGATTTGCTGGTGGCTCCGGCTGCGAAAATGATTCCGAAGGGGGCGCGGGTCACGATATTGCCGGATGGCAGTCTTTATGGATTGAATTTCGAGACTTTGCTGGCGCCCGCGCCACAATTGCATTACTGGATCGAGGATGTGGACGTTTCGTACGCCAATTCTTTGACGCTGCTCGCGGCTGGGGCATCGCGGCATGCGGCGACGGCGAAGAAACTTTTGCTGGTGGGAGATCCCGTTTCGCCGGACGCGGAATTTCCGAAGTTGCCGCAGGCCACGGCGGAAATGACGGGGATCGAGAATTATTTCCCCGCGGGTGAGCGCACGGTGTTTTCCGGCGCGAGGGCGACGCCCGATTCGTATCTGAAGAGCCAGCCCGCCGATTTTTCCTACATTCATTTTGTGGCGCACGG
>DATFZY010000125.1:0-5933 GCA_035313865.1 Candidatus Acidiferrum sp.
CTAAGAGACCGCAAGCGCTCCGAAGACCAAATCGCCGCAGACGACAAACTAACCGCGCTATCAGGCGACATAGAAACCTACATAGCGCTAGCCGCAGAAGAAACCAACGCCGACCAGCGCCAAGATCTCCTAAAAGACCTAGACCGCGAACTAACCACCGCCGAAACCTACGTAAGCGAACAAGAAACCCGCACGCTGCTCTCCGGCGAAACCGACCACCTCAACGCCATCATGACCATCAAGCCCGGCGCAGGCGGCACGGAATCGCAGGACTGGGCCTCCATGCTTCTCCGCATGTACCTCCGATGGGCGGAGCGCAAAGGCATCGACGCCACCCTGCTCGATGAAACTCCCGGCGAAGAAGCTGGCATCAAGTCCGCCACGATTCAATTCGCTGGAGAAAATACCTATGGCCTGCTTGCAGGAGAAACGGGTGTGCACCGTCTCGTCCGCATCTCCCCATTCGATCAGGCGGCACGCCGCCACACCTCCTTCGCTTCGGTCTTCGTAATTCCGGAAATCGACGACCGCATCGAAATCAATATCCGCCCGGAAGATCTGCGCGTGGATACTTTCCGTTCCGGCGGCAAGGGCGGCCAGAACGTCAACAAGGTGGAGACCGCTATTCGCATCACCCATCTTCCGACCAATATCGTGGTCGGCTGCCAAGCCCAGCGCAGTCAGGGCAAAAACCGCGAAATGGCTATGAAGATGTTGCGCTCCCGCCTCTACGACCTTGAAATCCAAAAGCGCCAGGCGCACACCGACAAGCTCGACGAGACCAAGCTCGACATCTCTTTTGGCAGCCAGATCCGTTCCTACGTCATGCAGCCCTACCGCATGATCAAGGATCACCGCACCAAGTTCAGTGCCGGAGACGTCGACCGCGTCATGGATGGCGACATCGACCCTTTCATCCGCAGCTACCTGATGGCCAAAAAGACCAAGGGCAAGCTCGACGTGCAGCTCGATGACGACGAAGACGCCGCCTAGAGCTGCCCGGGACGCGCCATTCGATGCTCCCAGGCGCCGTTCAGCCCCCATTTGCGACCGTTCAATGCACCTGCAAGTCGTTCAATGTCAATGCGTTGATTCTTAGACCCTGCGATGTTAGTTTTGTAGGGTTAATCGAATACACTGTGAATAGCCTGTCCCGGCGGCTGGACCGCCGCGGTTCACGAAGGAGAAAGTGTTTTGAGCGAAGCCTTAAGGAATTTCTTATTTACCTCGGAGTCCGTCACCGAAGGCCATCCGGACAAAATTGCTGACCAGATTTCCGATGCGGTTCTCGATGAAGTGATGAAGATCGACCCCCAGGGCCGCGTGGCCTGCGAGACTCTGGTGACCACCGGCTTGGCCATGGTCGCCGGCGAAATCACCACCAGCGCCATCCTCGATTACGACACGCTGGTGCGCGACACCATCCGCGGTGTCGGCTATGACCGCGCGAAATTTGGTTTCGACGCCGAAACCTGCGCCGTCATGTGCACCATCAAGCGCCAATCGCCGGACATCGCCATGGGCGTCGATACTGGCGGCGCGGGAGACCAGGGCCTGATGTTCGGTTTCGCTTGCGATGAAACAGACGAACTGATGCCCATGCCCATCCAGCTTGCCCACCGCCTTACGCAGCGCCTCTCCGAAATTCGCAAATCCAATAAAGTTGATTTTCTCCGGCCTGACGGCAAGTCCCAGGTCACCATCGAGTATCGCGATGGCCGGCCCGCTCGCGTCGATTGCGTAGTTATCTCCACGCAGCACAGCGAAAAAGTTTCCAACGCCGATTTGCGCGATGCCGTTACCGAGAATGTGATTCGTCCCATCATTCCTGCCGCCATGCTCGACAGCAAAACCAAGTACCACATCAATCCCACGGGACGCTTCGTCATCGGCGGACCCATGGGCGATGCCGGTTTGACCGGCCGCAAAATTATCGTGGATACCTACGGCGGCTACAGCCGTCATGGTGGCGGCGCGTTCTCCGGCAAAGATCCTTCCAAGGTGGACCGCTCTGCCTGCTACATGGCCCGTTACATCGCCAAGAACGTGGTGGCATCTGGGCTGGCACGCAAAGCGGAAGTACAGCTCGCCTACGCTATCGGCGTAGCCGAACCAGTCTCCGTGATGGCCGAAACGTTCGGCACTGCGGCCATTTCCGAAGAAAAAATCACTTCGCTGATCCGCGAATACTTCTCGCTGACACCCAAGGGCATCATCGAAGCGCTCGATCTTCGTCGGCCCATTTACAAGCCCACCGCGGCGTACGGCCATTTTGGGCGCAGCGGCCCTGGCTTCACCTGGGAACGCACCGACCGCGCGGACGCTCTTCGCAAAGCAGCCGGGCTGGGATCCGCGGCCACGGTGGAAGTCGCGGCTCGCCGATAGGCCAGGCCTGCAAGAAACGCCGGCTCCTGCGCTGGCAAGTTTTTTTCCCGCGCGAAGTCCCCCAACCGCGCAAACTTTGATTAAGGAGAACGAGTGTGGCTACCGCTGAACTGAAAAAGGGTGATGTAAAAGATATCGGGCTGGCCGACGCCGGCAAGCGCAAGATCGAGTGGGCAGGCAACCAGATGCCCGTGCTCGAAATCATTCGTAAGCGCTTTGTAAAAGAGCAGCCCCTCAAGGGCCTGCGCGTTTCCGCTTGTCTGCATGTGACCAGCGAAACGGCGAATCTGATGATTGCGTTGCGCGATGGCGGTGCCGATGCGGTTCTCTGCGCTTCCAATCCGCTCTCGACCCAGGACGAAGTCGCGGCTTCGCTGAACCGCGACTACAACATTCCGACGTACGCGATCAAGGGCGAGGACAACGAGACCTACTATTCGCACTTGCGCGCCGCTCTCGAACACAAGCCGCAATTCACGATGGATGACGGCGCCGATCTCGTCACCATGCTGCTCACCAAGCGCACCGATCTGGTTTCCAACGTTATCGCCGGAACGGAAGAGACCACCACTGGCGTCATCCGCCTTCGCGCCATGGCCAAAGACGGCACACTGAAGTATCCGATCATCGCCGTCAACGACGCCGAGACCAAGCACTTCTTCGACAATCGCTATGGCACTGGGCAGTCCACGCTCGACGGCGTCATTCGCGCCACCAACTTGCTGCTCGCCGGCCTCAAGGTCGTCGTCGCGGGCTACGGATGGTGTGGACGCGGCGTCGCCATGCGCGCCAAGGGCCACGGCGCCGATGTAATCATCACTGAAATCGATCCGACGAAGGGCATCGAAGCGGTAATGGACGGCTTCCGCGTTATGCCTATGGCTGACGCAGCCAAGCTCGGCGATGTTTTTATCACTGTCACCGGCAACAAAAGCGTGATTCGCTCCGAGCACTTTGAAGTGATGAAGACCGGTGCAGTGGTCTGCAACTCCGGCCACTTCAACGTCGAAATCGACATTCCTGCGCTGGAGAAACTTTCCAGTGGCAAACGCGAAGTGCGCCCCTTGGTAGACGAATATCTCCTGAGAGACGGCCGCAAGGTTTATCTCTTGGGTGAAGGACGTCTAGTCAATCTCGCCACCGCCGAAGGTCACCCGGCCAGCGTCATGGACATGAGCTTCGCCAACCAGGCGCTCTCGGCCGAATACCTGCGCCAGAACTATAAGCAACTCAAGCCGCAGGTCTATGTTGTGCCGCAAAATCTCGACAAGGAAATCGCCCGCCTCAAGCTGGACAGCATGGGCCACAAACTAGACAAGCTAACCGCCGAGCAGGAGCATTACCTCGCTTCCTGGCAAGAAGGAACGTAGCACCGCGATTCCTGCGCGTATTCCTTTCTTCTTTCCAAAGGGGCGCCGAAAAACGCCCCTTTTTCTTGTAAACTAAATTCAGCTTTTCCAGGCTCACTCTCATGTGGGATCTCTCGGTTAACGCCCTCGACACAGCCCGCCTCCGCGGCGCAAGCTACGCTGACGTTCGCGTAATGCACCTTCGCCAGCGCGACCTGACCACAAAAAACGGCCAAGTCGGAACCCTCGCGCAGTCCGAGTCGATCGGCTTGGGAATTCGCGCGTTGGCGAATGGCGCATGGGGCTTCGCTTCCACGGACCGGCTCACGCGCGAAAGCGTTTCCGCCTGTGCCGCGCAGGCCGTTTCCATCGCCAGAGCGTCGGCCCTCGCGAAGCGCGGCGACGTGGTGATGGTCCCCGAAGACCCCTACGTGGATAGCTGGCAGAGCCCCTTTCGCAAGGACCCGTTCGAAATACCGCTCGAAACGCAGCTCACGTTGCTACTGGCTGCTGATGAGGAAATGCGGCGCGTCAAAGGCGTCACCCTGACGGAAACCGGAATGCAATTTCGAAAGATTGAGTCCTGGTTTGCTTCCAGCATCGGCTCGCGCATCCATCAGAACAAACTGATCACCGGCTGCGGCATCGGTGCGACCTCTTTTCAGGGCGACGACATTCAGAAGCGCTCGTATCCGAATAGCTTCGGCGGCCAGCATGCCCTCGAGGGCTACGAACTCGTGGAATCTCTCGATTTTCTGAAACACGCGCCCCGAGTCGGCGAAGAAGCCGCAGCCCTCCATTTCGCGCCGCAGTGCCCTGAAAAGACAGGCACGCTGATCCTCGGCGGCAGCCAGCTCGGCCTGCAGATTCACGAATCCGTCGGCCATCCCATCGAACTCGACCGCGTCCTCGGTCAGGAAGCCAACTTCGCCGGTACAAGTTTCCTCACCCTCGATCAGCTCAACAAGCTTCGCTACGGCTCGGATATCGTCAACGTCGTCGCCGACGCCCGCCTCGAACACGGCCCCGGCCTCGGCAGCTTCGCCTACGACGACGAAGGCGTCCCCGCGCAATGCACCGACATCATCAAAGACGGCCAATTCCGCGGCTATCTCTCCAACCGCGAAACCGCCCATCTCATCGGCCTGAAACGCTCGTCCGGCACCATGCGCACAGAGAGCTGGAACCGCCTCCCCATCATTCGCATGACAAATATCAGCCTCAATCCTGGCACGTGGGATTTTGAAAATTTAATTGCCGACACCGACGACGCCATCCTCATGGAAACCAACCGCTCCTGGTCCATCGACGATCGCCGCTACCAATTCCAGTTCTCAACAGAAGTCGGCTGGGAAATCAAGGGCGGCAAGAAAACGCGCATGCTCAAAAATCCCAGCTACAGCGGCATCACCACCGAATTCTGGAATTCCTGCGATGCAATCTGCTCTCGCGACCACTGGACTCTCTGGGGCACGCCAAACTGCGGCAAAGGCCAGCCCATGCAAACCATGGGCACCGGCCACGGCGCCGCTCCATCCCGTTTCCGCAACGTCAGAATCGGCTCGGCATTCTCCAACCAATGACCACGCCACACAAATCCAACAAGTCCTCAACAGGGAAGCGCTCCCCATCCGCCGTGCGCCCCGTCGAACTATTTCTCGAACGCGAACTCCGCCGAATAATAGACACCGTTCTCCGCCTGGCAAAATCAACCGGCGCTGAAGAAACCGAAGTCCACATCGACGAAACCGCCGACTCTCTCACCCGCTTCGCCAACAACGCCATCCACCAAAACGTCGCCGAGCACGGCCTCAACGTATCCATTCGAACGGTCGCCGACGGCCGCACCGCCCGCGCCACAACAAATCGCGTCGACGAAGACTCTCTCCGCGCCGCCATCGAAGCCTCCTTGTCCCTAGCTCACAGCCAGCCTAAGGATCCGCATCTCCTCCCGCTCCCCACCAAGAAGCGCTATCGCAAAATAAATCGGTTCGCAAAGGACACTGCCGCCCTCACGCCCGAAGAACGCGCCCGCGCTGTTCGCAAAGCCTGCGACCTCGCCATCCAGAACGGCCAAGTCGCCGCAGGCATCTTCGCCAGCGGCCTCCAGCAATCCGCCATGGGCAATTCCCGCGGCCTTTTCGCCGCCTACCGCGAAACCCACGCCGAATTCTCCATCACCATGCAGGAAAATCCCGC
>DATFZY010000126.1:0-3257 GCA_035313865.1 Candidatus Acidiferrum sp.
GAAAAGGACGGCTTTGAAGTTACCTATCTGCCGGTGCAAAAAGATGGCCGCGTCAATCTCGATGAACTAAAAGCCGCCATCCGGCCAACCACGATTTTGATCACCGTGATGTACGCCAACAATGAAATTGGCGCCATCAACCCGATCGCCGAAATCGGCAAAATCGCCAAGGAACACGGCATTTTCTTCGCCGTGGATGGCGTGCAAGCCGTCGGAAAAATTCCCGTGGACGTGCAGAAAGACAACATCGATCTGCTGGCCATCTCGGGACACAAGATTTACGGCCCCAAGGGTGTGGGCGCGCTCTACGTTCGCCGCCGCAATCCGCGCGTGCAGCTTTCCGCCATCATCGATGGCGGTGGCCATGAACGCGGCATGCGCTCCGGCACGCTGAACGTTCCCGGCATCGTGGGCCTCGGCAAAGCTTGCGAAATCGCGCAAAAAGAGATGCCCGAGGAGTCCAAGCGCATGCTCGAACTGCGCACCCGGCTGCAAAAGGGCCTCGAAGCTAAGCTGGATGAAGTCTTCATCAACGGCTCGATGGAGTACCGGCTGCCCAACAATTTAAATATGAGTTTCGCCTACGTGGAAGGCGAGTCTTTGCTGATGGGCATTAACGACATTGCTGTTTCGAGTGGTTCTGCCTGCACTTCGGCAACCCTCGAGCCCAGCTATGTACTCAAAGCATTAGGCGTGGGCGAAGACCTCGCGCACACCTCGATCCGCTTTGGCCTCGGCCGCTTCAATACGCCGGAGGAGGTCGACTACGTCATCGAAAAGATGACCCAGGTCGTAACCAAACTCCGCGAACTGTCTCCACTATATGAGATGGCCAAGGAAGGCATCGATATTTCAAAGGTCAAATGGCAAACAGCATAAGCACAGCCCGGAAAGGCGAGGCAACATCAATGGCAAGCGAAGGAACCATCCAGATTCACCGTTCAATTGGAGGCACGGGGGCCGCGTTTCGCGTGGCGTTCGTTCCTTATGACGAAAGCGACGAAGCTCTTCCCGCGGGGCAGCGCTCCTTCCAGCAGTTGCAGGAAGTGCGCGCGTTCTTGAAATTGCTTGGCGTGGGCGCGGAGTTCATCAAAGACGCTTTGCGGCAGTTGACCGCGGGCCGCTCGGCGTGGGTGCCGAACGTTTCGCTCTCGGACAAAGCCATCCGCAGCGCGGCCTTCGTCAGCGTGCAGAGCATGGCGAGAAGCTGAGCGATCAGCTTCTCGAAGCCTTGTCAGGCATTGCAGCTATCCGTAAGCCGAGGGTATTCTTGGGCCGCGTAAGTTTCATTAGCTTCGGCTAAAGGGTGTTGCCCGTTTCCCGGTTGGAAGTTTCGCGGTCCAAAGATTTGCTGGCCGTTTGGCGGCCAAAAAAGTTTCAGACGAGTTAAGGAGCACAAGTTATGGCATATAGCGACAAAGTAGTGGATCACTACAACAACCCGCGCAACGTGGGCAGCCTGTCGAAGGAAGATCCCAACGTGGGCACCGGTTTGGTCGGCGCTCCGGAATGCGGCGACGTTATGAAGCTGCAGATGAAAATCAATCCGGACACCAACGTGATCGAAGAAGCAAAATTCAAGACCTTCGGCTGCGGCTCGGCGATCGCCAGCTCCAGCTTGGCCACCGAATGGGTCAAGGGCAAAACCGTCGAGGAAGCGCTGTCCATCAAGAACACGGACATCGTGCGCGAACTCGCGCTGCCCCCGGTCAAGATTCACTGCTCGGTGCTCGCCGAAGACGCCATCAAAGCCGCCATCGGCGACTGGAAGAAAAAGCACGGCATCACCGTTCCAGTAGCCGAGAAAGCCGCGCACTAGTTCTTAAGTAGCACAGGCACTCTTGCCTGTGCCCGGTTGGTGCCGCGCCGTCTAGTGTCAGCAGCGGCAAGGCCGGCAACGATCGCGGCCGCGAGTCTGTAGGGGCGCAACATGTTGCGCCCCCAACGCCCAGACGTAAGCACAAGCACCAATGAATTTTGCTTTCAAGTCGGAACACCAAAAATGGCCACGGAAATCACCGAAGAAAAAAATCTCCTGGGCATCACGCCCAACGTCGACGCCGCAGGCGCCCCGAAAACCCCCAAGATCCATCTGACCGAACGCGCCGCAAAAAAAATCCGCGCCTTGCTTGAAAAAGACGGCGTTTCTCCGGAAGCCGGCGGCCTGCGCGTGGGCGTGCAAGGCGGCGGCTGCAGTGGCCTTTCTTACGCCATGCGCCTGGATACGCAAGCCCGCGACCGCGACAAGATTTTCGAAGAATTTGGCGCGCGCCTCTTCGTCGATCCGAAAAGTTTTCTGTATCTGAACGGCACCACGCTGGAATACGAAGAGACGCTGATGCGCCAGGGTTTCGTTTTCCAGAATCCCAACGCCGCCAGAAACTGCGGCTGCGGCAGCTCCTTCACGGCCTAAGTAGCACAGGCACTCTTGCCTGTGCACGGTGTTAACCAAGCCCAGGCGACCAGTGGTTGGCACCCGCACCAGCCAGCCACTTTTTTTGTGCCAAGTTGGACTAAACTCTTATGACCGCACCCACAACCTCCACAAATCCGCCGCTCGTTTGCTGGAGCTGCCACGAGCGCGCCCTGGGCACACATTTCTGCGCGAGCTGCGGCAAGCTGCAGCAAATCCCGCATGCCCTCGACTATTTCGCGCTGTTCGAGCTGCCCAAAAAACTGTGGATCGAAATGGGCGCCCTCGAACAAAAATTCCTCCAGCTGAGCTGGAAGCTGCATCCCGATAATTTCGTAAACGCCAGCGAGACGGAACGCGGGCTCTCCCTCAAACGCAGCTCCGAATTAAATGACGCCTACCGCGTCCTGCGCGAGCCGGTAGCCCGCGTGGAGTATTTGCTGGCCACCGAAGGCGCGCGCAAAGAGGGCGAGCACAAGCAGCAAGCCCCGCCGGAACTCCTCGAAGAAGTTTTTGAACTGAACGAATCGTTGGACGAACTGCGCGAAACCAAATCTGCGGGCGGCGATTTGGCGGCCCTGAAAGTCCGCCTGGAAACCGCGGCGAGCAATTTTCAGCAAAAACTCAAGGAAGTGGATGCCGAGCTATTTCAAGCCGCCGCGCAGTGGGACACCGCGGTCGACGCGGAATCCGGCGGCGCCAAGAACCAACCCGAGCGCGACGCCATAAAAAAGCAGCTAAACGAATTGCTGAATCGCCGCTCCTACATCCGGAATCTAGTCGTCAACGTCCAAAAGGAGATTTTGTAGCGCAGGGCGACTGTTTTTGAGCCCTGCGGCTTTTT
>DATFZY010000127.1:0-39267 GCA_035313865.1 Candidatus Acidiferrum sp.
CTTGGTGAATTCCTTCACATCGTCTTTTTCCAAATCGAGGTTGACGGTGTCGCTGAACTTCGCTCCGATGGAGCCGTCCGGCTTATATGCTATCCCCAGGACGTTCAAGCTGGCGTGATATTTCCCCTTGTCTTTGTTGAATTGCACGGTGCTTGAAGGAATCTCCATCGACAGGTTGACACGCGCCACATTCGGCGACGTGTAGAAGTACGGTACCTGGAACGCCCCCTGCATCGGTCCCGACTGCGTGCCTGAGGCCCGCGCCTCGAGCTGCTTTTCCACTGGCGTGCCTTCCAGTATGTTCGACGACTTCGTATTGCAGTAGCCGCTGCGCGACCTTACGGTCAGCCCACCACGGTTCATCTTCACCTTCAACGTATGGCAGCTTCCCTCAGGCGTTTGCTGAGGCACGTAACCCAGAATGTAGAATTCGTTCTGCTCGCGGCCAATCTTTTCCAGTCCACCCAGGAGATCGTTGGTGTTGAAAATGGTAAAGCCGCCAGTTCCATCCGAGAGCGCCGCCATAATCTGCTGATTCGTCGAAGCGGAAGGCGGGAATGGCGGGACGATGGTACGGGGCTGCGTGTAAACCGAGTTCGAGTTGTTGGGATTGTTTCCGCCGACCGTTCCTCCAGTGCGACCAGAGGTTCCTCCCGTTCCTCCAGTGCCGCCAGTTCCCCCGGTGCCGCCCTTACCGCCTGTGCCTCCGCCGGTGCCGCCAGTTCCCCCGGTGCCACCGGTCCCACCACCGCCGGAACGTCCACCTCCTCCACCCGTTCCCCCACCGCCGGTCCCGCCTCCACCGCCAGTTCCGCCGCCCCCGCCAGGACGTTGCGGTTCCAGCAGTCCGGCTGAGTAGGAAGCCAGCACCAGGCGGCCTCCACCGAATGCAGTTCCAGCGTCCGTCCATCTGGTGGCTACAAGCTTTCCATGGTCCGGAGTTTGCCGCTGCGAGACGCCGCCGGGAGCCGTGGCAATCAGGCCGCGCACATCCAACGAGTAAATCGCGACGTTGGCTTTGTTGCAGGCATCAATCGTGGCCGTCAACTCGGATTCGCTCTCCGAGTTAAGGGGAAATCCTCCGGAGAAAAGCACAACCATCTTTCGCCCCGGAACTCCGCGCAAATTCTTGGCGAGACTTCTCAGCGAAAGCAGCATGCTTCTCGCTCCAAAATCGGCTTCCGCGTTGCTCATCGAAGAAAATGGAGAGTTCGATCCGCCCAGCCCCCCCGGCGTATTGCCCGACAGCCCTGCCGAGGCCACATCCACTGGCGCCTGCGCATTTGGATCGACGGCCGAACTCTTGAGTCCTGCCACAGCCGCCTGCAACAAGTCCGCATTTGCCGTGAAGTTCTGCACGATGCGCAAAGTTCCGCCGAAATCGACAACCGCCATCAGCCGGTCGGGGCCTGCGTTCCCATCGATGAATTTCTTGGCGGCACTTCTTGCCTGGATCTGGTCGGGCGCAGCCATGGTCGAGTTATCGAAGAAGAGGATCAAATATCTCTTCTGACCTTTGGCCTGAACCGCGACGTCCGCTCCAAACGAAAAACTCGCCACGCTCTGCTCTTTATTGTCTTCGAACACTTTGAAATCGCTCTGCGTCAGGTCGTGGATGTAGTTCCCCTTCTTGTCTGTCACGACCGCGTCCACCAGCACTAACTTGGACTCGGCCTTGATCACCGGGCCCGATTGCTGGCTGGCATCCTGCGCGGGTGGCGCCGGAGTCTGCCCAATAAGCGGCATCAGAAATAAGCACGTACCGGCCGCCAGCAGTCCTGCGAGGCGGCCCCAAGTCATCCGCCCGCGGTTCTTTTTTGTGTTCATTTCTTCCCCCATCAATTCGGTATCACTACGGCGCCGTTGCGCGCCGCGATCTGCGCTCCCTCGGAATCCCGCACTACCTGCCTCACCAGATAACTTCCCGGTTTCACGTCGAAACTCGACTTCAGATTGAGTCCCACGCGAGTCAGCCGGTCATACGTCGTGTCCAACAATTTCATCTCAATGATCTTCTCTCCGCCGGTCACGTAATTGCCATTTTCATCGAAGATCGCCGTGGCCACCGTCAGATCATCCCGGTTGCGCCCCTCGGCCTTGCGGAAGTGCACGCCCTTGATATCTACATGCGTGAGGACCGCCAATTTCGCGGCAAATGCGTCCGTCTTGAAAAACTGGGTATGCAGATCGACGGGCAGGTCGCGGATTTCATCCTGCGAGAAGAGCGCTTCCTGAATTTCCTCCTTGGCCGCCTCGGTGGGATCGACCACATGCCGCGGCGCGAAGTAGCCGTGCCGAGCCTGAATCTTGTAGTTCGTTTTGTGCACAAAGGAAACCTTCAAAGTGTGCAGGCTGCCGTCCAGCTTCAGATTCTGCGGAGAAAATCCCAGCAGATAGGTCATGGCAGGCGCTGCCCCGGCTTCGCGCAAACCTTCGTCCACATCGTTGCGGTTATGGAAAAAAGTCCCGCCCGTTCCATCGGCAAGCTGCGCCAGGACATCTTCTTGGGCCAATTGCGCGGACACCCGGTACATAGACTTAAACCCCGCCACTTGGGGAGCATCTACATAGGGGTCGGCGATGTCCCCCATATCCGGCGTATACAAGCCGCGCGCATCGATGGTGTTCACCACGATGTTCGCTTTCGTTGCGCGGTCCACCAAATTGCTAAACTCCAAAAACAGGGTCGAGGTAATAAATCCAGGCGAGACAAACACAATAATCCGCTGCCCGGGCATTGTCGAAAGACGGCGCATAACGTCTTCCATGTGCCGCAGCGCATATTCCGTGGAGGTGTCTTCCCGCGCGAGCACGACGTTGGCCTCCGACTGCGCCATGCCCTGTGCCGCAGCCTTCTGCGTTTCGTCGCCTTGAAACGCGCACTGCACGGCGTCCTCGGTGGCCACGGCCAGCGACTGCTGATCATTTTTGTTCTGGATCATGTCGGCCTGGTAGTAGCTGACGTCCGGACAATCATGAGTTCCCTGGGTGGGCGAACGCGGCAATACATTCAGAAGCGACTTGCGTAAAAGCGCGCGGTCGTCCGTAAATTCCTGCGTAAGCTGGCCGGAAGTGGTGTTAATAGCGACACGGTCGGAAGGAGCGAGGGCTTCGAAAAATTTGGCCGTCGCGCTGCGCACAAACAGAGTATCCGCCATAATCATGTGCTGGTCATCAAATATCACGGAGACGAAACGCTGCGGAAGGGACGCGGCTGCCGCATTTGCCGCTGTAGGGTCCTCCGGGGCGTTTGGATCGGCGCTTGTGGTGGTGGGTACCACACGCGATTGCGGCGTTTCCACGCTGAAGGTGGAAATGGTCTGTGCCTTGCGATTGTCGAAAAGCTGAAAATCTTCCTTTTGCAGGTTCGGCACTACTCTGCCCTGCGAATCCCGGACCACCACGCGCACCAGCACCAGGTTTACGCGGACTTTAAACGTGGGCGGGGTATCGCGGCTGGAGACTTCGGCATTTTCGCTGGAACTTGGTGTCTGGGACTTCCCTGGCTCGGCAGGCGCCTGTGTCTGCGTCGCGGTGCTTGTCGGAGAGGCCTGCGAAGAAGAGGTCTGCGCACACAGAGGGCTGCTTATCCCGCTCGCCACCAGAAGCAAACACACACACTTCGAGAGGTGCGCGAACGGGAACTGCGGTAGGTAGGACATCCCTTTCCTTCTCTGATCCGCATCCGCAGGCACCGCCGGCTCACGGGGCAGCCGGCACCACGGGGGGAACCCAGGACCAATCTCGCGGATTCACTATACGCTGTGGTTAATTTTTGTGTCAATGCGATTGCCCGCCGCTCGAAACGCGGTCAGGCTCCAAATATCCTGGGCGTGATCGCGCCTTAAAACATAGCGGTCTCCGCTCTCCACAAGCACGCGAAAAAAGGTCGCGCCTGGCGAGTACCAGCGGTCTTCCACTTCCGTAACCTTCAGCGATTGCGATCCAAAAACGATGCGCACGGGACGTTCTTCCGCCTTGAAACCCGAATAGCATTCCACGTGAGCCAACTGGTCAGTCATGGCGTTCGATCTTCTGGCTCAACCGTGCGCGCGGCCGAGTTTGCGGCTCTCCTGCAGTTCCGCGTTCCATGCGGCGCCGAGGAAAACAATTACCGCCGATAGCTGCATCCACACCATCAATCCGATGACGGCCGCTAGCCCTCCGTAGACGATGCTGTAGGGCACTTTCCGCACGTAGACCCCAAACAGCACGTTCGCCAGCCACCAGAACGCTGTCGCCAGCATGGCGCCGGGGAGCACGTTGCGCAGACTTTCTTCTCCGGGCCGAGCCACGCGATAGATGACCGTTAGCGCCAGCAGCGACAGAACAATGGCGACCGCCGGAAAGAAAAAGCCCCACCACCCCTGGAGAGGATGCTGCGTGCCTAGTTCATGAGCCATCCAGCGCCGAATGGGGTGGCCCAGCACGCCCAAGATCGCCGCTGCGAGCAGAGGCGCAATCGTCACGAGTAGCAGCGCCAGACCTCGAAGCTGCCTGTGCAGAAAACCGGGTTGCTGTTGGTCACCGTAAATGCGATGAATGCCATCCATCAGCAGCCGCATCACCTGTGTACCAGCCAGCAGCGTTCCCGTCCAACCTACCAGCGCGAGTTTCCAGGCCTCCGGGCCTCGTTTCACGAGGAATTCGGAAACGATGCTTTGGCTGCCAGGCGGCAGAAATTCCGTCAGGTCGTTGATCAAATCGAAGAGGCTGGTCCGCCCGCCGATGCGGCTGGTTGCGAATCCCACCATGATGAGCAACGCGGGGAAAAATGCCAGGAAGAGATTGAAGGCGATGGCCTGCGAAACCATGCCGCAACGTGGGAAAACTCTCGTGAAAGTCCGGTACGTTCGTCGAAGGAGGGACGCGGCCAGGGACATAGCGCGTCATTATACATATGCTTCGCGGGGTTTCGAGGCTGGTGTGCAAGCGAGAGGCGAAAGGGCGGGCCGCGCTTCCGTGTCCCGCGCTAAAGCATCCGGTACATCACCAGTGCGTCCACGAGGCCGAGCGTCGGGTGCAGGAAGGCGCCGGGAAGACTTCCTACAATTTTGAATCCCATTCGCTGCCAGAGGTCGACAGCCCGCTCGTTGCTGCTGACGACAAAATTAAACTGCATGGCGCGAAAGCCGCGGGATTTCGCATGGCCCAGGGAGTGCTGGCACATTGCGCGTGCAATGCCGCGCCCGCTGGCCCAGGGCGCGGTCATGTAGCCGCAATTCGCCACGTGGGCTCCGCCGCCTTTTTGATTCGCGTGCAGATAATAGGTTCCGAGAATCTCTCCGTTTTCTTCGGCGACAAACACCTCGTGCCCCCGTGAGTGCCAGTACGCCAGAGCGTCTTCGGGGGTCATGTCCAGAGGCAGGGTGTAGGTATCCCCGGCGCGGATGATTGGTTCGAGAATTTTCCAGATAGCGTCAGCATCGTTTGCGGTGGCTGCCCGGATGATCATCGCTCTAAGCTCGCTCAGTGCGTGCCGGCGGCAACGTTTTGCGCGCCATGCTTGAGGGCCCATTCCACAAATCCTTGCGGGGCGTTCCTTACGTCAAAAATATTCGCGTTTTTCATGCTTGCGATGTGTTCCCAATGAACGTCGCGCAGGTCGGCGTTGCTCAAATCCGCGTCGTCAAGAGTGGCGTCCGAAAGGTCGGCTCCGGCCAGGTCCGCGCCGGTTAGATCGCTTTCGTCCAGAGTCGCCGCGTCGAACGAGGCCTGCACCAGATGGCTCCCACGAAAATTCGTGGAGCGCAAGTTCGCATACGAAAAATCCGCCGACTGAAATTTCCCGTCGCGCACGTCCGCGTCGGAAAAATTCGCTCGCAGCAACTTCGCTTTGTCGAGCCGCACTCCCTGAAGAAACGCGCCCGAAACATCCACGCCCACCAGCGGAACGCGGTCCGCGTTCAATTCCTGGAGCGCTTCAATCCTGCCGCCGCTTCCGCCCTTTCCCTGCGCGGTGTTCACTACCTGCCACGCCTGGTAGTGTCTTTGCTTCACGCGGTCGCCCGATTCGGAAAAATAGAAGATCACGGCAATGAGTACGCTGAACGTTTCCAGATAATCCAGAACCTCCAGAAACGACCAGCGGCTCAACGCGTAGGCAATCCATTCCCACATGCACTCAGCCGCCACAAACGGCAATAGCCATGCGTGCTTGCACTGTTGCTTGCGTTCCGCCCACGCGGCAGGCCGCTCTTTTTGGATGTGTATCCTCATCTCGATCTCTCCTCGAAGCAAGGAGTAGCGCCTAGCCGGCCTGAACTTCCAAAGGCCGCACGTCGCGCGCAACCTTCACTGCGATTTCGTCCTCCGCGACCTCCAGATCATAGCGAGTCTGAAGATTCATCCAAAAAACCGGAGCATTATTGAAGTAGCGCGCAAAGCGTAACGCTGTGTCTGCCGTGATACCCGCCGCTCGTGGACGATGTCGGCTATCCGCGTCACGGGGACTCGGAGATCCATCGCCATCCGGTTCATGCTCAGCTCCAGAGGGGCCATGAACTACTCGCGCAGAATCTCGCGGGGATGTACTGGTTTGACTTTCTTCCACATGGCGTTCAATTCTACCGTCAAAACCAGTTGCGTGCTTGCCGGGGGTTACAGCGCATCGTACACTCGGACGGACCCAAAAACGCCTAAGGATCCGCTTATGACCACGCCAGCAAAGCCAGTCCCCTCAACGATGACGCGCAGCGAAGAAGTTGTCGCCAAGCACAAAAAATACATCTGGCCGTCAGTCACCAACTACTACCAGCACCCGCTGGTTGCCGACCGCGCTGAAATGCAGCACGTATGGGACGTCGAAGGCCGCAAATACCTCGATTTTTTTGGCGGCATCCTCACCGTTTCCGTCGGCCACTGCAATCCCAAAGTCACCAGCAAGGTCAACGCGCAGGTCAACCGGCTGCAGCACCTCTCCACGCTCTTTCCCAGCGAGCAAATCGTCGCGCTCGCGGAAAAAATCGCGCAAATCACTCCCGGCAATCTGTCGTCGAGCTTTTTCACCAGCTCCGGCAGCGAAGCCAACGAAGCCGCCATCCTGATCGCGCGCATGGCCACAGGCAGTTTCGACATCGTCGCCCTGCGCCATGCGTATGCGGGCGGTTCGTCACTCATGAAATCCGTCACGGCGCACGCGCCTTATCGCAAGGCGAGTATCGTCAGCCAGGGCATTTCGCATGCCATCAATCCTTATTGCTACCGCTGCCCTCTGCACCTGAAATATCCCGAATGCGAAGTGGCCTGCGCCGGCGACGTGGAAAATCTCATCCAGACCGGCACCAGCGGGAGCATCGCCGCGTTCATGGCGGAGCCGATCCAGGGCGTCGGTGGCTTCATCACGCCGCCCAAGGAATATTTCAAGATCGTTTTCAACATCGTCAAGAAATACGGCGGCCTTTTCATCTCGGATGAGGTCCAAACCGGCTGGGGCCGCACCGGCAAAAAATGGTTCGGCATCGAGAAGTGGGAAGTAACGCCGGACATTTTGACGAGCGCAAAAGGCATGGCCAACGGAGTTCCGGTCGGCCTGACGGTCACCACTCCAGAAATCGCCGCAGGATTCCAAGGTTTGAACATTTCGACTTTTGGCGGCAATCCCGTGACAAGCGTGGCGGCCCGCGCCACAATCGAGCTGATCGAAGAAGAAAACCTTCTCGAAAACGCTGATATTGTCGGTTCCTACTTCCGCGGCAAGCTCGAAGAGCTGCAAGCCAAACATCCACTGATCGGCGACGTGCGCGGCATGGGCCTAATGCAAGCACTCGAGCTGGTGAAAGACCGCAAGACCAAGGAGCCCGCCCCCGCAGCAACAACGCAAGTCCTGGAACGCGCCCGCGCCAACGGCCTCCTCATCGGCAAAGGCGGCCTCTCGGGCAACGTGATCCGCCTCGCTCCCATGCTCAACACCACCAAACCCGATGTCGACGAAGCCGTCAGCCTACTCGACAGATCCTTCAGCGAAGTTGTAGTTTGATTTCAGGAATGCGAGCCGCCATCGTCTCAGCTTTGATTCTTTTCTCGACGCTGCCTCAAACAGCTCCAGTCGAGAAGAGACAGCTTTGGAAGCCGGTGGAATTCGCGATCGTGCGATTTAACGACGAAGCTCCGAAAGACTGGAACATCTATCACACCGAAAAGCGCGGCTTGCTCCTGCTGAAACTCTGGAAGCGCTACCTCTTCCTGGACATGAAGGAGGAGGAAGTCTACGAAATCGATCCCGCAACGGTGAAGCCGCAAGGCGACAGCGTGGAATGGTCGATGGCGGACATTCCGAAGGACGCGCTCGAAATCTCTGAGTGGAAAGCAAGAGATGTCGGCACAGTGCGCCGAGTGCGTTTCCGCTTCGGCAAAACGGGCCACGTCCTTGAGATTCAGATCCCGCTGAAAATCAACGGCAAACCCTGGTTTTGATGCGATGTAGCGCCGGGCTTCAGCCCGGCAGTTTTTCCGCAGCACTCGGCACGCGCGCGCCTACCGCCGGTAAACTCCGTAATACCAAGGAATCCCTAACGCCCCGGGCCCGACCGCCACCATCACGGTATCCCCGATCTGAAACCGATCAAAATCATCCGCATCCACAGCCAACCCCTCCACCTTCTGCCCTGAACGCCACGACTGCACGTGCAGCCGCCGGCTACCGCGCACAATCCCCCTCATGTTGAATTTGCCGACCACCGTCGTCGGATAGTAAGCCAGGTTTTTCTGCGAATCGAATCGCCCATTCACAAAAAGAGTCGCCGCCAGAATCCACGGCAGAGGAATGAATCCCGAATAAATTCTCTTGAGTACTTCAATTTCCTTATGCCGCCGCGCCCGGTTTTCCAGAATCACGGCAATCGTCAGGGCCAGAAAAAACAGCAACCCGAAAAACACCAGCATCAGATCCAAATCCAGCGGCGGATAAATCTGGCTCACATAAGGAAACGCCAGCGACCCGACCAAAAAAAACGCCGTCCGCGACACAAGCCGCCGCCGGAACACAAGCTCCGCGGCAACGCTGGTCAATCCGCACGACGGGCACTGGTCCGCAATCCGCGTCGAACCGCAATCAAGGCATCTGGTCATCGGTTCCCAAGCACTGTTCCAAACGGCGCGGCCAAAAGCAATCCTCTGTAGGCGCAAATCCGCGCACAAATTCACGCACAACGCTGCCAAAAAAACCTCGCCGCGGCAAGCATAGTATAAGACGAGCTTAGGAACGTGTGTTGGTGAGAGAAGCGAGAAGATCCTGGTAGCGCTGCTCGTGCAGCTTTTCGGCAAGCTTTACGGAAACGCCCATGCCGCGTCCCGGCTCGATGCGCTTTACAAAACAATCGACTTTGACGGGCCGGTCGAGCACCAAGTGCGCCGTAAACCCGGCTCCAACCCACAATGGGTCCAGCGATTCGATAAACATTCCATTGACGCTGATGTCGCGCGTGCTGGCTTTCAGGACCGCCGAACCCCATTCGATCTCGAGGTCCGCGCGAAAGGAATAGCGAGGCGCCCAGCGGCGGTCGGTGCGGCGGTCTGTTTGGTCCCCAATGCCCATAGCCCTGGTGAACCCCCAAGCCGCCAAGGATCCCAAGCTGCGGCGCAGGGGCGGTCGCGCCGTTCCAACGCCTCAAGCATACGCCTTCCAAGAGCACTCCCATACGACGCCGAAGAACAGTGTTTTGTTCCCGGCAATCCAGTGCTCTCGCCGAAGCCGCTTTCCCGTGAATTTGCGCCCGCGTATAGCTCGAAGGACACTTCTTATTCCTGATTGGACGCAGCGGGCGGGCTTTGGGCGTCATCTCGCTGCTGGGATCTTTCGCCTTTGAGGACTCGTCTTTGTACCTCCGCTTCAAGATACTTCCGAAGGCTCTCCGAAACGATCCCAGGCGCAGCCAGTTCGCGCAAATCAGAAACGGTCAACTCCGGCAAATAGGCAAGTATCGTAGCCAGAGGCGAGGAAGGATGCCGCACCAGCGCTAGCCGCACATTGTAAGTAATCGACCACTTGCGGTGGCGTCCGATCTCTCGCACCACGCCCGGCGGAAGCTTTTCGCGCGAAAGCACTTTCAAAACCTGCGCCTCGGTGAGATGCGAGTTGTCCAAAACGATGGGCACAGTCTGCGCGTGCCCGTCGGCGAGGAGCGCGCCCGCCAGTCGCGCAGGCCCTCGCCGCGCCAACGTAATTTTTTGCCCGAGAGGAAGCTGCGGCAGCCGCGAAATCAGCTGGTCCTCCGCGTTCATCTTCAATTCCGTGGGAATTCCCGGCAGCAAGGTCAATTGCACCAGATCCATCAAGTAAAGATCGCGCAGCAATCGCAGCGTGACCAAACGCGGCGTCCGCGGATGAAACGCCAGCCCCCGCTTGACGCGATAGCTTTTCAGCAGCGGCTTCCGCCGCGCCACTTCTTCCAGAATTTCGCCGGGAAGATTTTTCCGTTCGAGGATCATGCAAAGTTGGGCTTCATCCAGCGCAGGATTGTCGAGCACCGCGAGCAGTACGCCCGCGTCGGGATGGTGAACTAAGGCAGCCAGCTCTTCGCCGGTTGCGGCCAGCGCACGCTCTCGGATTCTTTCTGTGTCCGCCATCTCAGCTCCCCGCCGAATCCCCCGAGGAAATAAGTCTCAAAGCCAGGCGTCCCGCCGCTTCCGCAGGAGAAGTATTCAGAAGGCCAATCTCGGCATGCGGAAACGAAGCGCGCAGACGTTCGTCGAGCTGCGCTTCGAGGAATTTGCACCGGCCGATCATGCCCCCGGTCTTTGCGAGAGTAAATTTTGTCCCGCGCAGCTGCAACCGCTCCGCCAGGTTTTCCGCCAGCAACGCCAAATCATTCGCAGCCGCTCGCAGAATCCCCTGCGCGGTGGCATCAGCATCATAAAGATCCGCCAGCGCCGCGACTACGGAAAACAATCGCGGAAACACTTCATCCGAAGCCGACTGCGCCCGGGCTTTCACCCCCGACCAATCCGCGCAACCAAGCTCGCGCAATAGCCTTTGCCCCAAAACGGAATCCGCGCCGCTCCGGTCATTCTCATGCATCGCCGTCAACACCGCTCGCCGCCCAATATCGTATGCGCTTCCTTCATCGCCAATCTGCGAGCCATACCCGCCTGCCCTCGCTGTCTCGCCGGCTCCGTTTCGCCCGACTGCAAACGAACCAGTCCCTGCAAGCAGCACGACTACCGGGCCATCGCCCGCCGCGGCCAAGGCCACGTCCAGGTCCGTACAAATTTGTATCTTCGATTGTGGAAATTCTGCCGCGAAGAGCGCCCTGATTTTTTCCGCCGATTCAGGAGGACCTGCTCCAGCAAGACCTGCGCAAATCGCAGCGATCGGCGAATCTGCAGGCAACCCAGCCTGCGCAACAGCTTGCTTCGTTGCATCGCGAACCGCCGAAAGCGCCGCCCCAAATCCCACGCGCAGCGGATTGGATGGCCCAGCCTGCGAGCGCGCGAGAACCGCACCGGACCCATCCATCAAGACGCAGTCGGTTTTCGTCCCGCCGCCATCGAATCCCAAGACAAATCGCATGCAAAAAGAATAAGCGAGAACGCGGGCCAATGCATTCGCGGAACAAAGCGCCGTGCGCAATCGTGCGCGGGGACGCCTGTGGAGTGCGGGAGCCCTACTCCCGCTTTTGAGATTTAAGACGCGGCAAACACTCGCTCATATCGGCAAGCATTTCTTGACCTTCGTACCACCTGCCACTATCCTCGTCGCACTTTTCCGCAGCGCCCAAAGTGCTCGGAAAACGACGCAATGCGCATTCACCCACTCGACCTCGCCATCGTCATCGTCTATTTGCTCGGGGTCACAGCTCTCGGCATCCATTTCCGCCGCAAGAAAACGGACATCGTCAAGACCGACCGCGACGCCGTCAGCCTCGACTATTTCCTCGGCGGCCGCACCGCCCCGTGGTGGGCTCTCGCTCTTTCCATCGTCGCGACAGAAACCTCCACGCTAACCATCATCGGAACCCCCGCCATCGCCTACGCCGGCAATCTCACCTTCGTCCAACTGGTCATCGGCTATTTAATCGGCCGCATCCTTATCGTTTTGATTCTTCTCCCCGGCTATTTTCGCGGCCAGTTCCTGACCGCCTACGCAATAATCGAAAAACATTTCGGCGAAAAAACGCGTGCGGTCGCTGCCAGCACGTTTCTCATCACACGCGCCATCGCCGAAGGGGTCCGCGTCTCCGCTATCGCGCTGGTCGTAAGCGTGGTCCTCGGCACCTCCGAACGCCTCGCAGTCATCATCGTCATCGCGCTGACCATTCTCTACACCTTCGAGGGCGGCATGAAGGCTGTTATCTGGACCGACGTCGCGCAACTCCTCCTTTATATGACCGGCAGCGCCGTCACCTTCTGGGTTCTCTTCCACCGCATCTCCGGCGGATGGACCGAAATTACGCAAGTCGCCGCAGCCGCAGGCCACAAACTGCAAGTCTTCGATTTTTCCTGGAACCTCGCGACAAAATATACGTTCTGGTCCGGCCTCATCGGCGGCGCATTCCTCACCATGGCCAGCCACGGCACCGATCAGACCATCGTCCAACGCCTTCTCGCCGCAAAAAATGAAAAAGACAGCCGCCGCGCTCTGCTGACCAGCGGCGTAATCGTTCTGTTTCAATTCACCATTTTTCTTCTCATCGGCGTCTGCCTTTACGTCTTCGCGCAACACGCACCGCTCCTGGCCGCAGGCGAGCGCACCGATCGCATCCTCCCGCTTTTCCTGATCCGCGAAATGCCCACAGGACTCGCCGGTCTCCTTCTCGCTTCCATCGTCGCGGTAGCCATGTCCAACGCCAGCGGCTCGCTCAATTCTCTCGCCGCAAGCAGCGTCCTGGATTTCTCCAAACTCCGCGGTCGCTCGACGGACTCTGTAAAATTCCTCCGCCTCTCGCGACGCATGACGTTAGTCTGGGGCGCAGTGCTAATGGCTTTCGGTATGGTGAGGTGGGGCCCGCTCCTCGAAACAGGCCTGACGGTAGCCTCGCTACCATTCGGCAGCCTGCTCGGTCTTTTTCTTCTGGGCACGCTGAATCGCAGAGCCAGCGCAGCAGGCGCACTAACGGGCATGTTCGCAGGCCTCGCAACGATTCTCGCGGTTTGGCGCTGTACGCCGGTAGCCTACACGTGGTACGTCATAATCGGCGCAACCGTAACTTTCGCGGTCGGCAGCACCGTCAGCCTTTTTCGCCCGCAAAGCGAGGCCGCATCATGAAACGGCAATCAATTCGTGGGGGCGGGGCTTGTTTACCCTGTAGGGGCCCCGCTCTTCTGTGCCGGCGATGTCACAAAATTCCAAGCGGAGGCGCATGCCCGAAAAACGCTTAGAACTGGTCCGCGGCCTGGGCGCATGGGCGTCCGGCGCCATCGTCGTCGGCACGATGATTGGCACAGGTATCTTCCTGAAGCCCAGCGAAATGGCCCGCGAAGGCCGCTACGTCTCGGTAGTCTTCGCCGCGTGGATTGTAGGCGCCATCCTCTCGCTCTTCGGCGCGCTCTCTTTCGCCGAACTCGGCGCAGCCATCCCCGAAGCCGGCGCCGAATACGCCTATCTTCGCCGCGGCTTCGGCCCAGCCTGGGGATTTCTATTCGGCTGGATGCACTCCATCGTCGGCAGGCCGAGTTCGCTCGCGTCCATCGCGGCGGGCCTGATGCGATTCCTGAGTTTCCTCATACCCGCGGTAGCAGCTCCTATTTTTACTCTCCACATTGCCATTCCCGGCTTGACTGCGTGGATCAAGCCCTACGATTTTGTTTTCACCTGGGCACAGCCGTTGGCCGTTTTTTGGCTGCTGCTGATGACCGGCATCAACTATCTGGGCGTCAAGATCGGCGGCGCGGTACAAGTTTTCCTGACCGCGATCAAGATAGTGAGCGTCGCCATCGTGATTGGCGTGGCATTTTTTGCGCCGGCAAGTGCTCCGCACGCGCCCGATCCCGTCTGGCCCGCGGCGCTCAATGGCAGCGTGCTGAGCGCTTTTCTAGCCGCGCTCGCCGCGGCTCTCTGGGCCTACGACGGCTGGGAAGATTTGAACCTGGTCGGCTCGGAAATCAAAAACCCGGAACGGAATTTCCCACGCGCACTGGTTGGCGGCGTCGCGCTCGTAGCGCTCATCTATTTTCTGTTCAGCGCGGCTTGCTTGAAGGTGCTTCCCCTCGCGACGGTCGCGGCTTCGCAGCACATTGCTTCCGACGTTGTCCAACACGTAGCCGGGGCGGGAGCGGCCGCGTGGATCACCGTGGCAATGGTCATCAGCGCGCTCGGCTCCATGAACTCCTCGGTCCTGAGTGGCGCTCGCCCGCCCTATGCCATGGCCCGCGATGGCATCTTCTTCAGAATTGCGGACGGCGTTCATCCCAAGTACCGCACGCCGGCTCGCGCCCTGATTTTTCAAGGCGTCCTGACCAGCCTCATGGCGTTAACCGGAACTTTCGAGGAGCTGACCAACCTTTTTATTTTCGCGGGCTGGATTTTTTATGGCTTGGCCGTCGTCGCGCTGTTTCGCCTGCGCTACACCGAGCCGGACATGCCGCGCCCGTATCGCTGCTGGGGCTACCCGGTCGTGCCAGGCCTCTTCGTCGCAGGAGCGCTCGCTCTCACGGTCAACATCTGGCTCGAGCGCCCAGGCCGCTCCACGATCGGCATCGTGTTGATACTCGCCGGCCTTCCCTTTTATCGTTACTGGTCCAGGAGATTGAAGGCAAATGTCGGAGCTGAATCTCGGACTTAGACCGCGGAGTTCGCAGCCAACGCAGAATTCTCGTTCTGCGAACCTCCTGATCAGGGCCCTGGTCTGCGCTGGTATCTTGCTGGCGCTCTTGGTTTTCTTTCAGGTTGCCAAGTTCTTTCTTTGGGCCAGATCCTCGAACTTGCACGCACTTCGCATTTCAGGCGAATCCATGTGCCCCGCGATTTGTAAGGACGAGGGAATGATTGTGAGCCTGGATGCATTCGACTCCCGGGCACCCCAACGAGGCGAAGTAATCCTATTCGACCGCGACGCTGGCATGACCAAGTTCGTAAAAAGAGTGGTCGCCGTCGGCGGCGACACGGTTGCTCTCGGACCAAACGGCACAGTTTTGGTCAACGGAAACAAATTTAAATTTCCCGAATCCTGCGGAGCACCGACGCCAACGAATTACCAGGACGCCGCATCATTAACGTTCGAGCCGCAAAAACTCCCCGAGGGCACCTACTTCGTCATAGGCGACAATCTGAACAATAGCTACGACAGCCGGTCTTTCGGTTTGGTGCGGCGGGACCAGGTGCGGGGCAAAGCCCTGTTAATCTACTGGTCTTCGAGCATCTCTCGAATCGGCTGCAGAATTCAGTAGGGGCGTAGCTTGTTTACCCTGGAAGGGCCCCGCCCGTTTTGATCAGCTACTCAGGCGGAAGCAGTGTGTGCAGATGTGGGAACAGAATAATTACAACGAGCGACAATGGGCTGGAAAACGCGTTCCGCTTCCGGGCTGACGGCAACACCCGGATGAAACATTTTCGCGAGCACTTCAATGCCGGTAATCAGCCGCGGGCCGGGCCGCGAAAAATAGCCGCTGGCATCGACTGCATAAACATGAGAATTGCGAACGGCTGGAATCGCGCTCCATTCCTCGGGAAAGGACATGGCGCTGTACTCGTCGCGCGCTTGCGTCGCGTTGTACCCACACTGCGCGATCAATAGAATTTCAGGGGCGACCTCGAGCACATCTTTCAGCGTCACGCGGAAGGACGGCGTCCGCTTCTTCCCAAGCACGTCTTTCCCGCCGGCAATCTCGATCATTTCCGGAACCCAATGCCCGGCGGTATAGAACGGTTGAAGCCATTCGAGCACTGCGACACGCGGCCGGTGCGTGACTCCATCCAGTTGAGATTCTAGTTCGCCGAGCCGCGAGCCTATCTTCTGGAGCAAAGCTTCCGCTTCGTGACCGCGGCAAGTCGCCTCGCCAACCCACAAAATATCGCGCCAGACATCTCCAAGATCCTGGGGATTCAAGCAAAGCACTTCGGGCGGGTTAGGAAAGCGCGCAAGCGTCGTCGCCAAATCATCCGGCGAAGCCGCGCAAACCTGGCACAAATCCTGCGTGATGATTAAATCAGGAGCCAGATCGGCAAGCGCTTCCGCATCCACGGAGTACAGGCTTTCTCCGCGCGAAACATATTCGCGAACAAGGCGGTCAATCTCCTGAGGAGGCGCGTCATGCGGAAGACGGGAATGAATCACGACACGCTTCGTGCGCGCTTGCGACGGAAAGTCGCATTCATGGCTCACGCCAACGACTTCCCTGTCGAATCCCAGCGCAAAAAGAATTTCCGTAGCCGACGGCAGCAAAGATACGATGCGCATACCGGGAATGTACCACAGACGATGACTATCAGTATTGACAGTATTGTTCGTCAGTTTTTATGCAGTGGTCCGTTTGATTTTTTCCGAAGGATACAGCTCCAAGCCCATGCGAAAAGGTTCAGCAGCAAATAGTAAAAACATGCGTTGGCCAACACGGTTATGGCGCTCGAAAGAATTTGACTGTTGAGCACCGAGCCGCCAAGAAGTCCCAAAACTACTCCGGGCAGCTGTAGCTAGAATCCCACGAAGCTTTCTTGATGCCCACCCAGGTCCGCGGCGGTCAAAACTCCAGCTATCGTAATGGAAATGGCCCAAAGAACGCTTTTCTTGCTGACATCGGTTCTAGGCTGCTCTGAAGATCGTTCAACCGGTCCTTCCGTCGAGATGGCACGGTTTTTCATTTGTAGAGAAAATATTTGCGGCGGGTTTGATCGAAATTCTTGAGGGCGTCGGACCAGCTTGCGACGATTTGTTCGGGCGGGACGCCGGTTTGAAGCTGCTGGATGGTTTCGGAGTTGCCGACCAGGAGTAATAATTTTGCAGGATCGAACTTTGCGGGATACAGTTTTCGCAAGATGGCGGCTATTTCGAGGCCCATGCGCATCGCGCGAACCGCGGCGCGGTCCGTGACACGTACGCCGACTCCGCCGCACCGCTGTCCGGCGTAGAGTCCGGAGACCGGGATAAACGGCTGATCGGCGAAGTGCAAACCGGGCAGATGCACTGCGTTCAATGCCGAAGCAACCGCTGCGCCGTCCATCCACGGCGCGCCAAACTCCTCGAACGGAGTCTCTGTGCCACGGCCTACGGAAACGCCGGCGTTTTGCAGAATTTCGACGCCCGGATAGACGATGGAGCCTTTGACCGTGCGAAGATTCGGCGAGGGCGGAACCCAGCGAATGCCGGTGCTCTCAAAAAAATAGTTGCGATGCCAGTTCTTCATGGCGATGACATGCAAGTCGCAACCGATGTGATTTTCCGCGTTAAAAAATTGTGCGAGTTCGCCAATCGTAAGCCCGTATCGCACGGGCAACGGAAAGTAGCCTACGATGCTCGTCTTGTCGGGATCGAGCATGGGGCCTTCGATGATGTCCCCGCCGAGAAGATTCGGCCGGTCGAGAACGTAAAACGCGATGTTGTGCTTGGCGGCTTCTTCCATGCAGTACGCCATGGTCGCGGTGTAGGTGTAGAAGCGCACGCCCGCATCCTGAATATCGAAGACGAGAGTATCAATGCCGGAAAGCATTTCGTCCGTGGGGCGGAGCGATTCGCCGTAAAGGCTGTAGGTCATCAGGCCGGTGGTGGGATCTTTCGAGGAGGAAACTTTTTCGTCGGAGCGGCCGGAGATGCCATGTTCCGGGCTGAAGAGCGCGACGAGTTGTATGCCCTGCGCGTGAAACAATTGCTCAAGCGTCGTGCGGCCTTCAGCGTCGAGGCCGGTATGGTTGGTGATCAGCCCGACGTGCTTGCCTCGCAGCGGTGCGAATTTTTCCGCTTCGAGAACATCGATTCCAGTCTGCACTCGCGCCGGGCGACCCGAGTGTTTTTGTGCGGCGTGCGTGGAGGCACAGAGGAAAATGAGCGAGCAAAGGAATACGCCGAGCCTGGTCAAACTGCTGCCGTGAATTTGGGCCAAAGCATTCCCTCCGATTGCGCGCCCCAATGATATTCTGGAACGCTTCGTTCCGGGCTGCGTTGTTCGCCTGAAGTGCGTGTGTTATATACAGGCGCAGGACCGGGCGTCAACCGGGAGAGCCTCATTTGATGAAAGGACGCGGTACAGGCGTTCTGCTGTTTACTCTGTTTGGTTTGTTCCTCTTTCTTATGGCCCACACGACGCGCAGTCAAAGCAAGTCTTCCGCGGCGGACAATTCGGTTAGCGCGAAGAAAAACGCGGCTCCTTCAGGTCATGCCAGGAAACTTTCGCCCGCGGCCACGCAATGGGTGGAGGCCACTCTGGCCAACATGACGCTCGACGAAAAAGTCGGGCAAGTGATTTTCGCTACCTATCATGGGAGCTTTACCGCGACAGACGCGCCCGCTTATGCGGAGATGATGCGCGTCGTCGAAAAACTGCACGTCGGCGGCTTTATCAACATCACACAAGGCTCGCCGCTGGGTATCGTAAAGAGCCAGGCCTATCCGACCGCAGTGCTTACCAACCAATTGCAGGCGAAATCGAAACTGCCACTGCTGATTGGCGCGGATTTCGAGCGCGGCACAGCCATGCGTCTCGATGAAGGCACATCGTTTCCAACGGCGATGGCGCTGGCCGCGGCGGGCAATCCCAAAGATGCTTACACGATGGGCAAGATTACCGCGCTCGAAGCGCGCGCTGTCGGCATTCAGTGGATTTACGCGCCCGATTCCGATGTAAACAACAATCCCGACAACCCGATTATTAACACGCGCTCGTTCGGCGAGGATCCCGCGAAAGTTTCGGAGTACGTCGCGGAGTTCGTACACGGCGTGCAGGACAATGGCGGGCTGGCTACGGCAAAACATTTTCCGGGACACGGTGACACAGCTGCCGATTCGCACATTGATTTGCCGGTGATTCGTGCGGACCGCGATCGTCTGGAAAAGCTGGAACTGGTTCCCTTCCGCGCTGCGATCGCCGCCGGGGCCGACAGCATCATGACCGGGCATCTGTCGATTCCCGCGCTGGAGCCGGACGCGAATACTCCCGCGACACTTTCGTTCAATATTCTGACCGGACTTTTGCGCAAGGAACTTGGCTATGAGGGGCTCGTCGTCACGGATGCGATGGACATGGGCGGCATCACGGTGCGGTTCGCGCCGGGCGAAGCTGCTGTGCGAGCGTTTACCGCTGGTGCGGATGCCCTGCTCATGCCGCCGGTGCCGGATGCGGCGTTCGATGCGCTGCGCGACGCGGTGAATTCGGGGCGCATTTCGCATGCGCGGCTGGATGAGTCCGTGCGGCGGATTTTGCAGGCGAAAGCGCGGCTCGGGCTGTACAAAACGCGTCTCGTGGACGTGAATGCGCTGAACAAGAATTTTGGCAAAACGGAGTGGCAGCGTGGAGCGCAGGAGATTTCCGACCGCGGCGTGACGCTGCTGCGGGATGCGAACCATCGCTTGCCGCTTGATGAGACCAAGCCGACGCGGGCGCTGCTCGTCGCGTTGTACGCCGATCCCGAGCCATATCCCGGCGAAGATTTGGAGCGTGAATTGCGTTCGCGCGTGGATGCGCTGACTACGCTGCGCGCCGACACGCGGTTTGTCAAAGCCGACAATTTGAAACTGCCGGCGCCCGATACTTACGATGTCGCGATACTGGCTTTCTTTGTGCGCGTGAGCGACCGCAAAGGCAACGTGGATATTCCCGCGGAGCAGGCCGCTTTTGCGGACAAGGTTTACAGGAGCGGCAAGCCGGTGGTGACTATCGGATTTGGCAGCCCGTATCTGGTCGAGCATTTTCCGCAGGCGGAGACCTGGCTCGCTGCGTTCGGCATCAGCGACGTGGCGCAGATTGCCGTGGCGCGCGCGCTATTTGGACAGATCGGCGTGCGCGGGCGCTTGCCTGTAACGGTGCCGGGGGTTGACCTGAACGCCGGATTCGGCATCGAGCGCTATGCGAATCCGATGACATTGCAGCCGATGGATGTGCGCGGAGAGGCGCAGTTACAGCCCGCGTTTGATGTGCTCGAACACGCGATCGCAGACAAGGCTTTCCCGGGTGCGACGCTCGCAGTTGGTTACAAAGGAAAAGTAGCGCTGCATGCGTTCGGAAAGCTGAGCTACGACGATCACGCCGAGCAGACCAATGTGCGCACGATGTATGACGTTGCTTCGCTCACGAAAGTGATTGTCACGACGACGCTGGTCGAAAAACTCGCCGAAGGCGATTTCAAGTCACCGTTGAATCTGGATGCGCCCATCGAACGGTATCTGCCGGAGTGGACGGCGGGCTGGCAACCTGGTGCAGGATTGCAAAACCTGTTCCGCGAAAACCCTACGGAACTGGAGTGGCGGCATCGCGTGACGGTGCGGCATTTGATGACGCATACATCGGGGCTGCCGCCGTTCAAGGAATATTGGCGCACCTCGAAAAGCAAGGCTGACACGCTGAAAATGATTTTTGCCGAGCCGCTGGAGTACGAGCCGGGAACAAAGATGGTGTACTCGGACCTCGGCATCATCCTTATGGCGGAAATTATCGAGCGTTTGACTGGACAGAAGCTCGACGACCTGGCGAAGGAATATATTTTCTCGCCGATGGGGATGAAGGATTCGATGTATCTTCCGCCGAAAACCTTGTGGCCGCAGATTGCGCCGACGGAATTTGACGCGAACTTCCGAAAGCGGCTCGTTCAGGGCGAAGTGCACGACGAGAACGCGTTTGCGATTGGCGGCGTTTCCGGACACGCGGGAGTTTTCAGCACGGCGCCGGATTTGGCGGCGTTTTGCCAGATGTATCTGAATGGCGGAGTCTATGCGCACCAGCGCATTTTGCGGCGCGCGACTATTGCGCAGTTCATTGTGCCGCAGCAGCTTTCTGGCGGCACACGAACCTTGGGATGGGTTGTGCCGACGGAGGGCAGCTCCAGCGGGCACTATTTTTCGCCGCACAGCTTTGGGCACACTGGATTTACGGGCACTTCGATCTGGATCGATCCAGACCGGCAGCTTTTTGTCGTGCTGCTGACCAATCGCGTCAATCCCACGCGGGATAACCACAAGATCGCCGAAGTGCGGCCGGCTTTGCACGATGCCGTGATGCAGGCACTAGGGCTTGCGACGACGGCGGCCCCTGCGAAGTGACCCGATCAATTGAGCGCACCGCGACACGAGAAGAGCACAGGCAGGAATGCCTGTGCTACCCAGGCCTAGATTCGAGCTTCGCAATGAGTTTCAACGAACGACAGGAACCGATTGTTCTGTGTGTCGCAGGAGAGGGGCCTCGTGGCCGCGGGCGGTGACTGATTCTACGGCTAGGATTTGGCCTTCGCGGGCGATTAGGGCGGCGTCGAAATTGTTGACTGTGGGGCAGATGTGGCGCGGGAGAAGAAAGAGGGGGCTGCCGACTTCGGGGCCGGAGGAGCCGTCGTTGACCTGAATGGGGAGATGCTCTTCGCTGGGGGCTAGCGGGGTTAGTTCGGGGTGGCCGACGACGAGGCAGGTGGGGACGCCTGCATCGGCGGAGACGGATTTGTGGCCGGCGTCGCAGGTGATTGTGCCGGGGCGCGGATGGCTGACGACTCTCGTTAAGACTAGGACGGCGGGGGCAAAGCCGTAGTCGCTGGGAAGATCGGCGAGGCTGGAGGCGTCGTTGTAGACGACTGTGCCGGGGGAGACTCGGTGCGTGAAGCGTCCGGTGCGGAAGGGTTCGTAGGACAGCGAGCACGGCATTGCGGGAGTGCCGGCGGTGATGAGTTCGGGGACAGAGGCGCGGCTGCGTTGGATTTCTGCCACTAGTTTTAGCAAGGAATCGTAGCCGGCGTGCGCGATGCGCGTGCGCTCGAGCTCCGGCATGCCGCCGAGATGGCCGTCGTAGAAATGGAGGCCTCGGAATTCGAGGCCGAGTTGGCCGATGGCGCGCACGAGAGCGCCGACCTGGCCGCTGTGATTTTGTTCGATGCCGGTGCGGTTCATGCCGGAATTGAGATCGAGGAAAATTCCAACTTTGCTGCCGCGCCATTGCTGGAGCTGGGATTCGTTTTCGGCGAGGACGGAAATGCGCACGGCGGGAAATTCGGCGGCGATTTGCTGGGCGCGGCGGGCGTTTGCGCCCATTACGGGATAGGCGAGGAGGACGTCGCTCGCGCCGGACTGGCAGGCGACGAGGAGTTCGAGCGTGGTGGCACATTTGAAATTGTGGACGCCGCGCTCCGCGAGCATGCGCAGGGTGTAGCCGAGCTTCGCGGTTTTCATGTGGACGCGCCAGCGATTGGCGTCACCGTTGAGGAGTTGGACCGTGCGGTCGATGTTGGAGGCGATTAGATCCGGGTAGACGATTAGAGCTGGAGTCAAGATGTCGTCAACGTTGGAGATGCCGTAGCGTGGATCCCACGGGAATTCGCTTAGTAGTGGTTTTTGGTTGGCCATAACGGGGTAAATGATAGCGCGGTGCCGTGCGTGCTAGAAGGGCCACAATGGCCCGGTTGAGATGCCGCTAGGCGTGGACAAGCTCGCGCCGTTTCAGCCTGGGAAGTGCTTTGATGGATTTGCCAGCTTTTTGCCGGGCGCGGCGCAGTTCGTAAAGGCTTTGGAGATTGAGCCAGAACTGCGCGCTGGTGCCAAAGAAATGAGCGAGACGAAGAGCGGTATCCCCGGTTATGGCGCGGGTGCCATTCAAGATTTGCGTGACGCGATTCGTGGGGACATCAAGCTTACGCGCTAATTCCGCCGCGCTCATATGCAGCGCCTCTAGCTCTTCGGCAAGGTGTTCTCCGGGATGGACAGCGGCGATTGGCATAGTAGTGCTCCTAGTGATAGTCAACAATTTCGACGTTTGATGGGCCCGGCGAGCGGTCAGGCCATTCGAATCAAATCCGCCATTGGTCGTTGATACGGATACTGAATTGGCCCTTGCGGTCGCCGACTAACGACTCAAAACGATTGCCCGGCAATGCCGCGAGATCTCTCAGCGACGTGGCTGATTCCAAGCGGTCGAGCTTCAAGCGTGCGGAACGTTCCATCCCGGAGAATGGCTTGACGCGTTTCCCGGAGGAAAAGTCGCGAGTCCTTTTGTCCCCGAAGCTGGCGATCACGAATCACAAAATAACAGGAATGACGCGTTACGTCAAGCGTAATGATAACGAGGGAGTTGGGAGTGTCTGCGGAGCGTCTTGTCATAGCGAGATGTTTTGCTGCAAATCGAGGGAAGCTTGGGCGAGGTCTTCTGGGCGCCCAAGATCGCGCCAGTAAAAATTGTCGGCGCGGAAGGCTTGGATTTTTTGGGCTTGGGAGGAGAGGCGGAGATAGGTGTCGATGATGGAGAAGGCGCCGGTTTCGGTGATTCGGGGGAGGAGGCGCGGGGAGATTATGTGGATGCCGGAGAAGGCTAGCGGTTGGAGAGAGGATTGTTGGGACTGAAGAAGTGGCGAGTGACTAGTGGCGAGTGGCGAGTTAGCTTGGGCGGGCTCAGCGTTTGGCGCATTTTGGGGAGCACAGTCAGGAGTGACTGTGCTACTGGCGCGGACGACTAGTTGGAGCTTGTTGTTGAAGAGGAGTTGGCGGGAGGATTTGCGGGATTGGACTGCCAGGGTAGCGAGGGCTTGGTTTTGTTTGTGGGATTGGAGCATGGCATTTAGGTCGATGGTGCTGATTACGTCTACGTTGTGGAGTAGGAAGGGCTCATCCGGGTTGCTTCCCTGTTCTTCGAAAAACCAGGAGGCTTTTTTCAGGCCGCCGCCGGTGTCGAGGAGTTGATCGTCTTCGCGCGAGATTTCGAGGCGCATGTTGAAATTGTTTTTGGATTTTAGATAGGCGACGACTCTGTCGGCGAAGTGGTGGACGTTGATGATGGCTTCAGTTACGCCGAATTTGCGGAGGCGGGTTAGGGTGATTTCGAGGAGCGTGCGGCCGTTGAGCTCGACTAGCGCTTTCGGGCGGTCGTTGGTTAGCGGGCGTAGGCGAGTGCCCAGGCCTGCGGCTAGGATCATCGCTTTCATAGCGGGGACAAGTGAGTAGTGAATAGTGAGTAGTGAGTAGACAGAAGAGGCGAAGAGAAAAACCCTACGCAGAGGGGCGCAGAGACGCAGAGTTCGCAGAGAAGAGGGAGACGCGGACCTGGAGGTCCGCCACTACGGCTGCTGGCGCTGGGCGCTGCAAGGGTCATTTGCGGAGGTTCTCCAGGCCCAGGTGGCGCAGTACTACTTCTACCGAGTTTTTTGTGCGGAGGCGCTTTGCTAATTGCTCGGCCAGGAACACGGAGCGGTGCTGGCCGCCTGTGCAGCCGAAGGAGACCATTAGGTTTTTGAAACCGCGAGCTTGATAGCTGGAGATACTGGCGTCTACCAGGGAGAGCACGCTGGCTAAAAATTGGTGGACGCTTTCTTGTTGGTTGAGATAGTCGATCACCGGGGCGTCTTTTCCTGTTAGCGATTTGAAGCGGTCTTCCCTGCCGGGATTTGGCAGGCTGCGGCCATCGAAGACGAAGCCGCCGCCGTTGCCGGATTCGTCGGTGGGCAAGCCCTGGTGAAACGAAAAACTGAAGACGCGGACGACCAGATTGTCGGCTTCACTTGCGAGGCTTTGCAATTTTTCGGAGGCCAACATGCTTCGGAACGCATCCATCAGCGTGGGCAAACCGACGGGCAGCTCGACGTGATGCAGCAGCCAGCGGAGATTTTTCAGCGCGTATGGCACGCTTTGGAGGAAGTGGGCTTTGCGTTCGTAGAAACCGCGGAAACCGTAGGCGCCCAGCGCCTGCATGATGCGCACGTAAACGTACGCGTAGAAGTGGCGCAGGAAAGCTGCCCGATCCACTTGGATGTGCAGCGCCAGCGAATCGAGGTAGTGATCAAGGAGTTGCTGGCGAAGCTCGGGCGGAAGGTCGGCCTTGGCGTCGTAGAGAAGCGAGGCGATGTCGTATTGGAGGGCGCCTTTGCGGCCGCCCTGGTAGTCGACGAAATACGGCTGGGCGTCGCGGAGCAGGATGTTGCGCGACTGAAAATCGCGATAGAGAAAATAGTCGCGCGGGGCGCTGAGCAAGAATTCCGTGAGGCGGCCGAAATCGTCTTCGAGTGACTGCTCATTGAAGGGAATGCCCGCGAGGCGCAGAAAATAATATTTGAAATAGTTCAAATCCCAGGCGATGGATTGGCGATCGAAGCTGCCGATGGGATAGCACGCGCGATAGTTCAGATCGCGCCCGGCTTCCACTTGAAAGCGCGGAAGGACGGCGACGACTTGGCGATAGGCTTCAACGACTTGCGGGGCAATGATGCCGCCGGAACGGTTTTTCGATAGAAATTCGAAGAGCGTTGTGTCGCCGAGATCCTCTTCGAGGTAAGCGCCCTGGCTCAGGTCATCGGCGTAGATTTCCGGCACGGGAAGACCGTGGCGGCGGAAATGTCTTGAAAATTCGAGGAAGGCGGCATTTTCCTCGCGCACTCCGTAGAGAATGCCGATGGCAGTTTGCGCGCCTGCGCCGAGGCGGATAATTTTGCGGCCGGAGCCGCCTAGTTCGCCCTGGAGCGGCTGGACGCGCTCCGCTGGAACGTGAAAATGCTCTTCAAAAAGCTTTTTTAGAACTTCGATGAACATGTTTTCCAGCCGAGCGGCCTGAACGGTTCGTCAACGGCCCAGACCGTTTTCTAGAATAGCCGATTCCCGGGAGAGGAATTAGTTTGAGGTTTGCGCGTGTGCCTAGAAATTTCGAGAACGGTGGAAACCGAGGACAGGGTGAAGCCTGTGCCGCGGTTATAATTGCGGGATGCCCTCTCGAACGAAAGACCACAGGCAGACGGAACAGCGTTTGCCGGCGTCGCGGAGCTTGGACCGCATGCCCGCGCTCGAAATTGTGCGGTTGATGAACCGCGAGGATCGCAAGGTGGCGGTTGTCGTGGGGCGGGCGGTGCTGGCGATTGCGCGCGCAGTGGATGCGATTGTGGCGGCGATGCGCGGCGGCGGGCGGCTGATTTATGTGGGCGCGGGATCGAGCGGACGAATGGCGGTGCTGGATGCGGCGGAATGCTGGCCCACGTTTGGCGTTTCGCAAGAACAGATGATGGCGCTGATTGCGGGAGGCAGGCGCGCGGTCACAGGAGCGGTCGAAGGCGCGGAGGATTCGGCGGCGAATGGGGCCCGGGATTTGCGGCGGTTGAAATTAGGGCGAAGCGATGTGGTGGTGGGAATCGCGGCTAGCGGGACTACACCTTATGTTTTGAGCGCGATGAAGTTTGCGCGCGCGCGCGGGTCGACGACCGTGGCGGTCATGTCGAATCGCGATGTGCCGCTGGCGCGGCTGTCGAAAATTGCAATTTCGCTGGAGGTGGGGGCGGAGGTGTTGACAGGTTCGACTCGGCTGAAGGCGGGGACGGCGCAGAAGATGGTGTTGAACATGCTCAGTACTGCGGTGATGGTGAGGCTGGGGCATGCGTATGAGAACTTGATGATTGATGCGTTGCTGACGAATGAGAAGTTGAAGGGGCGGGCGGTGAAGATTTTGATGGAGGCGAGTGGCGCGGGTGTGTCTGCGGCGGAACACGCTTTGCGGGCGGCGGGACACAGTATGCGCGTGGCGCTGGTGATGTTGAAGCTGGGAGTCGGAGCAGGAGAGGCAAGAAAACGTTTGAAAGCTTCTGGAGGCGCCTTAAGGGCTGCTCTGGGGGAGCGAGAAAGCTGATGCCGTTCCTAATTGCGGGCGGAATTCTGCTTGGAAGCGGAATCGCTCTAGATTTGATGTTTCGCCTGCAAATGGCGCGGTTCGGGCAGTGGTCTCCACTTTTCAAAGGTGGTTCGTTCAACTATGCCGAATATCATCGCGTCCGAATCAAGCAAGGATGGCCTGCCTGGCCAGTTTATGTAATGTGGGCCTTATATGTCTGCGGGATCGGCTTACTTGTCGCAGGTTTTTTTGTTTATGTTGGCACCGCCGCAGCGCGGCGTGTGGGGACAATAAGTGGATAAATTTCTAATTCGGGGTGGGAAGGCCCTGCGGGGGTCCGTGGCGATCAGCGGGGCGAAGAATTCGGCGCTGCCGGTGATGGCGGCGGCGCTTTTGACGGCGGAGAAAGTCACGCTGCACAACATTCCCAAGGTGCGCGACCTGATCACCATGAGCAAGCTGCTGACGTTCATGGACGCGAGTGTTTCCGTGACGGAGTTCCCTGCTAGCGATTATGTGATTGCGGCGCCGACGTTGAATCATGCGGAGGCGCCGTACGAGTTGGTGAAAACGATGAGGGCGTCGATTTTGACGCTCGGTCCATTGATGGCGCGGCTGGGGATAGCGCGCGTTTCATTGCCCGGTGGATGCGCGATTGGGGCGCGGCCCGTGGATATGCACTTGAAGGCGCTGGAGAAGATGGGCGCGGAAATTACGACGTCGCATGGGTATATTGAGGCGAAAGTTCCGGGCAACGGGTCGAAGGGCGGGCGGCTCAAGGGCGCGCACATCGTGTTTGAGAAAATTACCGTGACCGGGACGGAAAATATTTTGATGGCGGCGACGCTGGCTGACGGAAACACGATTTTGGAAAATTGCGCGCGCGAGCCGGAGGTGACTGACCTGATCGTGATGCTGCGGAAGATGGGCGCGCACATCGAGGGAGAAGGAACGGCGACGCTGGGGATTCGTGGCGTTGCGGAATTGCGCGGCACCGAGCATAGCGTGATTCCGGACCGGATCGAAGCGGGCACTTTTCTGGTGGCCGGAGCAATCACAGGCGGCGACTTGACGATCACGAATTGCGCACCGGAGCATCAGGGCGCGGTGATTGCAAAGCTGCAGCAGGCAGGAGTGTGCATCGAGACGGTGGATAAGACGACTCTGCGTGTGCGCGGCGGAAAAAAGCTGGTGGCCGCGGACATGACGACCGAAGAATATCCGGGATTCGCAACCGACATGCAAGCGCAGTACATGGCGCTGGCAACGCAGGCGGAAGGCACGTCTGTGATTACCGAGACGATTTTCGAGAACCGCTTCATGCATGCGAGCGAAATGATTCGCATGGGCGCGAATATTTCTCTGGACGGGCGGCGAGCCGTGGTACACGGACCTGCTGCGCTGTCGGGAACGACGGTGCAAGCTTCCGATTTGCGGGCTAGTGCGGGATTGGTGCTGGCGGGATTGGTGGCTAGCGGGGAGACGGTGATTGAGCGCGTGTATCACATTGATCGCGGGTATGAGGGGATTGTCGAGAAATTGCGGGCGGTGGGGGCGGATATTGAGAGAGTGCACGGGTCGGGCTCTGGCGTACATGCTTCCGTTCCTGTTCCGGTGACGTGAGCATGGGCGACGCGCTGCTCGATTCTTATTTTTTGAGAAGTGAGCGGCTGGGGTTTCGTTGGTGGACGGAGGAGGATTTTGCGCTGGCGCGGGGGCTTTGGGGTGACATTGAGGTTACGCGGTATTTTGGCGGGCCATTTTCGGATGACGAGGTGCGGGTGCGATTGTGGCGCGAGTTGGAGCGTGGGAAGGCGCATGGGTTTCAGTATTGGCCGATTTTTTTGTTGAGTGATGGCGCGCATGTGGGTTGTTGCGGGTTGCGGCCTTATGGGACGGATGCGGGGATTCCGGAGTTGGGATTTCATTTGCGGCCGAAATATTGGGGGCAGGGATTGGCGGTCGAGGCGGCGCGGGCTGTAATTCGTTATGCGTTTGACATGATCGGGGCGAAAGGATTGACGGCGGGCCATCACCCGGAGAATGCGAATTCAAAGAAAGTGATGGCCAAGCTTGGGTTTCAATATACACACGACGAGTTTTTCCCCGCGCTCAATATGGACATTCCTTACTACCTACTGGAGCGGTCTCAGCAAGCGACAAGAACAATTTCGAGGGCCGATCAGTGAAGACGAGCAGCAAATTGTATTGGCTCACTTTTGCCGCGTTTCAAATCGTCGGTTTGGTGTTGTTTGCCCTTGGTGATCCTCATGTCCATGTCGTTCTGAAAACCGCTGGCTGGGTGCTGCTGCTCCCGGGGACGTTAGCCGGCTTGGCGTTTGCAGAGACTATCGGGGCGGGGGTCGACATTCCGATTTCCGTTGTGCTTGGGGGCGTTTTGCTAGCTAATTTTGGCGCTTGGTATGCCGCGAGAAGAATCTGGCTCTCTGTTAGATCACGCGTTCGTACTGGAAAGTAAAAAGGCCCCCAAAAAACCGGGGGCCTTTTTGTTTTAGGAGGAGAAGCGAGATTATTCGCTCGAGCCGGAGTCGCCGCCGGAGTTGCCTTCGCCGCCGGAAGAACCCTGTGGGCCGCCGCCGCTGGCGGCTGCTTTTTGTTGCTTTTCGCGGGCTTCCTTGATTAGGGCTTTGCGGCTTAGGCGGACTTTGTTGCCCTCGATGGAGAGAACTTTTACGAGGACCTGGTCGCCTAGCTTCAGCTCGTCGCGAACGTCGCGGATGCGATGTTCGGAGATTTCGCTGATGTGCAGGAGGCCGTCGGTGCCGGGGAAAAGTTCAACGAAGGCGCCGAACTCCGCGAGGCGAACAACTTTGCCGAGGTAGGTTTTGCCGATTTCGGCGGAGGCGGTGACGTCGCGAACCATTTGCAGGGCCGCATCGCCGCCAGCGCCGCTGGTCGAGAAGATGTGAACCGTGCCGTCTTCGAGAACGTCGATCTTGACGCCGGTGGCTTCGATGATGGACTTGATCTTCTTGCCGCCCGGACCGATGAGGTCGCGGATTTTATCTTGAGGAATCTTCAACTTGAAGAGGCGCGGAGCGTAGGCGGAAATTTCCGTGCGCGCTTCGCTGAGCGTCTTTTCCATGGTGTCGAGGATTTGCAGACGAGCTTTCTTCGCCTGGGCCAGGGCTTCGCGCATCATGCCGATGCTGATGCCGAGGACCTTGATGTCCATCTGTAGCGCGGTGATGCCTGCGCGCGTGCCCGCGACTTTGAAGTCCATGTCGCCGTAGTGGTCTTCCGCGCCAGCGATGTCCGTGAGGATCGAATACTTCTTGTCATCGGCGACGACCAGACCCATCGCGATACCAGCGCATGGGGCCTTGAGCGGAACGCCTGCGTCCATCAGGGCTAGCGAGCCGCCGCAAACAGTGGCCATCGAAGAAGAACCGTTGGATTCGAGAATGTCGGAAACAAGGCGCATGGCGTACGGGAAATCCGCCTCGGGAGGAAGCAGATTGACGAGTGCGCGCTGCGCGAGAGCGCCGTGGCCGATTTCGCGGCGGCCTGGGCCACGCAAGAACTTTACTTCACCGACGCTGAACGGCGGGAAGTTGTAGTGCAGCATGAAGCGGTTAAATTGATCGTGCTCGAAAAGCAGGTCGAGGCGCTGCATGTCTTCCTTCGTGCCGAGCGTGAGCGTTGCCAGAGCCTGCGTTTCGCCGCGGGTAAAGAGCGCGGAACCGTGCACGCGGGGCAACAAGCCGACTTCGCAGGAGATGTGGCGAATCTGGTCGAAGGCACGGCCATCCGGGCGGCGACGGGAATTCAGGACGTCGTCGCGGAAGATGTTTTCGCGAAGGCGCTCGAAGGCGCGCTTGGTGAGGGTGCGCTTCTCGTCCATTTCCTTCTTCGGCTCTTCGGGGATGGCCTTCAGGATTTCGTCCTTGAGGGCGTCCACAAGGTGATAGCTCTCATGCTTGGGATGCTTTTCGGTGTTCAGGGCATCGCGGAGCTTCGCGCCGTGCTTCTTGTCGAGTTCCTTGTAAATCGCTTCGTCAAACGGGAGCGGCTTGACGACTACCTTCACCGGCTTGATTTGCGCGTGCAGCTCTTTGATCGCTGCGACGATTTTCTTGACTTGCGCATGGCCGAATTCGAGGGCATCCACGACGGCCTCTTCGGAAACTTCGAGAGCGCCAGACTCGACCATGACGATGGCTTCTTCGGTACCGGCGATCACGATGTTCAGCAAGCTCTTCTTCTGCTCGGCAACGGTCGGATTGGCAACGAGTTGGCCATCGAGAAGGCCGACACGGACGCAAGCAATGGGCTTTTCAAACGGGAGATCCGAGCAATAGCAAGCGGCAGAAGCAGCGGTGACGGCGATGACGTCGGGGTCATTGTCGCTGTCTGCTGAGAGCACCATCGCGACGATTTGCGTTTCATTGCGCCAAGACTCGGGAAAGAGCGGGCGCATGGGGCGGTCGATCAGCCGTGAGGTAAGAATTTCTTTTTCCGAAGGCCGGCCTTCGCGCTTAAAAAAGCCGCCGGGAATTTTTCCGGCAGAATAAGTGTTTTCGCGGTAGTCGACAGTCAACGGGAGAAAATCGCGGTCGTTAGCTTGAGACGACATGCAAGCGGTGGTGAGAACGATAGTGTCTCCGTATCGCGCGGTAATCGCGCCGTTCGCTTGCTTGGCAATCTTTCCGGTTTCGAGAATGAGGGCGCGCCCTCCGATTTCAACGGAAACCTGATGTGGTGCGGGAATATGCGTATTTTCAGACATAGATGTTTATTTCCTTTGGCCCCGCTTCATACGGGGCATTCTTAACGTGTCCACAGGACAAACGACCATGCAGGGGTGATGACCGCTTTGCGGTCTGGAATAATTCCCCGCTTCGAGTAGGTCGGCTCCGGCCTGGCCGGGAAAACCCAGAAAAGAAAAGAGGTGAGAGAAACGATGAGAGACTTGCAGTACGGCCCGGACTAGCAGACCACGAAAGAACACGGCCTTACCACAGCCGCAAACCTGCTGATTTCACTGCCGCCCCGGGCAATGCCCGAACCGTCAGACAGTCTTCGTTCCGAAGTTGTCAGTGCGTGAAAACGCAGAGGCTTCCGCCCGTCGTTGCTTGAAAATATTGGGCAGTTACTTGCGCAGGCTAAGACGTTCCACAATCTCGCGGTACCGATCCGGGTCGCGACGGTTTAAATAGTCCAGCAGGCGGCGCCGCTTATTGACCATCATGATCAAGCCGCGCCGGGATGCATGGTCTTTGACGTGGGACTTGAGATGCGTTGTGAGGTAGCTGATCCGCTCGCTGAGTAGTGCAATTTGTACTTCCGGTGAGCCAGTGTCCTCAATTTTACGCCGGAACTGTTCGATCAACACCGCTTTGGCTGTGCTCAAGTGCCCCTCTCCGTCGTCCCCTGAATTTTTCTCTTCTCTTCGACTCATTCAGGCTAACACAGATATGTTTTGACTGTAAAGGAATGTCAACATTTCTCCGAACGCCTTTTTTGGCTCGACGGACGCGGAGAGTTGCGTTCCGGGAGCAAATTGGGTTCAATGCTTGAGGCAACTTCAGAAGAACTTATCGAGGAGAACGCATCATGCAAAAACGAATGGCAATCCTAAGTGTGCTTTGTCTGAGTTTAATTTTACTGGCGACGCAAGCCTCCTGCCAGCAGAAGCGAGTCAGTCCCCCGGCCAAAGCCGAATGCGATCTCGGTGGCGGAAAGAGCATCACCGTGGATTACTCGAGTCCTCGCGCGGATGGCCGCAAGATTTTCGGCAGCCTCGTGCCTTACGGCGAGGTCTGGCGAGCCGGCGCGAACAAAGCCACCACATTCGTCACCACCACGGATTTGAAAGTCGGAGGCAAAGACGTGCCCGCGGGAAGCTATACAATTTTCGCTTTGCCCACTTCGGACAAGTGGATGCTCATTATCAGCAAAAAAACCGGCGAATGGGGAGTTCCCTATCCAGGCGCTGATTCGGATTTTGCTCGCATTGACATGAAGCCCTCTTCGCTGCCGTCTCCCGTCGAGAATTTCACAATTGCCTTTGACAAGACCAGCGGCGGCTGCACGCTGCGTATGGAATGGGAAAACACTCGCGCCTCGATTGAGATTGCAGCGAAGTAGTTAAAGTGAGACAGGCTTTCCAGCTCGTCTCGTTTTCTAGAGGATCAAAACCTGCAAAGGGACAGACAAGAGTGTCTGTCCTACCGACCGCAAAAAAGCGCCCGAGCTATTTATTGGTGCGAATCAGCGCGAGGAATTCGTCGCGCGTCTGCTTGTTGTGACGGAACCCGCCCAGCATCGCGCTGGTGACCGCCTGGCCGCACTGCTTTTCGACGCCGCGCATCTGCATGCACAGGTGGCGGGCTTCGATGACTACGCCCACGCCTTCCGGGCTGATCTTGTCCTGAATCGCGGCGGCAATCTGGCTCGTGAGGCGTTCCTGAATCTGCAGTCGCCGCGCAAACATATTGACCAGCCGCGCCACTTTGCTTAGCCCGATCACCCGCTTGTTCGGCAGGTACGCGACGTGGCACTTTCCAAAAAACGGCAATATGTGGTGCTCGCACATGCTAAAGAACTCGATGTCCTTCACAACCACCATCTCGTCGTACGAGACGCTGAACGTCGCACCGTTCAGAATATTGTCGGCGTTTTGAAGATAGCCGCTCGTCAAATATTTCAGCGCCTTTTCATAGCGCTCCGGCGTTTTGCGGAGTCCTTCGCGATTCGGGTCCTCTCCTATCAGCTTGATGATTTCGCGGACGTGGTACGCGATCTTGCGCGTATCCAGCGATTCCTCTTCGTGCAAAACGATTTCTTCGGTCGGTTTGGTCATCGGATTGGCCCTATGGATTCTCCTGGATGGTCTCCTGCGTATTCGAAGCTATTGTTCGAAGTTTCCTGAACGCGCACCCTTTCCAGTTTCGCCTTCGGGAACGATTTCAAACGCTCAAAAATCTCAATGCACAAATTTTCCGTTGTGGGAACCTTGTTGCGAAATGCCGCGACCTCTTCATTCAGCGACCGGTGGTCAAACGGCTCCAGCACAACGCGCTCGACAAATCCATCTAGGTCCGCGAGATTCGCAATCATCCCCGTCGCCGGATCCACTGCGCCCGAAACCAAAACCTCCAGCATGTAGTTGTGCCCATGGCCATGGGGATTGTTGCATTTCCCATAGACCCGCTCATTCTCTTCCTCGCTGAACGCGGCGCTGTGCAAGCGGTGCGAAGCGGAAAAGCGGTAGCGCCGGCCCAATGCGACCTTCACCCCATTCTGCATCTCGTTTTGCGCTCCGACCGGCATCACGCCATCGCTCCAGCCGATCCATTGCGGTAACAGTCCGCGAACAGATCCGGTGTCTCATACAACCGCACGCGATGCAGCTTGCCCTGCTTGATCTGCGGCTCGAGCAAATCCCAAATCACGCGCGCCATGTTCTCGCACGTGGGAATCCTCCCCGCCAGCTCAGGCACTTCATAGTTCAAGTGACGATGGTCCATGCGCTGCATCACTTCGCGCTCCAGAATCTCTTTCAAATCTTTCAGGTCCAGAACCATGCCGGTCACGGGGTCAGGTTCCCCGGCAACAGTGACTTCGAGCGAGTAGTTGTGCCCGTGTCCATGCGGGTTATTGCACTTCCCAAAAACGCGCCGGTTCTCTTCCTGCGAAAAATCCGGATTGTGATAAAAGTGCGAGGCGGCGAACTCGATTTTGCGCGTGAGTAGGACCATGGCGTTTGATTTGTAGTAGCTCTTCTCGCCGCTACGTTCTGGGCGCATCGGGAAGACTCACCGCCACTTCCCGTCCTTTCCATTCGACCTTTCCCTTCGCGTGGCCCCGGTAAGAAGCCCAGAGCACACCCGCATAGAGCGCCACCGCTGGGATGTAATAAATGATGAATTTAAAGGGGTATTGGTTACGAGAAATGTCCAATCCATAGGCCAACTGGCGCATGAGGAGGAAACAAACCCCTAAAAACATGGCGAATGGAAACTTCAGCCCGAGAAGAATCAGGACCACCGGAATCCAGGGAATGGTGGCCTCCAATTCGCGAAAAACCGCACCCGGCGTTCCTCCAACAAGCAGATAAAGATTTTTCTTCCATCCTTGCCACATTGCGCCAAACGACCGATACATGCGAACGCGCGCAATTCCCTGCCCCGAGCCAAACCACAAGCGAAACCCCGCAACCTTTGCCCGCTTGGCAAGGGCGACATCTTCAAGCACCGCCGACGCCACGCTCGCATGCCCGCCGATCGCGTCGTAAGCGTCGCGGCGAATCATCAGGAATTGTCCGTTGGCGGCCGCCGCCGGCGAATCCGGATTGTTCACCGCCTCGTAAGAAAAATGCTTTGCAAGCCGGCCGTAGACGAAAGGAATAAGCGCCTTCTCATACCACGTTTGCGTAACTTGCTCCGGCGAAAACGAGACCAGCGCCGCGTTCGATTCCTGCGAGATTTGCAGCGCACGCGCGGTCGCGCACGCCTCCAGTTCGGCGTCCGCGTCGGTGAAGAGCAGCCAGGCGCCTTTGGCTTCCTGCGCTCCGAGATAGACAGCGTTGTTTTTGCCGACCCACCCTGTGGGAACTCCATGCGTCTCGAGAAGACGCAATTGCGGAATCCTGGCCATCAATCCGCGCACAAGCTCCGCAGTTTTGTCGGTGGACTGGTCGTTTACGACCAGAATTTCCGCAATTTCCGGTTGCCGCGCCAGCGATTCGATGCAGGCGGCGATCACGGCATCCTCATTTCGTGCCGGAACAATCGCGCTGATCGTTGGCTGCACGGAGGCCGATGCCGCAGGCAAGCTTGGCGTTTCGCTGTTCACCGTTTTGTTATTCACAGTGGCGTCGTTCACACTAAAGTCTGGAGGCAAGGACCGGTTTCCGATCCCAGGCGGATACGTTAGTATAGCATTCGATGAGAATTAGCCCGAAAATCATCGCCTGGGGAGGGCTGGCTGCTTTCCTGGGTATTATCGTGGTGTTTGCGATGCCCAGCTACCGGCACGGCGAAGCTTCTGTCGCCGGGCATCGCGCGGAAGATTTCACGATGCAGCTCAGCGGCAAGCCCGCGCATCTCTCCGATTTCCACGGCAAGGTCGTCGTTCTGAACTTCTGGGGCACCTGGTGCCCGCCCTGCATCGAGGAAACTCCCGCGCTCAACCGCCTCCAGAAATACATCGCCTCGCGCAATGGCCTCGTTCTGGGCGTGGCAGCCGATGAAGACCCCGCTATCTACGAAAAATTCCTACAGGACAACGGCGTTATTTTCCAGACCTACCGCGACCCGCAAACGAAAAACAATCGTTCGCCGATCGCCGAATCCTATGGCACTACCATGTTCCCGGAAACCTACATCATCGGCCGCGACGGCAAAATCGCACGCAAAATCATCGGTTTCCAGGAGTGGGATTCCCCGGAAATGCTGGCTTACTTCGATTCGATTCTTGGAAAAAGCTGAGAGCCGCTGAAGCTAAAGTGGCGTTTGGTTCATTTTTATCATGAGCAAATCGACCGTGGAGCAGATTCGAGAACGCTTCGACGCTGACGTCGAGCGGTTTTCGAACCTTGAGACCGGGCAATCGGCAACGATTGATGCGCCGTTGTCGCTGGCCTTGATCGCTGATGCAGCGTCGCGCGTCACCCCCGGTGCAACTTCGCTCCTCGATGTCGGGTGCGGCGCGGGCAACTACGCACTGAAGCTGTTGGAGAAATTGCCCAACCTGGATGTCACGCTGATGGATCTCAGTCGACCAATGTTGGAGCGGGCCGTTGAGCGTGTCAGTCGAGCGACTACGGGGAGAGTCACCGCGCTGCAAGGTGATATTCGGGAGTTGCAGATTGGCGAGTCACGCTTCGATGTTATCTGCGCAGCGGCCGTTCTACACCATCTGCGAGAGGTCGAGGAGTGGCACAGTGTTTTCTCGAAGCTGCATGCTGCGCTCCGACCCCGCGGATCGCTTTGGATTTCGGATTTTATCGAACATTCGGACGCGCGCGTGCAGGCGCTGATGTGGGAACGTTACGGAGCTTATCTGACGCAGTTGAAGGACGAGGCTTATCGCAACCATGTGTTTGCTTATGTCGCACAGGAAGATTCGCCACGGCCGCTGATGTTTCAACTGGACCTGCTGCGTTCGGTCGGGTTCAGCAAGGTTGAGCTTCTGCACAAGAACAGTTGTTTCGCCGCTTTTGGCGCCGTCAAAGAATCCGTGCCAGTTTCAAAACCGGCTTAGAGCGAAACTCTGCGCAGCCGTAGCGCGTTGGCGATGACCGACACGGAGCTAAAGCTCATAGCGGCGCTGGCGAGCATGGGGCTCAGCAGCCAGCCGAAGATGGGGTAGAAAACGCCGGCCGCGATGGGGATCCCCAACACATTGTAGAGAAATGCGAAGGCGAGATTCTGCTTGATGTTGCCGATGGCGGCGCGGCTGAGCTTGCGAGCGCGGACGATTCCGCCTAGGTCGCCTTTCACCAGCGTTATGCCCGCGTTCTCGATAGCCACATCCGTGCCCGTACCCATCGCGATGCCGACATGAGCCGCAGCCAGGGCAGGCGCGTCGTTCACGCCGTCGCCGGCCATGGCCACGATGCGGCCTTGCTCGCGGAGCCGTTGGATGATTTCGCCTTTTTGCTGCGGTTGAACTTCGGCTTCCACTTCGTCGATTCCAAGTTCCTTCGCGACTTTGGCTGCCGCGGCGCGGCGGTCGCCCGTTACGATGACGATCCGTATGCCGTCTTCACGCAGCGCTCGAATCGCTTCCGGCGTCGAGGCCTTGATTTGATCGCTCAGAGAGAAGGTTCCGGCCACTTTTCCGTCCACAGCCAGATAAACGGTCGTGGCGGCTCCTAGGTTGGATTCGGCAGCGCTGGAGTTTTCGATTGCAGACACTTCCATTCCCCGCCGTTTCAGAAATGCTGCGGTGCCTGCCAGAACGCATTGATTACGGACGCGAGCCTCGACTCCTCCTCCGGCAGTAGCTAGAAAATCGGTCGCAGGTTCCAGCGGCAGCTTCTTTTCTTCCGCGGCGCGCACGATCGCGCGCGCCAATGGATGTTCACTAGATCGCTCAGCGCTTGCAGCTAGCGCCAGCAACGTATCTCTTGTAAGTCCGCTTCCGGCAGCGACTTCGATATGGGTCATTTGCGGTTTGCCTTCGGTCAGCGTGCCGGTTTTGTCGACGACCAGAGTGTCAACTTTGGCCAGCATTTCGAGAGCTTCCGCGTTTCGCACGAGGACGCCAGCATGCGCCCCGCGCCCTACCGCAACCATGATGGACATCGGCGTAGCAAGGCCCAGCGCGCACGGGCAAGCGATGATAAGCACAGCAACAGCTGCGATAAGCCCGTGAGCAAAGCGCGGCTCAGGACCAAAAAACGCCCAGCCAACAAACGCCAGGACAGCCGCAAGAATCACGGCGGGCACAAAATAACCAGCGACCTTGTCCGCCACCCGCTGCATTGGCGCGCGGCTCCGCTGGGCTTCGCTGACCAGCTTGACGATTTGTGCGAGGAACGTTTCATTGCCGACGCGTTTTGCTTCCATCACGAAACTTCCGCTGGAGTTCAGCGTGCCGCCGGTGACTTTGTCGCCTGCCGCTTTTTCCACGGGCATGGGCTCGCCAGAAACCATGGATTCGTCGACCGCGCTGGCGCCTTCGAGGATTACTCCGTCGACCGGAACGCTCTCTCCTGGCCGCACACGCAACCGGTCGCCCACCTTGACGGCTTCGAGCGGGACGTCTTTTTCTGCGCCATCCGCCGCGATCTCATGAGCTTGTTTCGGCGCCAAATTGAGAAGAGAGCGAATCGCGCCGCTCGTTTGCTGGCGGGCCCGCAGTTCCAGCACTTGGCCGAGCAGCACCAACGTGGTGATGACGGCCGCGGCTTCAAAATAAGTGGAGACGACTCCGTGCATGTCGCGGAACGATGCAGGAAATATCTGCGGAAAAAGCGTCGCCGCAACGCTCTCTAGGTAAGCGGCTCCCGTGCCCAACCCGATCAGCGTGAACATGTTGGGGCTGCGATTTACAACGGAAGTCCAGAAGCGATGGAAAAAGGGCCAACCGCCCCAAAGAACGACGGGAGTCGCGAGCACGAATTCCATCCAATTGATTGCGTTCGAAGAGAGCGGCAGTTTCAGTACGTCGCCGAACATTGCGAGGAGCAGGACGGGCAATGACAGCGCAGCACTCACCCAGAATCGCCGCTTCATGGAGTCATATTCGGGATCGGCCTCCACTTCAGCAAAAGCATCCATCGGTTCGAGCGCCATCCCGCAAATCGGACAACTTCCCGGCCCAATCTGCACAATCTCCGGATGCATCGGACACGTGTAACGCACACTTTTGCCTGCAGGAGAAGTCGCGTCGGATGCCACATCGGCAGAAGGCACGACATGTTCATGGTGCTCTTCGTGTCCATGATGCATTCCGTGAGCGGGATGGTCCGCTCCGGCCGGGGTGGCTATATCAGCTGCGCCGTGAGCAGCCAGGAACTTTTCCGGCTCCTTCTCGAATTTCTGTGCGCAACGCTGTGCGCAAAAATAGTAAGCCTGCCCGCCGTGTACGACTTTGGCGGCAGCCTTCTGCGGATCAACCATCATTCCGCACACGAGATCCTTCACGCGCGGCGACGAAGGG
>DATFZY010000128.1:0-23793 GCA_035313865.1 Candidatus Acidiferrum sp.
TCATTCTTAGAAACCTCATTCAATCGCTGAGCGCCCGAGGCAAGACGATCTTCTATTGTTCTCATGTCCTTGAGTGGTCGAGAAAGTTTGTTCGCACCTGCTCATTTTGCGGAAAGGCCAGGTCATTGCCAGCGGCTCGACCGAGGAAGTCCGCCAGCGTATCGGTCAAAGCTCGCTCGAAAATATTTTCCTTCATCTGGTGGAAGACAGGGACGTCGCGCAAATCGCGAACAACATCGTGGATGTGGTGGTTTCTCCGTGATCGCCGCCGGCAAAGAATTCGTTCGCGCGCGCTGGGAGCCTTACTCTCGTCGCCCGTTTCCCACTTTTCTGCGCGTTTTCATGGGCCGCGTCTTCCACGGGGGCGGCGATTCCGGCGCCGATGAAATGGACGTTGCCTTCGGCGTCATCCTCATTTTGCTGGCCATGCCTGGCGTACTCGTCTCTCTTCTTCTCTTCGAAAAATACATGGTTCTCTCGTTCGGCGGATTTGACCCGTTCATCGCGACTATCCCAGATGAATATTTCTTCATCGTCCTGAGCATGGTCGTCACCGGCGGCGCCGCCGTGTGGCGCTGGGACGCTCTCTTCCTAGACGTCCGCGACTACACCAACATCGTTCCGCTGCCAATCTCTCTTCGCCGTATCTTTCTCGCAAATTTCGCCGCGATTCTCCTGCTGGCCATCGCTCTCACTGTCGATGTGAACGCCGCCAGCTTCGTCCTCTTCCCCGTCACCGTGGTCGCCTCGCAGGTCTCACTTAAAGTGTTGCTTCTGCAATTTGCCGCGGGCCATGCCGTTACCGTTGCTCTCGCCAGTGTGTTTAGTTTCTTTGCCGTATTCGCGATCATCGGCTTGCTCATGGCGATGCTTCCGTACGCGCTTTTTCGCAGAATCTCTCTTTATGTCCGTTTTCTGATCGCGCTTTTCTACCTCGCGCTGCTCGCCACCAGCTTTGCCGTTACCTCCTTCCTCGGCCAGCTCGCGCGCATGAGCAAACTCGCGGTCAGCCTGTTGCCTCCTGTCTGGTTCCTGGGCATAGGCCAGACGCTCTGGGGGAACGGCCACAATCCATTTTTCGCGGCGATGGCACGAACAGCTCTGTTAGCACTGGGAATTTCTCTCGCTGTCGCCATTTTGTCTTATACTCTGAGCTTCCGGCGTTCCTTCATCCGCATTCCTGAGACCGCGGACGTCGGCCCACTCCCTCGCTCGCAATTTCATCTGCTCCCGGTCAGCCTCTTTGACCGCATCCTTCTTCGTAATCTGCCGCAGCGCGCCTGCTTCCACTTCATCTCTCGCACGCTTCTTCGTGGCCAAACTCACCTCCAGATCGCGGCAGCTTTCGTCGCCATGGGCATGGTCTTTGCTGCGCAGGCTTTCGCGTCTTCGTTCCATCCAGGCGTCTCGGCCTCTCGAGCGCTGCGAGTTCCGTCCGAAGATCTCCTCTCCATCCCGTTTACACTGAGTTTTTGCATCATCGTAGGAATCCGCCTGGCTTTCGAAATTCCCGCTGACCTCCGTGCGAATTGGGTCTTCGCGCTGTGGATCGATCCGAACGCTTTGCAAACCCGCTCCGTTGCGCGGAAAGTTCTTCTGACTTTTTCTCTCGTGCCCTTGATTCCGATCTGCTTCGCCAGTTCCTGGCTTCTCTGGAGCCTTTCCATCGCCATCTTGCACAGCGCTGTTTTCGCTGCCTGTACAATCGCTTTCGTCGAGATCCTGCTCCTGCGCTTCCGGAAAATCCCCTTCACCTGCACTTATCCGCCCTTCCAAAGCCATTCCGCCTTGATTCTCGTTGCCTATATCTTCGGCTTCCTGCTGTTTACCTCCTACCTCCCCGCACTCGAACTCTGGTCCCTCGCCGATCCATGGCGCGTCTCCCTTTTCATCCCCATCATCACGATCATTCTCGGCTCCATCCATTTCTACCGAAAGCAAATGCTCGACATGGACAAGCACCTCATCTTCGAGGAAAGCTCCGCCTCCAATTTCTAGCCTCCAGACCTGAACTTTTTATCCGAAATCCGCATTGAGAATGTGCCAAGATTAGTTCGCACTCGATTTCGAACGGCGAGAGGTCTCCAATGAAATTCTCGAAGTTCCTCCCGACCATTCTAGCTATTCTGTTTGCACTCACCATGTCACAGGAAATCTCGTCCCTAACCACCGCACCAAACAAACGAATCGTGATCGCCGCCAGCGAGCTCTTCGACGGTCACGGCCACATCCTTCACAACACGCGCATCGTCATCGAAGGCGCAAAAATTCTCTCCATCGAGCTGAATGCACCAAGCTCACCATCCCCCGACTACGACCTTCGCGGCTTAACCGTCCTCCCCGGCTGGATCGACGCCCACGTTCACATCACCTGGATCTTTGGCCCCGACGGAAAAAATGCCGGCCAGGGAGGCACAACTCCCGAAGCCTCTTACGCCGCGGCCTCAAACGCCTACCAAACATTAATGGCGGGCTTCACCACAGTGCAAAGCATTGGTTCCCTCGCCGACATCCCCCTGCGCGACGCCATCGCCAAAGGCCAACTCCCCGGCCCACGCATCCTCACCTCCGCTGAACCCATCATGGGCCGCGGCGAACAAACCGGCACACCCGAAGAACTTCGCGCCTTCGTCCAAAAACAAAATGCCGCCGGTGCCGACCTAATCAAGATTTTCGCCTCTGGCGGCATGACCCGCGGCCCAATGACTCTCTCTCAAGAGCAACTGAACGCAATCTGCGACGAAGCAAAAAAGCAAGGTCTGCGCACTCTGGTCCACGCGTACAGAGACGCCGTGCGCGCCGCGACAATCGCCGGATGCACGGAAATCGAACACGGCCTCGGCGCCACCGACGATGAACTGAAATTAATGGCCGAAAAAGGAACCTATCTCGACCCGCAAGCCGGCCTGCTTCTGGAAAACTACATCGAAAACAAAGCCAGCTATCTCGCCCCGCCCTACTTCACAGAAGAAAGCTTTGCCGCGATGCTGGGATTAATCCCCGCCCACCAGGAATTCCTGAAACGCGCCTCGCGCATCCCAGGATTGAAAATTGTCTACGGCACAGACGCTGTGGCAGGCGCCCACGGCCGCAACGCCGAAGACTTCATCCACCGCGTCCGCGATTGCGGAGTCGAGCCCATGTCCGCCATGATCTCCGCCAACTCCCTCGGCGCAGAAGCGCTTGGCATGGCCGATCAAATCGGCTCCATCGCCCCGGGCCTCGAGGCAGACCTCATCGCCCTCGACGGTGACCCGGCAAAAGACATCACCGCCGTCCGTCGCGTAGTTTTTGTAATGAAAGCCGGCGTCGTCTACAAAAACGTCGCCCGCATCTCGATTCCCGCGCCGCCAGCCTCGCATCCCTGAAACGTCGCTGACATTTCTAATCCGCGCGTTCCTTCAACTCCATCGCGCCAAGAGCGGGCATTTCCGGCGCTGGCCGCTCCGTCCGCGTCGTCGTAATCACCACCACACTGATCAGCACAAACAAAGTCCCCAAAGCAGTTCGCAGTCCCATCTCTTCCCCGCCCAGAAAATATCCTACGAGCACGGCCACCACCGGATTCACATAAGCATAAGTCCCAACTTTTGTCGGCGACTCGTGATGAATCAACCACACGTAAGCGGTGAATCCAATGATCGACCCCGCGACAATCAAATAAATCAAGCAGAGCCAGGCTTCGCGCGAAACCGCCGCCGGATGAAAACTCCGAAATTCGCCGAACAGCGCCCCTGCAAGCGCCAGTAAAATTCCGCCCACCAGCATCTGCGCTCCGGAACTCATCACCTTCGACGATGGTAGCTCCAACTTCCGCGAAAGCACCGACCCTAGCGACCAGCTCATCGAAGCAGCAATCAGTGCCAGGGCTCCATATTTATCAATCGGCGCTCCTCCCAAATTCAACGACCGGCTCATCAGCACAGCTACGCCGCCAATCCCAATCAAAAGCGCCAGGCCCAGCCGCACCGTAAGCCTCTGCGTCCGCAAAAAAACAATCTCCGCCAGCGCAATGAAGACTGGAATCAATGCCAACATCACCGCGGCAAGACCCGAAGGCACGCGCTGCTCCGCCCAAAACAACAGCCCGTAATCAAAAACAAAGATAAGCAGCGCCAGCAGCGTCGCTGACATCCACTGGCGCCCGCTAGGCGAACGCTCGCCCCGCGCGACCATCCATCCATAAAGCACCAGGCCCGCCACCAGAAACCGCATCGAAGCCAAAATCAGGGGCGGCACTTCGCGCACCCCAACCCGAATCGCTAGAAACGTGGATCCCCACACAAAATAAATAATCCCAAACGCCAACAATGTCTTCCAGATTGGCCGCTCCGTGCTGCTTCCCATGGCAAATTATTCTATAAGCTCCATCTCACATCGGACACAGCCAATGCGGCTCCCTTAACGCGCCTCTAACGAAGAGGAGCAATCCAGGGGCTGCGCAGCTTGCCGAATATCCAGTGCACAACCCTCACCCCGCTGGTACACTTTTGCAAATGGCCGAGCCACTTCGCCATCGGCACTCTTCCGTTGTTCGCGTCACGCACTGGCTCACGACTTTGTCCTTCCTCGCCTTGCTCGTCAGCGGAGTGGAAATTCTAATCTCGCACCCGCGCTTCTATTGGGGAGAGACCGGCAATGTACGGACTTCCGCGCTATTCACATTTCCAATTCCGACTTCCAGAGCCACTTTTCCCAACGGGTACAAGTACACGCTTCCCGACCAGAACGGTTGGAGCCGCTATCTGCATTTTCAAGCGGCGTGGGTCGCGGTGCTGACCGGACTACTTTACGTGGGCTTCGGATTGTTGCGAGGGCATTTCCGGCGGAATTTGCTGCCCGCTTCTGCCGACCTCTCTACGAAGGGGATCTCGAACGTCGTTGCCGGGCATTTGCGCCGCAAGCCGCGGAGTGAGGACGAAGGATGGTCGTATAACGTGCTGCAGCGGGTGACGTATTTATTCGTGATATTTGTTCTTTTTCCGATGGTTATCTGGACGGGCCTGGCGATGTCGCCGGCCTTCGCTTCTGCTTTTCCGACTGCGGTCAATGTTCTGGGCGGCCAGCAATCGGCGCGCACGTTGCATTTTTTCGTGACGGTGCTGCTGGTCGGCTTCCTCCTGGTTCACATCGTAATGATATGTCTTGCTGGATTCCGAGACCGGATGAGCGCGATGATTGTGGGTCGCGGCAGAGGAGATGTGGAGGGAGCATGAGGACGTTTTCACGCCGTAAACTAATTGCGACTGGAGTCGTAGCCGCCGCCGGTGCTTCCGGCCTGGTCGTCGCAGGAAAGCTGGCCAAGCACTATGGACTGGTCCCGCCTGATGCTGGCGGTCTCTACGGCGCTGGCGAAACGCTGACCTACGCCGCCCAGCGCCTATTGACCCGCCATTCGATGGCACGCGAATTTACTCGCAACCAGATTTCGGCGAACCCTTTCGCGAACGAAGTCGCCCCCTTAGGCGACGCCTTCCAGCGCCTTCAAGACGCGAACTTTGCGGACTGGCGCCTCACCGTAGATGGCATGGTTGCCCGCCCAGCCTCTTTCTCGGTCGCAGAACTCAAGAGCTACCCCTCTCACACGCAAACCACGCATCTCGCCTGCGAAGAGGGCTGGTCTTATATAGCCGAATGGAAAGGCGTGCCGCTTTCTCACATCCTGGGCCTGGTCGAGCCCCTCCCCCAGGTTCGCTACGTCGTCTATCGTTCCTTCCAACCCCAATGGTGGGAGAGCATCGACATGGCCGATGCCCTGCACCCCCAAACTCTCGTCACGCACAGTATGAACGGCACTGAGCTCCCCGTAGCTTTCGGCGGACCTCTTCGCCTCCGCGTCCCCCGGCAACTCGGCTACAAGAACGTCAAATACATCACGCACCTCACGCTGACCGACAGCCTCAAAAATCTCGGCAAAGGATGGGGGTCAGCGGCCCCAGAAGCTGGTTACTCCTGGTACGCCGGCATCTGACAGGACCTAAGCCTGGAATTGATTCAAGGACGGTCTACTGTTTGGTGGATGCTGCGTTGTTCAGCGTCTGCAATTTTGCCAACTGCTCCCCGACCCAATCCGCGTCTTTCGCATGCGGAACCAATTCCAGGTAAATCTGTAGTTCCAAGATCGCGTTGGCATAGTCGTTTTTTCGGGCAAAAATCTGGCCCAGCAAGAAATGCAGTTGCGGAGAACGTCCGAAAAGGTGTTCGGCTTTGAGGGCGTTCCTTTCCGCGTCTGCGAAGTTGTGAACGTTGTAGTTCGCGGCTGCGTTGTAGAAGTAGGCCTCGGCGTAGCTGAACGGATCGAGCTCCATGGTGTAACCGGTGAGATCTTTGAAGGGGTCGAGAGCCAGAATGGAATCCGTAAAGTGAATGACCTCCATCCAATTCCCGGCCTCGAACGCCATGGATGCGAGCGAGAGATAAGGCGGCAGGAACCTAGCATCCACGGTGGTGGCGCGAGTATAGGCCGTGCGAGCTGCATCCTTATCGTTCGCCTTCTCGAGAAGGGTACCTAGCTGAAACCAGGCGTAGACGTAGGCCGGGTAAATCTCCACAGCCTTTTCAAAATATTTGCGCGCGTTGGCGAATTTGCCGTTCCTCTGCGCGTCGAGGCCTTTGACGTAGGCTGAAACAGCATCCTTAGGCGCTTTATATGCGGCGGCGTTCACGGTCGCGCCCTGAATCTTTGCACTCCTGTGCACGACAATGATCCCAACATCGACGCTTTTGCTGGAAGCATCGAGCGCCACGAGGCTTACGTCACGGGACTGAAAACCCGAGATCGAGGCCCGCACCTCACACTTTTCCAATTCCTGCCGGGGAATCCCGGTTTCCGCAAACTTGCCGGGCACAGCAGATTGCGAATTTCCATCGGCACTGGCGTCAAGGGCGGAATCAATTAAGGAGCCCAATTGCATGGTGAAATCGCCGCCAGGATTGGCATATACCTGCTGGCGTACCCTGGCATTGCAGACTCGCTCTATCATCACGTTGTTGGGAAGTTGCGTCCCGTCGTCCGTCGCCACCTTGCCCGCAAGAAACATCACAAAGTCCGCATCCAATCCAGCAGGCTGCGAACCTGGCAGACCCGAATTCGTGGGCTGGCCCGGCGATGTGGGCGGTGGATTGGAGGGAGGCGGCGGAGGAGCAGGAGGCTTCTGCGCCAAGGCCACCGGCGCCAGAAATGCCATTGTGAACGCCAACTGTAAAGAGATGCGCGCGCGTTGGCTCATAGACTAATTCCCAGGGAGGAAGCGGCAGAAACTAAAGCCTAAGGCCCAAACCAGTTCAAGTCAAGGCGCCTCATTCGAATAACAACTCAAAGCCCTTGCAGCCATCCCGCAGGCGCAGGCAGGGTGGGAGGGCATTACACCAATGGCGCGCCGGGACTGGATTTTCTCGATAAGCTCAGCGAAGCAACCGGAAACGCGCAGGCGGCGGATCGAGAAAGCATGCGACATGCTTACCTCTGGAAAGCGACGATTATGTTGTTTTCCCGGCGTAAAGTGGCTTATGGAAAAAAACGCAGAGTCATGCGGTATGTGGCTTCCGTTGCCGAACTCAAAGAATCGTTTTTCGCCGGAATCGACCGGTTGAACTCGCAGCCCTTACCGTCCACGTGGGTACCAGAACCGACTTGTCTGATTTGCCCGACTTATCGGGCAATTGGATTGTTCCGAGTCGCACATCACCCCGAATCGGCGGTAAGCTCTTCTCTTCGCCACGATTGCTCATCTCTAAACTCAAAATGGAGGAAGACCGTATGTGTTTTTCAGCCGCAGCGAATTTTGTTGGCAGCGGAGTTCTGGCAACAGCCGGTGTCGTAACCTTGACCAGAGTAAAACACAAGCGCGAACTTCTCTTTGCATCTCTGCCTTTGCTCTTTGCGATTCACCAATTCATTGAGGGCTTCGTGTGGCTCGGGCTGGATGGAATTCTCTCACCCAAGGTGACCCACAATATGGGTGCGGCATTCATGCTGTATGCTCAGGGACTTCTTCCATTTCTGCTGCCCCTCAGTGTGCTTCTATTTGAGCCCAACGCGAAAAGCCGCAGGCGCATGACACCGTTCCTCGTCCTTGGGTGCTTGCTAGCCCTCTATATACTTTGGGCTCTGACAGCTTATCCATTGCAGGTTTTTGTCGAAGGCAACAGCATCGTGTACATCAATCAAGCCACGAACAGCACCTTCGTCGCCGTTTTCTATGTCATCGCGACCTGCGGTTCGCTTTTGTTCTCGAAGATTAGGGACATGTTGATTTTTGGAGTTGCGAACCTGGCGATACTGCTGGTCGTATTCGCGGTCAAACGCTACGCCTTCACCTCCTTATGGTGCGCCTACGCGGCGATTGCAAGTGTGATTATCCTGGCCTATTTCTGGAAGAGTAGTGGAGCTAGACCTTTTCAGTATGCAGGGCCGAGCTAGAACGCGCTGCGCGTTTTCGAGAATGTGACTAACCTGGCTTTACTCCGGCACATGCATCTTTTTTAGGAGAGCGGTGTAGCGTGGATCGCCTTGCAGGTCCTTGAGCAGAGGGTCGACTTTAATCACCCTGAGTCTGTTGTCGTCGTTGGCGTATGCCTGCTCCGGCCAATTTCATCGGTTTCCTAAGGACTTCCAAAACCTCTTTTTGCAAAATACGCCCTGTGAGCGAGAGAATGGATGCAGTTTCCAGGGAGTCGGGCGTTTGTTTGTCGGCGTCCGACCCGGATGTCAATGGTTGCCGTCATTTGGGCTTTGTCGAATAACGCCGCCGTAAATTTTAGGCTTTATGTAACTTCGCTGCAAGGAGCGGTCCTGGGTCAGAAATTAAAGAGTGGGTGAGCAAGTAAAAGTTAGGGCGTCGCAGAGTTGCAATCAGTTTGGAGAGAGTTAGGAGAAAATTCATGAGCCAGAATCCTTCAGCACAAACAGCGCTTTCACGTCCCGCCGGGGCGCAGTTTGCTATGCCTCTCACGTCCATCCGCAAAATCGAAGCGGATGGCGTCCAGGTCTTCTACAGAGCAGCGGGCGATCCGAGCGCACCGGTTGTACTGCTGTTGCACGGGTTTCCGTCGTCGTCATTCATGTTCCGCGAACTGATTCCGCGCCTTGCGGATCGTTACCGAGTGATCGCTCCGGATCTGCCAGGTTTCGGATTCACGGAGGTGCCCGCCGAACGAAAGTATACGTACTCGTTCGACGCATTGGCCCGCACGATCGAAGCCTTCACGGAAGCAATCAAAATTAAACGCTATGCACTCTATGTGTTCGATTATGGCGCGCCGACGGGCTTCCGCCTGGCTATGGCTCATCCCGAACGGGTGACAGGAATCGTTTCGCAGAACGGGAACGCGTATGAAGAGGGTCTTGGCGATGCGTGGGGGCCGATTCGGAAATACTGGGCGGCGCCAACAGCAGAAAACCGCAAAGTCATAGGCGACAATGTTTTGACGCTGGAGGGAACGCGATGGCAGTACACGCGCGGCGTGGCGATTCCGGAGAGTGTTGCGCCGGAGTCCTACACCCTGGATACGGCGCTGATGGAGCGACCGGGAAATAAAGAGATTCAGCTGGATTTATTTCTGGACTATGCGTCCAACGTGAAACTCTATCCGAAATTTCAGGAATATTTGCGCACATCGAAGCCGCCTTTGCTCGCGATATGGGGCAAGAACGATCCTTTTTTTATTGCCGCGGGCGCGGAGGCATTTCGCAAGGACTTGCCCGACGCGCAGGTCCAGCTCCTGGATACTGGGCATTTTGCGATCGAGACACACGCCGTCGAGATCGCCGCAGCGATGCGAGAGTTTCTTGAGGCGAGCGGCGCATCGTCTCGGAGCAAATAAAAGTACCAAATGAATTCGGTTTATCAGAACGCGACGGTTGTATTGGTTCATGGAGCATGGGCAGACGGCTCCTGCTGGCAGAACATCATTCTGCCGCTGCAGCGACAGGGCCTGAACGTTACGTGCGCACCGATTCCTAGGACATCGTCAGTTCTCAATACCGCCATGCATGGAAACGAGCAAATCCGTGATAAAACACAGGGATGTTGGAGCGTGCCACCATGTTGACCTCGACCTTGCTGCTGTTCCCTTTTTTTCATTTCCCTGGGTTCTTTCTGGTTGTCTCACTGCTTCTCTACTTCCTGCCGGCCTTTCTGGCCCGCGACAAGCACAACTTCACCGCCATATTCGTGCTAAATCTGCTCGCCGGCTGGACCTTCATCGGCTGGATCATCGCCCTGGTTTGGGCGCTCTCCTCCGATCCTCAACGCCAACCCGCGCCCCCGTTCCAGCAGCCGATGGCGAGCGTCCCGCAGCAAGCAACGCCCCGCGCGCCGCAACCCGCCGCCAGCGCAACCTTTTTCTGCAGCAGTTGTGGTAAGCGCTGCACCACCGGCGAGCGTTTCTGCAGCGCGTGCGGCGCAGCCATCCCGGCTACTCAGCGTTGAGCGGCAGGCAGCTTCCACGCTGCTGATACACTAAACGCGGAATGACTTCCCCGTTCTGCAACGTCGCCCTTCCTGTGCCTCTGCGCACGACGTTCACCTACGCTATACCCGAATCGCTCAAGGGCGCGATCCAACCCGGCAGCCGCATCCTGGTCCCCTTCCGCAAAAAATCTCTCGTCGGCGTTGTAGTGGACCTCACCGATCAGCCTCCAGCAAACGTCAAACTACGCGAAATCGCCAGGTTAATGGAATTCGCCCCTGCGCTGACTCCCAAACTGATCGAGCTAGCCCAATGGATCGCCAACTACTACCTGGCCCCCATAGGCGAAGTCTTCCGCTCCATGCTGCCCCCGATCACAGAGTTGAAGGTGCACAGGGAAATCGCGTTGACCCCGTCAGGCCGCGCCGCAGCCGAAAGCCTTGGCGGCGGCGAACTCTCCCACGGCTTGACCACTGCGGAATCCGCGTTGCTGCAAAAGGTCAATGCAAAAAATGCACCGGCAGCTTTCGCCTCCGCAGCAAAGATGGGCATCGCAGCTGCGACTCTTCAGCAGCTCCAGCAGCGCGGCCTGATCGAGATTCACGAGCGTTTGTCGGAAACCAAAAGAAAATCGCAGACGGTTATCGCCTGGAAAAGTTTGAGAACCGAAGAAGGAAAAACCCTAAAAGAAAAGGAAGAACAAGTCCGCGCGCTCCTTGAAACTGAGCGCGGCCCGCTTCCCCTTCCTCAGTTGCTCAAACTCGCACAAGTTTCCCGTAGCCTGATCGACCGCATGCTCGCCGGCGGTTTCCTCGAAAGCTGGGAAGAACCCATCGATCCAGCCGAAGATCCTTTCGACGCAGGCTACACGCCGCCCGCGCATGCACTAAACGAAGAACAAGAAAGCGCCATGAAAGCAATTCGCGCGCGCTTCGAGCTGGGCGAATTCGGCGTCCAACTTCTTCACGGCGTAACCGGCAGCGGAAAAACCGAAGTTTATCTGCGCTGCGTCCAGGAGACGCTGGCCCGTGGAAAAACAGCGATCATTCTGGTTCCGGAAATCGCGCTCACCCTCTGGATCGGCCGCCAGTGCCGCGCGTGGTTTGGCGCGAAGTACGAAGGCGTCGCCGTTTTGCATTCCGCGTTAAGCGACGTCGAGCGCGCCCGTGAATGGTGGCGCGTCCGTAACGGCGAAGCCCGCGTCGTTGTCGGCACGCGCTCGGCGGTTTTCGCGCCGCTCCAGAATCTCGGCCTCATCATCGTGGATGAAGAGCAGGAAAACAGTTACAAGCAGGAAGAAACGCCGCGCTATCACGGCCGCGACGTTGCGATAGTCCGCGCCAAAAGCGAAGGCGCCCTTGCTCTACTGGGCTCCGCGACTCCTTCTCTCGAAAGCTATCATCACGCGCGCGGCGGCAAATACGAACTCATCACCATGGCCTCGCGCGTTGCAAATCGCTCGCTCGCCAGCGTCGAAATCGTCGATCTTCGCGAAGACTTCCAGCAAACCCACAAAACCAGCCCTATCTCCACCGCTCTCCACGCCGGAATCGAGGAATGCCTCGCCAACAAAACTCAGGTTCTCGTCCTTATTAATCGCCGCGGCTATTCCTGGTCCGTCTTATGCCGCAGCTGCGGAGCGAGCGTCCAGTGCGTCAACTGCAGCATCTCGGTGACTTATCACAAAAGCCGCAACCGCCTCGAATGCCACTACTGCGGCTCCATCCAGCAAGTCCCGAAGCAATGCCCGAAGTGCCAGTCCCAATACGTCTATTTTTTCGGCGAAGGCTCCGAACATCTCGAAGAGCGCCTGCGCAAGGAATTTCCCGGCGCACGAATCGCCCGCCTTGACCGCGACACCGCCCGCACCAAGCGCCAATATCAGGAAACGCTTGGAGCTTTCGCAGGTGGCGCGCTGGACATTCTGGTCGGCACGCAAATGCTGGCCAAGGGCCACGATTTTCAGCGCGTCACTCTGGTTGGCGTAATCTCTGCGGACTCCTCGCTGAGCATGCCCGACTTTCGCGCCGCCGAGCGCACGTTCCAGTTACTAACGCAAGTCGCGGGGCGCGCAGGCCGCGGCGAACTCCCCGGTCGCGTCCTCATCCAAACTTATTATCCCGAGCACTACGCTATCCAGGATGCCGTCCGCCAGGACTACTCCGCGTTCTTCGAGCGCGAAATGCATTTCCGCACGATGATGGCGTACCCACCGCTGACGTCGCTCGCCAACGTAATCGTGCGCGACACCAGCCTCGAAAAAGCGATCCACTGGTCGCGCAAACTGTCGGAATATTTTTCTCCACACGATGGACATACGGTCCGCATCTTGGGGCCAGCGACAGCTCCGATCGCGCGCCTGAAAAAGGAACATCGTTTTCAATTCTTACTGAAATCGCCAAAGCGCTCGATCCTGACAAAACTGCTGAGTGGCGCGATGACCTTCTGCGACACCCAGGAAATCCCGCAAACCGCCGTCCTCGTGGACATGGATCCGCTCAGCTTGATGTGATTCTTGTGGAGTGCGGCACCTGCTGCCGCTTTTGTCAACGCAACTTTCCGAAACACAACGGAAGCTAACGGCTGATGAGAACGATGCCGGCGAAAATCGCGACAATCCCGAGCCACTGCCATCGCGCAAGTCGTTCGCGTAAGAATATCGCGGCCAACGCAACGGTAAACGCACCGTACAACGAAGCAAGCACGCTAACGACGGAAACCTGCTCAAGCTGCATTCCGCGGTTATTCAAAACAAACGCGCATGTGTCCAGCAAGCCCATGCCGAGTAGCCACGCAGGAACCGGACCGCCGCGCGGCAGTGCAAGCGGCTGCCGCAAAACCAAAATTACAGCAACAGTCAGCAGCGACGAAGTCAGTCGGATCATCCAAACGGTTGCCGCATAACCGACGGATGGAACAACGCGAGTACCGAGCAGCCAGAACAACACGCCAAAGCCGAGCGCGGAGAGGAATGCCCAACCGACTCCGCTTCCGGCTTTCTTTCCCGCGGCTTCTGTTGCCGGACTTGTGTCGATTGCGGAAAGTTCGGCGCTCATTTTGTTCGGAGAGTTTTCTCCGGCTGCGACGAGTACAACGCCAGTCAGAGTAAGGACAATTCCCGCAACGCGCAGCACCGTCAGATGTTCGCCAGTCAGCAGTGACAGAGCAACGGTGAGCACGGGATAGCTAGCGGAGATCGGAGCTACGACCGCCATTTTGCCTAATTCAAACGAGCGGTACAGCGAAAGAGAAGCGATCCCATTGAGGATGCCAGCGAGCACGCCCCACGCCCACGGCTGCCAGCCTGAGCCGTCGGCGAGATGTCCCCATCCGCCGATCCATCGAAGGAAGATGGTGAGCAAAACAAATCCGGTGAGCTGCATGTACAGAGTCGTGCGAAGGGCGCCGATGCGGTGAGCGGAAAAGCGCGCGAGAAAATCCGAACTTCCCCAGGAGAGAGCGGTGAGAAGGCCGAACAAAATTCCCATGACGCGTTACGAAGACTTGCCGAACGCGGCGGACTTGCAGGCATCGCCCGATTTGCTCGCGTCCGAAGATTTCCCTTTTTTTGCTTCGAGGCCGAGGACAGCCATGACTTTTTGCAAATCTTTCCAGACTTCGGCTTTTGCGCTGGGGTTGCGCAGAAGATATGCGGGATGATACGTGGCCATTAATTTTCTGCCGCGAAATTCGAGCCACTGCCCGCGGAACTGCGAGATGCCGCGATTGGTTTCGAGCAAAGTCTGCGCGGCGCAGGCGCCGAGGCAAACAATCACTTGGGGAGCGATGGCATCAATCTGGCGCATCAGAAATGGCGAGCACGGCGTGATTTCATCTTTCTCCGGGAGCCGATTTTCCGGCGGGCGGCATTTGACGACGTTTGCGATGTACACGTCTTTGCGCTGCAAGCCCATTGCTTCGATCATTTGCGTCAACAGTTTTCCTGCGCGGCCTACGAACGGCAGGCCTTGGATGTCTTCATCGTGGCCGGGCCCTTCACCGACAAAAACCAATTGGGCGTTGGCGCTGCCGTCGCCGAAAACAATTTTGTTTCTGGTTCTGTGCAGCTTGCAGCGCGTGCATTCGCCGAGGTCGGTGCGAATCTTGAGCAGAGTGTCGTCGGGAACTTTGTCGAACGACTCAAACAGCGATGGCCCGGCTGGCACGGGGAGCGCGACAGTTTTCGATGCGGCCGCGGCTGCAATCGAAGGAGCTATTGGCGGCGTGATTCGTGGCGCGGGCTGGACGGCTTTGGGCAATTCCGGTTTTCGGATGGGTTTTGGCAATGCCGCTTCCTCGTAAGAGATTTGCTGGCGTGCTTGTGCTGGCGGAACTTGCGACGCGGAGACTTCCGTTGCGAAAGCTTGTGCTGCCGGCGATGTGCCCGCCGAAATATTTGAACCGCCGCGGTACTTGTAAAAAAGGCGGACGCCGAGGTCGTCGTAAAAGCCTAATCGTTGGGAAATTTTTTTCTGGAGTGCGTCGGGAATGCGCTCGGACATACTGCGCATCATACAGGAGAATGTTGGACGTTGCGAAGAGCGCGGAGGCGGACAACTTCGTCGAGGATGCGCTGGGCCACTTCGCTTTTCTTGAGCTTGGGAAGCGCGAGGTCGCGGCCATCGCGCGCGAAAAGCGTGACGATGTTCGTATCGTGATCGAAGCCGGCGCCTTCCGCGGTCACGTCGTTGGCAACGAGCAAGTCGGCGTTTTTGGCAGCCAGTTTTTTGCGAGCGTTTTCCGCGACATTCTGTGTCTCAGCAGCAAAGCCCACGATCAGGCGGTCGCCTTTTGTCCGGGCGGCTTCGGCCAAAATATCCGGCGTTGGTTCGAGATGGATCGTCAGCGGTTCTTTGTTTCTTTTCAGTTTTTCCGAGTGCTTTTCCACGGGGCGGTAATCGGCAACCGCCGCGGCAAAAATCGCGACGGAGGATTCGGGAAACTTTTGCGCGACGGCGCGCTGCATCTCTTCGGCGGTACGGACGTTGATACGTTCGACGCCTGCGGGCGTCTCCAGATTTACGGGTCCGCTGACTAGAATGACTTTCGCGCCGCGACGCACGGCTGCTTCGGCCACGGCATAGCCCATTTTGCCGGAGGAGCGATTGGTCAGATAGCGCACAGGATCCAAATCTTCGCAGGTCGGACCAGCGGTGATGAGAACTGTCTGGCCGTGCAAATCTTTTTGCGCGTGAAGAACTTCGCGAACCGCTGCCACGATTTCCTGCTGGCCGGCGAGGCGGCCAGCGCCTGTCATGCCACAGGCGAGATAGCCTTCATCGGGATTGACGACTTTTACGCCGCGAGCACGGAGCATTTCGATATTTTCCTGCGTGGCGGCGTGGTTCCACATGTTGACGTTCATCGCAGGGGCGACCACCACCGGAGCAGTCGTGGCCAGATAGAGTGTGGTCAGAAAATCGTCGGCGATGCCGCGCGCGAATTTCGCGAGGATGTCCGCTGTCGCGGGCGCGACGAGCAAGAGATCGGTACGTTGCGCTACCGCGATGTGTTCGATGGCGCTTTCCAGGTTGGCTTCGCCAATGGAGGATTTTTCAAAGAGGTCGGTGATTACTTTTTGTCCGCTTAACGCGGCGAACGTCAGGGGTGTGACAAATTCGCGGGCTCCGCGCGTCATGACTACCTGCACGGTGAAGCCGTCTTGTTGGAGGAGGCGGACCAGTTCGGCGGCTTTATACGCCGCTACGCCGCCGGTTACGCCCAGGGTAATTCGCATTGCGTCCTATTTCAGTACATCCAGTCAAAGCCGGGCACGATGTATCGGGCCCCTACAAATTCGATGCAGCTGAGTGTGCGCACGGCATGCCGTGCCCCTACGATTCTCGCAAACCAAAAAACCGGGCGGGGCAAGCCCCGCCCCTACAAATTCCGCCACGAAGCACTCTGCGAAAGAGCTACTTGCGGCGCTTGTTGCCGTCCTTGTCTTCGTCGATGGAAGACGGCTCATGGAATTCGTACTCGATCAGGCTGTGCTCGAGTTCTTCGCAGGCAATGCGCGTGGCCTTGAGCGTTCTTGGATTTTCAATGAGCGATGGTGCGCCCGCCATGATCTGGCGCGCGCGCCGCGCCGCCAGCACTACGTACGCAAACTGGCTCTCCGGAGCTTTTGTGGACACAGTCATTTCAGTCTTTCCCCCCAAACGATGCCAGAAGTTCTTCCACCCGTGGTCTACGCCGTGGGGCGGAACAGCGAATCGCGGTCACAATGGCCTGCGCTTCACGTCCCGCGCGCTCCACATCATCATTCACGACGCAATAATCGTAATACTTTCCAAAAGCCGAAATCTCGTCACGCGCCTTTGCCAAACGCCGCGCAATTTCCTCGTCGGAATCCTGCCCGCGGCTGCGCAGGCGGCGCTCCAATTCTGCACGCGATGGAGGCAAAATGAAAATCGCCACGGACTCCGGCAACTTTTCTTTTACCTGCGCCGCGCCTTGCACGTCAATCTCGAGCACCAGATCGAGATTCTTCCTGCGCGATTCTTCGAGCCATTTTTTCGGCGTGCCGTACGAATGCTTGCCGAAGACCCGCGCGTACTCCAGAAAATCGCCGCGCGCGACCATGGCATCGAATTCCACCTCAGTGACAAAATCATAGCATTTCCCGGTGGCTTCGGTCGCCCGGCGCGACCGGGTGGTACATGAGATCGAAGGCATCGTTCCGGGCAACTCCAAAACTCGTTGGACCAGCGTCGATTTTCCCGAACCCGATGGGCCGGAAACAATCAGCACCAGCGGGGCAAGCTCTCTCTCCGCGCTCATTCGATGTTCTGCACCTGCTCCCGCAATTTTTCAATCTCCGCTTTGATTTCGAGGGCCAAACCGGTGATGGCCAGCGCTTCGCTTTCCACGCCAGGCGTTTTGGAAAGCAGCGTGTTGGCCTCGCGATGCATTTCCTGCAAAAGAAAATCCAGTTTTTTCCCCATCTCGCCGGCGCCATCGAGCAGTTTCGAGAACTGCTGGAGGTGGCTCCGGAGGCGATCTAATTCTTCACTGATATCGCTGCGTTCCGCAAGCAGGGCGGCTTCCTGCGCGAGGCGCGCGGGATCGATCGACGTTCCGCCGAGCAACTCTTTGAGACGCGTATCGAGACGGCGCGCAAACGCCGGGCGAAGCGTGGCAGCAAGTTCGCGAACTTCTTCTGTTTGCGCGCCGATGTGCGCCAAACGCGCGCGCAAATCCGCGATGAGATGGCGGCCTTCGGCGCGTCGCATATCATCGAGTTTGAGGAGGGCTTCGAGCAAGCAGGCGTCCAGCGCCTGGCCGAGGCGTTCCTGCTCGTCTTCGGCTTCGGGAACGGCGACGGAGATACCAGCGATTACTCCCGGCAAACGCAAAATCGCTACCACATCCACGTCGGCTGCGGCTCTCGACACCTGGCGGAATTCTTCGGCGACTTTCATATAGGTCTGCGCGAGTTCGCGATTTACCTGCACCGGCGTGGCCGTGCCGGGTTCCACGTTCACGCTGACCTCGACGTGGCCGCGATGAATGCGCTCGCGCAGAACTTGCCGCAAGCGCAGTTCGTACAAATCGAATCCTTCGGGAAGGCGCAGCTTCAGGTCGAGGAAGCGGTGGTTGACGCTTTTCACGCTGACGCGCACCGCCCAGCCGTTTTTTTCGCTGCGCGCCTGGGCGTAGCCCGTCATGGAGAGGCATTCGGCGTCTTTTTTTGGCAATGCTGAGGATTGGGTCATAAGGTTTCTGCTTGAGCAGTTGCGTTCGCTGGTGAGGCCTGTGCGGGTACGAGAATGTCGTCGTCTGCAAATTGCAAATCGTGGAGCCGGGCGTAGGTTCCGCCGCAGGCCATGAGTTCGGTGTGCGTGCCGGATTCGCGGATCTGGCCGTCCTCGAGGACGAGGATTTTATCGGCGCGGCGAATGGTTGCCAAGCGATGGGCGATCACGAAAGTGGTGCGGCCGACCATGAGATTGGCGAGAGCTTTCTGGACGTACATTTCGGATTCAGCGTCGAGCTCGGAAGTTGCTTCATCGAGAATGAGGATGGGCGAGTCCTTTAGGATGGCGCGGGCGATGGCGATACGCTGGCGCTGTCCACCGCTGAGGCGCGTGCCGCGCTCGCCGATGACGGTGTCGTATTGCTGGGGCAGCTCCAGGATGAAGTCGTGAGCGAGGGCGGTCTGCGCGGCCGTGATGACGCGATCTTTGGGAACATTGGTAAGGCCGTAGCAGATGTTGTTCCAGACGGTGTCGTGGAAAAGGATATTTTCCTGGGTGACCATGGCGATCTGTTCGCGGAGGGAACGGATGGTGACTTCTTGAATGTTTACGCCGTCGATTCGAATTGCGCCTGAGGTCAGTTCGTAAAAACGCGGGAGAAGATTTACGAGAGTGGTTTTGCCCGCGCCGCTGGAGCCTACGAGAGCGATCACTTCGCCTTTGCGGGCTACTAAATTGATGTCGCGGAGAACCGGTGTGGAATCGTATGAAAAACTAACATTGTTGACTGCAATTTCGCGGGAGAACGCGGGGAGCGGCCTTGCGCCCGGCGCATCGTGCTCTTCTTCGGCCAAATCGAGGTAGGCAAAAACTTGTGTCGTTGCGCCTTGCGCTTGCTGGAACTGCTGGTAGATCGTGCCCATGCGCTTCACGGGTTCGTAGGATTTGAAGAGCGCGTAGACGAAAGCTACGAAGAGGCCGAGAGTTAATTCGTGCAGACGAATTCGCTGACGGGCGTAGAGAAGGAGCATGGCGATGACGATGGGTTGCAATAAATCCATCAAAGGAGAACTTAGCGCGTAAGCGCGAACCCAACGCAGCGTTTCGCGCAGCAAGCGGCGGGCGGCCGCGCGGAACTTGGTGATTTCGAAGTCTTCCATCCCGAAGGCTTTGACCACGCGATTGCCGCTTACTGTTTCTTGAAGGATCTGGCTTAGTTCGCCGAGGCGGTCCTGGCTATCAGCAACGGAGCGGCGAATCCGGCGGCCGAGTTTTCCGACGGGCCAGACAACCATGGGAAGGAAAACGATAGAGCCGAGCGCCATTTTCCAATCGATCTTGAGAAGCACTGCGAGAAACACGATGAGACCGAAGCTCTGGCGGAAGACGTCGGCAAGATATTCGGAGAGAGCGAGGCGGGCGCGCTCGACGTCATTGATAACCGTGGAGATGAGGCGTCCGGCAGGCTGGTGCTGAAAAAAGCCGATGGGCTGGCGAATGAGCTTGGCATAGAGCTGATTGCGAATATCGTTGATGGCCGAATGGCCGATGGCCTGGATCAAAAAGCCGCCGCCGAATTCGGCGATAGCTTTTGCCAGAAAGACGACGAGAAGAGAGATGGAAACGATCGGCCAAACGTTGTGGATGTGGAGGGATGGCGGAAAAAACTGGTTAAGATAAACGGGCTGGCCACTGAAAGGCATTGTGAAGAGGAGCAGATTCGAATCGCTGGCAGCGGGATTCAGAACGCGGTCAAAGATGGGTGCGATAATCAGGGCAATCAGGCCCTCGGCAAGCGCGACGAAGGCTAACAACACAACGCCCAGAGACATCCGCAAGCGATAGGGCCGGACGTAGCTCAAAAGGCGTTTAAGTTGTGGTGAAAGAAACCGCGCCAAGCGCAAGGCCCCCTGAATGTTTCACTTGGTACGCTAGTTCGCTGGCTTGGGGTGTGTCAAGTTTTCGGGAGCGGGATTGGCAACAGGCGGAAGGAGAAGAGCCTCGGTGCGAACCATCGAGAGAATTCGGATGGTATTCTAATCTTTTGGAGCGGGCGCTTAGAGAAACTCTTTGAGAAAGAACTTACGGGGACGACGATTGGCTACTGTCAACATTCCGGCTGACCTTGAGACGGTACTGAACGATGCGTGGGAAGAAACGCAGAGGGTGCCGGGGCACCTTACGGAGAACGAAGCGCGCTTCCTGGGGTTGCTCGCTGCATGCGTGCCGGGTAAAGGCGCGATTGTGGAGATTGGCAGCTTCAAGGGACGCTCCACGGTCATGCTGGCGAAGGTTGCGTCTCATTACGGGCACGGCCCCGTTGTGGCGATCGATCCGCACAATTCGGACATTCTTTTGAAAACGGAAGACCATCCAGAAGATTCTTCGTATCGGGATTTTTTGGGGAACATTCGCGCCGCTCGAGTTTCTAATCAGGTGGAACCGCATTTGGCGCGCTCGATGGACGTGGCGAGGTCGTGGGAGCGGCCCATCCGGGTTCTGTGGATTGATGGCGATCATAGTCTTGAAGGGGCGAAGGGCGATCTGGATGGATTTCTTCCTCACGTGGAACCAGAGGGTGTTGTGGCGTTCCACGATGCCTTGAACGTGTTTCCTGGACCTATTCGCGTGTTTGTGGAGGATGTTCTGGGCTCGGATCGGTTTGGAGCCGCGGGATTTGTTCATTCGATCGCGTGGGCGCAGTATCGGCCGGAAGATGGCGGCGCGTTTAGAGATTCGCGAGCGGCGCTGGCGCGGCGAGCCTCGCGGCTTTTCCCCTTTGTGGACACGGGCAAGGAGCTACGCGGAATGATGAAGAGGCGCTACAAGTTGAGGCGCTACCTGGTTCCGCACTCCGCGATTAGCGCGCGGAAATGGGCGGCACTTGTCGATGAAGGGTGAGACGCAGCTCATCAGGACCTGGTCGAGAGTAAGACGAGGCAAATGAGCATGAGAAATAGGAAGCCAACCCAACTCCGCCGAATACATTCATCTGGCGGCGCTTTCGGTCCATAGGAAAGAGCTGGCGATGAAGATCAGCAACCTCAAAAGCCCGTACGTTGACAAATAGAAAGCTGATTTGTTCTGGTGCCGGACGCTTCGAATTCACCTCATCCAAGATGCGAGAAAAAATTGAGTTCGCTTTGAAGATGCAGAATTGAGCGGCCAAGAAAAGCAACGCACAGGGTATTAGAGGAACAGGATTCATGCCTTACATGGAGTACACGGGTATCTTTCAATCCGTTGGCGGGTGATCGGAGGATTCGCGGCCAGGTGCCGGCCCGCCACGTTTATTTCTCGATGTCGCGGTGGATTACTTTTGTGGAGTAGCCGCGTTTTTCCAGCGATTTTTTTACTTGTTCGGCGAGCATTACGGAGCGGTGTTTTCCGCCGGTGCAACCGAAGGAGATGGTCAGGTAGCTTTTGCCTTCGCGGATGTAATGGGGAATCAGGTAGACGAGGAGGCCTTCGATGCGACGGAGAAATTGGCCGGTTTGCGGAAAGGACTCGATGTATTTGCGCACTTTGGGATCTTTTCCGGTGTAGCGGCGGAGGCTGGGGACAAAGTGGGGGTTGGGGAGGAAGCGCACGTCGAAGACGAGGTCGGAATCGGTGGGAACGCCGTATTTGTAGCCGAAACTGACCATGGAGACGAGCATCGGGCGCTTGTCGGGATTTTTGAAGCGCTGGGTGACGAAATGGCGGAGCTCGTGGACGTTGAATTGGGTGGAGTCGATGACCACATCGGCGAGTTTGCGAATGGGCTCCATGAGGTCGCGTTCGTGGAGCAGGCTTTCGCGGACGGATAGCTCTTTGCCGAGAGGATGTGGGCGGCGGGTTTCGCTGTAGCGGCGGAGGAGAGCGTCGTCGCTGGCATCAATATAGACAAGCGTGATCGGGTGATCTTTGCGGAGATGCTTCAGAAGAGGCGGGAGTTTTTGGAGTTGCTGGCCTTCGCGGGCGTCCACGAGCAGAGCGGCGCGAGCGAAGTCGCCTTCGTTGGCGGCGTGAAGCTCGGCGAAGATGGGGATTAATTCAACCGGGAGATTATCGACGCAATAAAAGCCCATATCCTCGAAGGCGTGGAGGACGGTGCTTTTGCCGGAACCGGAGAGGCCGGTGAGGATGACGAGGTGCCGCGCGTCGCTTCTGGAGGGCGGCTTCACGAGAGGCGGGGGCTCAGCTCTTCACCCGGCGCTGGTGCGTGCTGGGGATGCGCATGTCTTCGCGATATTTGGCGACGGTGCGGCGGGTGACGTGGATGCCGGCGTCGTCGAGTTTTTTGGCGATTTGTTCGTCGGTGAGCGGCTTCGAGGTGTCTTCTTCTTCGATCATTTTTTTGACGAGGCGCTTGAGGGTGAGCAGCGACATGGCGCCGCCTTCGGGGCCGTTCACCGATTCGCTGAAGAAGGAGCGAAGCTCGAGAACTCCTTGGGAGGTGTGCGCGTACTTGCTGGCGACGGCGCGGCTGACGGTGGAAGGATGCACGCCGACTTCTTCAGCGACTTCCTTGATCATCATAGGCTTGAGGGCGTCGGGGCCGTGGCTGAGATATTCGCCCTGACGGGCGATGATGGACTGGCAGACGCGCAGGATGGTGTGCTTGCGCTGCTCGATGTTTTTCATCAATTGGATGGCGGCGGTGAAGCGTTCTTTGACGTAGTTGCGGACGTCGCGGTCGGCGGCATCGCGGGCAAGGAGGCGGCGGTAGGTTGGGCTGAGGCGGAGTTGCGGCATGTCGTCTTCGTTTAAGAAAACTTGCCACTGGTCATCTACTTTGCGGAAGTACACATCCGGTTCGACTAACCGCGGTTCGGTTTTGTTGTAGCGGAGGCCAGGGCGCGGGTCGAGCTTTTTGATGACTTCCAGCGAGCGCTTTACTACCTCGAGAGGGCGATTCAGCGCACGGGCAATTTCCTTCAACTGGTTAGATTGCACTTGCTTCAAATGTTCGGAAACGATTTGCTGGGCCAGCGTATTTTGGGAATCGAAAGCTTTGAGTTGCAGGAGCAGGCATTCGCGCAGGTCGCGCGCGCCTACGCCGATGGGGTCGAAGTCCTGCACGACGGCGAGGGCATCGTCGATATCATCCTGCGAATACTTGCCATTCTGGACGAGTTCCTCGATGGAGGCCGTCAAATAGCCGTTTTCATCCAGATTGCCGATGATGCTTTCGGCGAGTTCCGCGACGGTTTCGGAGCAGATGGTGAGGCTCAACTGCCAGGTGAGGTGATCCGTGAGGCCCGCGGCGGAGGAGAGAAATTTTTCGAAGGAAGGGCGCTCGGAGACTTCGCGTTCCTGGGATTGGCCGCCGTCACCGCCCGTGTCGAGGTATTGGTTGAAAAAACTGCCGACGTCGAACTCGTCAAAGGGATTGGCCTCGGGCTTTTCCGGAACTTTTTCGGTTTCGGCTTTCAGGAAGGTTTCGTCGCTGTAGTTGTCGGTCTGGGTAGGCTCTTCGCTGAGCTCTTCGAGGACGGGATTGGCAATCATCTCCTGGTTGATCATCTCGCGGAGCTCGAGGCGGTTGAGCGCCAGGACGCTCACCATTTGGACAAGGCCGGGCGTCAGAATCTGCTTCTGCGACACCCTGAGGTTGAGCTTGAGTCCTTGCCAGGCCATGATCGGTTCCGATTATCCCCTCAAAGTCCCTGATTTAGGGTTTTAGTTCAGGCGGAAA
>DATFZY010000129.1:0-52266 GCA_035313865.1 Candidatus Acidiferrum sp.
TGCGGGGAATGCATGGTTTCGTGCCCCACGGGGGCGCTGACGAACAAGACCGTTGCTGGAACGTCGATTACTGCGGGGCCGGATGCGCAGGGATTTGAAGCGGAAGAGCTTTTGCATTTGCCGGTGTTCCAGGGCGTCTCGGGGACGTTTCTTGAGCTGAACCGCGGGGCGATTGTTAAGCGGCGATTTCGGGCGGGCGAGATTATTTGCCGCGAAGGGGAGTTTGGTTCGACGGCGTTTTATGTGTTGGAAGGCAAGGCGCGGGTTTCGCTTTCGTCTCCGATTGCGCACGTGAAAACGCAGGGCGGATCTGGCGGCTTTTTCAAGAAGCTGACAAGTTCGCTGGTTGCGCGCGACACGGATGTGCGCGATGGAGAAGCGCGCGACAGGACGATTCCTATCGATGCTTCGGTGGACCTCGCTTACGGGAATCCTGTCGCGGAACTTGGGCCGGGCGATCTGTTTGGTGAGATGACGTGCATGAATTTTTATCCGCGGTCGGCGACGGTGATGGCGGAAACGGATGTCGTGGCGTTCGAGATGCTGCGGAACGTTCTAGACATCATGATGAAGAACAAAACGTTTCGCGCGCAGATCGACCAGAATTACCGGCGGCGGGCCCTCGAAAATCATTTGCGCGGCGTGCCGATGTTCGCGGACCTCTCACCGGACTTCATCGAACATTTGAAGGGTAGCGTGGAGCTGCGACGCTATGCGCCGGGGCAGGTGATTGCGCGGCAGGGCGATGCGGCGCGGAGTTTTTACCTGGTGCGCATCGGGTTCGTGAAGATTTCGGAAACGTATCCCGGCGGAGAACTGGTGCTGGCGTATCTCTCGCGCGGCGATTATTTCGGCGAAATCGGATTGCTGGGCGGAGGCGTGCGGACCGCGAGTTGCACGGCGCTGGACCACGTGGAAGTCGTGCGCATCTCCGGCGACGATTTTCGCGAAATGGTAGAGCGGTTTCCGAGCGTCCGGCAGGGGCTCGAAGCAGTGGCCGCGGAACGGCAGGCGGCGAATCAGCAGCGCATGCAGACGGTACAGAGCGTGCCGATCGATCAGTTTCTCTCGCAGGGGTTGATGGAGGCGCAGAGCCTGCTGATTCTGGATCTGCAGAACTGCACGCGATGCGATGCGTGCGTGAACGCATGCGCGGACGCGCACGACGGAATTACGCGGCTCGTGCGGGAAGGATTGCGGTTCGATCAGTACCTGGTGGCGACCTCGTGCCGGCAGTGCCGCGACCCCTTGTGCATGGTGGGTTGCCCGGTGGGATCCATCCGGCGAAGAAATTCGCTGGAAGTGATTATCGAGGATTGGTGCATTGGGTGCGGATTGTGCGCACGGAATTGTCCTTACGGGAATATCAATTTGCATCCGTTCGAAGTGAAGGTGGAAGACCTGGAGCGGCCCGGGCGAACCAAAGCGGTGGTGAAGCAGAAGGCTACTTCGTGTGATTTGTGCACGCATTTGAAAGAGCCCAGCTGCGTTTATGCGTGCCCGCATGATGCAGCGCACCGCGTGGACCCGCGAACGTTTTTCTCGGAGATGCTGGGCGGCGGGACGAAGTGAAGAGTACGGACTGAACTTTCGGAAACTGCAAGAGCACAGACTGAAGTCTGTGCCACTTAAGAGGAAGCTGCTTGCGAATTGATAAGACACAGCGCGGATGGGCGATTGCATCGCTGGCAATGATGGTGGTGTTCTGTGGTGTGTTTGCGATTTATGCCGCAAATTCGCCGGATCGGCCGCGGGGCGGGAGCGCGATTGGGCTGACGTTTGGCGTGATTGGATTTGGCTTCATGCTTTTTGCCGCGCTGCTTGGGGCGCGGAAACGCGTGCCGACCTGGCGGGTCGGGCGGGCGCAGGCCTGGATGCGGGGCCACTTGTGGCTGGGTTTGCTGAGTTTGCCGGTGATTTTGTTTCACGGTGGATTTCATTTTGGTGGGCCGCTGACGAGCGTTTTGATGTGGCTGCTGATTATTACTGTTGTGAGCGGAGTTTTTGGGGCGGGGTTGCAACATTATTTACCGCGCTTGATGACGACGGACGTGAAACTGGAAACGATTTACGACGAAATTGGGAATGTGCGAATGCTGTTGCGCGAAGAGGCTGACCGAGGCGTGGAAGCGCTTTGCGGGCCGCTGGGGCTCGCGAAATCGGCGAAAGAGGAAATGCAGCGGGCTGGAGGGTTCAGCGCGGCGAGGTCCATGACAACAGCCAAAAGCGGAGCCGCGGTGGCCGTTGCTACGGAGACTGTGGTGCTTACTGAAGAAGAGTGCGCTCCTTTGCGGACATTTTATTTAGGCGAGATGCGGCCGTTTCTGGAAGAGCCGAGGCGGCACGGATCGCGGATGAGTAATCCGGACAAGGCGCATAGCGCGTTTGCCGGTTTGCGGACGTTGCTGCCCGATGGGGCGCAAGCTTTGGTGCAAGACTTGGAAGATATTTGCGATGAGGCGCGGCAGTTGGTGCGGCAGGAGCAGTTGCATCGGTGGTTACACGGGTGGTTGCTAGTGCATATACCGATTTCCTTGGCTTTGATTTTGCTGGGATTTGTGCACGCGGTGATGGCGCTGCGGTATTAAGGAAAAGAAAAGCAAAGAAAAACCCATTGCTTCGCTACGAAGAAGTGGCGAGTGACGAGTGATTAGTGGCGAGAACACGAACAACCAAGAAATTGGCGCAGCGGATCGACCTCAATTATTTCAAAAGGCCGACGCGGCTGAAGCGCGCGAAAGTCTTGTTGAGCATTGGGCTGCCTGCGCTGGCAGTGATTTGGATTGCGTGGCACGGATTTTCGCGGGACTCGCGGGTGTATTCGAGCGGGCGGATGAGCGAAGCACATGCCGTGCTCGAGGCCGAGTGCGCTGCGTGCCACGTGCAGACGGCTGGGGTGTTTTCTGCGGCGGCAAGTGACACGGCTTGTTTGAGTTGCCATGACGGGCCGATGCATCATGCGTCGGAGAAAGGTTCACCGGCTTGCGCGACGTGCCATCAGGAGCATCGCGGGCGAGTGAATATCATCGCTGCCAGGAACCAGAGCTGCGCGGAATGCCACGGAGATTTAGAAACGAATGCCGGCGCGGCGCGTTTCGAAAAGCACATTTACAGCTTGGAAGAGGGGCATCCGGAATTTGCGGCGGCGCGCGGAGGCGCGAGCGATCCAGGAACAATCAAAGTAAATCATGCGATTCACATGAAGCCGATTCGGCGCGGGCCGAACGGACCGAATGTGCAGCTCGAATGCGGCAACTGCCACCGGCATGCGGGCGCGGAGGCAGATTTGACGTATGGGGATGCAAAGTACCGCGCGGCGGTGAGTTATAAAGAGAGCGATGAAGCGCTGGGTGTGGACTCGCAAACTCTGCGGCCGGCAAAGGCCGCGAGTGAGCGGGAGTTGATGGCGCCCGTGAAATTTTCGAATGCCTGTGCGGGGTGCCACTTGCTTACGTTTGACAAGCGCTTTGACGACGGAGTGCCGCACGACAAACCCGAAGCGGTGCACGCGTTTCTGGTGAAGAGATTCAGCGACTATATTGCGGGGCATCCTGGGGAGTTGCACGAGGCCCGCGATCCGGGCAGGGATTTGACGGGGGAGCCGTTGCAGCCTGCTACCAGGGTTTACACGCGGGATGAGTGGATCGGGGCGAAGATCTCCGACGCCGAGGAACTATTGTGGCGCAAGACTTGTAAGCAGTGTCATGCACTGGCGAGCGGGGCTGGACAAAATAGTCTGCCGGCTGTGGAGCCTGCGCGAACGACGGTGAAATGGATGCCGCACGCGAGGTTTGATCACGATGGGCACCGTGGATTTTCTTGCGCGAGTTGCCACGAGAAGGCGCTGACCAGCACGCAGAGTAGCGATGTGCTTTTACCGGGGATTGCGAGTTGCAAAACGTGCCACGCGCCGGGGCCGGAGCATGCAGAGTCGAGATGCTTTGAATGCCATACGTATCATGATTGGGCGAAAAGAAAAGAAGTGAAGCCCACGTTTACGTTGCCGGCTTTGCGAACGGGCGCGCGATAGTCGGCTATTCTAGAATGCATTGTGGCGTCCGAAGCCAAAACTGTTGCGGCGATACCCGGGCCTCCGAGCTTGCCGCAGGTTCCCGCACATGAAGGCGCGGCGCGCAAATTCTGGCGCATCCTGACGCGGTTCGAATCCGCGAAACTCCATCCTTATACGGCGCTGCGAAATACCGCAGGCGTGGTGTTGCCGTTGATTGTTGGGTACGCGATGGGGATGCCGCGTGGCGGCTTGGCGGTGGCCATCGGCGCGTTGAACGTGTCGTATTCGGATGGAAGCGATCCTTACGCGGCGCGGGCGAAACGCATGCTGCGCGCGGGCGTGTTGTGCGCGGTGGCCGTGTTCGCGGGAGCAATTTCCGGAAACCGCCATTTGGTTGGGGTGCTGATTGCGTGCGCGTGGGCGTTTTTGGCGGGGATGGTGGTATCGATCAGCACGACGGCAGGAGATTTGGGAGTGATCAGCACGGTGTCCTTGCTGGTGTACGCGGCGCAGCCGCTGACGGCACGGCAAGCGGCCTATTCGGGAGTGCTGGCGCTGGGCGGCGGGCTGTTACAAACGGGGTTGTCGATCGCGATGTGGCCGGTGAGTCGTTACGAGCCGGAGCGGCGTGCGCTGGCGAGTTTTTATTCGGAGTTGGCGCGAAGCACGGAAGTGCCGGCACAAACGGCGACGACTTTGCCCGCCGCGCAAAGCAGCGGGGCGGCAGAGACGGCGCTATCCAGTCTTGGGCGAGATACAACATTGGAGGGATTGCGATATCGCGCGCTGTTGAGCCAGGCGGAGCGATTACAGCTAGGCCTGCTGACGTTGTCGCGCCTGCGCGTGAGGCTGGAGCGGGAGAGTCCAGCGCATCTTTGCGTAGAAATACTGGAGCGGTATTTTCTGGCGACGGGCAAAATGTTGCGGTCGATCAGGGATTCGCTGCTGACAGGAAAGCCTGTGGAGGCCGCGGGAGCGGCGTTGTCGGGGCTCGAAGCAATTTCCAAAGAGCTGAGCGAAGCGGGCGCCGGCTCGTCCGCGTCATTTCTTTCCGCGGTGCTGCGGGAAGCGCGTTACCAGATGGCTGCGCTCAACGGACAACTGCGCGCGGCCGCGGAGTTGGCGAGCCATGCCACACCGGTGGGACAGCGCGAGTTTGCGAAGCTCGATGAGGGGCAGCCCTGGTGGCTGAAATTTCAGGGAGGGCTCGCAACGCTGCGCGCTAATTTGAATTTGCAGTCGGCGGCGTTTCGTCATGCGGTGCGGCTGGCGATTTGCGTGGCGATTGGGGATCTCGTGGGGCGCGGGTTCGACTGGCAGCGGTCGTACTGGCTGCCGATGACTGTAGTGCTGGTGCTGAAGCCGGACTTCACGTCCACGTTCACGCGAGGCGTGTTGCGGATTGCAGGAACGATTGCGGGACTTTTTCTGGCGACAGGGCTTTTACATTTTTTGCCGCAGACGACGGAGCTGCTGATCGTGCAGATTCTGGTGTTCACGTTTTTGCTGCGCTGGGTGGGCCCGGCCAATTACGGCATTTTTGCGATTGCGGTCAGCGCGCTGATCGTACAGTTGGTTACGATTCTGGGAGTCTCGCCGAGTGCGGTGATTTGGGCGCGCGGAATCAATACGGCTGCCGGCGGATGCCTGGCGCTCGTGGCGTATTGGATCTGGCCGACATGGGAACGCGCCGGCGTATCCGAGCAAATTGCCGCCGTGCTCGACGCTTATCGCGAGTATTTCCATGTTCTGACGCAGGCTTACCTAACTTCGAGGGGCAAGGCTGGAGTGAAGGCCATGCTGCGGGAGTCGCCCGACCTAGATGGCAAACGGCTGGCCACGCGAAGAGCACGATCCAATTTGGAGGCATCCGTGGACCGAGTGAGCGCGGAGCCTGGAACGACCGCGGAACAGATGAACCGATTGAACGCGATGCTGGCGAGCTCGCAACGATTCTTGAACGCGGTGATGGCGTTGGAAGTGGGTTGGCTGCACTTGCCGCCGGTCCGGCCGCGTGCGGAGTTTGGCGTGTTAGCGGCGGACGTGGAGAAAACGCTGGAGCTGATTGTCACCACGCTGCGAGGAACGCGAATTCGGACCAACGAGTTCCCGGACTTGCGCGAAGACCAGGAACGGTTGGTGCAGGCGGGAGACGCGAAGGCGGAGCAGTACGCGCTGGTCAACGTGGAGGCGGACCGCATCACGAATAGCTTGAATACCCTGGGGGAACAAGTGACAGAATGGGCCAAGGCACAGAAGCACTGATGAGGAGGGGCCATGGGAGAAGCGAGACGCAGGTTTTTGATGACTCTGGCTGCAGCGATTAGCTGCTTTGTTGCAATGCGCGGGTTGGCCCAGGAACCCAAAAAGAAAGATTCACCCGCGCCTGATCCTCCGCAGCCGGCGGAGACGCTGAATCCGGCGGAAGCAGCTGCGGCTGCGGCGAAACAGGGTTCGCAAATTTCGAAGAGGGCATTGCTGCTACAAAATGAGAAGGAGTTTCGCGCAGGAGTGAACCGGCTCCATCAATTGGTAGGCGAGTTGAAGGAAGAACTGGACAGGACAGTGACCACGGATGTGTTTTCGGTGCAAATGTATAAGAAGACGGAAGAGATTGAGAAGCTGGCGAAGCAGTTGAAGGGGAAGGCGCGGGGAGCGTGACGCGTTACTGTTGACTGGTGACTTGCTGAACGGGCGGCTAATGGAAGGCTTGAAGATTCGAATTCGGAAAGCGGTGGCCGCTGACGTGCCGGTTTTGCGCGGGCTGATTGAGGCTTCGGTACGAGAACTTCAGGCTGAGGATTACACGTCCGCGCAGATGGAAGGCGCGCTGGAGACAGTGTTTGGTGTGGATAGCCAACTGGTCGAAGATGGAACCTATTTTGTTGCGGAAGTAAAGGTGAGGCCAGCGCCGGCAGATGGAAACCAGGCGGCCGGCTTGGGAAAACAGCAAGCGGAGTGGGTCATTGGCGGGTGCGGTGGCTGGAGCAAGCGCAAGACGCTTTATGGTGGCGATCGCTGGACCGGGCGCGAGGACACGCTTCTTGACCCGCAGAGAGATGCTGCGAAGATTCGGGCGTTCTTTATTCATCCGACTTGGGCGCGGCGTGGAATTGGCAGCAGGATTCTTGAAGCGTGCGAGATCGCGGCCAGCGCGGCGGGATTTACGCGCTACGAAATGGGCGCGACATTAACGGGCGCGAAGCTCTTCGGCGTGAAGGGCTACGTTGCGGTCGAGAAGATCGAAGTTCCGCTAAAGAACGGGCAATCGATGCCTGTCATCCGGATGGCGAAAGGCGCTTGGGAACAAGAGCCGTCGCGTGCCAATAGTTCAAAGAAACTTCCAAGCATCCAGAGTTCAACGTTTAAATGATGAAGAGCGGTTTCTTTTCGAAGCTCGAGAATTGCGGACGGAGCCGTTCGATGTTGTAGTGCTCCTTGATGTCCACGACCTTCTTGGTTGCGGTGATGGTCTCGATGGGGATGTTGCCATAGCTTCCGTTGGCGAGGACGACGAGACGGCCGTGGACGCCCTTCAGTAGCAGCTCCAGGGCAATGTTGCCGTAGGCCATGGGCACGATGGAATCCACGATGTCGGGATCGCCGCAGCGGGCGAGATAGCCAAGCTTTTGATTGACAACCTCGATGGTCTTGCCCTTATTGAATTTCTTGGAAAGTTCTTTCACCCTGTCCGAAACGAGGTCGCCGATGCCGCCAAGTTTTTTGTGGCCGTAAGCATCCGCTGAGTCGCCCTCGAACACCATGTCGTGTCCCTCAAATGTGGCACCTTCGGAAACTAGAACAGTCGAGTAGCGGCTGGGGTTTTTGTTGCGGTCGTTGACGAGAAGTTCGGTGAGGCGCTCGATATCAAATTTGAATTCGGGAATGACGCAGCGGTTGGCGGCGCCAGCCATTGTGGGGACCATGGCGGTGTATCCGGCATAACGTCCGAAGACTTCGATGACCATAAAGCGCTCATGAGAACCCGCGGAAGTGCGGAGGTCGTTGACGAGTTGCAGTGTCCGGGTAATGCAGGTGCTGAAGCCGATGCAGTAGTCGGTGCCAGGGACGTCGTTGTCCATGGTCTTAGGAATGGCAATGACTTTGAAGCCTTCTTTGTGGAGACGGACACCGTAGCTGAGAGTGTCGTCGCCGCCGATGGGGATGAGCGTGTCAATGCCCAGCCATGCGAGGTTTTTGAGGACTTCCTCGGTAAGGTCGTTTTTCTCCGCGGTGAAGGCATCTTTCAGATGGGCCGGCACGCTGGACTTGGCGACGCGGCCGGGATTGGTGCGCGAGGAGTGAAGAAAAGTGCCGCCGGTGCGCGCGGCGCGGTCGACGATTTCCTGCGTGAGGACGAGGAAATTGTCGGAATTGTCGTAGTCCTTTTCGCGGACCATATCGACGAGGCCAGCCCAGCCGTGACGAAAACCAATGACCTGGTAGCCTTCATGAAGCGCGCGTGTGGTGACGCCGCGAATCGCGGGATTCAGGCCGGGGACGTCGCCGCCTCCGGTGAGAATGCCGATGACGCCTTTTTTGGTGTTGATGTTGGCCATGATGCAGAGCCCTTTCCGAGGAATGATGAACCAGCAATTATCCATGCACGGCAGATATTTAGGAAGGGCAGATCAAAAGAGAAATATTAGCCGGCGTCGATTTGGCTATAGTGAAGGACGAGCAATTGGTCTGAGCGCAACGCCAAAGCCGCGTGCGCCTGGCCAGCGGCATCGCTGAATTCCACCTCAAAGACATCTGAGGCCAGGTTTTCGACAACCGTTCCAACCTGACCTCTTTGGAGGTCCTCGCCAGGCAGATCCTCGAGCAAAGCGACGACGTCTAGTAACTTCGGTTCCATCGCGTTTCCGGTCTCACTCTCTCTGCACCTTACCGCACTATCGAGTTAGAAGGCCTTACAGTTCGATGCGTGTACCGAGAGCGGCAACCAGCTTGGCGAGCCAGGAATGTAGCGCGGGCCACGCCGGGCCGGTGATGAGATTGCCATCGGCGAGGGCGTCCGTCATGGGCAGGCTGACATACGTTCCACCCGCGATGGTGACGTCCGGGCCGGTCGCTGGATAGGCGCTGCACTTCTTTCCTTTTAAAACGTCGGCGGCAGCCAGAATTTGCGGCGCGTGACAGATGGCGGCCAGAGGCTTATTGGCTTTCGAGAAGTGATGAACGATTTCGATGACGCGAGGATTGAGGCGAAGGTATTCGGGCGAGCGGCCGCCGGGAAGAAGGAGTGCGTCGTAGTCCTCCGGCTTGACCTGGTCAAAGGTTGCGTTGAGCTCGAAATTGTGGCCGCGCTTCTCCGTGTAGGTTTGATCGCCTTCAAAATCGTGGATGGAGGTGGGGACGAACTCGCCGGATTTTTTGCCGGGACAAACGGCGTGGACGGTGTGGCCGACCATCAAGAGCGCTTGAAAGGGAACCATCACTTCGTAGTCTTCGACGTAGTCGCCGACAATCATGAGAATGGATTTTTTGGACATGGAGCCTCCGGAGGAATTGTAGCCGATGAGGGACGAAGGCCAAAGTGCTGCAAAAAAGCGAGTGGACAGGCTCCAAGAACGCGTCTCAAAACGAGATGATCTGATTTAAATCGATTGAAGCTGAGATAAAACCGACAAAAATAGCGGGCTAAATATGCGCGCCGCTTAAACGGCACCCCTCGTAACTGCTTGAATCTAAAAAACCTACGATAGATTCTCGCGACAGCCGCGATGTACTCACCTTCTGGCATTTCACATGCAAATAAAAGAGCGGCAGCTACTTCGCCGCGTTTTGCGGCTCCAAGGACATGACCGTGAATGAGGTTAAGCGAACACTCGCAGTGTGTCTGTTTGCTGTAACCGCCATGGTGATCGGCGGGTTCTTCCACCTGCATGCTCAAGTGGGTGATATTTCTGAAACAAAGCGCAAGGCTAAAGTTCTGGTCAAACCGCAATATCCGGAACTGGCCAAGAAGCTGAACCTTACCGGGGTGGTGAAGATCGAGCTTACGATCGGGGCTGACGGCAGGGTGAAGAGGGCTCACGTCGTTGGCGGACATCCGGTACTGGCGTCGGAAGCAGAGAAGGCTGCTTTGCAAAGCGAGTTTGAACCGGGACCCAAAGAGACAACGGAAGTGATTGAGTTCAAGTTCAGTCAGCAGCAGTGAGCCACTTGGAATAGTTGCTCCTGGTCGCTCAAACACCGAATCCGGGCGAAAAAAATGGGCAGCAGTCCCTTGAGGACAGCCGCCCATTTTGCTTTGAAGTCAGGCGCGTTAGTGCGTCTGGGCCGAAGAAACCACTACAGGCTGCGCGGAATCCTGAATGGTAAGCATGTCGGTGCGCACCTTGTCCCATTCGAGCAGGTTCAAACCGTAGGACGCGAACAGGCGCCGGATGTGCGCGGAGTCCCAGTTCAAGACCTTTTCGAGCACGGGGACGAGAACGCTCATGGCGTTGTCGCTGAGCACGGTGCGCTTGGCGACGCGTGTGATGAACTTGGCTTCGGAGACGGCGATCGTGAGACCGTCATGCTGGTTGACGTGCATCATGACGGGGAGATCGGAGCTGCCATCGCCCATGTAAATGATGTGGTCGTGGCTGATGCTGAGTTCCGCGCGGCGCTCTTCGAGCACGGTGATCTTGCCCCAGCCTGCGCTGGCGCGAATGATGGATTCGACTTCCCCGTTGGACTCGTTATAGCGGAACTTCGTGCCGTAGATATTCTGTGGCGGCACGATGCCTTCGAGCGCGGACTGGATAATCTCCTGCGGCGCGGCGGAGATGACGTTGAAATGGAACTTGTAGCCGTCCGCAAGATTTTCCAGAGCGCGCGCAAAGAGTGCGACGTTGTGCTTCAGGCGGATGCGCTTGCCGGTTTCGTGAAGATGCTCGCGGCGAACGCGGCGGAAATCCGGGTCGTGAAGAATTAAGTAGCTGAGTTCAGCGCCTTGCTGAACGAGGTTCATCTCCGCAAGGCCCTTCACCTTGTCGTGGAAGCCATGAAAGCCGATGAGCTCGCAAAGAGCCACCCCTGAATCGTTGAAGCTGAGGGTCTGGTCAAAATCGCTTGCCAACAGATACTGCTTTACCATGTTCTAGTACTCCTTCTCCTTGATGCCCGCTTTTGACGGGCCGGACAGCTCTGGGTGCAGTCCCGGTACTGCCTGCACCTACAACGATAGCGTCGTTCACCCGGGAGCCCGCACGAATTATTTTGATGGGTGCTATGCGTTAAAAACGTGAACGAATCATTATACCTCGATTAGATGTGTCCTAAGGTTAAAAGATACAAAGGAAAGGAGTTGGGCGCAAAAAGGTGCCCCGAAAGAGACAAGAGCCGTGTCTAGAAGGAGATGCCGGCAGCGAAGGAAAAGTGAAAAAACTGCTCGAATCTATCGAAGGGGGACTGGTGGGGCTTTGAGGACTTAACGGAGGCCTCTGACCGAAAGCGGGGGCCTAAAGGCCCAGGGCCTTCATCTTGGGCTCCTCGTAGACGTCGTCCTCGCCCGGGTAGCGGAGGCGGTCCTTGAAACGGCCGGTTTCGGAGGCCAGGGCCCAGACCAGGCTTTCGCCCGCGGGGAGGGTCTTGGGCTGGAGGCGGAAGGCTTCGTCCTGGAAGGCTAGGGAGGCGTCGATCCATTGCCAGCCGGCGCTTTCGAAGGCGGCCATTACGTCAGGGAGGACGAGAGCATTGAGGTCGTTGTAATGGACAAGAATTGTGTGGCGGATGTCGCGGCCAAGGACGTCTATGGCGAGCTGGCGGTAGAAAGAGGCGCGGTCGAGAAGGTGTGCGATGAGGTAGTCGCGATAAGGGCTGGTTGTGGTGGTCTTGGGCTGCTTGGCGAAGCGATCGGCGAACCGCTGGTTGACGTACCAGTCGGAAGCGTCAATGGTGACCTGGCCGACGCGATAGCCGTTTTCCTTCAGGAAGGCGCGGAAGCGGTCGCGCTTGTCAGCGGTGTCGCCTTCTTTGAGGAATGGGTAACGGAAAAGTTGGGTGCGGTTGTGGTAGGGCGCGATGATTTTTTCATTTTTCAGAAAATCGACGGCGAAATCGCCATAGCCGGTGGGGCCGCAATAGTTCAGGTGGGAGTAGGAGTGGTTGCAGATAAGGTGGCCGGCCTGATCCCAGGCGGAGATGAGTTTGGAGCCTTCTGAGTCGTCCACGCGCATGCCGCAGACAAAGAGAGCGGCCCTGACATTGCGTGAGTCGAGGGCTTTGAGAATGCGGGAATTGGCGTCGGGCCAGCGGACCGTGGTGTCGAGTTTCGTGCGAGGGTCGTCCATGGTGAGAGCGAGTTGCGGGCGCGGGGTGTTTGGGTCGCGAGGAGCGGTGGCGCTTTGATTTGGAACGAGGGGGTGGACCGCGCTTGTAAGGAACGGAGCGCAGGTGGCGGCGGAAGCTGTTTTGAGCGCCGAGGAGAGGAATCTGCGACGGTTCATGTTTGTTACCTCAGAAAAAAGAATTCAGCCAATCGCGGGCCCGGGTAAAAAACGAGCTTGAGGAACTTGACGAAAAAGATGTGGAGTGCGGGCGCTCGCTGCTATCGTCGGCGTCGGTTACGGAGTAGAAAGCGCCGTTGTTGGTGTGCATGTAGAGGCGTTGCATTTCGGCGCGATTGAGGGGGCGAGCGCCGCGGCGGCCGAAAACGGCCAGTTGGTTGCCGGATTCGTCGACGGCGCGGTCTCGGTCGATTCCTTTGGAAATGGCGAGAGCTGGGCCGTGCGTGTGCGCGGTTGCGATTAACTTTGGTGTTGGGCGCGGGCTGAAGCCGGAGAAATGCGCAGGGTCGTCCCACGGAGAAACGATTTGCAGAACGCGAAGGCCGTTCTTACCGTCGGCGACGAACGCGAACGCGCTGCCGGCGACCATGCCGATCTTGATGTCGTTGGTGTCGTTGATGGCTCCGTCCGCGGTGTACTGCTGGTCGAGGCGCGGTTGTTCGGGATTTTCGACGTCGACGATGGCCACGCCGGATTTGCCTTGCGCCACATACGCGTAAGTGCGCGCCACATAAACGTTTCGCGAATCCTCGAGCGCGACTCTGCTCTTCTCCTCGAACCTCGGGTGCGCCAGGTCGGTCACGTCCAGGGTCTTCAGTCCAGAGCGGTCCACTACAAATGCGTAACGGAACTGAATTGCGATGCCGCGTGGATTGTCGAGATCTGGAGCGCCGATGGTTGCCGTGACGCGGGGGGCGAGCGGATTATCGAGGTCGACGACAACCAAGGCCTTGTCGGTGAGGATGTAAGCATAAGTTCCGGCGATGGTGATTCGATGCGCGCCGCTCAGGACGCCGTCGGGATTGAAGGCCAGCGCGCGCTTCAGGAAATTGTTGGCCGGATTGCCGTCGAGGAGCGTACCTACGCCGGGGCTTTTGGATTTCAGATCGGGATTGCCAATGACGACGAGGCCTTCTTGCGCGTCGGCTACGTAAAGAAAGCCGTAGAGCAGATGGATGGATTGCTCTTCGTTTTCGCGGAGTTGCTGACGCAACGGATCGACACCCAGAGTCGTTGGCGAGGCGACGGCCAGGGCGTCTTTCGTTGGAACGAAAAAGCGCTGGCCGATGGGAGAGACCGGTGCGGTGGTGACGCGCTCGGAGAAACCTTTGTTGTCGATGTTGGCGATGTCGTAGACGCGGAGGCCCCCGTTGCCGGTGGCGGCGTACGCGTATTCGCCGCGGGCCTGGATGTCGAGGACGTTGCCTTCGTGGTCGATTGTGGTGGCGAGTTCGCGATGATGGGCCTCGAATTTCTTGTAGTTGTCGGGGTAGGCGATGCGCTGCAGGTCGCTGCCGTAGATGGCTTCGGGTTCGTCGTGTTCCGCGACGGCGACCGCTTCAAAACCTTTCTTGCCGGTGGCGACGTAAACATAGCGGCCCATGAAATTCATGAAGTTTGTGCCTTGCAACAGGAGTTGCGCCATCCAGGCGTTGTTGTCGTTTGCGGCGGAGACGTGGCAATCGCTGCATTGCTTGGTTTCTTTGGCGCGGACAGTGTGCGGAACGAACGTGCTGAAGGCTTCGCCTGAAAACCCTGGGGCGGAGATGGTTTGCTGTGTGTAATAGAGCCACTCCCGGTTCGCGTTTTGCGAACTGACCAGGATGGCGCAGGACGAACGCGCCGGAGCGATGCGGTGGCCCGTCACGGTGCCGTCGACGCCGAGCATATAGATGTCGTCGCGCAGAACTTGAAAGTTATAGCTCGTGTAGTTGCGCGTGGTGAGGCCTTCGTTGTGGAGCATGGGCTTGCGCGCGTTGGCGGTCATTTGCAGGTGGCAGCCGAAGCAGGTTGGCGTCCAGGAGGTGTGGCACGAGTAGCAGGTCATGCTGGAATTGGCGTGCGCGAGATGCTCGTCGTCTTGCGGCATCTGTTGCGCGACGGTGCCATCTTTCGTCATTAACTTGGCGCGGAAAGATTTCATGCTGAAGTGCACGTTGCCGGGAGTGACGGAATCGGCGGTCTGAACGATTTCCCACTCTTTGTTTTGTTCGGACATGGAGCGTTGTATGACAGCGCCATTGGCGCGCCATTCGAAACGGCGCAGACCCCAGGGTGTGCGAATCGCGTCGAGGCGGCGGCCGCCTTCGGGTGCAGCCGGGCCGGAAGTTAACAGTGTAGCCTTGCTGCGAATCGTTCCGTGGCAATCGATGCAGTCGATTTCAACCGCGGCGCGAGGCTCGCCGTAAATTTTCCCGTTGCCGTGATTGTCCTGCTCAAAATGGCAGTCGTTGCACTGCATTCCTTTTTCGAGGTGAATGTCCGCAAGGTGAACCGCTTTGCCAAAGCGTTCTGGATCATCGAAAGGGATTTGCCGGCCATCTTTGTCGAGCCAGTTGCCTTTGCGGTCGTGATTGAAGACGGAACGGAAAACCCAGCCGTGGCCGTGGAAGTCGGCGAATTGCGTGGTTTTTAGTTTGGCGTTGAATTCCGAAGTGCCAAGATTTTTCAGGAATTGTTCATCGCTCCAAAGGCCGCGGGCGGCGGCTGCTTCCGGGTTGCGCAAGAAAGATTGATAGCGCTGTTCTTCGGAAAGTTTGCGTTGCTGCTGCGGATACATTTTGTCGCCGTCGATTTCGTTGTCCCACCAGGTCAGGCCGAAATACGTGGTGAGCATGTTGGTGCCGGGATGGATGTGGCAGACCATGCACTGGCTTGAAGGAATCGAGCGCGTGAAAACATGTTTGATGGGGTGGCCGCGTTCGTTCTTGGGAACGGTTGGGTCGTTCGAGGCGCTGAAGCCGGTATTTCCGAATTGTGCATAGGCAGCTGAGTGTGCCGGGTCGCGATCGTTCGCGTAGATAACGTGGCAGGCGGTGCAGCCACTGGCACGATAGTCGCCGGCATGATCGTTTGTGCCGGGCAGCGACATAATGGGATCGACCAGGCGAGTTTTTTGCAAGCCGAGAAAGACGGGGTCGGTGCGGAGTTCTGTGCCGAAGCCGCGGTCGCTGAGCTTGTCGTCGGGCTTGCCTGGATCTTCTTCGCGATTGGGATTGCCTAGCTCGGATTTTTTCTCGCCGCCGCGTTCGAAGACGCGAAGAACGTTTCCCGGCTGAGAAATTTCCCAACGGAAGAGAGGATCGAGTTCGGGAAGCACTCCTTTGGTTCGAGTTTCTTCTGGAGTGGGCGGCGGAAACGTTTTGATGGATTGGGGCTTGCCTTCGCGGTCGTAGCTTTCGCCGAAGCGGGCGTTTTTTGTTGGATAGCCGCCGTTGTTGTAGAGAGCGGCGCCCCACAGCAGACCCGTGTGGGTCATCATGCTGGTCGAAGAGGCGCGAACTTCTTTCGCGTGGCAACCCTCTGCGCCGCAGGTCTCCGGAGCAACTCGAAGGTCGCCGGGATTTACAAACTTTACGTATTCGGCGGATTCTTTGAGCCATTTGGTGTAGGTGCGCTCGGGCAGCGCGGAACGGTCCTTGAAACTCGAGTCGCGCGGTTGAATGTGAGCTTTTTCTTTGGCGGCGTTATACTCGGGCGACTTTGCGGCAGTTCCGCCGGAAACTGTGATGGAAGAATTGCCGCCATGGCAATCGGTGCAGCCAAGGAAGACAGTCTTCGTTGGGTGCATCGTGGGTTCGTCCGTCGAGGTGTGGCAGGAGATGCAGCCTGACGATTTGCGAGCGGCTTCTTCTGGCGATTGGCCGCGGACGGATGGCGCGCCTTGCTTCGCACGAAGATTCGAAGCAGGAGCGACACAAAGAACCAAAATAAAAGATAACGCAGAGACGCAGAGTGCGCAGAGGTCTCGCAGAAAAGAAGGCTTGAATTTGCGCGTGCGAGTCATTCGATGAGTTTCCTCAGAAGGTAAACTTCACTGAGCCAAAAAGCGAGAAAAGCGTACGGCTCGTGTAGATATCTTTGAACCCGTCGCCGGGCTGAAGGGCGGAAGCGCCGCCAGTGAGCACGATGTTTTCTGAGAGCGGCGGGCGGTAGGTCACGCCAATGCCGAAGTCTTCGCCGATGCTGTGGCGGATGGGAGACTCAAACAAAATGTATTCGAGCGGCTCGGTGCGTTCGAAGCGCAGATAGTTGAAATTTGCGAAGCCTTTGAGTTTGGGCGTGATGTCAAAATCCACGCCCGCGTTTGCAATAAAAATGCCGGGATTGACGAAATTGGCCTGGCCTTCTTCTTTGCTGGAACGTAGAGATGGAATCAAACTGCCGTCTGTCGTGAGCTGAACACCGGAGCCGAGAAGACGGATGTCTTCGCGATTCCAGAAACTGAAGATTCCCCCCGCGAAATTAGGGAGATCGTCGATGGCATCGAAACCGCGAGCACGGCCGTCGCGCGGGTTGGCGTCGCCCGAAGTGTAAAACGCGGAGACGCGATAGCGGATCCAGTCGTGATCATAAGAAAGCTCGGCGGCAGCCATCTGCGCGTTGACGGTGACTCGCCGTCCCGCGATGGGATTGAAGGTGTCTTCGCCAAGAGCTTGATAGAAAGCGTGCGTGAGATTGAGGCGCTTGATATGGCCGCTGCCCAGCCAGCCGAAATATCCTACGCGAATGCCATGCGCGAGCGGGCCGCCGCCGGGCCCTTGATTGATGACGTTGCCGACCGGAGCGGGGCGAACGAGGAAACCGTTGTCGTCGTAATGGACGCTGGGATCATCCTTATTCCATGCGCCCACAAATTCCGCCGTGTAGGCCGGAAAGAAAAAGTCCTGAATGTAGGCATTTGCCATCACAACTTGCTGGTGGCGGCGGTCGAAGGTGTTGAGGCCGCTGTTGGTGTTTTTCTCGAGCATCTGGAAATAAACGGCGTTGTATTCAATACGGTCGCTGTTCCAGTCGCCGAAGATGCGCAGCCCGGGCTGCTCATCCACAAAAAGAAAGCCGCGAAAGTCGGCGTTAAATTGCTGAATGCCAGCGCGCGCGGAAATGAAATCGTAGTTGTCGCTGAGGTCGTGGAGCTTCACTTCCGCAAAGGCTTCTTGAAAGCCAAGATGGTCGTCGAAGCGATTCGTACCGGCGCGCACGTTGGGGCTGACGATGCCGAGTTCGCGGGCATCGAGATCGTTGAGGCTAAGCTCCGGAGTAATGCGAATGCGCCAGTCCACGGGCTTGAACGAGGCGTCACCATGGAATAGGTCAAAGCTAAAACGCAGCGTCTGATCAAGGAAGGCCTGTTCGCCGCGCCCGAAAAATGCATCGCTGCCCGGCTGTGCGGCGCTTACGCCGCTCGGGGAAGGAACGCGACGCCCATCGAAAAAGGTTTCCGAAGATGCGGTGATGTTCAGGAAAATCTGCTGACCAAAAACTTCGGGCCAGATGGGTTCGTCGCCTTTGAGCCGGTTGCGATTGAAAGGGTCGTACCAGTGCGGCTTGGTGTAGGGGTACTCGCCGTGCTGCGAATAGCGGCGGTAGTCGGGTTGGTCGAGGGCCCAGCGATTGGGCACGACATTGTAGATGTCGGCGACAGGCGGCAAATATTCGGGCGCCAGCTCCGCAATGTAGTTGGGGTCGGAATCGAGGCGATGGCGAAGTTCCCGATACGTGCCGAGCGAGGGTGACGATCCTGCTGGTGCTGCGGGACCCAGCTCAGGGAGTCGAGGCAGGCGCGAGCGAATCTCGGCGCTGCCAACGCTGACGAGCGAAATTTCCAGGGTGGTGACTTCGTTAGCGTTCAGCGAGAGATCCGGAATCGCAAACGCCGCGTAGCCTTCCGCTTCAACGCGAAATTCATAATGGCCAGGCGCAAGTAGCAGGATGCGGAAGATGCCTTCAACGGACGATGCGGCGCGGACAATCTGTCCATTCTGCAAATGACGGAGCGTCAGTTGCGCAGCGGCAACGGGCCGGGTCTCGGTGGGCGAAATGGTTTCGCGAAGCACTCCATCGAGGGCCGCGGTCGTCAAAGCTTGCTGCCGGGGAATCCGTTGGGGAGCTCCCGCTTCGCTGGATTTTTGGACTGTAGCTTGCCCGCCAGAAGCAGCTTGTTTACCGCTCGAGGCGGCCACTCCCGTAAAAAACGCGAGCAGAAGCGCCGCGAACGCGCGAGCCAAGGGACGGATACTTCGGGCTGTTCGCGAGGAGAAAGAAAGCATGCCTTCGGCCTGAAAGAGTTTGCGCAAGAAAAAGGGATCGTGTTCTAGCTAAACGTATCGCGTGCCCGCGGGCAACCCATTTCCTCGGCGCACGAACACAAGCGATAACAGGTAACTTGGGGCAAAGATGTTCACCGATAGGAATCGCGTGACACGGGGAATGTTGAGAGGCTTCGAGTGGCGTGTTACTAAGGAAGATACCCTTCATGCCAGCGGAACACTACCTTCGGCGGCCGGTCCCGGCGCGGCACGTCCTCGAACGGCGTCGAAGAGCGCTGGCGCTGGGGATTTTACTCGCTCTAGGGGTTGCCGGGGCATTGGCGTTGATCTTGATCGGTTGTGGCGGCGCCAGTAACAACACGCTTTTTGCCCCGCCTCCAGTTGCCGCGGTGCAGCCGCTGCAAATCACCGACGTTCAGAACATCGTGCAAACGGCGGTGAATTCTGCAAATGTGGACATGGTTGTGGCTGTGGTGGACCGGGCCGGATTTGTGCTGGGGGTATTTCGCACGCAGAACGCGCCAGCCAACGCGTCTGGAAATTTTGGACTTAGCTTGAGCGCGAACGATGTCGCCGTAGCCCTGGCGCGAACGGGCGCTTTCTTTAGCAACGATCAGGCGCCGCTCTCTTCGCGCACGGTGCGGTTCATCAGCGGAATTCATTTCCCCCCCGGCGTGACGAATCAGCCGCCAGCCGATCTCTATGGAATTGAGAACACCAATCGCGGATGCTCATTGGTCAGCGGCGCCGTATTCCAAGGCCAAATTCCTCCCTCGCTTTCGCTTGGCGGTGGATTTGGGCCTGGTGTTATGACGGGCAAAGCCGATGCGATGGACTCGAATCCTCTGGCGGTGAATCCCGGAGGCGTGCCGATTTTCTATCAGAATGTGGTTGTCGGTGGAATAGGCGTAGTGACTTCTTCGAGCAACCTCAGCCTGGCGGAATACACTGCGTTTGCCGGTTCCACGACGCAAAGGACTGGGCCGGGCGATTCCTTCGGTCCGACGCCTGCCGCTCCGGGTGTGGTTTTCATCGGAGGTATCGCGCTTCCTTTCGTTACGCAATCTTCGCTACCTGCCGGCGTCTCCGCAGGACCAGTTGCCGGTACCGGATCCTATTTTGTAGTGCCAACGAATAGCGCGGGACAACCGCCAGAAGGCGACCTGATTACGCCCGCAGCCGGACCGCTCGGTGGCTTGAGCGCCACGGATGTCCAAACTATTTTGAGCAATGCGGAAGCGACGGCCAACACAACCCGCGCTGCGATTCGATTGCCGATTGGGTCGCGCGCGCGGATGGCAATTGCCGTCGCCGACCTCGATGGCACGATTATCGGCTTGCGGCGCATGCAGGATTCCACGGTGTTCAGCATTGACGTGGCCGCCAGCAAAGCGCGCAATATGGTGTACTTCAATGGTTCCTCGCGTACAGCCGCGGATTTGAATCAAGTGCCGATGGGCACAGCCGTCACGAACCGCACCATCAGTTTCGGCTCGCAGCCGTTCTTTCCTCCTGGAATTGATGGCACAGCTCCCGGGCCGTTCTTCAATATTTTCCTGCAGGATCTCGCGAATCCTTGCACGCAGGGAATGCAAGCAGGCGCGCCCAACGTCAACAAGAGCGGTATTGTTTTTTTTCCAGGAAGTACCGGGTTGTACCGAAACGGTGTCCTGGTGGGCGGCCTTGGCGTCAGCGGAGATGGCGTGGATCAAGACGACTACGTGACGAACGGCGGAGCGGCTGGATTTGAAGCCCCAGCAAATATCCGCGCAGATCAAATCCTGATCAACGGTGTGCGGCTTCCTTATTTCAAATTTCCAAGAAATCCAACCGACTAAGCGCTCTTGCTTTTGTTATTGCGGGCTTTCGCGCCCTTCGCTGATTTTTTCCCGAGTACAATTCGGGCAAGCTCACGTGAATAGTCCTCCACGGTCTCCGGCACGGAACGGCTGTACACAAACTGGCCTTCCCGCTGGCACTCAATCAGTCCCGCCTCGTTCAGAATCTTAAGATGATGGGAAACGGTCGCAGGAGTGACACCCTGCATGGAAACAATCTCGCCGCAATTCATACGCTCTTTGGCGGAAATCGCTTCAAAGATTACGAGGCGAGTCTCGTCGGCTAAAGCTCTCGATATTTTCTCAACTTGAGAACGGTCCATAAGTTCCTACGCAGTCTATACCAGAGATGCGGGCGGCCTGCCAGAGTATCGATCGCTAGCCGCAACCTTTCTCTACATTGGATGCAACTTTACATTTAGACGTTCATCTAAGTATCGAAGCTTAGGGAGGAGCGAAAGTAACCAGCCTCCCGGCTCGGGCTTATGAACGAATCGGAACAATTGGAGGGCACCATGAAAAGATTAGAAGGAAAAGTAGCGGTAATTACCGGCGGCAACAGCGGGATCGGGTTGGCGTCGGCGAAGCGCTTGCAGGAAGAAGGCGCTCGTGTGGTGATTGTAGGACGCAGCCAAAAGACGCTGGATGAAGCCGCCAAGGCTCTTGGCAACGGCGTACTGGCGATTCAGGCAGACGTCTCCAAACTGGGAGACATTGACAAGATTTACGCCGCGGTGCAAAAGAAGCACGGAAAAATTGATGTGCTGTTCGTGAACGCGGGCGTTGCGAAGTTTGCTCCTTACTCGGCAACCACGGAGGCCATCTACGACGACAATTTTTCGACAAACGTCAAGGGCGCCTACTTCACGATTCAAAAGGCCATTCCGCACCTCAATGACGGCGCGTCCATCATTTTGAATACCAGCGTGGTCGGCAACAAGGGCGGCGAAGCAGTCAGCAGCTATGCCGCGACCAAGGCAGCGCTTCGTTCCCTGGCACGCACAGCCGCTTCTGAATTGGTCGGGCGCGGGATCCGCGTAAACGCGGTTGCGCCGGGCCCCATCGTGACGCCCATCTTCGGACGCACGGGATTGCCGCAAGAAGCGATCGACGGCTTCGCGAAGGAAATCATCACTAAGGTACCGATGAAGCGGTTTGGCCAACCCGAGGAAGTTGCCGGCGCGGTCGCGTTCTTTGCTTCGTCGGATTCTTCCTACATTACCGGCGTGGAACTCAACGTCGACGGCGGGATGGGGCAGATCTAAGGCTGCACGTATCGAGCAAGGACCGTCTGAGTGTTATGGCCGCGGGGGGACGATGGTTCGTTCCCCTTTCATTTTGTCTACGAGTTGGGAGGCGAGTGTCGAATGGGGCCCCTACGCTTTTCGTAAGTGTTGCTGATAAAGGACTTAGGCCTACCGTAAGTCCTTTAGATGCAACACTTCCGGGATGGGCTGTTAAGTGTTGCATCTAAAGGGTTTAAGCTTGCTGTGGACGGCCAAGCATGGGCGCATCCATGCTGCGTCCGTGCCATGGGGTAGTTCAGGCTGCTGGCAAGTGCCGCTTTTTTTCTGTGAGCACCGCGAATCATCTGGCACCGCCGGAGGGATCAGGCGTCGATGCCGTATCGATGTCAAGAAACCAGGCGTGGGCGGTGTCGCTGGGGGCATAGCAGTTGCCATCGGCATGATAGCCGGGTGCGCAGTGTACGGTGCGTTCCTTCACCCGCGGCGACTGCGCGAATTGCCAGACCTCCGCGTAGGGGATTCCGCCGGCCGCCGGAGGCGCGGGATTCTGAGGAAATGTGCAGCCTGGCGACGGCGGACAGACATCGTTGAAAATGAAATAGACGAAATCCTGGGAAGGCGCATGCGCGCGGATGTCGTCCGCGGCAGTGATTGTCGCGCCCGGCTCTTCTTTTATAGGAATTCCCGAACAATACGCTCCGGAACGATAACCGGAGCGCGCGAGTTCCGCGGTCCAGGCGCGCAAGTAAGAATGATAGGCCGCAGGCAAGCGGCCGCCCTCTTCTACATCCAGGAAAATGATCGCTTGCGGAGGAAAACCTTCGCTCTTTGCAGCGGACGCCGCGTTGCGGGCGTCGAGAGTTCCCTTCTGGACCGCTGCGGCTTCGGTCTTGAGATCGCGACTGAGAGGGCCCAGATATAGGAGCAAAAAACCAAATCCTTGCGCACGCAGGAGTTTGCGCTGGCCGAGCCAAGTGTTCGTCTTTTCGCCAGTAGGCGCACTGAGCCAATAGCTGCTGAAAGAGAACGTTTTTCGCAGGGCCGGAAGCGCGTCCTTGCCAGGAAAAATGTTGAGATCGAAGCCGAGATACGCGCGCGGAGCCGGCTCCTGTGGCGTGGACGGCGAGCTGGGCTGAGTGCCGGCTTGGCAAGAAAGAAGAATCAGCGCGACGGCGATTGCTGAAACAGACATGAATGACAAACCAGGCTTCACTTTGTTCACGGCCTTGAGAATGCCAGAAGACGCTGACTTGGGCTAGCCTTCGCGGAGTTTGTGGCCGGCGAGGTTGCCGAGGCCGTCGTATGCGGCGTATTTGTACATTTCGCTGAGCGTCGGATAATTGAAAACTTGTTGGATAAACTCGTCGATGGATTTGCCTGTGTCGAGAACCATCAAGCCGATGTGGATCAGTTCGGTGGCGCTTTCGCCTATCAGGCTTACGCCAAGCAGCTTGCGATCGGCTTTCGCGAAAATGAGTTTCAGCATTCCCGCCGTGTCGCCCATGATGTGCCCGCGTGCGTTGTTTTCGTAGAGGGCGCGCCCCACGCAATAGTCGATTTTCTTTTCCTCGCAGGACTCCTCGGTTTCACCAGCCGCGGAAATTTCCGGAATGGTGTAAATCCCCATGGGCAGCATGGACGCGACACGCTGCTTATATTGGAAGCCGAACGCGTGGCAAACGGCTACGCGCCCTTGTTCCATGGAAGTGGAAGCCAGCGCGGGAAAACCGATGACGTCTCCCGCTGCGTAAATATTCGGCACTGACGATCGATAGTTGTCGTCAACGGGAATGTAGCCGCGATCGTTGATGGCGAGGCCGGCTTTTTCGAGGGCAAGGCCGTCCACCGCAGCGCGGCGGCCGGCAGCAAAAAGCGCCGCTTCCGTTTCAAGAGTCTTGCCGCTTTTCATTGAGAGCCGCACGCCGGAAGAAGAATTCTCAACTTTTATGGGCCGCTCATTGAAAAGGAAGCGCATGCCGAGACCAATGAAACGTTCACGCAGACGATCGGAGATTTCTGCATCAAGAAACGGCAGCAGACGATCGCGGCCATCCACGAGCGTCACGTCTACGCCCAGTGCCTTGAAAATGGAAGCGTATTCACAGCCAATGACGCCTCCTCCGATGACCGCGAGGCTTTTCGGAATGCGGTCCATCTGCAGAAAAGTGTCGGAATCGAACGTGTGGATATCATCGAACGCAATTTCTGATGGACGGTGCGGTTTTGAGCCAGTCGAGATCAGGATGACTTCGCCACGCAGATGCCGCGTGCCGTTCTCACCTGTGACTGCTACCGTGTGCGCATCTTCAAAGGCTGCCTGACCACGAATTAGCTCAATGTGATGCATTTCGAGATTTTTCAAGATGCGCTGGCGTTCCATTTCGACGACGGCGCGCTCATGGTGCATGAAATCGTGAACGGTAAGATTTTCCTTGAGCGAATAATCAATTCCATAAAGCCCGCGCTGTTTCAGCCCGGAAAAATAAAGCGCGGATTCCCGCAGCGTCTTGCTGGGGACCGTGCCGGTGTTGATGCAGCTTCCGCCCATGTTTTGTGCCCGTTCAATGACCGCGACGTGTTTGCCGAAATAGGCGGCCTGCGCGCCCGCTTTTTCGCCGGCGGGGCCGCAGCCAACCACAATCAAATCAAAGTTTTCACTGGAAGCCACACCAACCTCCTCACGCCGCTGGACGCTGTTTCGAGAGAGAAGCCAGCCGAGTTGATTTTATCGAGTCAGAGAAAGTGTAGAAGAACTGCGCCTTCAGTAAGGCAAGTTCCTGCCGGGACTGTGCCGAATCGTGTCTGGCTGCCAGCGGCGAAGAAAAAATCGATTGTACACCAGCTTTGGGATGGGCGGAGGCTTCAAACCACCTGCTGAGAATTGCATCAGCTCGAAAATAGGCAAAAAAACTCACGGAACCGAAGCCCTTGGATTTGGATGTATTCTGGCACGATCTAACGGAAGCTGTCCGCGCCGTCTGACAAGTTACCCTGCGCGGACCGATTAAAGGCCTAAGTGGTTCGGTGAATAAAAGTTACGGCGAGCTCAAATTTCCGGTCAAACAAACTGGTGCCCGGGGTGGGAGTCGAACCCCTCGGAGGGATTGATACTGCGTAACTTACTGATTCTACGAAACGGCAAAATGGGGAGAATCTGGAAAAACGCTGAATCGAGGTACACGTCAGGTACACGGAATGATCGTGCGCGGTGCCAGGGGGCAGTTCAACTATGACAAGCACTTTCGCACTCAAGCTCAGTTTCCATCGTACACATATGTCGCGGCAGCCATCAGGATGGCTGGCTTGCACGCCGCCTAGATTCGCCAAGACAGAAAGGTCACGAAGTCAGCGGCCCGTTAAGGAGTAGGCCACGATCTCGCCATAATCTCTCCCTCCCTTGCTACTCTCGTAGCCAACTAGGAGGTATTTGCCGTCCTCAGTGAAAAACAGGGGAAGATCTTCGTTCGCGCGACCGACAGTTTTGCGGTCCTCTTTGTACAGTTCTTGACCGTCCTCCGCATCCAGAAGGACAAAGCCCGACCGCACCGAAGTCGAAGTCTGTTCCAAGAAGAATGGAGGGTAGAGTGCGACAGCAGTCCTCGCGGCGATTAATTCCCCGCTTGGTGAGACTGCAAAATTCTGTCCGGGCCCGGATCCTTCCACGCCGTAGCGACGGAGTACCTCGCCGGTGCGGGCTTGGAACTCGCACAACCAGGGTTGTTTCGCTTTTTCCGAGCTGTCGGTACTAGCAGGAGATTCGCCGATGGCGAAGATTGCAGTTCCGCCTCCGTCGAAGACCACCTTCGCATCAGGAGCTCCATTGTTGAAGCGAGCCAGTTCACGATTTTCCGGAATCTGATACACCACAACCGCAGTGTCTCTCGGTGGAACGTCGGTGCTTGTGGAATTGTGCTCGCCATCTCCGCCGGGTGGCGCCAGTGGAGTATCGAACAGCACCGCCAGCAATTCTCCGTGCTTTGACCACGCAATGTCCTGAACTACCCCCGGCAGCTTCCAAGAGGCAGATTCGACCTTCAGAGTTGGGTCCAGAATGTGGAGGGTCACCTCATCTAGGTTACAGGCCACCGCAAAGGATCCGTCGATGGGACTCACGGCCAAAAACATGCGTCGCTCCGGCAGTGCGTTGGCCGACTGAGGCTTCAGGTTCTCAAGGCTCGGGTTCGAGTGGGAGCATACCAGTCGTCTCCGTACTTCCTCGCGGCGCGCAACATCAATAAGCACTACCCAAGGTGGTTGGAGTCCGGCAATGAAATGCCCGTGAGGACCGAAGCGGAATCTCCCTGGGTAGTCGTAAGTGAAGTTAAGCGGACGCTCATTTTCATACCTCGGAAATTCTGTAAGTGGGATCTCAGCCGATGGCTCGTCCCTTCCAACCACCCACAGGACGAGCTTTGGATCCTGGCGGCTCGAAACACCTCGCTCCACGTGCGGTCCGAACTTGTCGAGCAGCATGACTCCCTCTCTGCTGACGTCCTCGAGAACGCGCACACTGCAACACCATGGGACCTTTAGCGACCATGCGCGACGCAAGACGTGCATTCTCGTTGCCTCGGATGGATTGGACCACATCAGCGCGACTAAGGCGCCTAAGCTGGCGATGGCGAGGAACGCTCTTCGGGGATCTGCCCAGGCTTGGAGTGTCATGGGGATCAGTCGCCTATGAACTTCACCGGGCATCCGCCGTTATTCGCCGAAATGCGAGGAGCACGGATGACGTCCTTCCAGACGTGCTTGAACAAACCTGCCAAGTCTCGCCTCGGATTTCCGATATCCCCGTGCACCTGAGCGCCGGTCAGCAACACTTGGCCGTTCGGTATTGTGGTGGTATTGAAAACGACATGCGAAGAGGTGCTCGTGCCGGGAAGTGGGGTGTCTGTGCGTATATCGCTACTATAGCCTTTGTGGAAGCCAGGGAATGGCGACCCCGCATTGTTAACAACGTCCGGCCATGAGAAGCGCTTAGCAAGAGTATGCGAAAAGGCCAACGATCCCGTGACCATTAGCAGCAAACTGAGCAGCGTTCGTACACACATCTCTTCTCTTCTGCTGGCAAGAGCCGACTCTTGATCGACTATCTCGTTCCCGGAGGACATTTCACCATCCAGCCCTGCAAATCAATCGTTCTTCTCATGTCAGGTAATTTGTGGCCTTGCGCATCCTTGTAGGGTATGCCCTCAAGCTCAATTAATGCCTGGTTGTCCTTGTTAGCTTGAATGATCTTGCCCACCGCACCTTGAGGGTTCTTCGCATCAGCGATTCGGTCATCGACACTGAAATCGATGCTCGTGCCATCGTCGTAAGAAAGACTGGTGCCCGGGGTGGGAGTCGAACCCACATGAGGAAAAATCCCCGGAGGATTTTAAGTCCTCAGCGTCTGCCATTCCGCCACCCGGGCAGGGCAGATACAAAAAGTAGCATGTATGAGCCTGCGCGCTCAATGTCAGAACACGGCTGCCGGTCCTATTCCAATTTGCAGCCTGCCCGTATGAACGTCTTGTAACTTGATTGACAAGCGGTGGGGGGCGCGGTACGTTTTCTCTCTTCCTGGAAGGCAGCTTTTCCCACAGGAAGACCAGGCGGCGCAGCGCTGCAATCTGGCAGTTCTTGCAAGTCTCTTCGGCGCTCGCGTGGCCGCTTTTCAGTTTGCAGTAAAAATCCCTTCTCCGGAATGTGGCGAAGTGCATCAAAGATTCTGACCAAAGGAAGTATTTCTTCTAAATCTTAGGAGCCAAAGTGAGTCAGCCGACGAGTCAGCCAGACATGGACCTGCTAAGTATCAATACCATCCGCACGTTAGCGATTGATGCCGTGCAGCAGGCCAATTCAGGGCATCCGGGAGCGCCTATGGGGCTTGCTCCGGTGGTCTACTCGCTCTGGCAGAGTTTCCTGCGCTACGACCCTGCCGATCCCACTTGGCCAAACCGTGACCGCTTCGTCCTTTCCGCCGGACACGCTTCGATGTTGCTTTATGCCACCCTGCACCTCGCGGGCGTCAAGGAAGCTGCCAAGGACGGCAAAATTCTCGATTCGCTCGCCGTCTCGATGGACGAAATCAAACGCTTCCGTCAAATAGGCAGCAAAACACCGGGCCATCCCGAATCGCACCTCACCAGCGGAGTGGAAACCACCACGGGACCACTCGGCCAAGGCGCCGGCAACAGCGTGGGCATGGCCATCGCCAGTAAGTGGGTGGGAGCCAATTACAACAAGCCGGGCTTCGATATATTCGACTTCAAGGTCTACGCCGTCTGCGGCGACGGCGACTTGATGGAAGGCGTGGCCTCCGAGGCCGCCTCTCTCGCCGGACATCTAAAGCTCTCCAATCTTTGCTGGGTTTACGACAACAATCACGTGACCCTGGACGGCCCGGCGGATTGGTCCTTCAACGAAGACGTCATGCTGCGCTTCCTGGGCTATGGCTGGAATGTCACTCGTGTGACCGATGCCAACGATTTGAGCTTGCTTGCCCGGGCTTACGAAACGTTCGCGAAAACTACGGATCGCCCAACCCTTATTGTCGTGGACAGCCACATCGGCTACGGCTCTCCGCATAAGCAGGATAGTTACGAAGCGCACGGCGAGCCTCTCGGCGAAGCTGAAGTGAAGCTCGTCAAGAAAAACTACGGCTGGCCGGAAGACGCCAAGTTTCTCGTCCCGGACGGCGTCTACGATCAATTCAAGAACGGCGTAGGAAAACGAGGCGCCGAATTTCACGCCGCCTGGAACACGAAATTCGCCGAATACAAAAAGCAGTTTCCGCAACTGGCCGCTCAGCTCGACTGCATGCTTGCCGGGAAACTGCCGGACGGCTGGGACAAAAATCTTCCGAACTTCCCCGCCGATCCCAAGGGCATGGCCACGCGTGAAAGTTCCGGCAAAACCCTGAACGCTCTTGCCGCAAATATCCCTTGGATGATGGGCGGCTCCGCGGACCTGGCCAAATCCAACAAGACGAATCTCACGTTTGAAGGTGCAGGCGACTTCTTTCCCGACGCCTACCACGGCCGCAATGTGCACTTCGGCGTGCGCGAACATGCCATGGGGGCGGCTGTCAACGGAATGACCCTAACGAAGCTTCGCGCTTTCAGCGCTACCTTCTTCAATTTCAGCGATTACATGAAGCCCAGCATGCGCCTCGGTGCGCTGATGGAAATTCCCGCAATCTATATTTTCACCCACGACTCCATCGGCGTCGGCGAAGATGGCCCGACCCACGAGCCTGTCGAGCAGGTAGCAGGCTTCCGCGCCATGCCAAATATGCTGGTCTTCCGCCCGGGCGACGCCAACGAAGTCGTGGAAGCCTACAAAATCGCCATGCAGCACACACACGGACCGTCGACCCTTGTCCTAACGCGGCAAGCGATGCCCACGTTCGATCGTACGAAATACGGCGCCGTATCCGGAGTGGCAAAAGGCGCGTATGTGCTTGCGGACGCTCCGGGTGGGAAGCCGGACGTAATCTTGATGGCCAGCGGCAGCGAAGTGGGATTGATCATGTCGGCTTCCGAAAAACTGGCCGCCGAAGGCATCAAAGCCCGCGTGGTCAGCATGCCCTCCTGGGAACTTTTCGAAAAACAGGACGCAGCTTACAGGGAGAGTGTTCTCCCGGCCAGCGTGACCGCGCGCGTCTCCGTGGAAATGCAATCCGTTCTCGGCTGGGACCGCTACGCTGGCCCCAAGGGCAAAATCATCGGGATGCGCTCGTTTGGAGCCTCCGCTCCGCTCAAGGATTTGCTCAAGAAATTTGGTTTTGAAGTGGAAAACGTAATCGCCGCAGCCAAAGAAGTCTTGGGGAAGTGAGGCCCGCATGAGACGGAGGTATTGCCAGTCCCTATGCATAGCCGTGTTGGCCATTGAAGATGCGTCCGGCGCGCCAGGCCTCCCGGTAGTACAATAGGCGCTCCAACGGTTAGCGTTTATAGAGGAGAATCATCATGACCACGACAACCACGATTCCCAGCGTCGGTTCCGCGCAAGGCACCAACCCCCTGAAGGCCCTGCTCGACTTCGGCCAATCTCCCTGGATGGACTACATCCGCCGCGACCTGCTCACCAGCGGCGGCTTGAAGAAATACATTGATGACGATGGCCTCCGCGGCATGACGTCCAATCCCGCGATTTTTGAGAAGGCCATCACTGGCAGCGACGTCTACTCCGACATTCTCAATTCGCCCGACGCCAAAAAGCTCAACGCCAAAGGTCTCTTTGAAAAAATCGCGATTCGCGACGTCCAGGATGCGTGCGATATCTTTAAAACTGTCTACACCAGTTCCAAGCGGCGCGACGGCTACGTCAGCCTCGAAGTCTCCCCCTACCTCGCCAACGACACCAAAGGCACCATTGAAGAAGCTCGCCGCCTCTGGAAGTCCGTTGACCGTCCGAACGTCATGATCAAGGTTCCTGCTACTCCGGAAGGCATCCCCGCTATCCGCCAGCTTCTCGAAGACGGCCTCAACATCAATATCACGCTGCTTTTCGCGCAATCCGCCTATGAGCAGGTTGCCGAAGCCTTCCTCGCCGCTCTCGAAGCTCGCGCCGCGAAGGGGCAGGACATCAGCGCCATCGCGAGCGTCGCCAGCTTTTTCGTCAGCCGCATCGATTCTCTGATCGACGGCAAAATCGAAGAAAAATTGAAGACCGCCTCCGACCCCGCTCAGAAATCATTGCTTGAAAGCATCCACGGTCAAATCGCCATCGCCAACGCCAAGCTGACCTACAGCAAGTATCAGGAACTTTTTGGCGGCGCGCGCTGGAAGGCTTTGTCCGCGAAGGGCGCCCAGACGCAGCGCCTTCTCTGGGCCAGCACCAGCACCAAAAATCCCAAGTATCGTGACGTCATTTATGTCGAAGAACTCATCGGCGCCGACACCGTGGATACCATTCCTCCGGCGACCTTTGACGCCTTCCGCGACCACGGCAAACTCCGCGCCAGCCTGACGGAAAACGTCGAGGCCGCTCGCAAGACCATGGAAAACCTAGCCAAAGCCGGTATCTCCATGCAAGAAGTAACGGCCAAGCTCCTCGTCGATGGCGTCAAGCTCTTTGCGGACGCTTTCAAGCAGCTTCTCGACGCCACCGGAAAAAGTGCAGGGGTGAGTTCGTGAGCGTAAATCAGCAAAACTATACACTCCCGGACAAACTCGCAAATGATGTAAGCACCTCGCTGCAGGATTGGAAAAAGAACGGCAAAATCAAGAAGCTTTGGCAGAAAGATGCCTCGCTTTGGACCGGCGCGGACGAAGACAAATGGCTTGGCTGGCTGGACATCGCCGGGCAGCAACTCGAAGCCATTGATGCTCTGAAGGAGATCGCGGCGGACATAAAACAGGCTTCCTTCAAGAATGCCTTGCTCCTCGGCATGGGCGGCTCAAGCCTCTGCCCGGAAGTTCTGCGCATGACGTTCGGAAAAGCCTCCGGCTATCCGGATCTGCACGTCCTCGATTCGACCGATCCCGCGCAAATCAAATGCATCGAGGAAAAAGTCGACCTCTCCAGCACCATCTGCATCGTTTCCAGCAAATCTGGAAGCACGCTCGAACCCAACATCTACAAGCAATATTTTCTTGAACGCGTGAAATCCAAAGTCGGTGAAAAGGAAGTTGGCAACCGCTTCATCGCCATCACTGACCCCGGTTCAAAAATGCAGCGCGTCGCGGAGAAAGACAAATTCCGCAAGATTTGCATGGGCGTACCCAGCATCGGTGGGCGCTATTCCGCTTTATCCAACTTCGGCATGGTCCCTGCCGCAGTGATGGGCATCGACGTGTCCAAATTTCTCAAGAACACCCAAAAGATGGTGGAAGTTTGCGGCGCTGACACGGACGCAACCACTAACCCTGCCGCTGTTCTGGGAACAATTCTCGGCGTCGCCGCAAATCAGGGCCGCGACAAGCTCACCATCGTCACCTCTCCGGGGATTTACGATCTCGGCGCATGGCTCGAGCAACTGCTTGCCGAATCCACCGGAAAATCAGGCAAAGGCATTATTCCCGTGGATCGCGAAAAGCTTTCCAAACCGGACGCCTACGGCAATGATCGTGTTTTTGCTTATCTCCGCCTGGCATCTGATCCAGATAAGCAGCAATCCGCCGCTGTGGACGCCCTCGCAAAGGCCGGGCATCCAGTCGTTCGCATCGTTCTTCCCGACATTTACACTCTCGGCCAGGAATTTTTCCGTTGGGAAATCGCTACCGCTGTCGCCGGCGCGATCATCGGCATCAACGCGTTTAACCAGCCTGACGTCGAGGCCAGCAAAACAGAAACCCGCAAGCTGACCACGGAATATGAATCGACCGGCAAGCTGCCTTCCGAATCTCAGTTTTTCACCGGAGACGGCGGCCTCAAGCTCTACGCCGATATCAAAAACACCGTGGCGCTAAAGGGCGGCGGAACTCTCGTGGGCTTTTTGAACAAGCATCTTTCCCGCATCGGAGCCGGCGATTACTTCGCGGTGCTCGGCTATATCACAATGAACGAAGAGCATGAAGAGGCCCTCCAAGCCATTCGCCTTGCCGTGCGCGACAACAAAAAAGTGGCCACCGTTCTCGGCTTTGGCCCTCGCTTCCTGCATTCCACCGGACAAGCCTACAAAGGCGGCCCCAATTCCGGCGTCTTCCTTCAGATTACTTGCGACGACGCGGTGGATTTGCTGGTTCCCGGACAAAAGTATACGTTCGGCGTTGTGAAAGCGGCGCAAGCCCGCGGCGACTTCGCTGTTCTCGCGGAGCGAGGCAGGCGCGCTTTGCGCGTCCATCTCGGCAAGGATGTTGCGGCGGGACTCGCGACGTTAGCGGATGCCGTCAATCAGGCACTCGCATAAAAAAGAAATTAGTCATAAATCACAAAACGGTTTCACAGGAGCGGACGCAATGCAACTCGGGATGATCGGACTTGGGAGAATGGGCGCTAACATGGTGCGCCGGCTGCAAAAAAACGGCCACACGTGCGTCGTATACGACCGCAGCGCTGAATCCGTGAAGCAACTCGCGGGAGAAGGCGCCACTGGTGCCACTTCACTCGACGACTTCATCAATAAACTTCAAAAGCCCCGCGCCATCTGGCTGATGGTTCCCGCTGCCGTTGTCGACGCCACATTGCACGATCTCACAGCCAAGCTAGATTCCGGCGACATCGTCATCGACGGCGGAAACTCCTATTACATCGACGACATCCGCCGTGCCAAAGAACTCACTGCCAAAGGTCTTCACTATTGCGACGTCGGCACCAGCGGCGGCGTCTGGGGCCTCGAACGCGGCTACTGCCAGATGATTGGCGGCGAAAACGACATCGTCAAACACCTTGATCCCATCTTCAAAACGCTCGCCCCTGGCCGCGGAAATGTCGACCGCACACCCGGCCGCGAAAAAGCAGGCGGCACTTCTGAAGAGGGCTATCTGCATTGCGGCCCATCCGGCGCAGGCCACTTCGTGAAAATGGTTCACAACGGCATCGAGTACGGTTTGATGGCCGCTTACGCCGAAGGCCTCAACATCCTGAAGCACGCCAACGTCGGAAAATCCAATCGCGAAATCGACGCCGAAACCACTCCTCTACGCGATCCCGAGCACTATCAATACGATTTCAATCTCGCCGACGTCACCGAAGTCTGGCGCCGCGGCAGCGTCGTCGCTTCCTGGCTCCTCGACCTTACCGCCATTTCGCTCCTCGAACAGCCGACTCTCGAGCGCTTCTCCGGCCGTGTCTCCGATTCCGGCGAAGGCCGCTGGACCATTCTGGCCGCCATCGAATCGACTGCACCCGCGCCCGTTCTCACTGCATCTCTATTCCAGCGCTTCACGTCTCGCGGTGAAGATGATTTCGCCGCAAAAGTTTTGTCCGCCATGCGCTTTCAGTTCGGCGGCCATCTCGAGAAAAAAGACGGTCACTAGAAGCGCCCCAGGCCTCCAACAAGCCGCCTGAGACAGGACAATCTGCATGATCCCGACTGATAACAACGAACACAGCCCCATCGCCTCCCCCTGCGTCATGGTCATATTCGGCGCCAGCGGCGACCTTACCAAGCGCAAGCTCATTCCCGCGCTCGCCAATCTCGCGCAGGAAGGTCTTCTCTCCAAGCAATTCGCCATCGTCGGCTTTGCCTTTGACCAGATGACCACCGAATCTTTCCGCGCAGCTCTCAGCGAAGAGATCAAGAATTTCGAAGAGCATCCCATCGATCCTGCTTTGTGGAACTGGTTCCTCGAACGCATCTACTACGTGCAGGGCGATTTCAAGGATCCCGCCGCCTACCAGCGCCTCAAAGACCAGATCAACGAGGCGGACAAAAAACACGGAACCCAGGGCAATCTCTTCCACTATCTGGCCGTCTCCTTTAATTTTTTCTCGCTGATCGTACAAAAGCTCGGTGAGATTGGCCTCACCAAGGAAGAAAACGGCAAGTGGACTCGTGTGATCGTGGAGAAGCCTTTCGGCCACGATCTGCCGTCCGCCCAGCAATTGAACAAGGAACTGAAAGAAATTCTCACCGAACAACAGATTTTCCGCATCGATCATTACCTCGGTAAGGAAACCGTCCAGAACCTCATGGTCTTCCGTTTCGCCAACAGCATGATCGAACCGCTCTGGAATCGAACCTACATCGATCACGTGCAAATCACCGCCGCTGAATCCGTCGGCGTCGAGCACCGCGGCGGCTTTTACGAAACCGCCGGCGCCCTCAAAGACATGGTCCCGAACCATCTCTTCCAGCTCCTCACGCTCACCGCCATGGAGCCGCCCATTTCCTTCGACGCCGATGCCGTCCGCGACAAGCAAGCCGAAATCCTGCACGCCTTGCAGCCCCTCACGCCCGAAGACGTCCTGCACAACACCGTCCGCGGCCAATACGGCGAAGGCACCGAAGGTAGTGAAAAAGTCCCCGCCTACCGCAGCGAACCCCAGGTCTCGCCGACCTCAAATACCGAAACGTTCGTCGCGCTCAAACTCAAAATCGATAATTGGCGCTGGGGAGATGTCCCGTTCTACCTCCGCACCGGCAAGCGCCTGGCCAAGCGCGTGACCGAAATCGCCGTCCAATTTCGCCGCACGCCTTTCATGCTTTTCCGAAAGACACCTATCAAAGATCCACGCACCAACCGCATGGTCATCCACATCCAGCCCGACGAAGGCATCTCCATCCGTTTCGCTGCCAAAGTTCCCGGCTCCGTCATGAAGCTCGGCCTCGTCAACATGGATTTCGATTACGCCCGTGACTTTGGCACTTCGCACAGCACCGGCTACGAACGCCTGCTCTACGATTGCATGCTCGGCGATGCCACGCTCTTCCAGCGCGCCGACATGGTCGAAGCTGGCTGGGCCGCCATCGAACCCGTCATCGACGTCTGGAAAGCCCTCCCCGCTCGCGGCTTCCCGAATTACGCCGCCGGTTCCTGGGGACCGAAAGAAGCCGACGAGCTCATGTCCCGAGATGGCCGCGCCTGGCGCAAAATCGGCGAAGAAGAGGAAGACGCCAAAAGCTCCGCTACGGCCACCGAAAATTTGAAAGCCGCCGGAGCGATGAATAAGTGAGGCAGCATGAGTAGCGCAGAACTGCAACCGCAGAAAAGCATGGCCATTGACAAATCAAACGCAGAAGTCCGCATCCTCCCCGACAGCGCCGCAATCGCCAAGCGGGCCGCGCAGCTCTTCGTGGACATCGCGATTGAATCCGTCCAGCAAAAAGGCTCCTTCGCTGTCGCACTTTCCGGCGGGTCCACTCCCAAAACCATGCACGGCCTTCTCGTCAACGATCCCGCTCTCCGCTCGCGCATGCCCTGGGACAAAATGCACATCTTCTTCGGCGACGAACGCCATGTGAAACCAGACGACGCCGAAAGCAACTACCGCATGGCCCTGGAGACTCTGATTTCCAAATCGCCTCTAAAGCCCGAACAAATCACGCGCATCAAAGGCGAATATTCGGAAGCAGAGCAGGCCGCCCAGGATTACGAAGAAGCTCTCAAGTCGCATTTCAAGCTGTCGGACGGCCAGTTTCCCCGCTTTGACCTGATCCTCCTTGGCATGGGTCCCGAAGGCCATACCGCTTCCCTATTTCCTGGTACGAAAGCGCTCAACGAAAATCGCCGCATAGCAGTGCATAATTGGGTAGGCAAAGTCCTCATGGACCGCATCACGCTCACGGCCCCGGCCATCAACAACGCCGCCCACGTCCTTTTCCTCGTCGCGGGCGCCGACAAAGCCCCGGCCCTGACCGCGGTCCTCGAACGAATTTACGAACCGGATCAGTTGCCGGCACAGTTGATTCAACCGGTGAACGGTAAATTGCTCTGGCTGGTGGACACCGCCGCCGGCAGCATGCTCAAACGCGCAATTCGCGAATAATCCAGGAGAGCCTCATGGCCACAACGACAAGCTCAGGCAGTATCGAAACCTATCTCGGCGCAAAAGCCGAATTTTTTCTAGGCTTCAAGTCTCCGAAAATCTCAAAAGACCGCCTGCATCTCCCCGGTCCCGGTTTTATCGATAACGTTTGGCTCGCCTCCGACCGCAGCACCCGCGTCCTCACAAATCTCCGTCGCTTATTCCATCACGGCCGTCTCCACGGCACCGGCTATCTCTCGATCCTCCCCGTAGATCAGGGCATCGAGCATTCCGCCGGCGCCAGCTTCGCTAAAAATCCCGACTATTTCGACGCGGAAAATATCGTCAAGCTCGCTGTCGAAGGCGGCTGCAACGCGGTGGCCTCCACCTTTGGCGTTCTCGGCGCCGTCTCGCGTAAATATGCGCACAAAATCCCCTTCATCGTAAAGCTCAACCACAACGAGCTGTTAACCTTCCCCAACAAATTCGATCAGATCTTCTTCGGCACTGTAAAAGAAGCCTGGAACATGGGCGCTGCCGCCGTCGGCGCGACCATCTATTTCGGTTCCGATCAGGCCGACCGCCAGATCGTCGAAGTCAGCCGCGCCTTCGCGGAAGCTCACGAACTCGGCATGGCCACCGTCCTTTGGTGCTATCTCCGCAACAACGCTTTCAAGAAAGACAAGGACTATCACGTCTCCGCCGACCTCACCGGCCAGGCCAATCATCTCGGCGTAACCATCCAGGCCGACATCATCAAACAAAAAATGGCCGAAAATAACGGCGGCTACATGGCCCTCAACATGGGCGATTCCAGCTACGGCAAGTTCGACAAGCGCATCTACACCGACCTCGCCAGCGACCATCCCATCGACCTCTGCCGCTATCAGGTGGCCAACTGCTACATGGGCCGCTCCGGCCTGATCAACAGCGGCGGCGCCTCAGGCGCCAACGACTTCGAAGAAGCCGTAACCACCGCCGTCATCAACAAGCGCGCCGGCGGCACCGGCCTGATCTCCGGCCGCAAAGCCTTCCAGCGCCCCATGTCCGAAGGCGTCCAGCTCCTGAACACAATCCAGGACGTCTACCTAAGCCCCGACGTCACCGTCGCCTAAGCCGAACGCAACTGTAGTGGCGGACCTTTAGGTCTGCGTCTCTCCAGGTTTTTTCTTAGTTTTTGCCTTTGGTAGGGGCGGGGCTTGCCCCGCCCGCTTTCAGTTTTGAGCTTGACCCAATGTTCTCATTATGAGAACATGCCTTGCCATGCGCATCATCAAGCGGGGCGCGCTGGAAGCCTTCTGGCAAATTCACGCGGATGCAAAACCAAGCCTCGAATCCTGGTACGCAGTAGTGCGCAGGGCGAATTGGCAAACACCCATGGAAATGAAGCAGGTCTACGCAAACGCAGATCTGGCCGGACGCAGAACAATATTCAACATTGCAGGCAATAAATATCGCCTGATCGCAAGGGTCAACTACCGGACACAACGCGTTTTCGTTTTATACATCCTGACGCACGCGGAATATGACCGAAGGGCTTGGAAACAATGAGCACAACAACCATCGATCTCGACGAGAAAACATATGGACAATTGCTGCGCCGCACACTCCCTCACGTCATCCGCACCGACGAAGAATGCGACCGCCTTACCGCCGAGCTTTTGCGTCTGGACGAACGGGAAAACGCCACCCGTGAAGAAAAAGAACTAGCCGAACTCCTGACCATGCTGATTGAAGACTACGAAGAGCGCCGCTACCCCATTCGGAAAGCGAGCCCGCAACAAACCCTTCACCACTTAATGGAAGCCCGCAGCCTGACCCAAAAGGACCTCTGGAAAGTGTTTGGATCAAAAGGCATAACTTCCGAGGTCTTCCACGGCAAGCGCTCCATCAGCAAGGCCCAGGCAAAAAGACTCGCCGCCTTCTTCCACGTCGGTGCCGATCTCTTCATCTAATTCTGAGAACTTAGCGCTTATTTAAATCCGTGCCGCAAGCCAGCGTAGGGTCATCCTTCTGAGGATGACCATTATCAACGTAGCAGGAATTTCGTGGTAGACCTCGAACTACGTTTGTCGTCGATTGCGCGCTGACTTAGAGCTATGAGGTGCAGCAGCCGCTCGGCGCAATTTCGGCGCTGGCGCGTTCGGAGTAGCAGCCGACCGCGCAGCCGCCAGCAATTTCCCCGCATTTTCGCGGATATCGCCGTGTGAGAAAACCGCACTCCCGGCGACGAGAACCTCAGCCCCTGCCCGAACGATATCGCCGACGGTATCAAGCGCCACGCCGCCATCAATCTCAATCCGAAATCCCAATCCGCGCGATTCCCGCAGACGCGCCAGCGCCGCAACTTTCTTCAGCGAGTTCGGAATAAAATGCTGAGCCCCAAATCCCGGATTCACAGACATCACCAAAACGTGGTGCACGATCTCCAGAACTTCATCTAGCATTTGCACCGGAGTCGCCGGATTGATCACCACGCCCGGCTTGCAACCATGCGATTCAATCAGGTGTAGTGTGCGATCCAAATGAACGCAAGCCTCCTGATGCACGGAAATCCAGTTCGCTCCCGCTTCCGCGAACGCCGGAATATACTCATCCGCGTTCTCAATCATCAGGTGGCAGTCGAAAGTCACATCAGGAATAGTCTTGCGGAGGGAAGCCACGACCGGCGGCCCGATCGTGATGTTCGGCACGAAGTGCCCGTCCATCACGTCCAGGTGCAGCACAGTCCCGCCGCCTTCAAGCGCCGCTTTTGCCTCCACGCCCAATTGCGCAAAGTTTGCCGACAGGATCGAGGGTGCCAGTTCAATAGTCATGAGCAGCGCGCCTTCCTTTACGGCACAACGCCGATTATACGCGAACACGAGCTCGATGCCGAAAACGCTACACGCTTAAAACTTCCTGCAAGCCAGAATTGCACCCAGGGTTCGACCGGCGTATGTTTTGGGTGAAGAAAGGGGGGAACAAATGCCGTCCCGCCAAGTCCAGTCCATGTGGTTTCGTAGCTCGGTGCTTTTCCTTTTTCTCTGTGGTGGTTTGTCCTTCGCTCAGGAGCCGCAAATTCCCGCTGTGGATGGCGGCCTCGGTTCCTGCCGCGCGGATTTCACCGTGAAAGACGGCTCGGACAAGCCTATCTACAACGCCAAAATTCACGTCACCATAAAGTACGGATTCTTCGACAAGCGCAAGACAGAATTGGAAGTGGGTACCAACAGCGATGGCAAAGCCAGTATCACCGGTTTGCCCAATCTCCCGAAAAAGCCCCTCGACTTTACCGTCAAGAGCGGCACAGTCTCAAAAAACCTCACCCAGGACCCTTCCGAGAAGTGCACCGCCAAATTCGACGTCACTCTGACGGTTCATTAACTCTCATCGACTCCAGGGAATCGTGCAGCGCTTCTCGCTGCTCTCCCGCGCCACTTCCAGCAACCGCATCACATCCAGCGCCCACTCTGGAGCCACTGCCAGCCCCGCCTTGCCAAGAATGGCATCGCGCACATTTGCATAGAAATCCCGGTAGTCGCAATTCGCGGAAGGCATCCGCCGTTGCATGAACGTCCCGTCATCGCAAACGGTGGTCAGCAATCCCCAGTTTTCCTCCGGCTCCGCACCCCAGGCCGCATCCGCTGGCAAGTAGCCACGCCGAAGGTTGCCCTCCTGCGGATCGACGGTCAATTTAACGTACGCGCCTCGCGTTCCGAGCAAAGTAAAGCGCGGGCGCGTTGCAGCCGCCAGAATGGAAGAGCGCAGATCCGCTCGCACTCCACTGGCATAGTGAAACGCGACGTCGAACGCATCGTCCGCAAGGCCGCCTTCCCGCTCGATGCGAATATCCGCCGTCACCGCCTGCGGCATACCGAAAAGCACAAGCGCATGATCGATCAGGTGAGGCGCAATATCAAAAAAGATGCCGGTCCCGGGACCGTTTTTCTCCCGCCACGCGCCCGGCCGCAGTTGCGGACGGAAGCGATCGTAATTGGACTCAAAACGAACGACACGCCCCAGCGTCCCGCCAGCAACAAGTTGCGCGATAGCCTGAAAATCCCCGTCGTACCGTCGATTCTGGTAGACGGTGAGCAATCGGCCCTGCTGCTTCGCAAACTCAACAAGCGCAACAGCCTCTTCCACTGTGGTCGTAAATGGCTTGTCAACAAGCACATCGCGCCCCGCAGCCAGGCACTGGCGCGCAAGCGGATAATGCGAATCGTTCGGCGTAGCAATCACAACAAGCCGAATTTCGGAAATGGAAAGTAGTTCCTCCGCCGAGCGCACAATCCGCGCATCAGGATACTGCTCGGCAGCCTCGTTCCCGCAGCGTTGCAAAATCGCCGCCAGCCGCAACCCCGGGACTCGGGAAATCACCTGCGCATGAAACGCGCGTCCCGCAAGCCCAAATCCGATAAGGCCAACATCGATCATGAATGCATCCAATTGTGGAACACGAAAGCGCCCCGAAGGGCGGCCCATACTATCGCAACGTCAAATAATATCGCTTCGTTTTTTTTTGATCATGAAAATTTCGTCAATAGCATTGCCCCTGGCCCCGCGGTCCTGCAAAATGGTTTGTAGCCAGTGACTACGCAAGCCATCGCTCTCAACGCCGCCGCCCGCCAGCGTTACCTGCTGGTGCTCCTCTTCGCCGGATTCGTCCTGACCGGCGTCGAAATCACCCTCGCCGGGCCCATGCTCCCGCTGTTCATCCAGCGCTGGTCGCTCACCGATTCGCAAGCCGGAATTTTTTTCACGCTCGAATTTGGCTGTTCTCTCGGCGGTGTCTGGCTTTCCAGCCTGATCACGCATTACCTCGGCAGCCGCACCTCTCTCGTTCTTGGTTACCTGCTCATCGGCGTGGGCCTCGCCACAGTTAACGCCTCCTCAATGCACGTGGCGCTCTTCGCGCTCGGCGCCCTGGGAACCGGCTACGGCCTCGTGGTTCCAGTCACCAACGTCACCGTAGCGGAGATCGGCGGCGCGCGCAGCGCTTCGCTGGTCAGCCTGGTCAATTTCGCCTGGGGAGTCGGCTCCTTCGCCATCCCTCTGCTTGTTTTGGTCGCGCTGAAAGCTGCGTTTCTCACGAAGATGCTTTACATCTTTGCGGGATTCGGGGGCCTGCTCGCTTTCTCTTTTCTTTTTTCGCATATTCCCGAGCACTACGAATCCACGCCCGGTTCGGAATCCTCCGCCCCTTCCTCGAAGATCGGCATCGTCATAACCGCCACTCTCGCCGCCCTCTTCTTTCTTTACGTCGCTATGGAAGTGAGCATCGGCAGTTGGTCCGCCGCGCACGTCAAGCGCCTGCCCAGTAACGGCGGCAGCCTCGCTACACTGGCTCCCATGTTTTTCTACGGCGGGCTCATGGTCGGACGCGCGCTCGCGCCCCTGATCCTCCCGCACGTCCGCGAATTGCGCCTCTTATGGACCGCTCTCGCCGTGGTCTTTGTCTGCTGCTCGGTTTTTGTTTTTGCCGGCACGCAGCGCACCGCATTCATCAGCGTGACCGCAACGGGCCTGGGCTGCGCCGCCATTTTCCCGATATACGTCGCCTGGCTCTCGCGGTGGTATGGCGGCCAGATTACGCACGTCCGCGGCGTGATGTTTTCCATGTCGTCCATCGGATCGGCCTCCGCTCCGGGAATTGTAGGTTTTGTGTCCACGCATGCGGGCGGCTTGCGCGCCGGCCTGCTCGTTCCGCTCGCCTGTGCCGTACTGATGATTTTTCTCCTCCTCCTGGTGCGCCGCCAAGCCGCCGCCTGAGGTATTCTCTCTTCGTGCCAACAGCTTCGCAGCGCTCGCCGACTACAGGTCTCCTGCTCGGGCTGATCATCACACTCGCCGCCGTGGTGACCTACTCGTTTTACATCACGGTCCAACTCAATGGCCTGCGTAAGCTCCAAAGCGAAATGGTCGACCGCAACCGCAAGGATTCTCTGCAACTCCTGCGCGTGCAAAACGATCTCAACTCCATCGCGTTAGCCATGCGCGACATGCTCGACGCAGGCGAGCCGTACCCGCTCACCGCGTGGACCGCCCAATTCGAACGCATTCGCGGCGACCTCGACGCAGCCCTGCGCCTCGAAGAGCAACTTGCAGGAGCGAACCGCACCGCCGACCAGCGGAAATTTCTCACCCAATCGGTAGCGCAATTCTGGGACGCCGTCGATCGCATGTTCGCGCTCGCCGCACAAGGAAAAGATGCCGACGCGCGCGAGCAAATCCGTCTGACCCTGCAAGCGCGCCAGGAATCGCTAAGCACCGCAGTTTCGCGCCTCCTCGTCCAAAACAACGAAGGCGAAGAGCAAGCCGCCGCCCGCATCGCGCAAATCTACGACGGCGTTCAACGCCAGCTCTATCTCTTCCTGGGCGCCACGCTCATCGCCATCGTACTCACCAGCCTCTATCTGATCCGTTCGAACCGCATCATTTTCGCAAAGCTAGCCACTCTCTCCGAACAGCGCAGCGAACTCGCCCAGAAACTGATCTCCACGCAGGAAGCCACCCTGCGCCACATCTCCCGCGAACTCCACGACGAATTCGGCCAGGTCCTGACGGCCATCGGCTCGCTCCTCGGCCGTGCAGGAAACCACCTCCCCGAAGGCTCGAAAGTTCGCGAAGAAGTCCAGGAAGTGCGCGAGATTGCGCAATCAACGCTGGACAATATTCGCAGCCTCTCGCAGGCCCTCCATCCGGTGCTGCTCGAAGAAGCCGGCCTCGTAAGCACTCTGGACTGGTATATTCCAACGGTAGAACGCCAGACGGGACTTGCTCTGCGCTACGAAAAATCCGGCACACCGTTCGCACTCGACGGCGGCGCCAGCGTGCACGTCTACCGCGTTCTACAGGAAGCGCTGAATAATGTAAGCCGCCATTCAGGGGCAAAAGAAGCCTGGGTACGCCTGAAATTCTCATCAGAAGCATTGGAGCTCGAAGTGGAAGACCGCGGAAAAGGAATCACAGCGGGAAAAAGCGGCCGGGGCATCGGCCTGGTAGCCATGCGCGAGCGCGCCGAATTAATCGGCGGCACGCTGGAATTGCTCCGGCCGCCAAACGGCGGCACAACAGTCAGCCTTCGAATCCCTCGCCAGAAAGTCGAATCACATGCCAGCTAAGCTGACAGTCTTATTGGTAGATGATCACGCGCTCGTTCGCCACGGTTTCCGCCGCATCCTCGAAGACGATGCCGAGATTGAAGTCGTCGCCGAAGCCACCACCGGCGAAGAAGCCGTGACTCTAGCCAAAAAGCATCGTCCAGCGGTCATCGTCATGGACTGCGCCCTCCCCGGAATGAGCGGCCTGGACGCCACGCGCAAAATTCTCGAAGCCAATCCAGCCGCCGCCATTCTCATGCTCAGCATGCATTCTGAAGACACGCTCGTCCGTCAGGCGCTCGATGCTGGCGCCCGCGGCTACATCCTGAAAAACGCGATGGACCTCGATATGGCAAACGCCATCAAGCGCGTAGCCAAAGGCGAAAAAGTCCTCGACCCGCAAGTCGCCCGTCCCACCGCTGCCCTGAAAGGCGAACGTGAAGGCGGACTCACTCCCCGCGAGCTCGAAGTCCTGCAACACATCGTCGCCGGTAAATCCAACCGCGAAATTGCCGCCGAACTGAATCTCAGCGCGAACACCGTCTCCGTCCACCGCGCCAACATCATGGACGCGCTCGGCATTCACAAAACCGCCGAACTCGTGGTCTACGCCATTCGAAACGGCCTGGTGAACCTGCCTTGAACCGCCGCGATTTTCTGGCCAGCGCAATAGCCGCCGGTTTCGGAGCCGCAATCTCGCCGCGCATTTCCGCCGCTTCGAACGCCGATCCCGGCTTTCATCTCACAAATGTAACCGCCGCAGCCGGCATCCAATTCCAGCACAACAGCGGCGCCTATGGCGGAAAGCTCCTCCCGGAAACGCTCGGCTCCGGCTGCGCCTTCCTCGACTACGACCGCGACGGCTGGCAGGACATTCTTCTCATCAATGGCACGGACTGGCCCGGCCACCGCCGCCAGCGCTCCACGCTAAAGCTCTATCGCAACAATCGCAACGGCACTTTCACCGACGTGACAAAGTCCGCCGGCCTCGACCTCGAACTCTATGGCATGGGCGTTGCCGTCGGCGATTACAACAACGACGGCTTCCCCGATATTTTCATCAGCTGCGTAGGCCAAAGCCGCCTCTTCCGCAACACCGGCAAAGGCACGTTCGTCGACGTCACAAAATCCAGCGGCCTGCAAAACCATCAAGGATTCAGCACTTCAGCTCTCTGGTTTGATTACGACCGCGACGGCCTCCTCGATCTTTTCGTCTGCAACTACGTTCGCTGGTCTCCGGAGCACGACGTCTTCTGCAGCCTCGACGGCACGCACAAATCCTACTGCACGCCGGAAGCCTACCGCGGCGACACCTGCTGGCTCTTCCGCAACCGCGGCGATGGCACTTTCGAAGACGTCACAGCCAACAGCGGCATCTTCGACAGCAGCTCCAAATCCCTCGGCGTCGCCATGTTCGACTACGATCAGGACGGCTGGCCCGACCTTCTTGTAGCCAACGACACGCAACCAAACAAACTTTACAAAAATCTCCGCAACGGAAAATTCAAGGACGTCGCGGTCGAAGCAGGCCTCGCTTTCAGCACCGAAGGAAAAGCCCGCGCGGGAATGGGCGTGGACACCGGCGATTTCGAAAACTCCGGCAGGCCCGGAGTCGCCATCACCAATTTCGACAATGAAATGATCGGCCTTTATCACTCGCCAAGCGCAGGCACATTCGACGACATCGCCATCCCCTCCGGACTAGGCGCGGCATCGCGGAGCACTCTCGGCTTCGGCTGCGCCTTCTTCGACGCCAACCTCGACGGCCTCCTCGACCTCGCCGTCGCCAACGGCCACATCGATGAAACCGTCCGCAACATTCATGGCAACGTCGGCTACGCGCAAGCTCCGCAACTTTTCCTGAACGAAGGCTCCAGCAAATTCCGCGAAATCGCCGGCGAAGTCGGCGGCGGCTTCCAAACTCCCATCGTCGGCCGCGGCCTCGCTTACGGCGACTTCGACCGCGACGGCGATCTGGATCTCCTCCTCACAACCAACAACGGCCCAGCCTACCTGTACCGCAACGACCAAACCGCGGGAAACCGCAGCATCCGCTTCCAGCTAATCGGCACAAAATCAAACAGCGACGCCATCGGCGCCACCATCCGTCTCTTCCACGCCGGTCAAATTCAATCGAGACTCGTGCGCGGCGGCTCCAGCTATCTCTCCCAATCCGAACTACCAGTCACCTTCGGCGTCGGGAAACTCGAAAAAATCGACCGTATCATCATCGATTGGCCCAGCGGCGCCACCGAGGAATACAAGAATCTTAGTACCGGCAGAGCATATAAGTGCCTGGAAGGAAAGGGGATAGAGCCGATGTCAGGCTTCTAATTGTTTTACAGTATTGCCACTTTTTCCTGGCTCCGCTATAAAACGCACAACGCATAGATCGCTTCCCCATCTAACCGATTTCATGGCGACGTGGAGGCACCCCAAAGCATCCGCGGCCGACGCCCGCACAGCGTCGGCCGCCTTTATTTATGGTAGCGAGTTTGCGAGAATGAGCTCTCTCAAGTGGCAAGGGACCCGATGAACCGTTGGCGTTCGCTCTGTGTCATCGCTTTGGCTGCAAGCGCTGTCTATTTGTACGGCTTTCCTTCCGCAAATATCCCTTACATTGCGGTAGTCTTGTTCCATCTCGCCGCCGGAATCCTTCTCACGATTTTGCTTTTGCCGTCTCTCATAAAAGTGCTCCGCTCCAGCACCGTCACTGCGCGTTTTGGATGGCTATGTCTCGCCGTAGCCGCCGTAATCGGCATCATCTTGATTTTCACCGGCACGCCTCTCGCGATGAAGTGGCTGCTCTCCATGCACATTCTGATCAGTCTCCTCGGCGTCACGCTTCTTCTGGGATCCTGGCTCGCCTCCCGCGGATGGCTAGGCGCCGGAACCGCCCAGGTTGCTGTTCGGTCCGCAGCGCTTCTCATTCTAGTTGTCGCCATTTCCGCCGGCGCCTGGTGGTACCGCACCTACGCCTGGAACAATGCCTACCGCATCACCAACCCCGAAATTTCTCCCGCCACGATGGACAATGAAGGCGACGGCCCCGAAGGCAAATTTTTCCCCAGCTCCGCCCAAACAAAAGACCACGGCAACATCCCCGCAAAATATTTCATGCAGTCCCAAGCCTGCGAACGCTGCCATCAGGACATTTACAAGCAGTGGTACGGCTCCGCGCATCACTTCTCGTCCTTCAATAATCAGTGGTATCGCAAAAGCATCGAGTATATGCAGGACGTGGCGGGCGTGAAGTCCTCGAAGTGGTGCGCGGGATGCCATGACCCGTCGCTGCTTTTCAGCGGCATGTTCGACACGCCCATCCGCCAAATCGAAGATACTCCCGCCGCAAAAGCAGGCTTGAGCTGCCTGATGTGCCACAGCATCGTGCAAGTGAAAAGCACGATGGGCCAGGGCGATTTCACGCTCGAATATCCGAAGTTGCACGAACTCGCTGCCAGCGACAATTGGTTTGTGCGCACGATGCATGATTTTGTCGTGAAACTGAATCCCGAGCCGCACCGCCGAACCTTTCTGAAGCCTTTCATGAGGACGCAAGTCTCGGAATTCTGCTCCAGTTGCCACAAGGTCCATCTCGATGTCCCGGTGAATCGCTACCGCTGGATCCGCGGCTTCAACGAATACGATAACTGGCAGTCCAGCGGCGTTTCAGGGCAAGGCGCCCGTTCCTTCTACTATCCCGCAAACCCCATGATGTGCGCCGATTGCCACATGCCGCAGATACCTTCGAAAGACGCAGGCAACGTGAATGGCCTCGTCCACTCGCACCGCTTCCCCGGCGCAAATACTGCGGTTCCCACGGCGAACCAGGACCCGCAGCAGTTGGAGGCCAGCAAACGCTTCCTCCAGGACAAGCAGTTGACGGTGGACATTTTTGCGGTTTCGCCTGCTGGAGGAGAAACCGCCGCGCCATCGCCGGCGGCTGCAACAGGGCCGCAACTCGCCACGACCTTCGCGGTCGGCGAAGAATCCGAGTCGAATCAGCCGTCCGCTTCCACCAGCGAAGCGCGCCCGGTCACTGCTCCTCTTGGAACGGTTGATGCCGCCGTCCGTCGCGGCGATGACACCCTCGTGGATGTCGTCGTTCGAACGCGCAAAGTCGGCCACTTTTTCCCCGGCGGCACGATTGACGCCTTCGACGTCTGGCTCGAACTAAAAGCCGAAGACGAAAAAGGACAAACGATTTTCTGGAGCGGCAAAGTCGAAGACGACGGCAAAGGCCCCGTCGAAAAAGGCGCGCACTTCTATCGTTCGTTGCAGATTGACGGCCGCGGAAACCACATCACCAAGCGCAACGCCTGGGCCACTCGCTCCGTCGTCTATGTTCACCTCATTCCGCCGGGCGCGGCAGACACCGCCCACTTCCGCCTGCACATCCCCGAGAATGTCGGCGAAAGAATTACGCTGCACGCCAAACTGGACTACAGAAAATTCATGTGGTGGAACACTCAGTTCGCTTACGCAGGAGTAGAGGATCCAACCAAGCCTCACGGCGAAGTCACCCCGGATTACGACGAAAGAAAGTGGGCATTCACGGGTGACACGTCGCAGGTCGTTGGTGATTTGAAAAAAATTCCTGACCTTCCCATCATCACCGTCGCCGAAGATACAAAATCGCTGCGCGTTCTGCCGAGAAACGCCGAAGCGCCGAAACCGCAAGTGAAACTCGTAAAAGAGGAATGGACACGCTGGAACGATTACGGCATCGGCCTCTTCCTGCAAGGCGATTTGAAGGGTGCCGCAGCGGCCTTTGCGAAAATTACGGAAATCGATCCGCAGAATCCCGACGGCTGGGTGAACATTGGCCGCTGCCTGGTCCAGGAAGGCGACACCGAAGGCGCCAAAAAAGTTTTGGACAAAGCGCTGGCCATCTCGCCGCGGTTGGCTCGCGCGAATTTCTTCTACGCTCGCGTCCTGCGGCAAGAAGGCAATTACGACGAGGCCGTGCAACATCTGCAAATCGTTCTCGACCAGTATCCACGCGACCGCGTTGCCATTGACGAGTTGGGCCGCATCCAGTTCCTCCAGAAGAAATATGCCGAAGCGGTGAAGACTTTTCAGCGCACGCTGGCGGTCGATCCCGAAGATTTGCAGGCCAACTACAACCTGATGCTCTGCTACAACGGCCTCGGCAACGAGAAACGCGCCAACGAGCACAAAGAGCGCTACTTGCGTTTCAAAGCCGATGAATCAGCCCAGGCGATCACCGGCGCGTACCGCCAAGCCCATCCGGAAGACAACAACGAACGCCAGTCGGTGCACGAACATGTTTCCGTGCCGCTGGAGAATGACAAATCGAAGAAAGTGGCAGCGGCGCACAAGACTGCCGCTCCAGGAGCGACGACAGCGGCGGGCGCAAAGACGAAAGTAGACGCCGAGGTAAAACCGGCGGGTGGTTCAAGGTAGATCTTTTAGCGAAGGCTTTAGGGAGCAGCTGCAAATGACCTGGATCAAAACAGTTCGCATGGAAGAAGACGAAGGCCTCAAGAAGGCGATGGAAGAGGAGCGCAAGCTCTATCCGGTCGAATACGCGACACCGGTGCCTTCGGTTTTTGCTGGAGTGGACCAGAGCATTGTTGGCTCGCACTCGCTGTTTCCCGATGTGTTGTTTCACGCGTTCAGCACCTTCGGCGCGCTGATGTCTCCCGAGTTGCCGCTGAAGCGCCACCAGCATGAAATGATTGCGACGATGGTTTCCGTTACAAACCGTTGCCACTATTGAATCGAATCTCACGCAGAGTTTCTGCGTCGCGTCACGTTGAATGAGGAAATGGTGGAAGCGCTGAAAAAAGACTATCGCACCGCGCCAATCACTGACCAGGACCGCGCGATGGTGGAGTACGTTGTGAAATTGACGAAAGACGCGACGAAAGTGTCTCCCGACGACCATGTGAATTTGCGCGCGGTCGGTTTCGATGACCGCGGCATTTTGCAGATCACTCTGATCGCCTCGTGGTTCAACTACATCAACCGCGTAGCCGACGCTCTCGGCGTTGGCCGCGACCCAAGTGCGGTGGCGAAGTGAAGAAAGTCCCCTTGTGTTTGGCGGCTCTGGCCTTTGCATTTTCTATCTCAGCGCTGACTGGAATTGGCGCCGCGCCAGCCGGCGCTCCGCCAGCGACCGCGAGCATTACGTTTCGAGACGTCACGCAGCAAGCAGGCATTCGTTTCGTCCACAACAACGGCGCGTTTGGCAAAAAGTTTCTGCCGGAAACACTCGGCCCCGGCGTGGCATTTATTGATTACGATAACGATGGCTGGCCCGACATTTTTCTGGTAAACGGAATGGACTGGCCCGGCCACGCCGGCAAGCACTCGACTCCGAAGCTCTATCACAACAATCACGACGGCACATTCACCGACGTCACGCATCAAGCCGGTCTCGATACAGTCGAAATGTTCGGCATGGGCGTGGCCGTCGGCGACTTCGATAACGACGGCTTCGATGATCTGTTCGTCACCGCGTACGGCCAGAGCCATCTTTTTCACAACAACGGCAACGGAACCTTTACCGACGTCACGCAAAGAGCCGGCCTCGGCGGCGTGCAGGAGTTCAGCACCGGCGCGGCGTGGGTTGATTACGACAAAGACGGCCGCCTCGATCTCGTCGTCGCAAATTATGTGCAGTGGAGCTCGGATACCGATCTGTATTGCACGCTCGATGGCAAGAGCAAATCGTATTGCACTCCTGAATCTTACAAGGGGACTTCGGTGCGCTTGTGGCACAATCGCGGCGACGGAACTTTTGAAGATGTAACGAAAAAAGCCGGCCTCGGCGATCCAACATCGAAAACTCTGGGCGTCGCCGTCCTCGATTACGATGGCGATGGCTGGCCCGACCTCTTGCTTTCCAACGACACGCAGCCGAACAAACTTTATCGCAACAACGGCAACGGCACGTTCACCGAAAAAGCAGTCCTCGCAGGAGTCGCGTTCAGCGAAGACGGCGTCGCCCGCGCTGGCATGGGAGTGGACACCGCCGATTACGATCGCTCCGGGCACCCGAGTCTCCTGATAACCAATTTCGCGAACCAGATGCTTTCGCTCTATCACAACGAAGGCACGGGACTTTTCGTTGACGAAGCGCCGCGTTCGGAAATCGGACACAATTCGTTGCTGACTCTGGGCTTCGGCTGCTTTTTCTTCGACTACGACCTGGACGGCTGGCCCGACGTATTTGTCGCCAATGGCCACATCGATCCCGACATTCAGCGCGTGCAAGCCAACGTGAAATACGCCATGCCGCCGCATCTCTTCCGCAATGTTGGTAAAGGAAAATTCGAAGAAGTGACCAAGTCCATGGGCGCGGCGTTTTCCACGCCACGCGTAGCGCGAGGAGCAGCTTACGCCGACGTTTACAACGACGGCCGGCTCGATATTTTGGTGGCCACAAATGCCGGTCCCACGGTTTTGTTTCGCAACGAAGCGGCTGCCGATGCGGCGAACCGCAGCTTGCGCGTAAAACTGATTGGTGCGAAATCGAATCGCGATGGCATTGGAGCCACGGTGCGCGTCACCTCCGCGGGTGAAACGCAGACTCAGATGATGCGCAGCGGTTCGAGCTACCTTTCAGCGAGCGAACTTGTTTTGACGTTCGGCCTCGCGCGACACGAAAAAGCGGACACCGTCGAGATCACGTGGCCCAGCGGACAAACCGATCGGCTCACGAACGTGGCCGCAGGGCAGACGATTGTCGTGACCGAAGGCAAAGGCGTCACCACGAACCGGCCCTACGGCAAGGGCTCGCACTAGAAACCATTTCCCATCTCATGAATGGTCCTCGGGGCATGGCTTCAGCCATGCCGAAATGGTCGCATAAATCCTGGGCTTTAGCCCCTGCGGTAGCTCCTTTTTTCGGTCCAAGCCCGTTGATGCCACCCAGCACCTCTTAGCCTCCGGCTTCCGCTGTGATTCCACGCCGTCGAAAACGGGCTGCGACTCCGCTCTCTTCCAGCCACTCTCCAGTCGCGGTGTGACGCAAATCGTGCTGCAACAGAGCGCGCAGGTCGTCTTGGTCATCCACATCCATTTCCAGGCGTGCATTCCTCCGCACGATGATTCTGGCGCCCGCTTGCTCTGCTTCCCGCTGGTGTTTGGCAAAACTGTCCGGTCCAAAGTGAGAAGGGAAGAGAGCCGGCGGCGTGCGAAGGATTGCGTTGGTGCCCGTGCCATCACGCGAAGGGACCATGACTACGGCTGGCGCGGAGCACTCGGTCGCCAGAAGCTCGTCGATATCACTCGACTGGACCAGCGGAAGATCGAGCGGCAATCGCAATACGCCGGTAACGCCGCGCTCCGCGCAAAAGCGCGATGCAAAATCGACCGACGCGCTCTCGGAAATTTGCTGTTCCTCGCGCAGAACTTCCCAGCCATTCTTCTCCGCTGTCTCGATGGCTGGAGGGTAGTTGGTGACCACAAATATTTTGTCCGCGAGCGTCACACCGCATATCGCCCGGACTGTGTCCGCCAACATCGCTTCCGCCAGTGCGAAACGCTCCTCCGGCGTCAACACGGACGCGAGACGCTGCTTGGCGTTCCGCAAATCCTTGATGGGCATGAGTAGCGCGCGCACGAGACTATGCCCCTTCGCCGCTTGCAGAGGAAAAGCGGCAGCAGGGCTGCCGCACTCCGCAATTATTCGCGTATGACGGCGAGCTTCTTGTCTGGCTTGGAGTTTCCAAGTGGCTCCGGTAGTTTGGCATGGTATCTTCTGCTCGCATGTTCTAGTTCTGCGCACAGCTCTTGTGACCGCTTCTTTGTTCGTACAACGGGGCTGAGGCCATCGTACCAGACGCAGTGCAGCGGCAGGGAGCAGCCGCGTAAACGGCCGCGATGCTTGCAGTGATGGGCGCACGGAAAATCGGCAAGACGGAGTGCTTTGGGAATGACAAGAAAAATAGGGATTCTGGGCGGAACGGGGCCGGAAGGCTCGGGCCTGGCGTATCGCTGGGCGCGCGGCGGCGAAGAAATTGTGATTGGCTCGCGCGACGCAGCGCGTGCGGCTGAGACGGCGGAACAATTGCGCGCGCGCATCGGCGGCTCCGCGAAAATCGAAGGCGCTGACAACGTAACGGCTGCCTCGCAATGCGATGTTGTGGTGCTGACGGTTCCTTTTTCCGGCTGCGCGGCGCTCTTGAAACAGTTGAAGAGCGTATGGAAGCCAGGAACGGTG